>JAHIUA010000025.1 GCA_018817385.1 Pseudomonadota bacterium
ATCCATCAAGATATAGTTTGCCCCTATCCCGGCACTGATAGCGCGCTTGACCATTGCCTCGAGATGGTCTGTGGATTTTGCTATAGCTTCAAGCCGTCTTTTATAGCCACAGCACCGTTTATCCATTTCCTTTCTAATCCCTCAAGTTTCTGACTTGGCCTATCGTTCTGAATTTAGGTCGTAAATAATCACTATGTGACCGTTCGATTGTTGACTGCATCGAGCAAAACAGCAAGCTTTTGATGTAAAAATACAATGATTCAATAGACGGATTTTCTGCAATCGAGCAAGGAGTTAGCATTATTTATCGATAGCTCAATGAGTTATACAACTCCGAAACTTGAGATTTAAGTAATTTGTGATAGCCTGGATGCTGTAATAAATTTTCCAAATATGATCATAAAAACGATTGTAACGAAAACAATACTCATAAAATTAATAGCGCTGAGTAAGACATGGCTGAAATATAATTTATAAATCATTGAACCCAAAACTTGGGTTCCAACAAATCCTCAGACCATTCCCCATTGTGCCGGAGAAAATTCGGATGCCATAAACTCCTTTTTTAAATATTCCCTTAAGAGGGCAATTGAAAAAATAAACCAACTCATTGCTGTTAGATATGAAAACACCATAATCAAGAATGAGATTGCATTTGCATCAAAACCATACGTTTTACTGGCATAGCCGAGTAATTTATAGAAACTAAACCCCAACAAACACATGGGGGGTACAATTAAAAAATATGCTGGCAATATGTTTACGTCAGGCATTACTTTTGATTTAATTTGTTGATAAAAAAGTATTACCACTTTCACGAAAAACACTGCGATTCCGAGCAAAAGTGCAACCATAACCATAAATGCGGCAAAAGATGATATTAGATTGCTGTTTGACAAATCGGCAATACTTGATCCAAATAGTGACACTGCACCAAGCGCTAATACATCAAGTAACCAACCAAAATTCAGTTTCTCATGATCAACTGATTGTGTGAAAAAAACCTTAGCAGCTGTCATTTCAAGTGATATCAATATTGCCCATAAAAAGCCAAATACAATAAATGCTGGCAACATTAAACTCTGCATATTTTCAGTTAATTGAGGAACAAAAAAACTAACTGGACCAAAAAACACAACCATAGTCATTGGCAATGAAATTAATGGGGAGAACAACGCTGAATTTGCTAAAGGGTTTTTCATTAATTCTTTGAAATTAGTAAGGGTAAGCAACCATACAAAAAGTTCCTTTAGGAAAATGGTAGTAAGAGTGAAATGGATTATTATAAATAAGCCCATTACTGTTATTAAAAACCAAGCTATTCCATATTCTAGAGGGCCGTTGGAAAGTAACGACAAATTTGCTGAAGAGATATCTCCTTCGCTTTTGAAAATGTTAATTTTCAAAAAAATATAAGGCATTAAAGCAACCCCTGCTGCTGCTAATGTTCCTTGAAATTTTAGTGGTGTGAATTTCATATGGAATATTATCTCCTCTGCTAAAAGCTAATTACTTTATCACTTTCTATAATCAATTTATAAAGGTCAATCTGTTTTACCCGCTGATGGTATCCATCCTCCACTCCATGGAGGTCAAGGAGTTTTCCTCAGGCTTGAAGAACTCCCTCGGAGAGTGTGAATAGTTTAGCTTGACCGTGGAGGGGGTATTTTTCCGATGATAGAGATGCAAAGTTAACAGATGGGCCATCCAAAAAAATAGTAACCTCGTCCATTTGTTCCAGCATAAGATTTCCCATCCTGAAACAATTCCAGAGGATCTCTGGGTTGTCACTGCAAGCAATCAGGGTGATATTCATATTTCTTTGCTCCATTTACTTAAAGGTTTTCCGAAAGGAAAAGATCTAATTTTTCTCTATCTGTGGCTATATCTAATGGTATCAACTCATCGTTAAATAAAACATTGGTGGAGCTCCTGAAATTATAGCTCTTTGCTTCCTCTGAATCGGTTGTGAGTATCTTAATTTCAAGATTGCTGTCATATTTGTCTTTCATTTCGTTGGCTACACCTATAGCCTTTTTGCAGGTTACTCAAGCCGGGTTTCCACTGTGAAAAACAGTTAATGTGGCCATAATGCCTCCTTCAAATCATTTGTTTTTTGTCAGTTTTGCGAGCAGGAAAGACGCACCACTCTCCGATATACCAAGGTTTTCAGCAAGCTCCCGAGGGGCAGCATCCTGATTTGCTTTCAAGAAATCAAGCACCTCTTCTTCAAGCTCATCCAGCCAACTCTCAAACAGTATAAGAATGTCCGGGTCGGCAACCGCCATCAGCTGTTTTGACTGAGCGACTTTATGGACTAGACTCTGGCACATGCTAGTTGGATCGACACCTTCGTCCATGCATTCAGCCAGTCAGAGATTTACCATGCTGGAGATCTTGTCGACCCCGGAATCTCCAATTAGGGACACAACAAAATCAAGACGGGCCTCGTCACTGATTTGAGAAAGAAGCTTGTTGGCAGCTGTTGCTATTGCTGCCAGAGCGTCTTCAGGATCCATACTGTCTATGTGTTTTTCAATTCCGCCCATATCATCCCTCAGATATCCTTTTGGATTAAAAACTTGTTCTTGTCTTGAGCAGGTCATCTCCTAACTCGTTTAGCTTCTCGAGTATTGAGAGGATACGCTCATCTGCCAATTCATAATAGACAAAAGGGCCGCTGCGCTCGACATTGACAAGCAGAGCCCTCTTCAGCTCCTTGAGATGATGGGAGATGAGAGGCTGAGATATTTTAAGTTCCTCAACAATACGGGATACAGACTTTTTCCCCCTACTCACACAAAGTAAGATTCGTAGCCGATTTTCATCAGCCAGGCATTTAGCAAGGAAGGCCAGTGTTTGCAGGTTAATCTCATTAAATTGTTCAGCCATTGAGCGTTCTTCTATCAGCTTTAGTCTGGCGAGCTATAAAACATAAACTTAGCCCATACATTGTCATGATCATATAAGCATACATTTATATACTAATATTAAGAATCGTCAATTATTATTGATAAATTATGACATTCTTAGGGGGTACCCTGGTATCTGTTTGCCTGTTTGATAGGGACCCATCGAATTACAAATTTTGTGAAAGGGAGAAGTCACCCCGGAATAAGATTTGTATTGCCAATCTCAATCCTAAAAAAAAATCAGTTAGCTTGACCTTCTTCATGAATCTCTTGATGCAACCAAAAGTGAAGATACTTCCAAACACTCTAGACTAATAGATAGGAGATATGTTGATTTTTACTTCGGTCAATCTTCAATATAGGTATGTTGACTTTTTTCATCGTCTTCAGATGAGTCAAGCAAAGATCTGACCCTTTCTTTTCTATGTTGTAAACCAACCTTCTTTCTCTGCAACGGTACCTACAGGAATGATGTTCGACGACACAATATCTTTACATGTGGTTTCCGCTTGTGTAACCAGATAGCATGGATATTTGTCAGGATTTGATGCGATCTTTTGGGCAACATCTTTAGGAAGTGATTGGGCATCGTTATACTGAAAATAATGATGGAATGTAACTGGGAAAGAAACAATTCCTTCTGCATAACTTTTAGCGATTAATTCCAAATTTGGATTCCAGGATAGCCTTCTGACTTTTGACCTATCAAGAATGACGTTCTGACAAAATTCTAAAGTTATATGATCTGCACCTTCATAATTCTCGAAGTAATTATGATAGAAAAATTCCTTGGCTTCTTTTTTTGCCCGTATACCAAATGCTGTCGCGGTTCTATCGGAGAGGTCACTGGGTATCTTGGACAAATCAAAAGATAATGGATTATTTCTCCAGCCCTGATGAATAGAGAACAATGTACGTTGTACTGAGTTCATGAGGAGATACCAGTTTTCCTGTGTCAGCTGCGTTAAGAAACTTTCGATTGATCTTACTAAAGATACTAAAGTGGAAGAACTGCCCCACGTGAAAAGTATCAGTGCCATCAGCATGTAATCTGTTTGACTGCTTGTAGATTCGATCAGTTTTGACCACCAATTAACATTACCAGCTCGTAATCTTGCATAACGCACTCTGCGACATATCGATTTTGAATGGTTTAATAGATCTTCAAAGCCGACACAGGTTTCTTTTTGAGATTTGATTCCTGCGGCCACATTAGCCAGACAAAAAAGTGCCCACCTGTCACCAAAAGCAGAACGCGTGCTTTCTACAATATTATCCCATGGAGCCAATTCAGTAGCCCATTCAGCTCCAGTCCGTTGTAATTCTATTTCCGCTATGTTTGAAACCTCAACACATAAACCGAGTACCTCATGCGGCAACGTTTGCTTTCGCTGATTATTCTGTGCACCATCGACTTGAACTCGGTTGTTTCGTTTCAAAATTTCCTGCAATGGAATTGGTCGTCTATTAGTGAATGCTATCGCATATCGGAGTGGGTCAAGAAAAAGACTGAATAATTCGATAATTGATCCTATGCCTCGCTGGTTTTGTTGTGCCAATACTTGGGTATCCAAGATTGCATCTATAATAGCCCTACATGTGCTTTCTGTGCTTTCCAAGTAATCAAACCGCTTTGCTCTATACAAGAAGCTCAACCGCGTAGCGTCACTGGGGGCATCAGATAGTAGATTTTCGAGATCACTCAAGGGCATTTTAGACAGAATCCCTAAGTAAAGACCATAGTTGACCCAACGCGTACGTTCAAGATGCTTTTCTGGAACATTTTTGAACCACAGGTTATTAATATTGTCAGTAGTTGAATTGGCTTTAATAAGGCCAATTATTTCATAACAATAATCCAGAGGAGGATTGGTCCGCAAGAGCGAGAAACACCGATCAATCAATTCATCCTGGCCACATTTTTCAGGTAGTACCATCGGGCTACCAGAACCGTAGCGCTTACTGTCAACACTTAGGATATAACGTAGGCCAATGCCATCAAGTATTAATTTAACAACTGCCTTCACTGATTTTGGGTGTTGACTAAAAACCCAATCGGATAAAAGTGTTGCGGCTAATACTCTCGGGTGACTTATCAGGTGGTATCCATCTTCTTTAGTCAACTCCTGCAATCTGTCAACTAAAGAAGGAAGTTCTCCTTTGCTAAAACATCCTGCATAAAACCTTGTAACATTGAGCCAATAGAAGTCCCTTGCTATTGCGTCGAAGCGGTCTGGTTTAGTACCTCGTTTCTCAGCCCCTGGAGGTGAATAAGGAGCAGTTTCGTATAGGTATCTTGCGGCAAAATATTCCCTAAGTGGTTGTACTTCAAACTCAAAACTTCCTTCGACCCTAGACACTAGTGCTACAACTCGCTCAACCATTCCTGTGAAAAGTTTTTCAGCGATGAAAACATCATGACCTTCTTCTGTCAGATAGTTTGACAAAAGAACTTTGAGCCTATCCGTGCTGATGCTACCCCTATCATGTCCCTGTTCAGCTTCAGAGTGTAGTGTCCACGCCAGATATCTATGGATGTCTATTAATAAATCACGATACTCTCGGACTATTGGGCTTTTTTCTGCTTCACGGCTAAAAAATAGCTCCACATAGCTATCGTAAAGGGCTGTTCTTTTATCCGGTAAAGAGGAGCCACGTGTGTGAATTAGACTCAGAAGAATAGCCAGTTGCATAGGATTTCTAGCAAGATCACGCAAATGTGGTTGATCCAACTTATTTTTTAAGATTCTCTTGAATTCTGAACGTTGACGACCTTGAATTTTTCGAGCTTTGAGCCAGTTTTCTGCGTATTCATTGATGAGTTCTCTTGTAACTGAGCTGAGGTGGTAGTAAGGGAATTTTTCAGATGGAAGGCCAGGTGAATTAGCGAAGGCTGCTGGTCGACTGGTAACGATTACTTGCAGTGAAACTGCGTTTTCTTCAAGGCGGTTGACACCCCTCATTATTTCATCTACCACCTCTTGTCTTCTAGATATATCCGCAATCTCATCTAATCCGTCGAAGACTAACAAAACAGAGCTTAGTTTAAGAACTGCAATTAAATCCTCGTAAGAAAAATCAGCACCTCCAGAATGATGCCTAACTTGAGCAGCCAGAAACGCTTCTAGAGATCTTTTCCATTGGTCAGGAAGCTCTTCGTTTTCTTCAGCAGAAAATGGATCTTTTTTGCTCAGCCAAGTCGCTAGATCTCTTAGGTCAATCTTAAATGGTATTCGAACAGGACTGGACCGATGGCTCTCAGCTATTCTACTAAGGTCATTGTCTTTTTTTAGAAGTCTCATGCGATGTACTTGGCACACATATTGAGCTATGGTTGATTTACCTTGCCCAGGTGCACCCTCAATAACCATTCTTGGTATATGGGCTTGTGTTAAAGCGTGTAGCAGAAAAGTGGCAGTTCCTACTAACGCATCTTCTCTAAAAACAATGCCCTCGTCCAGACTGTTATGAGTTTCATAGACAGTTTGCAGTTCATCCTCTCTATGAGGTGTATCTTTAAGAACGCTTTCTAATATTCTGCGATACTCAAACATTCGCTGTTTTTTACCGCTATGTTGATGGCTAAAAGTAACTGGTACGTCTATGAATAGATCAAGCAGCCTGTTTTGAAGCTCTACCTGTTTAAATCGAACTTCCCGGTCAATGTCATATTGATCTCTAAGGAAAGCTTTAATGGTTGATGTGCGCTGCTCTTTTTGTTCGGTCATCCCAGATTCAAAGATGGATCGAAGTAAATCCGGTCCGGTCATTAATTCAGGATATATCCACTTCAAGTCCCATGCGCTATCGAGCCTTCTGTTGATATCATCACGCCACCAGCATTGTGATGGAATGCTAATATTTTCACGTAAGATGGCGTCTACCTTATCAATTGAGCCATTATCAAGGTGTGCAGTTCCTGGAATGTTAGTAAGTAGGTAAAAACCGCTTGCACCACGAGGGATAAGGCGCTCTATTTTTGGTGATTCGTCTTTTAGTATACCGCTAAGCCATTTATGGGGTTCTTTTTCCTCTAAAGGCTTTCTTGTAAACTTTACCTGAAAAACAAGAAAACCTTCCCTCGTAGGGCTCATAAATAGGCTCGTGGAGTCACGACCTCCATCTGGCTGGGCTACTGGGAAACATTGAACGTTAGGAAACTCCTGAATTAAAAGAGCCTGACAAAATTGTTGGAATTTTTCAGGCCCAAGATTTTCTAACGGGTAGTCCATAACTTCTCCTGGTTCTGTTGAATCTACTTGTAATCACTCAAGAACAGTATACTCCGCATCTCTCTTCCTGAGCTAAGGGAGCAAATTTGTCCTTGATTTCATTCAGGGGGCTAGTTCTAAAAGTCAACATACTTCCACTATAGTTTCACTTCAGTCCTATCCCACTAACCAGCCGGAAAATTACATATACCGGCAATGGTATTGTGTCCCCGGATTTTCCTTAGGAGATATCTTGACTCCTCATGGAATGTCAATAAGTCAAACCCTGACCATTTTTCCCATCACTGTCCGCCGCGAACCGCGCGGACGTAACCGCTGCTGGACTTATAGTCGGCCTGCTCGTCGCCGCTGCTGAAGTAAACGCTCCACGCGCCGGTTGGATCGACGGCGTAGGTAGTAGACGTCCAATAATAATAAAACGACGACGCTATCGTAGTTGCCGCCAAAAGACAGTTTTCAGGCAGTGCCGGATTGTAACGGCCGTAGTCGACCAAACTTTTTAATTCTCTGATATTCGGCAACCGCCAGTCCCCGGCCTGGGAACCATCCGTTAATCCACACCTACCGCTTTTAAGCATATTGGCCGCATAGATTGCATTTTCCCATGGCCGTTCATTCACCCCTGTCGCATCACCGTCGAAAAACACCTGACAGTTACCATCCTTAAGCCAGATGAGTCCCGTCAGTCGATCCGTCACTGTGCCGTTGCTATTGTACTGGAACCGCTCCGATGCCGGAACGATGGCAACGCCTTTTTCCAGATCCCCGTCATCTCCATCCACATGAGTCGCTGTTTGACCGGTCTTGGGCACCGGGGCCATAGGGCCCGTCGGAGGCAGTTGCACCGTTTTCGTCATGGGTATCACCACCACCTTGGTTTGAGCATGTGAAGTTGTGGCGGCCAACACCATGAAAAACACTAATTCCATCGCCATCGCTGCCATCAAGATGATCCTTCCTGTCCAGTTTCTCAATCCTGATTTTCTCATCTCACAGCCTCCTTTTTTAGGACGAAAAAGTCCAGTATCGTGACTCAGCCTCCTACTGCACGTCAATTAGTATCCAATGACCCCTTCTCAGCGTTTATTATTGAGTATCGTCGGGCGGTTGAGGATTCCATTTCTCTACAAAGTCCTTTTTGACCTTGGTCGGTGGTAGTTCCCCGTAGGTGGGATACCGATCGTTGTTTTTAAGCTTAAAAACACCAATTCTTAACTGTCACGTTAAACTTCTTCCTAGTAGGTCTTCCGCATCAAATATATAAGAAATCCTGCTAATAGACTTTGGTCTCTGGATCAAAAAAACGGCTTCCCTAAAGCCCACCTACTTCCAAAATAGTTTCACTTGAGTCTCATCCCACTAACCAGCCGGAAAATTACATATACCAAAGAATCAGGTGTTAAATTGGGTGCGGAGAAAGAGAGGCATGCACAGACTAGGGTTGTTTGCCCACTGGGTTTGCTCAGGTTTGTTTTCGTGATCTTCCATCCCTTGCATAACACTTCAAATACTGAGCAGGCCTCTCTGGTTGTGTCTTGAAGATGAACTTATTGTTTCAAAAAATCCCTGATCCGATCCCAATAAGAATACAGAAGAGTCAATCGGAGACTTGATTCTTCTCCTCTGTTGGCACAACTTATTTTAAAGTCTGAATGAAATTTGACTCCACAGGAAGGACAAGCCATGAGCATTCCACCCAGGTTGCCGGGGAAGCGTAATTGCTGATCGCATTTAGGGCACTTCTGTTCGATATACTGAGTCATTTGCCTACGTCCCACTCATACATGGCTTTGCTGTTCTTTGAAAATTATCTCCGCATTGTGCTCTGTAATTAATACCAGGGAATACGAGGTGTAACAAGGCGAAAATCCAGATATATTTATCAGAAATAAATTTTCATCTTCATTGTTGACCGGGGTTTCCCGTTTGCGAATTTTTCAGGAGGTGGGACAGTTCTTCAAGCTTCCTGGTGGAGATGAGAAGAAAAAGGAGGGCAGAGTACAATTCAAGTATTGCAGTTGTTTCCATTACGCGTCTCTTTCATTCAAGAAAGCAACAGCCAACCACAGGTGACTGCTCCCCAAGCCAAGGAACTATGCCTGCGACTCCCATGAAATTCTCTCAAAGGTGTTCCTGTCCTCCTACTCCAGCCTGGTAGGAGGAGCGCCTGATAGAGAGAGACAGCAACTCGCCGTGGTCCGGTACGCTCTCCAAGTTTGGTTCTTTGCCCATAAGGATGGTTCGCCGTACTCCTGATGGATGGAGAGGGCAAACGATTTTGCCCTTATTTTTTCTGCCGTATGCCGAGGCGAGTTGCAAGATTATGAAGATTGCTCCTGTTCATGTCCAGGTCACGGGCAGCAGCGGCCCAGTTGCCTTTGTTGTTGTCAAGGGCAGAGTTGATGAGACGTCTTTGAAATGTTTTCAATTCTTCCCGAAGGGAGATCTTGGCAGGCAGAGGGGAAGGGATGTCGATTGGAGGGGCAGAGTTGGTATAAATCGCCACCCCAAGATCGGCAGCCAGATGTTCCGGCCGTATGACTATAATATCTTCATGACTGGCCCCTGAAGAGGCTTTCAAGACAGATCTGGAAATGATATTTTCCAATTCACGGACATTGCCCGGCCAATTATAGCGGAGGAGAAGGCGCAGGGAGTCTTCTCCGATCCGGACTGTGCCCAGCCCCAGTTGCTTCGTCGATCGTCCGGCGAACAATCCGGCAAGAATTGCAATATCTTCTTTGTGTTCCCGAAGCGGGGGAACGGTTAAAGGGTATACATTCAGGCGATGATAGAGATCGGCCCTGAATCTTCCGGCTGCCACCTCTGCTTCCAGATTTCGATTGGTTGCCGCCAGAAGCCGCACATCTACATGGATTGTTTTCTCCGAGCCGAGCCGCTGAATCTCTCCCTCTTGGATGGCTCGTAAAATTTTGGCCTGGATTCCCAGCGACATCTCACCAATTTCGTCCAGAAAGAGAGTCCCTCCATCGGAAAGTTCAAATTTACCCGTCCGGTCCATACCTGCCCCGGTAAAGGCTCCCTTGATATGCCCGAAAAGTTCACTCTCGGCCAGGGACTCAGGGAGTGCAGCACAGTTCAGATAGAGCAGGGGCTTATCCCGGCGGCGTGAGTGCTTATGGATCCCTCTGGTGACAAGTTCTTTGCCAACTCCGGTCTCCCCCAGGACAAGGATAGTAAAGTCTGATTTTGCGACTAATTCTATTTCTCTGCGCAGATGTTCAATTGCTTTACTGGTGCCAAGAATCTCGCTGCCCTTTTGGAGCAATACATCCTGCATCAGATCCGTGGCAATCTGCCCTTGGCGATCAGCTTTTGCTTCCAGAGCACTGAGCAGATCAACTGTTTGCATCTGGGCTCCGGCCATCAATCCGACAACCTTCAGAAATTGTATCGGCAGATGATCAAAGGCTCCCGGATCCAGAGCATCAGCAGTCAATACCCCGACTAGCTGATCTCTCACATATAAGGGACACCCCAGGCAGGCATGGATGTGGTTTGAGGCTTCGGAGTCCAGGGCCAGCAGGCCGTCAAACGGATCGGGAAGGGGGCTCTTTTTTGAGAAAAGAACCGGTTCTCTGGAGGAACAGATAATATCGAGTCGCGGGTGAATTTGCCGCGGGTATTCACGCCCCATTGCATCTGGGCTTAATCCTTTTGCAGCCAGCGGTATCAGGGCCTCTCCCTGTACCCGGAGAAGTGTTGCCGCATCAAAGGGTATGGCGATGTGCAGGGTATCAAGTAAGCGCTGATAACGGTCTTCTGCACTTACCAGGGCAGTAAGGTTAACAGCTATTGCAGCCAGAGTGTCCAGGGTATCCAGAGGTTCCATAGGTCGCTATCTTACAATGGCGTGGTAACGATGACAACGGCTATTTGTTTCTGTTTTCACAACATTCCAGGTAACGATCTGGAATCATGGCTAACCTATTCGGGCACAGCTGTTGCTTGCTGAACGCATGTCACAAAATTTCTCCGCATTGCTCGCCAGTCCTGGCTTGAACATTTTTTTCTCATGTATTGAATTTTTCATTAAATGATGCCTATACTATAAATGAAGGCATTTAAGTGATAGGCACTCCGAGCAATGAAAATATGACGAGGAGCGAGACCATGTGCGAAAAAAAAAATCCCAACGCCAGAGATTTCTTCTCCAATCTAAAAGGCCCAGGCCCTTTAGGCAAAAAAATCAAGTCGTTGTTAAAAAATAATCTCATCAAAATAACAACCAGAAAAGACTGTTGCGGCCATCATGGCGAACCTGGTTGCTGAAAAAAAGAATAAGAATTCACCGGTCGGTGAAGCAATATTCAAGGCGAGGAGGAGGGCTTTTCCGCCAATCCATTCCTGGAGATGAGGTGGCTAGTCATGATCCAACTTTTTAAAGTGGAACTGATCGTCATGTTTTTATTCATGAATCTCTGGTTTGGCCTTGCCATCTGGAAAAAAAAAAACGATATCGCCGATATAGTCTGGGGCCTTGGTTTTATAGTCACTGTGGTATGTGCCTTGCTCGTAAGCCATTCTTCGGGTGAGCGCGCTGTTCTGGTCAGCGCTCTGGTTTTTGTCTGGGGCAGCCGCCTGTCAATCAGAATACTTCTTCGCAATATAAAGAAAGCTGAAGACCCTCGCTATCAGCAATGGCGACAAGAATGGGGAGAGAGTTTTCTCTTGCGAACCTATCTGCAGATTTTTATGCTCCAGGGTCTCTTGATTCTGATCATTTCAGTCCCGGTATTGCATATCATCCGCGCTGACAATATACCCCTCCAGCTTCTCGATTATCTTGGCGCAGCCATTTGGGGATGTGGTTTTTTCTTTGAAATCGTCGGTGATTATCAGCTCGACCGCTTCAAGAATAATCCCGTCAACAAGGGGAGGATCATGAAATATGGTCTCTGGCGCTACAGCAGGCACCCGAACTATTTTGGTGAAGTGCTGCTGTGGTGGGGAATATTCCTCATGAGTCTGCATCTGGAAAATGGCTATCTCACGGTTGTCGGACCGGCAACCATCACCTTTCTTATCTTAAAAGTTTCAGGTATCCCCCTGGCAGAGAAAAGATCCCTGCATAAAGAAGAGTTTCAAAAGTATATGAAAAGCACCAGTGTCTTTGTTCCGATGCCCCCTAAAAAGGAGAATTAGTGATGCTCCATGGACTGAAAGTATACCTTTGCCTCGTTCCTCTCTTTTTCCTGATCGATTACCTCTGGCTTGGCCGGATTATGAGCAGCTTTTACCTGCGGGAACTGGGTTCCATGGCCAGGATATCTCATGACAATTTCGATCCGGTCATCTGGGCAGCGGTCATTGTCTATCTTCTCATCCCTCTGGGCATTGTCATCTTCGTCCTTCCCGGAATCGCTGACCAGGGATATATCCTTCCATCCTTGGGGAAAGGTGCTCTCTACGGTCTCATATTGTATGGGGTGTATGATATGACCAATCACTCACTGTTGCAGAATTGGTCTCTGAAGATGTCAATAGTTGATATGGCATGGGGCGGGTTTATCAATGGTGTCGGCACACTGGCAGGGAAATATCTTGATATCCTGTTCAAGTAATCCTCTCAAGTCAGCATACAGATACAGCCTATGAAAATAGCTATAGTCGGCAGCGGCATATCCGGACTCACAGCGGCATATCTTCTCTATAAAGATTTTGATATTCATGTCTTTGAGGCGAATGACTATAGTGGTGGTCACACCCACACCATTCCTGTAGCAAAAGAGCATGGCAAGTATATGGTTGATACCGGATTTATTGTTTTCAATGAAACGACCTATCCAAATTTCTGCAAAATTTTACATACTCTCAAGGTCCCCTCACAACCGACGGAAATGACTTTCAGTGTCAGGTGCAGGAAAAGCGGTATTGAATACAATACCCATTCCCTCAATACTTTTTTTTCACAAAGGAAAAATCTCTTTTCTCCATCTCATTACAGAATGATTTTTGATATTTTCCGTTTCAGAAACCAGTTTGCTGAACTTCTGCAATACGATGACAATGCAGTTCCTCTGGTTCCATTTCTGGAAGAGCACGGCTACAGTGCTCAATTCATAAATCTCTTTATTCTGCCGGTAACCGCAGCCCTCTGGTCAGCCAGTCCGGACAAATCGAGAAACTTTCCCCTGGCCACTTTTGTCCGATTCTTCAAGAACCATGGTTTTCTCAATATCAAAAACCCCATTGAATGGCGGGTCATTCAGGGCGGGTCACAGACATACGTCCAAAAAATGAGCGCATTTTTCAAGGATCAGATTCGGCTCTCCTGCCCTGTCCGGAGGATACAAAGATCTAGTGACCACGTTTCAATTGTGCACCAGGAGGGTTCAGAAGACTTTGACCAAGTTATTCTCGCTGTGCACAGTGACCAGGCCTTAGCCCTTCTCGCAGACCCCTCAGAGAAAGAAAAAGAGATCCTTGCTGCTATTAATTATCAGCAGAACGAGGTGGTTCTCCATTCAGACACGACAATGCTCCCTCAAAAACGATCAATATGGGCCAGTTGGAATTATTATATCTCTGCCCAACAACAAAAGGCCGCCACACTGAGTTATGACATGAACATCTTACAGGGAATCTCCGCACCTGAAGAATTTCTTGTCTCCCTCAATCAGCTGGAAGGCATAAATCCTGATAAAATCATCGGAAGATATGAGTATCAGCATCCGGTTTTCACTCCTGATGTCCCTGCTGCGCAGAAGCGTCATGCTGAAATCAGCGCTGTAAACAGAACGCATTATTGCGGCGCATACTGGGGATATGGCTTTCATGAAGATGGGGTCAACAGTGGACTTGCCGTTGCTGCCTACTTTGGAAAACATTTGCCATGAAAAGCTGTATTTATGAAGGTCATATCAGGCATTCCAGGGTTACCCCGGTGCAAAACGATTTCAAGTACACACTTTTTATGATGTATCTTGACCTGGCAGAACTTGATGAGGTGTTCAAGGAACAGTGGTTGTGGTCTGTGGCCAGAGTTAATCTTGCTTACCTGAGAAGGGCTGACCACTTTGGTGATAGCTCCATATCCATTGATCAGGCGGTGCGGGACCTGATTTATGCTAAATCAGGTCAGAAACCCAAAGGGCCTGTCCGGATGCTTACCCACCTTCGTTATTTCGGCCATTGCTTCAACCCGGCGACCTTTTACTATTGTTATGATCAGGCTGACACTACCATTGAAACCATTGTTGTTGAGATCCACAATACCCCATGGGGTGAGGTGCACTGTTATGTCTTAGAAAAACATATGGAGAAAGAAGAAGCCCACGGGAAAAAATACTCTTTAGAAAAAAACTTCCACGTCTCTCCCTTTATCGACATGGATATTTCCTATTCGTGGTTTTTTAGCGACCCGTCGGAAACGTTGAATGTCTGCATGATTGATTTCAAGGCCGAGCAGAAAGTATTTGCAGCTGAACTGGACCTGCAACGAAGGGAAATTTCCGGTGCATCTCTTTCATCAGTTCTTCTCCGTTATCCTTTCATGACTCTGAAGGTGGGCTGGCTGATATACTGGCAGGCCCTGCGACTCTGGCAAAAGGGTGCACCCTTTTACACCCATCCCAAAAGAAAGAACAGGGAAGAGATGAGTTGATGAAGAAACAACTGATAACAAACGAAAGGGCTCATGCTCTTCCCCCCTATTCAATTGGCCGTAAACTTATCTCCTTGCATCTTTGCCGGAATATTTTATTTAAGCGTTTCCTGCGCATGCATTATGGAGTGATTGAAATCCATGATGGCGACAACACCTACCTCCTTGGGAAGAATAAAAAAAATGTTTTACGAGCAGTCATAACGGTCAATGATCCCTTTTTCTATACCTCTGTTGTTCTGGCCGGAAGCATAGGAGCCGGCGAGTCATACATGAGGGGCGAATGGACCTGTGACAACCTCACTGATCTAGTGCGAATTATTATCCATAACAGAGATGCCCTCATTTCCCTGGATAGCGGACTGGCAAGGTTTACGGAGCCTTTGTATAAACTTTTTCATGCAGGGAGGAAGAACACCAGGGCGGGAAGCCAAAAAAATATCAGTGCCCATTACGATCTCGGCAATGATTTTTATTCATTATTTCTCGATGAGACCCTTGCCTACTCATGCGCTATCTTTGTCACAGAACAATCGACATTAAAAGAGGCTTCTTTGGAAAAATTTGATCGAATCTGCAGGAAACTTAGACTGGATGGAGATGATCACCTCCTCGAGATCGGCACAGGCTGGGGAGGTTTTGCCATTCATGCTGCCAGCAACTATGGCTGTAAAGTAACCACGACAACCATTTCCAGAAAGCAGCATGACCTTGCCGGCCAAAAAATCCAAGAGGCGGGGCTTTATGATCGTATTACACTCCTTTTTGATGACTACAGAGAACTCCAAGGCAAGTTTGACAAGATCGTATCTATAGAAATGATTGAAGCGGTTGGCCATCATTATTATGAAGAATTCTTTCGATGCTGCGGCAGTCTTCTGCAACCCGAGGGGCTTATGCTTCTGCAGGCAATAACAATTACAGACCAGGCATACGAACAGGCCAGAAACTCGATTGACTTTATCAAACGCTATATCTTTCCGGGGAGTTGTATTCCTTCCTTGTCAGCAATTATTGCTGCTAGCTCGGCAGCAAGTGACATGAAGATGTTCCATCTTGAAGATATTGCCCCCCATTATGCCCAAACCTTGCGCACCTGGCGCCACAATTTCTTCGAAAACATTGATGCGGTTCGCGGCCAGGGATTTACAGATAGTTTCATCCGGATGTGGGAATTCTATCTCTGCTACTGTGAAGCGGGTTTTGCAGAGCGTTACCTGGGTGATATCCAGTTGATTCTCACAAAACCGAACTGCAGGCATGCCCCAATCATGGGGTCGTTGTTCTCCTGACTGTGGCCATGCGTATAGCTATCAACTTCATCACTTTTCAGATTGGCTGGTTTGCCTGTGTCCTCGGGGCGGTCCATGATTTTTTTTGGCTGGGCCCTCTCACAGTGGCCGGTGTTTTCTTCATCCACCTGTTTTTGAATGGTAACATTATACAAGAAAGTATTCTCGGGCTCATCATTTGTTGCATTGGCTTTTCAGTAGATACCTTTCTTACAGCATTCAATGTATATACGCCCATGCCACATTACTTTGCTCATCCAATAAGTCCGCCTTGGCTAATTTTTCTGTGGCTGAATTTTGCAACACTCGTAAATGTCTCTCTGACATGGTTACAGAATAAGCGCATATTGTCAGCTCTATTAGGTGGGATTGGTGGAGCTTCGGCCTACTATGGAGGTGATGCCCTGGGGGCATTGCATTTCATCGAGCCAGTTTATCCCCATATTATTCTTACTGGAATTATATGGGCAGGACTGACACCTTTCTTTCTCTCTCTTGCCATTTTCTTGAAGAGGCTATGAAGCAGTCAACCTTCTGCAGCTTTTTTTTAATGAACTCTTGATAGAAAAAATTGCCATGAAAAAAACATCAAACTCCATCACGGTCTTTTATGACGGGTCTTGCAGCGTCTGTGTCAGTGAAATGGCGCATTATAGAAAAAAAGACCGCCATGGCAGACTGGTACTGGTTGATATCAGTGAACTCTCCTTTGATCCGGCTCAATACGGTAAAACAGTAGAGGATTTTATGGCCAAGCTGCATGTACAAGACAGTGACGGCCGCTTTTTTACGGGAGTGAATGCGTTTGTCGTCATCTGGCAGGCGCTGCCTGGGAGATTTTTTCGATTTCTTGCCTCTTTTTTGCTGCTTCCCGGCATCCATTTTCTGGCAGAAAGAGCTTATGCTTTATTTGCCCGATACCGGACGATTCTGTTTCCGTCTCCACACAAGTGTGATTCCAAGCATTGCCGTTTTAAATAGATAGGCAATACCAGGAACACCTCCTCAACTTCTCACCTTGCACCCTTTTTTTGGGGGGCTTCAATTGCTACGATCTCACCTTACTGCAGAGATTGTCTCTATACCAAGAGAGAAAGGGCCTTCTTGGCTGTCAGCAATGATGAACCCAAATCGTTTAATAAGCGATGGATTGAGGGGAGGCTGGTTGGTAAGTTTTTTGCCGTGATAACTTGGTAAAAAGGCGGCAAAAGGTAGATAGTAATCTCTTCTTTCCTTCGCAATGGTTAAAAAATGATTTTGATATGAGGCGCCATCATAGGAACTAGTTGTTCTTATTGTAAATTTATATCGTTTTCCGTCCCCTTGAGCAGCAATTAAAATCCCCTTATAGGCAGAGAGATTATAATCGTTTACCGTCGACCTTATGGAAGAAAAGCCGCCGTTGTTTTCAAAAGAAATTGATCCGGAAAAGAGCATGGTACATTCATCTTTCCAGAGAATATATCCTTCTGAGACACCGCCCATAACAGCATCATTAACACTTGTCCATTCTACGAGAGCTAACGGGTCTGAAAAATTAAACAAAATAAGTTCTTCATTGTGTCTTGGGGGCATAGTTTCCTCGGTTAAAATTTTCTGACAAATCGGTCGACATCGAATTTCCTACGGCAGCCATTACTGTTCATGTAGCGAATTTTGCCAAAAACAGGACGTGCCTTCCAGGCACGATCGTGAACTCCACCTATGGACCAGGCAATGCCGCTGTATCCGTTTGGATCGCGACCATCTAAAGAAAATTTGTCATTAAGATAGATTGCTATATTTTGAGCCTCTTCCGGTGCAGAAGTCCACTCCAAAATCTTTTTGGCCCAGTACATCCGCAAATAACCGTGCAGTTTCCCTCTGACGGCGAGGTCAACCTGACAAGCATTCCACAGTGGGTCATGGGTAGCAGCGTGTTCAAATTCTTCGCTGGTATAAAGATAGGGGCGTTTGTCGCTGCGATGCTCATTGAAAGAATTCTTTGCCCAGTCAGGAAAGGCCTCAAAACTATCATAGTATTTGCAATAAAAACAAAAGTTGTCAGCAAGTTCCCTTCTGATAATAAGTTCTTCTAAAAAGCCCTTCTTCAGCTCAGGAAGGATGGGATGTTTCTGGACCTGAAAGGCGACCCTTTGAGGAGAAAGATGACCGTAATGCAAATATGGCGACAGGTTTGACTGTCCGTCTTGGCATGGGTCGTTTCTGTTTTGATCATATTGACTCAAGCCGTCAATCAGGAAACTGGCCAAGGATGACCGTGCTGCCTTTTCGCCGGGTTTCATCCAGGAAATTTCACTGACTCCCCTGGCGGGAATGTCCTCCAAAAAAGCCTCAATGTTAACCCCGGCTAGATTATCCAGACCTGTCCCGTAGGGATGTTTGACCAATGGAGGAAAATCTGTCAAGAATTCATCCAGAAGCCGGTTAATTTTGGGGCGAAGTGTGTAGGCGGCATACTCTCTTTTATCCGAGGCGAACCAGCAGGGAACAATATTATGGGCATCAACTTCAAGAATTGTTCTAGGGTGGGCTGCAGCAATCTTTTTTTTCCAGACTCTTTTTGTTCTGAGTGGATCAAAATCGGTCACCAGGAGGGCGCAATTTTCTTGGCCAAGAAAAAAGGGGAGGGTGTCGGGTGGGTCTCCAATGAGAAGAGTAAATGAAATGTTATAGGTCTTGAGTTCGACAGGAAGTTCTTTGAGCCCTGCAAGCAGAAAAGAGTAATGTCGTTTCACCGCCCCGAGGTAATCGCCGGTCAAACAAAAAACAACAATAAGGGGTTGTTCTAATTCAAGGGCTTTTTGCTGCGCGGTCAATAAGGCCCAATTGTCTTCTACTCTCTGCTCCCGACTCATCCAGTAGACGACTGGCCCCTTGTCTACGGTCCCTTTTTTTAGGGTACGGATTCTCTTCGGGTTAATTATCATCGGCCGTTTTCCTGTTGGCTCGGGTAATGGTGACAATACCCAGGTAGCCATCGACGCTTACTTCATCCCCTGTTTTGATCAGTTTGGTCGCATCAGGAATGCCGGTCACACACGGAATGCCATACTCCCGGGCAATGATAGCACCGTGAATCAGCATACCACCCCGGCGCTCAACAATAGTTGCTGCCAATGGAACAATAAAGGTTATATCGGGGGCAATTGCATCGACGACCAAAAATTCCCCCTGCTTGAATTGTTCCAGTCGCATGGAGCTGTCGAATACCCGGACTGTTCCTTTGGCAATCCCCTTCCCGCCTATTTCAGCTTTATTGAGGAGAGGGGGATTGTTCTCAAGTAAAAAGATCGGTTTCATTTGTAAGGTGCAACTCCATAACCTTTTGGAAGTGAGAGACCATTATGTAATGTTTCACTGTCACCTTGAAGAGAGCAGTCGTTGGAGATGTAACAAATTTTTCGAGATAGGGATGGCGGCCAATAAAGATTGGTTTGTAGGTGTCACGCTCATCGCTGCTGGTTTCGTGAGCTTCACCAATGAGAGTGACTGCTGATGCTTGATGAAAGTCTGCTTGCTGGTTGCTTCTGCAATCAACCAGGATCGAAACACGATTGTCCGCTAACAGATTGGTGTATTTTCTGGTTGGCTTGGTGGTCGCAAAGAGAATTGTTTTCAGGGTATCGGCACAGGCAAAAGCGATGAGGTTTGCATATGGCTGTCCATTTCTCTGGGTTGAAAGCGCCGCCAGTAACTGGGAGTTAAGAAGTTCTTGAATGTGGGCACGAATCTCTTTTTTATCCATTAGGTTACCTGAGATTGAGGGGTCTTGGCCAATGGTTTATGTCCTAGATGTCAAGCTGTTAGGGGTGAATGGACCATTCTCTTTTCCTGAAACGTAAAGGGAGTGGTACTCTTCACCCTCAGTGTATCATATAAAACCATAGTAGTGAAACCAATGAAAGGGTAACAGCTCTACACTGCTTGGGATTGGCAAAAAAATATAATAATAAAATTTGCTGGCCGAATAACCGGTCGTATCGGTAACCATCGGCGACTGCGTTGTCTTGATAATGGAGTTCTCAGAAACAAAAAAACATTAAAACAGACAGATAGGCAAGCGGTGATAGCTTTTTCTATAACGAAAAAAAGGAAGAAATGCATTTATGGTCTTGTATTATGTCAGGCAATGCTGATAGTGTTACTACAGAGTGGTACTTTCCTTATTACTCAAGTTTCGGACTTGACCTAATTCGTTGTAATAGCGTGGCTACTACGCAATAACCTTTGTCCTGTTTGTATCATATCAATTGCAATGCTCATGATTGAATCGACAAGAGAAAGTGCTACATCTTCTGCAACAATACCTGTTGATCTAATCTGTTCCATAGCCAGGCTCAATATCCGCTGTAGTGCCTCTACAAGACTGAGATCTTCCATCTCATCGCTACAGGCGAAGAACAGAGAGCCAAGTGTTCGAGGATCATCATGATTTCGCTGTTCAAAACTCAGAAAGATATAGCGACTCATGGCAATGGTAATATGGGCAACCATGCCGTCATAATCGCGCAGCTGAGTTTCTCTTTCCAAATTGAGGTAATGCTTCATCATCTTGAAAAACACCTCTATGTCCCAGCGCTTGCCGTAGATCCGTACGATTTCCTCGTTGACCAAACTGGTATCAGTGGAGATGATTGCAAGCCACTGGCGCTTTTTGTTACGATTGCGGACGAACACAATTTTCACCTCTTGGCCCTCTTTGGTTTTTACCACCACGCTGCTAAGGATCTTGGCCTTACCTGGCCTTTTCGGCAACAGGCTGTACAGTTTACTCAACCTCATCCACTGTCCTTTGTATTGGTACAGGACTGTTTTCATGTCTTTGGCCATACAGATGACCGGCAAGTGCTGTCCCAGTGTGCGCAGAATAACAGGAAAACAAAACCAGCTATCCATCAAGATATAGTTTGCCCCTATCCCGGCACTGATAGCGCGCTTGACCATTGCCTCGAGATGGTCTGTGGATTTTGCTATAGCTTCAAGCCGTCTTTTATAGCCACAGCACCGTTTATCCATTTCCTTTCTAATCCC
>JAHIUA010000026.1 GCA_018817385.1 Pseudomonadota bacterium
GAGTCGGCTTGATCACTTTTTGAGAGATCATGGCAGCTCCATCGACGAATTTCAAGAAGATCGGTCTTTCTCCTTTCTGGAGATAAAAAAAGCAAACGCTGCCTCTGTATAAGGCAAACAAAAACATCCCAGCTCGGGGAGGTCCTTTTCCCATGGTGGGAATCTGCATTTCTCCGGAATTCTATGTTTTATCAATCTTTCATAAGAGGAGAACGGCATGAACAAGACAATGATAATCGGAAACCTAGGCAACGATCCTGAATTGCATTACACCAAAAACAGTGCTGCTCCGGTGACAACATTATCCATTGCCACAACCGAACGGTGGAAAGACGCTGATGGTAACAAGCAGGAACAGACAGATTGGCATCGTGTCGTTGCCTGGGGTGGACTTGCCGTCGTGTGTGGCGAACATCTCAGTAAAGGCGATAAGGTCTATATTGAGGGAAAACTTCGTACAAGGAAATGGGAAGATCAAGATGGCACTATTCGCTACACCACCGAAATCATCGCCAGAGAAATGGAGATGCTCGGTGGAAAGCAGGATGCTGGTACTCTGCTACCCAATGGTGATGCAGATGAGCCACCTTTACCAGAAGACGTCCCTTTCTAGCCGATCACACTACCAACCATTCACCTGACCAGGGGAATCAATTCCCTGGAATGGGGCATTGTTTCCCCTGGCCCAATAGGAGAAAGCCAATGCTCTTTGTAAAAGATCAGGATGGTGAATATCATCCCGCACCGAAAAAGTTGGTTCTCACCGAGGCGAATAAGCTCATGGGCTACCAACTGAGACGCGGTGCCTCTATTCTCTCTTCAGAATGCGCCAAGGCGGTTATCGGTTATAAGTTCCGAGGCAAACAGTGTGAAGTTTTTGCCTGCCTGTTTCTGGACTCCAAGCATCGGGTCCTTGCATTCAAGGAGATGTTCACCGGTACCATCAATCACACAACGGTCCATCCGAGAGAGATAGTCAAAGAGGCCCTGCAGCTCAATGCCGAGGCAATAATCCTGGCCCACAATCACCCCTCAGGTGGCAGTGAGCCAAGCACTCAGGATATTTCCCTGACGACTACCCTGACCAATATTCTGAAAATCATAGACGTGCGGATCCTCGATCACCTGGTAGTCGGTGATGAGGTTACCGCGTTTTCCGATCTGGGACTTTTACCGAAAGAATAAACACACATCCCATAACAAGGGGCGGACATGTCCCTTCGGGGGAGTGGCCTGCCCTATTGATAGACAACAAAAATCAAGGAGGCAGGTATGAACGTAATTAAAACTTTAACCAACGACAACATAATCACCCTCGCACCGGCAGCAGGATCTCTGGCGCCCATTGGCACCGTTTCGTCACGGTATTCATTTGTGCCGACCTTGACGGCGGTCGATTTACTGCGCGATTCAGGATGGTTTCCAATCCATGCGGAGCAAAGCATCGTACGTAAAACTGAGCGTGAAGGGTACCAGCGGCATCTGATTCGTTTTGCCAAGAATGGCTTGTCTTTTGACGGTGAACGGGTTGACCTGGTTCTCTATAATTCCCACGACTGTGGCTGCGCCTTCAAGCTGATAGCTTCAGTCTGGCGGCAGATATGCGGCAACGGACTGATGGTTGCCTCGGAGTTTGCCAACTTCAGCCATAAGCATATCGGCTTCAGTCCGGATGCATTTATCCATTCAGCTGGCGAGATTGCATCTGCAGCCGGAACCATTGCCGAGCGGGTTGACGAGATGAAGGTAATCGAGATGACTCCGGACGAGCGAGGGGTATTTGCCCAGGCAGCACATAGCCTGATTTATGATGAGCCCGAACAGGCCCCCGTGCAACCAAATCAATTGCTTGATGAACGGCGCTACGACGATAAGGGTAATGATCTCTGGACAACATTTAACGTGATCCAGGAAAATGTCATGCGTGGCGGCCTCAAAGGCATTAGCAGGGGCGGCGACGGACGACTCAGGAGAACAACCACACGACCGGTCAAAGCACTCGATCGAAATATCAAACTGAACCAGGCTCTTTGGTTCCTGACGGAAAAAATGGGTGAGCTGAAGAACGTCGAGAGGGATCTTTCGACTGTATCGGCTTAAGCAGCCATTAACCACTACACTAGCCGTCTCCTTCGGGGGACGGCTTTTTTTGTTCTCTTACAGAGCATAGAAGTAGTAATACTGAATATTGTTATGATGATTTAAAAGGAAACCCATATGAAAATTATGTGTTATAGAATGAAAGTTCAATCTGGCCCAATTTTAAATTGACATTATTGCTTGTAAAACATAGGATGGTTGTGTGTTATCCAGGGATAAATCAATTTGAGTGCATATGAAACACGAAACGTTTTTCCGCAAACATCCGGTGTTCACAGGCGGAGAGTTCAACGATCATCTTGCAAGTCTTGGGAAAAAAGGCCCCAGGACCCGAGAATCCCTGCTGAATTATCATAGGAATACCGGGCATGTCATTCTCATTCGAAGAGGATTGTATGCGGTTATCCCAATAGGAGCCGATCCGGATTCGTATCCGATTGATCCTTTTCTTGTTGCCGCCAAACTCACAGCAGATGCTGTCCTGTCATACCACACGGCTTTAGAAGTACACGGTTACGCTTACTCTATACGCGAGCATCTCACGTATTCAGCAGCCCGCCCGGTTTCCCCTGTTACGTTTCGATCCCATGTTTTTCGAGGTGTCAGGTACCCCCTATCACTTTGCCGCACAGAAAAGGTAGATTTCGGTGTTACCACTGTCGACCGCGCCGGTGTGGAAGTCAGGGTTACTTCCCTTGAGCGGACTTTGGTGGATGTCTTGGATCGGCCTGCTCTTTCAGGAAGCTGGGAAGAAATTTGGCGTTCCCTTGAAGCGATCGAATTCTTCGATCTCGATAAAGTGGTTGAATATGCCCTACTGCTCGGCAATGCGACAACGATTGCCAAGGTTGGCTTTTATCTGGAACAGCATCGCGAATCGTTGATGGTTGAAGAGAATCATCTGACACCTCTTCGTGATCATCGACCCAGGCAACCACATTATCTGGACAGTTCCAAGAGAAAATCAGGGAAGGTGGTCGCAGATTGGAATCTGGTGGTCCCTGTTGACTTATTCGAGCGGACTTGGGGAGAAGTGCTGTGAAAATTTCTTGAAAAACTGATAGCTCAAGCGGAAGCGACAGGATTCAGATTGGATGTGCTTGAAAAGGTTGCCCACCTGCTGGGGTTGCTCGAAGCTCTTGGCAGCCATCCTTTTTTAAAAGGCAAGCTGGCTCTCAAGGGTGGAACAGCTCTCAACCTTTTTGTATTTAATGTTCCCCGGCTCTCCGTTGATATCGATCTCAACTATGTGGGGGCTGAGGATCGTGAAGCCATGCTTGCCGAACGACCCAGGATCGAGCAGGCTGTTCAGGCAGTATTTGCAAGGGAAGGATTCACTGTCAGGCGCATGCCGGAAGAACACGCCGGCGGAAAATGGTCCTTACGCTACCAGAGTGCTGCCGGCCAAGGCGGCAATCTCGAAGTGGACCTCAACTTCATGTATCGGGTCCCTTTGTGGCCTGTTTCGTTATCCGATTCGTATCCGGTTGGTACCTGGCAGGCCACACAAATACCTGTAATCGATATCCATGAATTGGCGGCGGGAAAACTGGCGGCGTTGCTTGCACGCAGACAGGCGAGGGATTTGTTTGACAGCCACCGCATTTTGCATAAGGAAAATCTCGACCATGACCGGCTGCGAACTGCTTTTGTCGTTTACGGTGCCATGAACCGTAAAGACTGGCGAACGGTTTCCATCGAGGATGTGAATTTTGAGAGCGCGGAACTCGCTCAGCAGTTAATCCCGACCCTACGCGTTACTGAATCTGCAGAACAAAAATCTATCGACCAATATGGTGTACAACTTGTGGAGGAATGTCGACAGGCCCTGTCTGTGGTGCTTCCTTTCTCAGAAAAAGAGAAAACGTTTCTTGATCTCCTGCTTGAGCATGGTGAGGTTGACTCGACAGTACTGACTGCTGACTCAAGCTTGCAACAGCGCATTCAAAGGCAACCTCTTCTTGAGTGGAAGGCGGTAAATGTGCGAAAATATAAGGGATTGTAGTTAGATAAATAATGTTATAGCTGTATATCAGCAGGAAAGAGAAACAAAGAAACCCTTACAACTAACTGAAAGAAAAAAGAAACAGCGTGCAAAAAGAAACTAAAACACAAGACTTGTTTTGAATAATTTAGGCTGACCGCATGTCCATCTTGACTTGAGTTCAGTAGATTCCGAACCCAGCGTAGGCAGTGTCAATCATTGTCGTACAATTGTTAAGCGATAAGCAGGGATTTGCGGGCCTATCCGGACGAAAGCGTTTGACAATCGGCTTGAACCTAAATACGTTAGAAGGTTTTTAAAGTTGGGAGGGCTCCTCCTAGCATTCCCGCTAATGCTTTTGACATGTCAAGAAAACGAATCGCCCATTAGGAGCTAGGGAAATGGCCGAAATGGAAGACCGCTGGTTATCAGTAAATGAGATAAGCAAGTACCTCGGAGTGAGTGGTGACTCTGTATACCGCTGGATCGACAAACACGCGATGCCCGCACATCGGATGGGCCGCCTTTGGAAGTTCAAGAAGGACCAGGTCGACGAGTGGGTGAAGGCTGGCGGGGCTGCGGATTGCAATAAGAAGGATTCATAAGAATAATTACGGAGTGTAATGCAGATTAATTACACACATGAATTGAGCCGAGTCAGTGGCAATAGAGTTGCCCACCTTTGCTGTGCACTATTTGATGCGTGCTTAAACCTGAATCCCCACCAGGTTGACGCAGCTCTTTTCGCATTAAGCTCACCTCTTTCAAAAGGCGTGCTGCTTGTCTATAAGGTTAGTCATGGCAAGACCATTGAAACAGGCCTCGTGTTTTGCCAATACTGGGTCGAACGCTGGTGGAACATTTTGGTTATCAACTTGACGTCACTCCGCAAGCAATGGAAGATGGAACTCTCCGAAAAATTTAACCTGCAATTCATCGTTTTGGATGCAAAAGACAAGAAAGATCACGAAACAAAAGAGTGGCTGGATCTGTGGAGGGAGGATTTGATCGACGAGTTTTTTGATAACGATGGAGTTCTTCCGGAACAACAGATAGACACAGATGTGAATGGAAGGTGCCATGACGATAGCTGAGCTTTTGGCGACATTGGTACGGGACTACCCAAATGGCGTGTCGTTCGATCCGATGGCGGTGAGGTTGTTGCGTCAGAAAATCCCGTTTGAGGATTGGCAGATTGAAAAACTTAAGACCGCGATGGTCCAATTGGTGAGCGGGGTGTGGTTTTCCCGTGAGATGATTTTGGACGATGAGTCCCTACTGGCGTTTGAAAGGCAGTCGATGGACTGGCTAATGGAACACGGTTGCTTTTCGGTCGAACGTTTGTTTGAAGATTTTCACGGTGTTCTTCACCATATTGCTACACCGGAAGTTTGCGCTGTCTTTCTACGGCATTTAGGGTACACGGTGAAAACGTTGGGAAAGGGAGGTCATTTTTGTTCCCTGCCCCCGCCTAATCTGGATGACAGTCTGGCGGCAATATCGGAAACGATTTCTGGATGGCTTGAAGAGGCCGATGGCACGTTGACCTTTAATGAACTAGAACAGGCGATGCCACACCTGACCCGCGAGGCGTTGGAGAGTATCCGCGTGCAATTCCTGCCGGAAGTCCATGTGGCAGAAATCGGTGGGGTGCCCTGCTGGCGCAGTACTGAGTCGATTACGCTGCCGGAGGATTTTTCGGAGAAACTGACAACCGTCGTTGATACGCTGGTTGAGTTGGAAGAGACTGTTAACGCTGCAAAACTTGAGTTCTCCTTGAATTTGTTCTACCGCTCTCGTTTGCGTGAGGAATACACTTTGCAGGATAACGACACCTTCATGCGCGTCTGTGCGAAACACTACCAAGGCGGCAACGATGTCTTTCTAAATTCGAAGAAAAACTGCGTAAAAGCAAAAGATTTATCCGGGCCAGGCAGGCGTGTACGTAGTCCGAATACGCGCTTCAGCAACCTTGGTGTTCCGGTTGGCGCGGAACTGGTTTTTACAAAGGACCGCCATATTACTTGTGTTGTGCTGGATGGCATCAATCAAGTGGAATATGCCGGAAAAGCATGGGCGATTTCGACATTGGCGATACACTTGTTGGGTGTGTCTTCTGTAAATGGTTTTTGCCTTTTTAACTACGAGGGAGAAACATTGTGGGAGCGACGGTTGCGCCTAGAACAGGCGGCAAAATAGGGCGAATATCAGGCAACGGCGATGTCGTCGACCACTGAAGTATAGGAGACGGAAGGCGTTAGGAATGTATAGTTACAAGTGGAACAAGCTAACGGGCAGGTACTGCCTGACGACAGAGACAGGGAAATTCGTGGCGAGTGAAATCCGCCCGGTCTTCGCAGAGGAACTGACGCGCACAAATGTGGAGGCACGGTTGGTATTCGATGCAACAGAGCGGCGGCCACTCCTTTGGGCAAAGCAGAATGTATATCTGTATCGTGGCGAAGAGATAGCGAGACTCCATAGAAAACGTTACGGCAAGCCATTGGACATCGAATGGAAGGGTGTTTTGTCCGGAAGTGAAGGCTCGCCCGAAGGTGGGAAGTCACAAAAAAAATTGAAGCTGGTACCGGTTGATGTTGAGGTGCTGGTGGCCGAAAACAAAGACATTATGGCCGCGCTAGTCGCGGATACACTTAAACGCATCAAAGAAATGTACGACGACTACGCGGGTAAATGCGACGCGGTCTATATCGGCTTCAGTGGCGGTAAGGACTCGGTGGTTCTGCTCGATCTTTGCCATAAGGTCCTACCGTTGGACGTTCCGGTTATTTTCAGTGATACGGATATGGAACTGCCGGATACTTATAGGGTCTGGGAAGAAATCCAAAGCCGCTACGAAGGCCGACCATTTTTGAAGGTCGCTGCTAAGACTTCTGCATTAGAAAACTGGCGACTCTTCGGACCGCCATCGCAAGCGTTACGTTGGTGCTGTTCCGTCCATAAGAGCACTCCCGCGATATTAGCGCTTAAAGAAAGGCTTGGAAAAATGTCAATCAAAACGATGGCATTCGTCGGAGTACGTGGTGAGGAGAGTCAGCGGCGTTCGGGATACGACGATATTGGAGATGGCTTGAAAAGCCAATCGCAGGTGAATGCCATGCCAATTTTGGCGTGGTCCGCGCATGAAGTGTGGCTTTACATTTTTGCGCACGATCTAGTTCTGAACGAAGCATACCGAAAAGGGTTACCACGTGTCGGATGCCTGATGTGCCCGATGTCAACCAACCGTCAGAATGATCTGATCCGGATGAATTACTCCGAAGAGGTCGCGCCTTTTGCTGACGCGGTGCGCTATACGATCGACCGCGAGTTTTCTTCCGAGGAAGACGCGGATGCGTTCGTTTACGAAGGCGGATGGTCTGCTCGGAAAAGCGGCGTATCTTTAAAACAAGTCATTGCAGAACCTGGCGTAGAACGCAAAAGGGACCGAGTGATTTGTGAATTCCCAATTGAAGCAGAACTCACCTTAAGGGAATGGCTCAAGGCTATTGGAAAAATCGAAGGCGCAGAGTTATCATTCCATAAAGACGGTCAGAGAGGGTTGTTAGAATGTGTCTGGACAAACGGTAAAGCCAATAAGGCCGTTTCCAAGTGGCTGGCATACGCTGTCCACAAAGCTATTGCCTGCACGGGATGTAATACTTGCGCGGCGGAATGTCCGACTGGCGCGTTGCGGTTGGAGAAGGACAACTGTAGCGGCAAGACGAAGGTCTTAATTGATGAAGCAACTTGCGTCCATTGCATGCGGTGCTATGTGCCTAACGATGGATGTTGGCGATATTACTCAAAACGATACGCAGGAGCAAGAACGATGAACATCAGCGGTATCAATAAGTATATGACTTTTGGATTGAAACCTGAATGGATTGAAGTTCTGGCGAACGAGGGACCAAGTTTTCGTCAGACGACTGCGTTGGGCAACCGGATGGTTCCCGCAGCCGTGACCTGGTTCCGTGAGGCGGGGTTTATTGAAGATTCAACGGCTATCAACACAACGCTTCTTTTGGATGTTGGCAAGAAACGTGGTTTTAGCGACTTGCTGCTTTGGCAAATGTTGTGGTTCCGTCTCGCAAATATTTCCCCACTTGTGAAATGGTATGTCTGCAATACGGATTTAGACACCGGATATCAGCTGAAGGGGCTTGATGAAAGTCTGGCGCAATCAGTTAGTTCGGCCTCGGTGAGGAAGGGCGCATTGCAGTCGCTTTGTCAACTGGTTAAGTCTTCTCCGCTTAGCGAAGGAGACTGGGCGTTGGTTGAAGCCGAAATGAAGGGTAGATCTGTTGAAAAACTCACACGCCGCTCGCGTTTGGTTGATCCGCTGGTGATTCTTTATGGGTTTTATGTGATGGCGGAAAAGTCTGGGCATTCTACTTTCACGGTCCGTCATATGATGGCGGCGGAGTTCGACGGGGAGTTTGTGTCGCCCTTGGTGATTTTCGGCATTTCTCCGGACGAGTTCAAAAAACAGTGCATGGGACTTGCAGCGATGTATCCAGACCTCATCACGTGTAGCTTCACGCTGGGGCTGGACGAGATTCGGTTGTTCCCAGAAACGAAAAATCGGGACGATGTGGTCGGATTGATTTTGCGGAAATAGCTGACAACAGGAGAATTGTAACACATGGCATTTTACAAAGATTATTTCGGGATCAGACCAGATTACGCGCCATTCATGACGCGTGCGAACATTGATAAAAGTCCCGAAACCTGGCTGGCTTTTTACCCGCACGACTCGTTTGTGGAGATTTTGCGGGAGTTGCTTAAAAGCCTGAACGGTGGAAAAAAGACGATCTGGATTACGGGCGCCTACGGTACAGGTAAGAGTCATGCGTCACTGGTACTGCAGAAATTGTTCACCGACGATGAGGTGCGCGTCCAGAAATGGCTGGATTTGCGCGAGACTCAGATACCGGACCCCGTGCGGAAAGGGGTCCTGGAACGGCGCGGCGAAAAGACGCTTGTCGTTTATGACGTGAACACGGATGGCGTGGACGCGAAAAACCAGTTTCTGATGCGCTTGCAGCGCGGTATAACGAAAGCTCTGGAGGCGGGGGGACACACTATTCCGCTGAAAGGCAAGCTGGATGAAGTTATTCAGCGCATTCGGCAGGATGAGCCGCATTTCTTCGCAAAGCGCGATGAAATGCAGGAGCGGCTCTCGCACCTGAACGCGGGCATTAAGACGGTGGATGCGTTGGAGAAAAAGTTGCGGGATGTGAACCAAGAGGCGGGACTGGTAAGCGATGCGATGCAAGTGCTGGAGGCAAGAAATATATACCTTGGTTCGAGCGCGGAAGAATTTCTGGATTGGGCGGGTGCATCCTTGAAGGCGAACGGACTTTCCAAGTTGGTTTATATCTGGGACGAATTCTCGGCGTTCATGGATCGCAATCGAGCGGCATTAAAGACGTTGGAACAATTAGCAGAGGCTGCGCAGCAGGGGATGTTTTATTTCGTGCCGGTGACGCATACGGATATCTCATCGTATGTGGCGGCGGGCTCCGAAAGCGCGAAGAAGGCGAACGACCGGTTCACATTCAAGCGGCTTGACTTGCCGAATGAGACTGCGCTGAAACTGGCAGCAGATGCCTTCGTTATAAAACCTGAGAAGGCAGCGGAGTGGAGACTAGAGCGCGACGAACTGTGGCACAGTGTGAACGGCGTGGCCGAAAATTACATGGCGGCTAAGAAGGCGGGCATAGATGCGGCGGACTTTAAAGGTATCCTGCCACTGCATCCAATGGCTGCGTTCCTGCTGAAACATCTTTCGGTGGCGATCGGATCAAACCAGCGGAGCATGTTTGAGTTCCTGAACGGCGAGGAGTTCAGAGCGTTCATTGAGAAAGGCGGGCTAGAGATTCCCGATCATCAGTTTCTGACGGTGGATCATCTGTGGCAGTATTTTGTGGAACGAGATGATCTAGGGACGGGGCAAGCCGTACAGGAAGCGCGGGCAGAGTACGCTCGACGCGAACAGGAATTGCAACCAGACGAGCGGCGCGTGTTCAAAGCGGTGTTGCTGTTTGGCTTGATTGAACAGATACAGGGAACGGGGCATCCGCTGTTGGGTGTGACGGTAGAAAATGTTCAACGCAGTTTCGAAGGGGATGGCGCTTTGCAGGGGGTGGATGCGATCCTACGTAATCTGGAACAAAAGCATTGTTTTGGGATTGTGAACGGGCGTTGCGAACGTTTTCGTGACCGTGCGGACACCAAAGAGATCGAGGAGAAAAAAGCGGCGTTGGACGGCAAGTTTGGCGATCTCGTGTTGAAAGACACCGAGGCGGAGCTGGTCAAACAATTGAAAGGTGTCAATTACGGCGGTCGTTTTAATGTGCGCGCGGCGGGTATCGGCGGCCTTTCGGCATCAAGCATTGCGAGACGCGAATCTTTTAGTGCGACGGGGAACCGCGTGCTTATACAGTTCATTCTGGCGCGAGACGAGCAGGAGCAATTGCGTATTCCTGACAAGGCAAGAGAATTGGCTAAACAGTTCAAAGACCACAGGATGCTGTTTGTGACGCTGCCGGAGGTCAGCTTCTGCCGAGATAAAGCGAAGGCATGGGAGGAGTTCACGGAAAACAGTGCTCGTCTTGCATTGGCAAGCGACAGCGCGAGCAAGAAGGTGTTCGAGACACAGGTCAACAGCGCCAAGGCGGAGTGGCAATCCAAAGTGAGTGCTGCTAAGTTCATTGTGTACAAACCCAATCCAAACGGGGAACCGTTCGCGGAGGAAGTGACGTGGGGGCAATTTAAACGAGACTGGCTCACCGGCTATGTGAAACAGACGCTCGAGGCATATACTGACGATCTGAGTGGCTTTAACATCAGCGCGTTCGCGGCGCCGAACGCCTTGCAGAGCTGGGCGTTGGCAGGCATGGAGTTCGACAAGTTTGCCAAACCAGGCCCGTGGAGGACCGTAGTGGCGACGTGGCAGAAAAATGGCGTCACTGGTGAGGATGGATGGTTCAATGCTAATCCGAACCATCCACTGACACAGTTGAGAGACTGCTGCAAGAAACGGCAAGACACCACGGTGGGCGCTGGCAGCACCTGCTCCATACGTAAACTTTACATCGATTTGCAACGCCCCCCATTCGGACTTCTGGGTGTGCCGCATTCGGCCTTCGTCATGGGCTTTGTGCTGAAAGCTTGGTTGATTGGTCAGCGCAAACTTCAATGGACAGACGGTGTGACAAGCAAGGCGCTGGATGCCGCGGTGCTGGCGGAAATCATCGAGGTGGTGGTGAAAGACGATGGCGCCAATGCCATCAGAAACGAGAAGCTGATCTGTCGCCTGTCGAAAGAGGAAAAGACGTTCATCGAACAGAGCAGCGTGATTTTTGAGAATAGTCCACTGGCGGACGGAACGGTGGAGGCGGCATTGAACGCGGTCGGGATACGGCTGGAAGCGATCTCAGGGCGCGTTCCACTGTGGGTGCTGCCGGAATATATCCGTGCGCAAGCTGAGCCAAGCGCTGAAGCGATGGGAACCGTAATCGCCGCTTTGTGTGCTGCGAACAGTATCAGTTCCAAAGGAGACACCGAAACTCGCGGCAATAAGGTGAAGGAAATCGGCGAGATTCTTCTTGCAACGCCGGGGCTGGCGGAGGCGATGGCCAAGTATATGACGCCGGTGATCTTTGAAGAGGCGTTCCAGAGGTATGTTGATACCGCCAAACCAGAATTGAAAGCGGCTGCAGAGCGTATGGGCGATTCGTTACACAGCTATTGCAGAGCTGTCAAAAACCGTTTCGCGGAAACGAGCGGCTGGTTGTGGAAACGTGGTGACGCTGAATCTGTACTCGAAGAAGTTTATCGGCAGACGATGTGCACTGAGCATATCCGCAGGCTGGCTGGTTCATCGGGCTACATGGGCTTCAAGGATGCTATGAGCCGCTTGAGCATTGCAGTGCTGGACGAGAACAAAGTGCCGATGGAGTTCTGGACCAGGAAACACCCGGCGTTGCAGCGCTTCTTTGATTTACTCAATAGACCGCTGTTGTCCGGAGAGGATGTGAAAGCTTTTGAGGAGATTTTAGCACAGCAAGAAGCTGTTATCCGCGAGGTGTTCTTTGATGTCGCTCAAAAGCGGCAGCTGAATGCGATGCGGGAAATTTTTGGAGAGATTTGGCCGGTGTCGATTGCGGAAAGCAGGGAGCTTTACAATACCTTCCCGTCGAATCTGGCGACATTTGATGAGCTGAGTTTTAAGACTCAAGGGCGTGGCAGGATTGAGGAGTATAGCCGGACACTGGTTTCCAAACAAGTGTTGGTGGTGTGGCGCGAACGTACAGGAACGGAGTCGCCAAACGATTGGAGCTGCAAACACGCGCTTCCCGCCGAATTCGTTTTAGCGGTGGACGATGCCAAAGGTATCATCGATGCGGTCGCGAATCCAGGAGGAGTGTCGGCGGAACGCTTACAATTTGTGCATAACGAACTTCAAAAAGAGGGTACGTTTGAGGATGTGTCCAAGGCGGGTGAAAAATTTCTCAAAAGGGTACTGCCTGATCGTTATCAAATATTCGGGTTCAGAGTCGAAGAACTGAGTGATTGGTTGTGCAGGAAATTAGGCGACGAACCGAACCAATGGCAGACGGACGGAGGGTTTAGCGATGCAGTCGAGTCGTTCATTAAACAAGGATATGACAATCTTGCACGGAACCAGGCTGCAGAAAAGGTTAATAGGCTTTCGGATGCCGAAGCGAAGATACTGCTCTTGAAGCTGATTGATCAAATCCCCGATGTAGGGTTTTCGGTGCTGGAGTAATGCCATGACACTGAACGAGTTTTGCGAATACCTCAAGAATCCCCTTGCGGAAGCGAAGGCGCGGGTGGTCATCTCTCCTCCTGGAGAGAGTTGGACGGCGTTGCGACGGTTTTGCCTGGAACACGGGGGCATTGAGTTGCGTTTGAGCGATATTGTGAATGAAAACGCGTGGCTCCCTATGCCTGATGAAGTCTTCCGGCGAGTGTCAGGAATAATGACGGCACAGGAAGCAAGCGGTAAGGATGTGGTATTGTTGGGGTTGCCCGGCTATCTTGCGTTGTTAACGGACGAGAATAAACGGGCTGCGATTGTTGCATTACGCGAATGGGTGGACGGTGCGTGTGGGTATGAAGCGTTATGTTTGTTGCGGAGCGATGATGGCACAGGATTGATTGTCAAGGATATTTTCGTCAATCCTCGCTACCGACAGGGTAAGCAACTCATTGTAATTGAAGACGGAAATGTCCTGTCGCCGATCGCCTCCGAAGAAACGGAAAGAATCTCGAGGCGTACGGAGGTGATGCTAGTCGAGGACGCTTTGGCATCCTTTGTCCCGGAAGTGTGTGACACATTTCAGAAGTATTTACGATATATCGAGGAACATCCAAGCGACAGCTCTGCACGGCGGATTGTTGTAGCATCAGAAGGGCGGGAATTGGCGGGGCTCAGCGTCGAGGTGCGGCAGGTGGTGTGTCTGCGGGATTTTGCTCGCGTGTTTTACGACGTTGAAGATACGGGATTATCCGAAGATGTTTTGCGGTGGATGTGTCAGCAGGGTAAAAAAGGTGCAGGTAAAACACTGCCAGAAATACTCAAGACTTTTTTTTTCCAAGAAGATGGGATAACAAAACGAGTCTTGTGTGTGTTTAATGGACACAACGGAATAGAACGTGAGGCGTTACTCTGGCTGATTAAACACCTCGCGCACAAGGGAAGTTACCTCGAGTGTGTTGCGAGGCAAGAAGGGGTTCTTGTCAGCAATTTCCGCTCCGCATACATAACTGGCGCGGCGGAATGGCTGGATGAGTCTGTGTTGTATGCTAGTGAACGTAGAGATGCTATACGGGAAGCGGATGTTAGAATGTCCGGTGCGGATATCCGACAGTTCATCGTGCGTTGCACGGGCGAATCCACGTCGCGCGTTGCGCCATGGTTGAATTGCGGGACGGATATGGAGCGAGCGGAATTACTGCGGCGTTGTGCGGTGGATGGCATTGCGTCAAACGCCGTAAAAAACGTGTATCCAGAAGTGGCCGCGTATTTACACTTGGAGAGTTTTTTTAACGATGTGACTCTAGAAGACTATTTCAGGAAATACCGTGAGCTAAAAATAGCAGGCCGAGTGACACCTGAGTTTTACGAAAGAGCGCAGTTGGAGGTTCCCCCGAATTTTGTACAATCGCGAGACGCGATCGTGCAACGGTATACATTGGACAACGGGTGCGCGTTGCTGGTGGTGGACGCAATGGGTGCGGAGTGGTTGCCGATGTTAGTGATGCTGGCACTGCAACGGAATATGGGCGTGGATTCAATTGCGGTTGGTGAGGCTAATTTACCGACAACAACGCAGTTTAACAATATCTATTGGCCGGACGTGGCGCGGCGATTACCGGATATCAAACGCTTCGACAACATTGTGCACAACGGTGTGGAGACGCACGAGACTAGGTGCGCGGAGGAAAATCTGGCTGCAGCATTGGATGTTATTGGTGGCGAGGTGTTACCGCGTGTGGCGGAAGGGCTGATACAGTTTGAGCGGGTGCTTGTTACAGCAGATCATGGGAGTTCGCGGCTAGCGGTGTTAGCATGGCAGACAAAACCTAGACTAGCGCGGACACTCTCCTGTGAAACTGGGGCTGATGTTGCAGATTGGCGTTACCGTGAGCGAGCGGCGCAAGGCACATGTCCTCCGGAGCTAGAGGAAACATTGGACGGCAGGCATTGGGTGGTACGCGGGTATAATCGGTTGCCCAAGAAGGGTGGCGGACAGGGCTTTGAGATACACGGAGGGGCTACATTGGATGAGCGACTGGTGCCGGTTGTGATTTTCTCGAGGAAAGGTCAGTTCGTGCCGAATGAGAAGACTAGTGGCAAGAGAGCGCAGATTGTTGAGAACGACGATTTTGATTTGTAGTATTAATGAGGGGCAATCCACCATGTTTGGTACTGAAAAATTACGGGCGGCATTCCAGGACACGACGGTCTTTAAGGATCCTAACATCGTGGCGATCTTCAAAGCGGCGTCGATTCCGTCTTTTTTGCGGGATTGGATTTTGAAGCGCAAAGCGGAGTCTGACGGTAGAATCCACGATGCTGAGGCTTTGCGAAAATACATTTACGAAATCATCCCACGCCGGGAAAATTTATTGGAATTGAAGGACGCGGCGCGAAGTGAGGGATGCACGAAGAAGTTTCTAGCCAAAATTGAAATCCAATTCAGCGTGCGGTCTGACGAATACACGTTTGCGATTCCAGAATTGGGTTTTGGGCATGCTGAAACTCTGATCGAGGATTATGTTTGGAATCGAATCAAAGATGATGTTGTAAAAACGTCTGGTGGCTGGGGGCTTGTACAACTGGGATACCGGAGCCCTGATGGCGAGAATCCTCGAGGATGTTTCACTCTCTTAGAATACAAGAATTTCTGTCCTTACACGATTGATCTGGATGCCTATAGAGAGGCTCGCAGTCAATTCACAGCGGAGGAGTGGATCGACGTTGTGTTGGGAGCGATTGATTACAACCCTGAGGGATACGAAGATTGGGTACAGAAACATACTGTCCTGACGCGTCTACTACCGTTCATTGAACCACGACTGAATCTTGTGGAGCTGGCGCCCAAAGGAACGGGTAAGTCGTATATGTTCGGGCGGGTGGGGAAATACGGTTGGTTAGTCAGTGGAGGGACACTAACGCGTGCGAAGATGTTTGGTGACATCAATGGGAAGAGCCCAGGTCTGATCGCGTCGAATGACTTTGTAGCATTGGATGAAATCCAGTCGATCAATTTCCACGACCCGAGCGAGATGCAAGGCGCGCTCAAAGCTTTCATGGAAAGTGGGGAGATCACGGTTGGCAAGAACCGTATAATTGGTGGGGCCGGTGTCATCCTGTTGGGGAACATACCACAAACAGAGATGGACGAAACCAAAGACATGTTTCAGAGGCTACCGACAGTGTTTCATGAATCGGCATTATTGGACCGGTTCCATGGTTTTATCCGAGGGCGTGACATCCCTCGTATGAGTGAGAACCTGAAAATCAACGGTTGGGCTCTGAACACGGAGTATTTTTCCGAGATAATGCATCTATTGCGCCAGCCGGCGGAGACGCTAATTTATCGGCATGTTGTTGAAAGGCTGGTAGACTATCCTCCCGAAGCGGACACTCGTGACACAGAAGCGGTTTTACGGTTGTGCACGGCCTACCTTAAACTGCTGTTTCCACACGCCACAGAGCCGGATGGCATTGACAAGTTAGAGTTTAAGAGATACTGTCTACGCCCCGCCGTGCAGATGCGCACGGTGATCCGGCAGCAGTTACAGAAGATAGATCCACTTGAATACGGAGGAAAGAACGTAGCCGCATACACGTTACGCGAAGTAGAATAATGAGGAGAAGAAAACAAATTAATTGTGCTTATTGTAGCAAAGAGAAGCTTTCCAAGAATGTCATCGGACTTAACAAGAAACTTATCCAACCGCATATTGAACGGATGATGTGCCTTGTGTGTATGGCTGGGTATTTTGAGACGACAGAAGATGAATTGAAAGATATGATCGAAAGATTTAAGAGGGAAGGTTGCGCGTTATTCGGATGAGGCAAGGGTGGAAAGTGTTCACTCGTAGTAAATCAGATCAGATCTGACAAATACCAGTTTTGGCAGGGCATTCTTTTTTAAGTGGATAATAGGTAATCGTTTTTTTAACTATCTGTCCATAATTGCGAAAGCTTCTTATTGAAGACTAATTGTTTCTAGAAATGGGTTTTCCCTACTGCCTGTAAAATCTATATCCACGAATCACCAGTCCCTCTTGCTCCTTAAGGTTTGATTCAAAATCTTCCCACGCTGGTCCAAATTCTTTTAGATCAAGCCACTTAAAGCTTTTCAACCGTTTATCAAAGGCTAATTGTTGCTTGAAGTATGGGAAATCTCCTCCGATATAAGTGGTTTTTACATAAAGAGGCTGGGGCTTATACTTCCCAGTATAATTAAAAAAATCTATAGATTGCTCCTTTAGTTTGACCTTAATTCGTTCTAACAGAAGAGGTAAGGGTTTACCCTCAAAATCATCATAGCGCATGAGTGAAACTTTTCCTGAGCAGATATGAATTTTTATAAGGTTAGCATTTTCGATGTCACCATAAAGTTGTGTAGCATAACCAATGTAAACTCGAAGAACGGCTGGGAGCTCATTCAAATAATCACGGTGGATGGTTAATGAATGTCCTTCAACCATTTTGCCTTTTGGAACTCTGTCGTAAAATTCTTCACAAGCCGTCTGAATAGTATCTGGTTTACCTACTGAAAACAATAGATCCTTCGCTTGGTTGAGGGCATCTGTGTATTTTCCGAAAAATGACTTTATATCACGTTTTAAACCCTCAGGCATATGGACGTATGGTTTACGTTGGCCAAAAAGACCCAGGGCAAAATACACGAGCAGATCATCACATCGAGCCTGTGCTGCTTGTCTGAAGATCTCATCACCATGAAAGGTAGTCAAAACAGTAAGAGCTCGCGCGTGTGATCCACATAGTGCCCGAATACGTTCTGAGAATTCAAACTCTGCATTTGCTGGTAAGCGCCCAAGGTCAAGGCATAAATTCCAAAAATCGTCAAAGAGTTCACGATGTCTCTCAAGCAACGAGCGTTGCTGTATTTTGAGCTTTTCTGGATGATCAGTGTATGACAACCGCAGCCATGTTTTTTTGCTGGTTTGTCGCTGGACAAGAAAATTTTGTTCTTCAATCTCGTCCTTAAATACATAAAATAGACCTGGACCAACAGCTACAGGATCTTGATTTAAGGAATCAGCAATGTAATTCTTAAGTTCAGTTTGGGTATAATATTTTTGAAATGTGTTGCGTGAAGTGACAACTCCATCGCCGAACTCTTTAAACTGACTGGTAATTGATTCTCCTCCAAGCATGGCAGATACAACCAAAATCTTCTTTGTTTGTTTAAATGCCTGTTGAAGTGTTTCTTTGCGCTCTTTGGGATTTTCAATGACATTTATTACAAAGCCTAAGTTCACAATATCAGACGGTATTTTTGGTTTATCTGGATTGTAAACAGGATCCCATCCTGAAGCTTCAACACCATTCTCCCTCAGAATGGTTAAATCATCGCCCTTACCACAGCCATAATCGAAAAGAGAATATTGTCTTTCAAAATAATTATGCCTGAGAAGTGACTGCATAGGAGTTGATAATTTGTTGCGATCAATTGCTGTCCTATGACGGGCAATTTCTTGCGGATAAGTAGCATTGACTGGTGTTGGTATTTTGTCTTTATTCCTTTGCAAATGACCATTCAAAAGCACATATCCTTTCTTGGTAATAAGGAGTTCCCAGGACTTTTTGAATCCGATCGTCCGTGTGTTTTCAAACAACCCGGCTTTCTCGCCTTCTCTAGTTATCTCTCGGAACACTGGTACGGAAGGATGCGTTGATTCTAAAAAGGTCTCTTTTCTATGCAGAATCGGTGGGTTTTCTGATTTTTCGTAACTACTTGACCGGACGGTGTTTTTCTGAAGGTCTATGGTGTGGCTTGCATGGAGGGCGGGGTAAGAATCCTCAAAAAATGCAGGGTAAAACAGAAGGGAAATTTTAAAGTCTTTTTTAAAAAACTTAACGATGTTCCATGGGGTACTAGCAATTTCTATCTTTTCAATTGTTTTGAAAAGATAGGCGTGCAAATCATTTGGGACAGCAGCCATTGCAGATTGATGGAGATAGATTGCATCTGGCAATCTTTTACCAACTTTTAGCTGGCCAACCAGTTTTTTATATTCAGCGAAATCCATATTTGCATTTTCTATATTTGTGACCTAGTCAGTATCTCTTCATGTTTGCTGCACTTATTTTACAAGAATCAGAGTGCTTAGGCCAAGATCCGTAATTTTAGCATTCTCCATCGTTATTGAAAGATTAATGTTAAAGTCTTTTGGAAAAGGTCGAGTATAAGCAGGGTTCATACATTTCCCCTCTTTTTCTCTGCAATCGGCAGGCAAGCAAAATGGGCACGGGATAGGATAATGAAAGGAAAAAGCTAAAAGAGCAAATTTCTCTATGAATTTCTCAATTTTTAACAATTGTCTGATTAGCATTTTTCTATCGTGGCTTGTGACCGGTTGGCTTGCTGTGGTAATGATAACTGCGTAGTTAAAGTAGGAAAGGAATTCACCCCAACCGTATCGTTTGGTCTCGTCAGTAATGACTTCTGACAGTTGAAGCCAATAACAGTTTGTTTCTCCAGAGGAAAGCTTGGTGATCTCATCTGGTAAACTAATTGTATCTTCCCCCCGGGCTGGATTCTCATAACTTGGTGTAGATTTTTTTTGAATGTCGACGAAGTCAGCCCCGTAAAAAAGAGGAATGTGGTAATCTTGACTTAATTGAATTGCTATTAATTTGTTGATTGCCACACTTCCTACACAGACCTGTGTCGTCTCTTTCCGGGCAGATATGAAGCCCAAAAGTTCCCTCAAATTTACAATACAGGTATTGAGCATACAAGAAATGCTGAGAAAATCGGGCTGATGTTTATCAATGGCGTCAAGCCAGGAATGCGGTTTGATTTTTGCCCCGAGTTTAAAGACATTATAGCCCTGAGTTTGCCAAAGTTGTTCAAGAAAAGAGCTGCCAAGATCCTGCCCTGCTGGCGCCATCACTCCGGATACAATAATCAGAGGTTTTGCGGGGCGTTCCGGCGGTAAAAAGAGAAAGCAGTACGTTATTGCTTGGGAAAAGGCGTAGATGTCAGCAACGGCAACCCTTTTATCCTTTGAAATATTTTTAGCTAATCGGTAGCCATTATGGGAGAGCATGTATTGAAATTTAAACTCATCCAGACACTCCATTAATAGGGTTAATATTTCATTGACAGTATGTGCTCTACGAAGCTCTTTGATAAGAGCTGAGATGTTTTGCTTTGTTTCTTCTTCGTCTATGACTGGAAGGCTATAAGAATGTTGTTTAGTTTGAAGAATGGAACCATTTTTGTCCGCTTGGAACGAGATCGCGGACCATATTGAAGTTGTTGTATGAGAAAAATTATTTTTTATCATGATGTTATCACGACTTCATACCCTTCAAATTTTCTAATGTTGATTACCTTCTCAGCATCAAACATTAGATATTGACCTTTAATGCCAGTCAGAACACCTTCAATGTATGGTGATTTCTCGGGGTTAAAGGATATTATTTTGCTAGGATATTGCAACACAGGAAATCGGCCTGTAAAAACAGAGTAGTTGGAACACAGATATTTTCGAAGTTCGACAGTTAAAGACGTTTGCGCTAGGCTATAGGCCTCTTGAAAATCAGCTGCTAGCAAAACCTCATTCCGTAACATTTTTTGCCAATGTGTTCTATCTGTGAATAATTCTTTCAATTCAACTTCAATTTCTCCAGCTAGATATCTGTTGGGCGTGTGGGCAATAGTGACAGCATATGAAGCCCCTTGGTCAATCCAACGTGTAGGGATATTGCTATCTTTTGTCACCCCAACTTTTACTGCACTACTTATTGCCAAATAAACAACATGAGGTTGGTTATGATTATGTTGTTCCCATTCGATATCTCTTCCTTCTCCAAGATGTGCACGGCAAAGTTCTGGCCGAATAATGCAGGGTGCTGCCTCAGGAGCATTTCTAAAACATGGGAAGCAAAAGCCTTGAGCGAAGCTTTTCTTCGTTAGTTTGCCACAACTTTTACAATAAATTTTACCTGTAAACTCTATTTTGAGTTCTTTACCAATGAAATCATTAAGAAGCACCAATCCATCATCGGTAGATAATTGATACTGAATCGGATCTCCGTTTGAGGCTATTAATTTCTTTAAATTTGTATTGATTATCATCACATTTTTCAAATGTTATATCTAAAATAGTCCGTGTCTCTAGTTGGTTAAGCTCAACTAGAAATTTGGTGGATCGGTTTACATGTGCGAGGCAATCATTGAGAATGCAGTGCTTATCAAGCGACTTTAATCAGCAAATAATATTTTTGTCATTATTTTGATTATGAGGTAGTCAAAAATGGAGACCAGACAGAGTGATAGTCATAAAACCATTATCTGGGCATTGGAAGAACTGTTGCCTTTGAGATAGAGTATCTCATAGCAACTGCTAGAATATGCTGACCAAGGATTGAGAGCAGAATTGGTTTCCACGATCTTCATGAAGATACAAACGTTTCTCGGGAAGATGGATGTCTGTTTAAGGCCAGTACATAGGAAGGAACTTGGTGGTGAAGTATTATCGACAGTGTCGGGGATACGTCGGGGAAAACGTCGGGGACAATTTTGGGGAAAATTTTGGAGGCTATCTTGCAAATAACACCATCACCATCCCAGAACTATCAGTACTCATTGGAATAACAGAGCGTTCCATTGAACGTAATCTTCAGAAACTACAGAAGGAAGGTACACTGAAACGTATCGGCCCAGCCAAAGGCGGGCATTGGCAGGTTTCTTGACATATTTGCAAGAAGTGGTAATGGATGTTTGAAGTAAGGTCGATATTTTTGCCGGTTAACCTGTTTGTAAATCGATTTTCGTGCAATGAGAGGGGGAGGCCATGACAATTGGAGCCATTAGTATAATCATAGGCGTTGTTCTCTTGATTCTTCTTAAAATGTTCTTTAGCGATTCGGAAAATATCAATCAAAATGGCCAAATCCATGGGGTTGATCACGATGAGCTGTTCAAAGAGGATCTTGATTTCGATCCGAGCTGGGCTGTTCTTTCTTCAAATACTCATCATTCCGAAGATGATTAATACAACACTGCGGTAATCCATCTTTCCATATGAAGATGGGTTACTTTTTCTCAAACACACTTCCTTTCCAGAAATCTTCATCATTTGTTGGCGGGGAAGAAGCTGCGTCGCCATGAATGATTCTGCCTGATGGTAATACAATTCCACCCTCATGTTTTTCCGGCTGCACTAAGTTTCCTTCATAGTAAAACGATTGGTTTCGGTACAGATCATGGGTTGGCCTAGGCGGGGCACCATGATTTAAGCCGGCGACATCTTTCGCCAGTTCTCCTGCTGTTGTGTGGATGCCACCACTACCAGATTCTTCAGTGCGGTTTCTGGTACGAATGTCTTGAGCAGGACCGGTAACAGATCCTGCATTTGGATTGTCCATTGGAGTGCCTGATTGTGGCCTCGAAAGTGTGCTATCGTTGATACCATAGGTTTTCGATCCGGCAACACTTGCGGCCATTCCAACATCTTGCTTAAAAGCGTGGTCTTTGACGCGATTTCTCGTGCTGGCAATGGTATTGCCCACTGTATTTGCAGTGCTTCCCCAACCATAGCCATTGCCACTGACAAAGCCGGAAACAATGGTATTCATATTATCCACGCCCTGACTTCCCTGTTGGGTCAGGAAATGATTGAAGTCGCTAATGGTTCGCCGAATGTTTTCCGGTGATTCACTTCCATAGCGCTCATTGGCGTAATTTCTGACTAAGGCGGTGGTGAGATCTGCTCCGTATGATTCATTTGCGCTTCGCATTTCCCTTGCATCGCGCAGATATGAATAGGCTTCAGTGGCTCCGACCTGTTCTGCGAGCTTTGTCATATAGTCGAGGCTTTTAGAATCCTGTAGCGTTTGTTGGAGGGATTCTGAGCGTACTTGTGCAGCAGTATTTTCGAAAGCCCTGGCAGTATCTTCAGACACATTGAAACTGACTTTTTCATTATTCTGACCAACCACTGTGAGCTGGCCGCCAGCACTAAAGATCCTTTTAAAACCTGCACCGACAGTACTGGAGAACTGAGTTCTTACATTTTCCTCCATCGTATTTACAAAACTGGACTTATCGCTGATTGCTCGTTGCCAGTTCTCTCGGGACGCATTGTCAAGCCGGGTGGTGAAAGCACTAGCTTCACTGCTGGTCAAGCTTGCTCTCTTGGCTGCATCCATAGCCAGTTGCCAATTCTGACTCCTGCCCAGACTGTTTGACGCAGCCACAATCTGTTGTTGTTGGGCCATGGCACCTACGGTGACAGGATTCAGACCATTAACTGCTGCGTGAGTTGTTTGGTGATTACCGGAACTGTCGACTGAGTATGCAGCTCGGCCCTCGGCCATGGTGTCAGTCGCGACTCCGTTGCCACCTGCGCCGGTGGTTGTGACAGTGGTAGAGCCGTCTGGATTTACTGTTTCTGATTTTGTTCTTGTGGTGCTGCCATCCGGACCGGTTGAAACTTCGACAGGACCTGAGCCTGTTCCCGCACTCACCCTTGCCGAAGCAATCATGGTGGCCATTTCACCGTCTGATGTACCCTGGGGAATCTGTCCGGATTCCTGCAGGGAGTTTTTCGTGTTCATAGCAGCGGTATATCCACCAACTGAGCGGTGGGTGCTCCAGGCCTGTGCCGCTGCCATGTTGGAAAACCGGTGCTCCGGCATACCTGAAAGCAATCCGGCGGCACGAACTTGCTGATTCATGGCGGCCGAAGTCCCCTCCGGGGTGAGTAGTTGGCCCGCTTGTGCCCCTGCAGATTGGACGATTCTACTGAGGTTGCCGGCAAGCATTGCCAGGGCATGACCGCCGAAACGGATAAGCATCATGGAGAAAAAACTTGCCAGCATGATACCGGCTGAGCGAATCACTCCAAACATTGCCAGCAACTTGATGGAGATGGTTGGAAATGCAGCCATAGCATAGACTCCCAGATTGGATTGGCGCATGTCCTCGAAGGCGTAAGAGGCATAATCCATGGCTGCTCCATGAATCACGGCATCAGTTATTCCCCAGGTGGTGAGGAACACAAAAAAGCCAAACATTACCGACACCGCTTTACCGACAACAGGGGTAAAGAGAAAGAGCACCAGAAAGGGAATAACGCCGATGGCAATGGCTGTCATGACGGCTCGGATAATTGGGATCCACTCGTTCATGGTAAGGCCTATGCCTAAGCCGGTTGAGGTGATCTTGCGGTTACTCTCCATGAGCATGGATGTCTCGTAATCGTCCTGGAAATAGAAGTTGTAGAGGATTTCTGATATCTGGCGTTGCTGGATGATCTTTTCCGGAGTCGTGGCGGTACCGGTGGTAAAGTTCAGGGTACTGGTAAGCAGTGTTTTGCAGGTGTTCAGTTCAACCGCATTGGATGGATCAAAATAGGCTTTGCTACATACCTTCTTTATAGCTTCATCATAGTTGGAGGGATTGGCGTAGATGGGTTGCAAACTGTTCCAGGCATCGGTGCAGGTGACATTAGTCCCCTCTGGGTGGACTGCATCATAATAGACGGTATAGATTGCTGGATTGACCGCTGCACTCAGGTCGACGAGGAAATCCGAGGTGTTATTTCGTATATCGTCTAAAGAGAGTGTTGTGCCTGGGCGCAATAACTCAAAGGTCACACAATCCTTGACGTAGCGGATCATGCTTGTTCTGGCATAGTTGTTTTTTGGGGCCGATCCCCTCACTGACTCCAGTGCCTTGAAACCTATGCCACCGGCTGTCGAGGTATAATAGGCATCAGGAGCGGCGGCGGTATCGATGATATCGACCATACCCCTTTCGATCTTGTTGAGAAAACCAGCGGTAAATACCACTGCATCCGGTACCTGGCCGATGGTTTGAAACCTGTTTAAGACCGGATCATAAACAGTGATATTGCCTTTAGGTACAAAGAGAGCCAGATAGAGGACAGCCCCGAACAGTACCGGCACCGCCCACACCAGGGGAATGACTCGTGCTCCGGTGGCTGCCCGTGCCAGCCAGGCGCTCACCCCGGCGATCAGGCCAAGCACCATGATGACAAAAAGTAAGCCCTGGTAGCCTGAATCGCTGAAAATGAGGGCAATCTTGGTGAATGCCTGGGTGATTGGATTAAAGCCGCCGTAGGTATAATACTCCATATCCAGGGCAAAGACTGGTCCTGCCGAAAGCAGGAACAGGCAGAAGGAGGCTGCCAGGATGATTGGGAGATTGTTTTTCTTCATACGCTTTTTACATCTGCAGTCTTGCCGCGACATCTTTACCATAGCGCCGGGTAATCTCTGCGGTTATCTGTTGCTCGACTTTCTGCATATGCTCTAGGTAATCCATGATCGTGGACATCTCTTTAGCCGAGGCGACATAGCTGGCCCGGGCAGCATCTTGAAGCCGCCTGATTCGTGCCTGCATAAGCGATATATTCTGGTCGGCATGTTCGGCAAAGATGACCGCTGCACAATTTTCCGATGGCTGGCCTGTGGCAGCTTCTGCCTGTTTCTCCAGCATCTCTCTTGCCTTCCAGGCGATGGTTTCCGCCCGGACGTAGAGATCGGACAACATCTGCAGGGCGTAGGCATTGGCGGTAATATCGGCAAGTCCTGCTACGGCAGCCTCTTTCATACCTGAACCAACGGCAGTTTTAAGGATGGGAAGGGCGGAAAGAGGACTTGCAGCCAGAAAGGTCTCTTCATCCCCGCTGAGCACACCTTTGTTTTCGATCTTATCAGCAATGGAACTAAGAATAGTCTGGACGTATTGCCGCAAGTCACGATTGGTATCGGTTATCTGGCTGCAGGTTCCACCGGAATTTTTTGCGAACACCTCACCACTGGTAAAGGCTTTGATATCATCCGGGTTATTCTCCGAACATGGGGGTTCGTAGGATATCTTGTAGGCGTTGGCTGGGCCTTCGAGGTTGACGTCGCCAACCAGGCCGCGAATAAGGCTCGTGTAATCGGCGGGAAGACTGATTTTACTCCCGACATTATCGAGCAGGGAGCCACCTGAGAGGAAAGTAGATGTTATTTCACTGTTGCAGCCACTGGTAACCCTTGAGACATCTGCTGTTTGCGGGACATTGTTGTTGGCTTTATCCTCGGTGGTAATAATATCCCACATCTCGGAGACGCCCTGGCTCAGTTTGTTCTCCTTGATGGAAGTGCCAAGTTTTTCCTTCATCACTTCGCTGGAGTGAAACCCGTTTTCGTCCATAACCACCCCAACCAGTTCTTTTGCCGCCGCGCATTCATCGAGCTGCATGGAGTTGAGCTTATCGGACATTGCTTCAAAGTTTTTGATTGTATTGGAGCATTGCTCGCAGAGTGTTTTCAAACCAAGGTCAAAGGCCACCGCAGCCGCACCGGAGAGAATTCCCTGGAGTTTATCAACGAGATAATCGGTATTCATGAAGGAAAAGCCACCCATGAATACATCTATCCCACCGCAACCGCTTTTGATTCTCGGCGGTTCAATTGTTACCGGATAGGAGGTGCTACTCGGCCACCTGGCGTTGAAACTTCCCCCGGAATAGTATCCTCGCTGTTGGCCGGAGAGGTAATTGGGTGAAGTGGTGGTTCTTTGATCCAGCCAGTCGTCAACCCAGGCAGATGTTGCAACAACGGGATGTAGTAAAAGCGGTAATGTCAGAGCCGCAGCAAGGAGGGCTATTCGGGGCTTTTCCATGGCTGTTTTCCCTTGTTGAGGATTGATGTTGGATCGAACGCTGAACCCTTTTGAAAATCGTACATCAGGAATGTGTCTTCCCGGGTGTTACCCTGCAACAGACGTATGGCCCGGTAGAGTTTTCTTTCCAGCTCTGTCATTGCTATGACGCCACTTGCTACGGTCATGTAATTATCCTGCCCCTTTTTGATAAGCAGAAGGGTTGGGGTAAGGGTAATGTTGAAGCGAGCCGCGCTGTTGATATTTCTGCTGATATCCACCGTCTTGATCTGCCAGCCGTATTTATCGACGAAATAGTTGAGTATCCCTGCCTGTTTTTCACAAAAGCTGCATCCGGGGCTGACGAAAAAGATCAGGGCATGATCATTGCCAGCGCTATTGATTGTCTGGAATATTTCATCATTCTGCATGGTGACTCTGGCGGTGACGCCAGGTCCTGCAGTTGGATACACATGATTCACATTGAAGAGTTCACCATATTTCTGGGTGACGTACATGGTGGCATTGGTATACGCGAGGGCTTTACGCCTGGCTATATCCTGCATGGTCAAATACTCCAGGATGTTTTGCTCGGTTGGGGTCTGGACAGCCTTTTTCTGTAGGACATTCAGGAGTTCCTGGAAGTCGTCCGGGTACATATTCCACAGCTTATCGATGGAATATGAGTCCAGAGATTGAGCTCGCCCTGGTTCTTTGATGGGCTGCGCCGGTTTGGTTGCCTGTTCTTCTTGTTCCAGCGGCGGATTTTCATACCAGAACCAGCCGTGCTTGGTGTCGTTGTAAAATCTGTTCTGTTGTTCAGGTAGTTCATTGAGATCAGCAGCTGTTACATTGCCGGCAACTATCAAAAAGCAAACCGACCATAGTAGGAGTAGATCACCAAATCGGCAAGGCTTTATAGAGAATGTCGTCTGCATGGACAAAACCAAAATATTTGGAATCAAAACTGCGTGGATTTGTCCCCACCATGAAATAGCTGTCCTCCGGCACCGGGCCGGAGAACTGAAACAGCGGCAGGGAACGACCTTTACTGTCTGTCTGCAGCGCTACTCCCAACAGTTTTTGACCGCAAAAGTAGTTCCTCTCAACATCGGTTGAAAAATTATCCCCTGGACGGCAACCGACCTTTTTGATAATACGGTCATTTGCCGGATCCAGCCCTTTCTGGACAAAACTTGAATCCTTATGTCTGAACACCAGGTAATCTCCAAGTTTGATCTCGCTATTCGCCCTGGTGAGGAAAAATATCCGATGCTCGAGCGATGGACTGGTGGAAACAATAATCCGTTCCGGCAGCCAGGCACCTACTAGAAGGGCTGCCAGAATGACAATAACCAGCGTCTTTTCCCGGTTGTTGAGCCTGAGATTTTTTGTCTCAAACTGTTGGGAGCAATTACTTGATACGGATCTCGTCTCCATTCCTCAGCACCACATCTTTCAAAACGATGACCTGATTAGGGTGGCTCGCGGCCTCACTGTTTAAAATCTGTTCAACGGCATCCAGCTTCATTGTCCACTGCTGTTCGGTAATTTCGCCGGCAGCCAGAAGTGCTTTTTGGGTGCGCAGATATCCTTTCAAATCAAGGACCCTGATCTTTTGAGCAAACATTCTGTCATAGCCCATCACCGTAGCTGCAGAAAGTATCAGGGCAAGAATGATCACCTCGAGGTAACCAGGGCCGGTGTTTGCCGGATTTTCAGGTTGTGTGGTGTTCTCTTCGCTCAAAGTGCGCCCCGTATTTTCTTGATCAGCTTGGTGATACCGGTGCTTTTCACTTCCCGGTTGATTCGTTCCAGGAGAAAATCAAGTCCGGCATCTCCCTGGATTAAAAAGGCATTGCCTTCATGTTCATAGACAACAGCTGGTACTCTGGTGATGCCATATCTCGCGAACAGCGATGGTTGCAGGTGGATCGGTACTTCATACCGCTCACATGGTGTTTCCGTTCGAGGGCAATCCAGCTCTTTTTTCAAAATCCTGCTGAAATACGATTGACCCTTATTGGCCCTCGCAGAAGACATTCCTCCGACCATCCCACGCATTACCAGCAAAACATTGGGTTCAGCGGCTTTATCCAGACCTGCGATATAGGCATGGACAGTTTCATCCGGCACTGAGCTTGAGATAAAGAGAAGAACTTTTTCTCCAGCTGCGAGACTCCCCTTTGGACCCGCCTTTTCCGCTGCCGTCTGTTGGCTCTTTCGTTTCCATGGAGCTGTATATTGACCAAAGACCTCCTTTTCCAATCGCTGCTGCTCACATTGGACACGTTCCTGAAACTCAGGAGAATGGAAGAGCCGTGACGTTTCCTCTGCTTCCTTCAACCCTTCCTCGCTATATTTGTTGACCGACAGGGCCATTTTTTCTGCATCCTCCCTGGCTTTTTTCATGATCAGAGACACATCGCTTTCGGTCAAATCCTGGGCATGGTTTGGCCAGGGGAATGAGCAAAGGATGAAACTTGCAAAAATCAGCTGTCGCAGCAGGTACAGCATCGTTGTTTCCTGTAGATCACCCAGAGAAATTCATCGTTTGAGCCTTTCGCTCCCTGGTAAGGCACATTCAGGCCGGAATCATAAAATTTGGCTGCCTTGCCTACGGGATAGGCTGGAGATCGGTCGTCTGGTCTGACGACGTGCATCTTGTAATGGCTCTTGATCCAGACAGGCGTATAATTGCATCCACAGAGGTTATCTGCAGGATCACAGATCATGAAAAGCCGGTTGAGTTTATAGAGAAGTCGTGAGGCGACCGCGTTGTTGGCCTGGACGATATTGTCATTGTCCACATGGCCGGTCATTGGGTAGGCGGATCCACTGCTGCCGATACACCAGGGCATAAAGTCGAGAGGGTAACCAAGGTTGACTGCAGCGGCATCGGCCATGCAGGCCATTTGCATGGCTTTGTTGGCGTAGAGGGCCGCTTCAGGCGTGATGACGGCGGATAGTTCGTCATTCTGCCACATGGAGTCGTACTCGCTCCACCACATGCCGTAATCTTTATGTTTGCAAAAGCCGTACATCATCGGGAAGAGATAGGCATGTCCCTGGGCAAAGGTCGATTCATTGGCGATATCCACTGAATCCGAGCTTTTGTTCTTGCCGCCGAGTTCATCTATGAGTGATGATCCTGTTTGTTTTCCCAGGTATGCAGAATAGTTGGCCATGGAAACGGTACCTTCCACCAGGAAAGGCTCCCAGTATTCCCATATTTCCCCTTCTTCGTAGAAAATTGGCGGTGGCCGTGGGCAGATACAAATGCCCTCGAATCTCAGCTCGATTTCATCCCAATGGACGTCTGAGAATACATTAAAAGAATCACCGGACTTCGCGGCCCATGCAGAGAATGGGAAGGAGAACAACAGAAAGATGATGGCAATGTTTCTATCTGGTCGCATCGTTTTCCTCAGTAGTTCTTTTTTGAGGTACAAAAAATTCACGCACCTGCAGCATGTTGTCTTTTTGTATGACCAGGGATGGTGCCGCTGCAAGTTGTAACCGCTCTGCAATTTCGTCGACTAAGTAAAACACCGAACGTTTGAGCTGTTCAGTGAGCTGGAAAGCATAGCCACCAGCGAGCAGCAGCCGAACCTTATGATTAGTGGCATAAGGAGTTTTCTTAAACCATTTGATCTGGGAGGGATCATCACCGTCAATAACGAGCAACCCTCCAGGGAATGAGACATAATCAAGGGGATTGAAGGTAAACCCCCTGGGGTAGATGACCTTGCCGTTGCCGTCGACCAAGTCCTGGTCAAGGGTATAGGTCATATCAACCAGAAAGGTTCTATCCTCTGTTGCCCGTGGAAGTGGATGAAGATCCTCAGGCTGATATGTTCTTACCCGATCAAGGAACTCATCCTCCTCAACATGATTCTTTGCGACGGCCTGTTGTTCCAGCTCTGTTGCAATATCCGGCTCGACTACCTGATACAACTTGCCGGCAACACCGAGGTGCTTGGCCTCCCCAAAGGCCGGCCAAGCACCAAAAACAACGTAAATGGTAGAGAAGAGAATAGAGAGTTTACAGTTCACCTTGTTGCCTCCGATTAACCATTTCCTGGATTGCTTCATGGTAGGTTTTGCCATGAGCAACCATCTGCTCGATCCTGGCTATTTCACTGGCCTTGGAAGTGTAGATGAAATAGGCATAATCGTTGACCACCAGTCGGGCCACACCCACCCCAAAGGGGGTGTCAAAGAAGAGTTCGGAGTATTTGGGCGGATTGGATTTGACGCTTTTCAGCAGCTTGAGAGTGAAGTTGTCATAATCGATCAACCCTTTCTTCTGCGCCTGGTCAAAGTCGGACGATTCCAGGTAGATTTTAAAGGCCGAATTGGAGTTGATGACATTGCCGACTTCACCGAAGTTTTCCAGGTCGAGCAGGGACTGGGTGATGACCATGAAACTGCCGTTGTACTTCCGGGCCCGGCGGTAGCCTTCGTTTATCACCGGGGCGATCATGGCACCTTTATCGAGAAACTGCCAGGCCTCGTCAAAGATGATGAGTCGTGGCCGGGAGCGGTCGGAAAGATAGAGATCCTGGGTAACGCCATTGATAATCAGGAGTGTTACGACCCGGTACAGGTCCGGCTGAACCTTCAGGTTTTCCAGCTCGAGTACGACAAATTCATCTTGGCGGATGTCAAAGGTACTTGGCCCGACGAAGAATTTGCCGTGGAAACCGTGGCTGGTGAATTCGCGGATATTGAAGGCCATTTTTCTGGCAACTTCGATAAGCATACTGTTGTCGGCCATTTCATCCAGATCCGATCCTGGCGCATTGGGGAACTTCATGAGAAATTCATAGACGGTGTCTGCGTCAGCCTCTTGCCCCTTTTGTTGCCAGGCCCAGCGCACCGCATTGCGGATCAGGTTCATCTCAGTGTCGTTGCATTTTTCCCGGTCAGAGTTGGAATAGGCCATCTGAGCAAAGACGGCGGCGACACTTTTTAGCTCTTCGTCGGGCTCCTTTATATGGGTAAAGGGATTGAGACAGATGTTGATGTTAGGACCAAAATCAAGGTATTTGGCACCAAGCATGTTGGCGATTTTCTTGTATGAGCCGCCGATGTCGATGATTCGCACCAGGGCACCACAAGAATAGTAGTTGAAGGCGATGAAGTTGACCTGGAATGATTTGCCCGAGCCGGAGGTGGCACAGCAAAAGACGTTCTGGTTGGTGGCGTGGGGATCAAAAAAATCAAGCGACACCAGCTGTCCCTTCCTGCCGGTGAAAATCAGCTTTGGCTCACCTCCTGAACCGGCGAAATCACCTTGCACAGGCAGAAGCGGGGTAATCGATGGAACTGGGGCGATAAAATCCCGCTCCAGGTTTTCAATGTTTTTGCCGGTGGTATAGAGACCAAAAGGAAGAGAGGAGAGAAACAGGATCTTGAGGATCATGTTGTCCTGCTGCATGACATAGCCGTTGTTTTCCCACAAGCGCCTTACCCTGGTGCAGGAGTCCTTGGCCTGTTCGAGATCATCACTCCATACCCAGAATATGGGTAATATCTTGACGAACTTTTCTCCCCGTTCGAGATCGTCGGTTGCGGCAAGATACTCCTCCTGTTTGCGCCGAAGAGTAGGTGAGAGAGATCCAACGGCCTGCTGGTTGAGTGTTAGATTGCATTTGGCATGGAGCTTCATCTCGAGGCCTGCCTCAAAAACGATATTAAAACCGTAGAGGAAATCGGTCTTGATCTGGTCGGCATCGGATATAACGCCCCATATTCCACCAAAGAGTGAGTTGGTTTGCAGCGGATCGATATTGATAGGGATCACCTTCGGCGTTGTGCAGCAGAAATAGTGGTTGCCTATCTGCATGTGATCTGACTCTTCCCGAATGACCGTATCGCTGTTGATGATCTGCTTACGTATGGGAATGGTCGGATTGTAGGCATGGAGGTTTTGGTCAGGATATTCTTCGGGATAACTGTTGAAGAGCCTGCGACTCCATTCCAGCAGGGCTTCCGGGTGCATATGGCGAGGAGAAAGGAGCGCAGCTTTTAAGGTTTCATGTATTTGCCGTTTTATATCCAGCAGAGGTGTTGTTTTCTCTTTCTTTGCAAAATCTGTAGAGACTTTGAACTCCTGAGTGTCGCCAGGCATCTTGACACCGACAAACAGCCTGAAATTGCGAACAGGGATATTGGAGCAGGCTTTCAGACCTTTCTTCCCCTCAACGAGAAATGACACCACTGCATCGGTATTGGTGCTGACTATGGTCTCGGATCTGGTTCGGTTATCCTGGTACCGCGCAAGAATCGGCTCGATATGGGAATCGGCATGAAAGAGAAGCTGGATAACACTGTCTTTTGGTAAACCTGCACGAAACAAACCTTCAAGCGCGGTAATGGTTTTGGGGCCTGCGTAGATCAATGGAGAGCACTCCCACAACAAGCCAAGGCTTCCGTCCTGGTTCAGGTATATTTCCAGCTCTGGGTCGTATGCCAGGTAATTGAGATAGGAAGAAAACGGTGACCGGTTAGTCATCTTTTCCAGATCGCTATGTTTCAAATATTCCCTTGGGCCAAGGAGAATCCTCTGCAGGAACTCGGAAAGCATAGGTTATTGCTCCTTGAGATCAGTCAGAACCCACTGGGAGTCCTCAATTTTGAGATAGACATAGCGACTCATGAACAGTTCTTGGTCTTCACCTTTATAAGGAAGCAGAAGAACCCGAAGTATTTTTGGTGGCTGCAGGAGCGGCTTTTTTTCCTCTTTAAGAAGCTCGCTGACTATTTTGTAACGGTTTTCTTGTAGCTCCTGCTGGGCTGTTTCTGCAGGAGCTGGGGTAACCGCTGCTTCTGTCTTTGGATACCGGGCTTTTTGGTAAGCAGTGGGTGTGTCGATACACTCCCCCGCATCATCCTTTGCGCGACATTTGAAATCCTCATTGTAGGGATTGAGCACAGGGCCGCAGCCTGCGAGGAGTAGCATAAAGAGGAGAAAGAGATATCCGACAATTTGGTTCAATTTGTTCACAGGTCATTCCCAAGATTCGAATTATCACACCAACGGGGAGTGCAAGGATCGTCTTTTTTCTTACTATCTATTTTCTCAGGGGATGACTTGTGAAATGGATCGGAAATAGCGGAGAAAGCGTTGAAGGGATCAGAGGGCTGGTTTTGAGTGCAAAAGAGCCGCTATGTCAAAGTTGATAACAGGCGAAAAGCAATCAAAATTAACATGATATAGTAACACTCACACTGAGCAGTGTGGCATTTGGGTAGTTTTGAGCGGCAATCGCGTTCTAATTTGATTTACTTCCAGAGGTATTCTCGAGGCAGGTGATGCATGCCAAGAAAGAGGCTCCACTAAAAGAAAATACCTGGACCAATATGATATTGGACCAGATATTTTCAACTTGGTAAGGAGTTTACTTGAGTGTTATCCCAGCGTCCTCGGCAGCATCAGCGGCATGATTGACAAAGATATCGGCAAAATTGTCATTTTCGCCAAGTCCTTCAGTTACAACAATAACTTCAAAGCCACTTTTCTCTAAAATAGATTTCCATGAATCATCTTCGGGGCCGGCCATGTCATTAATTGTATGATCACCGGCAACCACCATAAACGGTTTAAGAATTACCCTTTTGATCCCATACAGTTTCAAGGTTTCAATAACATCTTCAATGCCAGGATATCCCTCCACATTTCCGATAGCGGTTACAACATCGGGATATATCTTCCGCATCTTGGCCGCCAGCTCTAGATATATCCCTCCATTACCGGGAAAAAATTCATTGCCATGCCCCATGTAAAGAAGCCCTGCTTTTTCGTTGATTGCACGTTTAACATCCGGCTCCATTATCTCTGCAACTGCATTAATGTCTTCGGCATAGGGGTGTTTTAAGCCATATGTACCCAACGCTGGTCTACCTAGAACCACTTTATAAAAAGGTTTATACTTAGCCTTTTTTAAGGTGCCCATGTTCATCAGTGCATCTACGTATGTGTGTAGGTCAAGAAATTCCTCTCCCATGGAAATATGTGTTGGCTGTATGACTATGGTGTCATAGCCATCATTCTGCAAATCAGCAATCGTGGCAAGTGGCGTCTTTACGTGGAGGATATCTGCGGGTATTTCGGGGTGAGCTTTAATATATTCTGCATCTTCAGCCCGGTGCTGCCATTTTTTTCGAATAATATTTGAGGTAAATGCTATCCGCACTGTTGTGTCCGGATATTTGGTGATGATTTTAGAGCGGATATTGAGCAATCCTTGTAGTGCTGGCTCCACGGTGGTGCCAAACATTGCGAGAACAATGGCATTTTTATGTGTAACTTCATAAGCACCGCTTGCTTGACTATGTGTTGTCATAGCCAGGCATGTAACGACAACCGCGAAAAAAAATGACTTCAACTTCATAATAACCTCCTTCTTTTCACGGTCTGGAAAACAAAAATCCCAGACCAATTAAATAATTGATCCAGGATATCCCTATCATCTCCCAGATTACACTGTGTTCGTTTCTTTTCCGGAGAGCACGAACAGAAATTCAGGTAGGTCTTCTGACTCTCGGATCTTTCTCCTTCCACACCTTCCCATTCCTCAAGAACAGTGGCTTTACCGTGGAATTCGTCCCCGATTACAGCGGCGGGCCCGTCCCGGATTTTCACCGGGTTCCCTTTTCAGCTTGTTAGCAAGCACCTGAAAGTATCAGGAATATATACAAAAAGATGACGTCACGTCAATATGTTAATTGATCTCAAGCGTTAGGCTTCTGGCCCACGATTATTGACGAAAAGAACCGAAGAAGGGTTTTTGTTGATACAACCTTTTGTGTTGACACACGAATTTGAGTTTTGTAACATCTTGGTAATACTTATATGAAATTAGTGTTACTTTGATGTTTAGCTATTTTTCCTATAAGAAGGAGTATATCAAATCATGATCACTTTTTTATCAGGAGGTACAACCAAATGCATATGGCCGACGCACTTTTATCACCTGCTGTAGGTGGCACCATGTGGGTAGCAACAGCTGGAACAATTTTCTATTGCTCCAAAAAAGTCAAACAAGACCTTGATGACCGTAAAATTCCTTTAATGGGGGTTCTTGGTGCTTTTATCTTTGCTGCCCAGATGATTAATTTCACCATTCCTGCAACGGGTTCCTCCGGCCATTTGGGCGGAGGTTTGCTCCTCGCTATTTTACTTGGCCCGTATGCGGCATTTTTGACGATAGCCTCAGTACTGGTGGTGCAGGCACTGTTCTTTGCAGATGGTGGTTTATTGGCGTTGGGCTGTAATATCTTCAACCTTGGTGTATTTCCATGTTTTATTGCATATCCATTTATTTATAAACCGATTGCCGGAACAAATCCGACACCACTGAGAATTGGAATTGGGGCAACGCTTGGAGCAATAATTGGCCTGCAGTTGGGGGCCGCAGGAGTTGTTTTGCAGACGGTTGCTTCTGGTATTTCAGAACTCCCATTAAGTGCATTTATTTCTGTAATGCTTCCGATACATCTTGCCATTGGTCTTGTGGAGGGGCTTGTTACTGCCGCCGTGGTCTCTTTTGTCTGGAAGTCGCGGCCCGAATTGCTTGAGCTGACGGCTGCCGCTCGACCTTTAGGAGACATATCGCTAACAAAAGTTATCGCCGCTCTTGGAGCAGTCACAGTTATCACCGGGGGGGCTCTTTCCTGGTTTGCATCTTCATCTCCTGATGGGTTGGAATGGTCGATGTTTAAAGTTTCCGGCCACGAAGAGCTTGAAGCTCCGGAAAAAGGGATACATCATACCCTTGCTGTTTTACAGGAAAAAACATCTTTCTTACCCGATTACAGCTTCAAAGCAGGTGAGCCTGAGGCCGAAGGCTTGGCTGAAACAGCGTCTTGGCCGGCAGTTGACAGTGGCACGACAACTTCCGGGCTGGTAGGAGGTTTGATGACTCTGGCCCTTGCCCTATCAATAGGTCTTCTCTTTAGAAAACGCAGTAAGACTGCTTGATACGCACCTTTCAAATGGTAGGGGAGACGAATGACTCTCCTGCCATTTTTTATGCATGAGATTGAAACAGAAAAAAACTGGCATGGCTAAAATTGATACCGCATTTTTTGATCTCAGCAAATTAGAGGAGATGGCGAACAATGACACGATCATTCACCGAATTGATCCACGGATAAAAGTTTTAGTTGCCTCGATATTTGTATTGTGCGTTGTTTCATTCCATAAATACACAATTTCCGCTATCTTACCGTTTTGTCTTTTTCTTATCATTGTGATGGGATTGGCAGAAATTCCGGCTTTTTTTCTGCTGAAAAAAATAGTACTGGTTTCACCTTTTGCTGTCATGGTCGGAATCTTTAACCCCTTGTTCGATCAGCAACCGATTATGGTTTTGGGTGCAATTACCATAACAGGTGGATGTGTTTCCTTTGTGTCTATCTTGTTGCGTTTTGGTCTCTGTGTCGGTGCAGTGTTCGTTTTGATAGCTTCTACAGGTTTTAATACGATCTGTTTGGCCATGGTTAAGCTCGGGATGCCAAAGATCTTTGCAGTACAATTGCTGATGCTTTACCGCTATATCTTTGTTTTGATCGAGGAAGGGCTGCGTATGTACCAGGCTATGACCCTCCGCACTTTTCATGGACGAGCCATAGCTATGAAAACCTATATGCATCTGGCTGGTCAGTTACTACTAAGAACTCTTGATAGAGCTCAACGGATTCACCTGGCTATGCTTTGCCGCGGATTTGATGGAAATATCAGGATTCGTCAGTCATTACGAATGGCCAGGCTAGACCTTTTTTTTCTTGCAGTATCTTTTGCAATTCTTCTACTTATGCGCTGCTATAATATCCCTGCGATGTTTGGGCGGTTGATTACTGGAATAACATAATGAGCCATCACATCGTTGAAGTCCAAAATCTCAGCTATATCTATGCAGATGGCACAAAGGCTGTAGACGGTATCTCATTTCTTATTCACCATGGTGAATCGGTAGCCGTCGTTGGGGCCAATGGTGCAGGGAAGTCGACCTTGCTATTGCACCTGAATGGATATCTGACTCCCCAGAACGGTAAGGTAAGAATAGGTGATTTTCCGCTTACCAAAAAAACTATAAAGGACATTCGAAAAACAGTCGGAATGGTTTTTCAAAATTCTGACGACCAGCTCTTTATGCCGACTGTCTACGATGATGTCGCCTTTGGCCCTCTGAACTTGGGGTTGCCAGCAGAAGAAGTAGAAAAACGAGTTCTAGAAGCGCTTTCTCGAACAAATGCCGAACATCTCAAGGACCGTCCGCCATACAAGCTTTCTGGTGGAGAAAAACGAGCGGTAGCCATTGCAACTGTTCTTGCTATGAGTCCAGATATTCTTGTTATGGATGAACCAACCTCAAACCTCGACCCCAGAGCTCGCCGTTCTCTTATTGACCTTTTATCTGGTTTTCATCATACCAAGATCATCGCTACTCACGATCTCGATATGGTCCTTGACCTCTGCGAGCGTACCATCGTTATCCTGGATGGTAAAATAATGGCCGATGGTCCAACGTTGGAAATTTTTCAGAACACGGACCTCTTGGTCACCTGCCACCTTGAAAAACCACTCCGAATGCAGCCTTGTCCATTAGTAAACCCAAAAGCACAATAGCAAGATATATTATATTTAAGGGGGGAGGGAGGTGAAAGAAGAACGAGAGTCTGTTGTATGGCACCGATTTGTTCGTTTTTTCAGGTAAGCAAAAATCTTTTTGTGAACTTTTTGCCTAGTCGACGACTTCAGTGGTCTTTTGATCTGTGAATTGTGGAGCCCCTACTTAACCTTTCCGCCAC
>JAHIUA010000027.1 GCA_018817385.1 Pseudomonadota bacterium
CGATCTCCCAGAGTCTCTTCGGTGTGCTGTTTTGCCAGCTTGCGCAGACTTGTCAGCAGTGTGGTTTTGATATCCATGTGTCATTTCCTCCCTAAGGTAAAGGGAGAACACACGGATCCCACGAGGGGAAACGATGTCCTCCCTCATTGGGTGAGATAAAAAGTGAGATGGGTTATGCGCTAGTCCCGATAAACGGGATAAGTACCTTCACGAAATTCTTTCTTAAAAAGCAAGAAAGGCATTTCTAAGGTACTAATGCAACACGACCTCCTTGTACCAATTCTTATCCGACTTATCCCATTTGAAACCGGCTGATTTCAGCAGGTCTTTTTTATCAAACGAGTTGCCGACAGCTACAACAATTCCATCCCTGTGCTGATAATTGATACCGGCAATCTTGGGCAAATCTGAATTGTTCTTGGCCTGATCGGCGTCGGGTTTTGTTGACTCTTCACTGCGTTGCTCTTTTAGTTGCCTAGGCGGCGGAGCAGCTGGACGATTACTTCCAAGATAAACATCGCGAAGTAATCCTCTGTACGCATCGGTCCCAATGGAGAGCAAAGACAGACATTTTTGGATAGCATCCGTGATTGCCCCCTTATAGGAGTCACCGACATTACCTTTCACGATTTGCATCTGCCCTGTCTGGGATCCTTTGCAGATCCACTCTGTATCATTCACGCGGATAAAGAGCCGGACTTCAGCAACCACCTGACTATCGAAAATTTCCTTGCTCACTACCTCGTATCGCCAGTTTTCCGGCAACAGAATTTTGTTTACGGCATCAAATACATACTGCGGCTTGTAGCCATATCGAACCTGGCCAACAACCTTACCATCCTTCATCATCTTGATTTCCTGCACAGCCGCTCGGCCAAAGCCACGAAGCTCTGCATTGATCTCTTCAACCTGTTTTGTAAGATTTTTTCCTTCGGACATTGTTGTTTCCTCCTGTGATGTGAGAGAGACAACACGTCCCCTGTCGGGAGTCTGTGTGCTCTCCCGTTGATAGGGTGTGGTGAATGACAAACTACATGCCGGGCAACGACATAGAAAATCACGCACGAAAATCGTGGTGCAGTTCAGTTGCCTGACATTGAATCGGGGATCAAAAAAGGAGCAGTTATTCTAATAAGAAATCTGCTGTAGTGGTACGCCATGTAAAATCGTAAACAGAGAAGTTCGCCTGTGCGATGAAACTGTCTTCTACAGATAGACAAAGCGTTTGGGGTGTTCCAAGGGCGATCTTTTGGAATGCATCGTTCCTGCGAATGCCAGCAAACAAGAGCGCCCAGCTATTTCCCTGCAAAGAGGGATTACTTGTGTAAAACAAGTGGAATATTGATTATATAGTTACATTCAGATGCAAAAAAATCAAGACAAAAAAATTCACCCCCCGCGCGTCACCTTCAATAGAAGGACAGATGGATTATTTGGGCAGCCCTTTAGCATAATTCTCATGAATTGGAAGTGGGTTGACCTTTGATTATGGGGCGTTGTTACGTATACTAACCAGCATCCTTTTCAGGAAACATTTCAATTATCGTAGCATCGCCTTTTCGATGAGATTGGCATAGAAAATCTAAAAGCTGAAGATGCTCAAATGTCTAAGATAATTTTGTGTTGCTTGAGAGACGATTCTTTGTTTCCTTATCATGGATAAATTCCAGAACCCTCTCTTTGGTATTTTGAATCCGCGCTTACACCGCCATGACGAATCCGGGATTGAGATTAGCGAAATCTTTAGGATGACGAGAGACCAGTCGTTGTGAGAGACTGAGAAGATCGATATCAATCAGTTGATGCACCACTCCGCCATGCAGCAACCGCAGCACCTCTGATAACGCCAACGACGCCGCAACCGAACCCACAAACGGCGCACCGACGGCCTTGCCAGCAAGCAGCGTCATGCCGCAGCGGTCTAGCACACCGTCGGCTAGAAGTTTTGCATAAGCCGGGCGGTCCTCGATCTTTTCGCCTTTCCGTGTATGTTTCCATATATCGGTGGCAGCACGTCGTCCCGGCAAGATATGAAGCCGCATCGTGCGGAAATCGCGGTGACCACTTCCAAGACCAGCTTCTACAATAAAGTCAAATCCAACTTGGTCCAGAGCACGCCGGCCGGCACCGTTGTCAAGCCCGCACAGCGCGACTGCTGGCTCGTGCGTCTGTCGCTTGAAATCTGCGGCGAACGTCCGTTCCTGAAGAGAGGTAGCAAAGCCGCGCTGTTCAGCCCAGGCCGCCATCGCACGTGTCTTCTTTTTGCCAATCATGGTAGAGTCTGTCAAAATAGAAGTACTCTCTGTCGATTCAGTGATAATGTCGATATCCTGAAGTACGAGATTAACCCCTGCAGGATCCCGATAGGGCAGTAGGCCGAGGCCCCACAGATATGCTTGGCCTAGATGACCAAGTCCAATCAACCACAGATGTGAGGGCAAATAAGTTAGAATCGGCTCGCTTTCATCAGGCTGCAACCAGTCGATCTCTCGTTCAGGCCGCCACAGTGAAAGTCCCACCGTCCGTCGCCCTGCCGCAGGCATCCCGCCACTTACAAAAAGAAATGCTTCATTAACGGCCAGTCCCGCCGCAAGCATCCCGCTTAACGGCATGGCATACCCACCATCAACTGGCAGATCTGAAGAGATTGGCACGATACCGCCCCGCCAGCCAGTTGCAACCGTACGTATGCAGAAGCCTTCACACCGCTTGCGCGGACCTCCGCCGATCACAATCGTCGGCATACCAGTGACCTCTTCGCCGATTATGCCACCCAGTGCCTGGACCGCGGTCGCCAATGTATTCCCTAGAGGTAATGATAACTTCAACGGCGTCCTAAGCGGTCCTGTCACAGTGACGCCTCCTAGAAACACCCTTCGGCCTAGAGTGATGATCGTCAACAGTATGGCTTGCTGCACGGGATCGCTGGTAGCTGCAGGGTCGATCTCAACGGCCAGACGATAGCACTTAAATATTGCCTCCGCCTCATCAACGCTCGCCGCGGTACCACTGTCGATGACGTGCTTAACCAGGCGATGTAGGGAATTAGGTGAAATTTGTGTGGTCATGGTTTGTCACTCCTCTATATCAGACTAATGTGAAAAAACTGGGAGCGCACAGACGGCGGCACCGTTTCCCACTGCTTCCCACCCAAATAACGATAAATACCGATATTAAGCCGAGGCTGAGGGCCAGAGGCGAAACACGGCAGGATCAGCGCGATGTGCCCGGGGCGCGAAATCATGGGTTGGTCTCTGTCAGAATGACTCTGACTCGATCCTCCCGGATGCACGTGAATATCGGCCACAACTGTCAATCCGCGTGATTTGCAGATCGCCCAGAGGTCGCTGAAGTAGCGTCCGTCTATCCGGACGATACCGCTCTCAAGCGCGTTCGGATCGAGATCGTCATAAAGCACAAAGTCGACAATTCTAACGCGGCCTTCTTCGCGATAGCCGAGCATAAACGCCCCGCTCTCACGGCTACAATGGCGACCGCGCTCGCGCAGCTTCGCCTTCAGACGGTACCACAGAAACCACGAGCAAGACAGCTCATGCCGCGGAGCGAAGAGGCGGCACATAGTCACAGGATTGAAGAAGTTCATAGACGAGCTCCAAATATTGGACGATCCCATCTGCAGGACGCCAGATCTTTGATGGCATTTCTTTACGCCAGTTGTCGTGACCGAGGATACTCTCGCGGTCACAGGGAAAGTAGAGGGCGGTGCCGTTCTTCCAGTCGGTTCGGAACACCGCTGATACACGCCCCCCTTTGCCACGCGGCCAGAGATCAAACGCGAGGACTTGATCGATCTTCATATCCCAAGGTCCGCCGGTAGGCTCTACCTGCGGGTAACCAGTACAGTTGAGTCGAAGAACATATTCTCGACCGTCCTTGGCAACCACGCCAAAGAACACAACTGGCCAAACCATGATAATCAGCCGCCAACGCTCCTCAGCCTGACCGAGGCGAAACGCGGCCTTCGCCACGTCCGCCTCGAAGGCACGCTGGTCTGGACCTATCACGCGACACCCCCGACCGCTCCGTTGACCCGCTCGTCGGGGACGAGATCGAAAGCCAAACCACAAACCTTGCCGTCGGTCAGCACACCAATATGCGTTCCAGGCGTCGGCCTTTCATACGTGCCCGCTATCTGCAGCACGTGTTCTCCGGCTTCATCCTCGGACATGCCAAACATCTTCTCGGCAGCCCAGCGCTTAACCCTCGCTACCGTGGCACTCGGTGGAAAGCGACGCTCCTCTTTCTCGGCGTTAAAAATCACGCTCACCTCAACATGGCGGCAACGGTGAATGTGGATCTTCAGCCCCTTGGCAGTGGCGTGGTCCTTGACGAGGACGCTCTCGTCAATCGGATCGTCTTCGTCCTCAAGGAATAGCAGAACATCAACGGGAACCTGATGCTTCTCTGTGAGGCGATCCTTGAGGAAAGCGAAGGTTGCGTCAGGCTCGAGTTCGATATGTGAGATCTCACCGACACCTTCTCCCTGATAAAAAAGGTCTATAAACTTCATGGAATTACCCTCCGAGGGATCGATGTACGAAGCGGGATTGCCCGATATCGTCCCTTTACCAGCTTGATCGTCAATGGAGCAGCAACCCGGAAAGGTTAACCGAGAAAATTTAGTAGAATTGGAGCGGCCCGTCCGGTACCGACGGACAAATAAAGAAGTGAGGACACCTTGGACAGGTCACCACGTCCAAGTTTGGAGGGAACTCGCCGGAAGAGATATCATCCAACATGAGATTGCTCTTGTTCGTTCGGTTAGTAAGTTTGGTCGAGCTGACCACGACGGATTCATACGTCTCGTCGGTCAGATGAAGCGCCTGAACGATAGCCCGGTTGCCGAACTGGCTGCGGGCTGCAAGGTGGTAAAGGGTGTATTCAAGCCGGTCATATTCGTCGCGTCGTTTGTATCCTGTGCGAACTCTCCGAATGACGACCGTGCCGTCTGGCAATTCGGCTATTTCATTGGGCTCGACCATAACACGCCCGTTGGGAAGGTCGATGGCAATCGATTCTGCGTCGCGGAAATGATGTCCATCCCCGGAATTTATCAGCGTTGCAATCAACCGCGAGGCGAGCTTACGATAATCGGTGGCAAACGCATGTTCTGCAGGTCCACGCCTTTGCCATATTTCCTCAAAGGCGGCTTCCACTTTTTGGACATCAGGATTTTCATCGCGACGCGCTTTAATAAGCCAGCGTAGCAGATCGTAAAGGCAGTCGTGCGTTCGGGAAAATGCCGTAGGCTTGCGGGCACCGCCCAGGCTTAAAACATGCGTATAAAGGAAACGTCGAGGACATTTCTCATACAACTCCAGTCGACTATTCGTCAATGTCCAATCAGGTGCCCAGATGATGGGGATTGGCTTTGGTTGTCGAGTACCGGGCGGAAGCGCTAGCTTGGGTGGGTGCTCGACCTCTTTAACGAGTGTGGCTGGGAGCCATTGCAGAAAAGGCGATGGCGAGCGCCCTTTTCCATTTTGCTGCTTTCGCGCATGGTAGATATGAAGGTGTGTCCGGGCACGCGATAATGATACAAAAAATAGGCATTCCTCCTCATCATTATGTGTTCTTTTTGCTTCCTCCAACGGAGATCTGTCGCCGGCCATTTCAATCATACCTTTTGGCGGCGGGCAACGTTGACCGCGGTAAGAGCTTGGAAAACTTGCGACTGTTAGTCCCGGCAAATGCACGGCTTCAAACTCAAGCCCCTTGCTACCATGAATCGTCATTAGTCGGACTGCATCCAGATGCAATGCAGCAGCCGGAACTTGTCGGAGATCCCGCTCTTCAGCAAGTAAAACGAGCTGGCGCACTCGATTTAGTGTGCGTTCGATCTGTCTTCCTGACCCAACCGGAATCTGTTCGCGTACAAAATTCAGGAACTGCCAAACCGCCATGGCACGCATGCGCTCTGTCACGGATACAGACCGACCCAACTGCTTAACCAAATCCGTACGATCAAGCAGGAAGATCGCGAGGAACTCCCAGGCGCTAATATTCGAGCTAATCCCGTTCAGATCAGATGCAAGACGTTCAATGCCTCTGCGAGCCGATACACACAAACCGGGCGCCGTCACCGCTGTTGCCAATCCTTCCAACGCCGGTTCGCGAATCGACCGCAAATATTGGCTCACATTTCGGACATCCTGCAACGTCAGACCATATCGTGGCATTGCACCGATCCGCACTAGTGCGTCACCAAACGGGTCAACGGCCAAGCTCAGCAACGCAAGCAGGTCACGAACTTCCTCCCGCTCAAATAGACTGCCAAAGTGGAGGACGGGGATACCGCGTACCTCAAGGGACGATGCAATCTCATTCAGACGGCCGTTGGTTCGACACAGAACCGCTTGATCGCGCAGTATTACACCCGATGCTTCTAGCTCTCGAATGCTTGCCGCGACGCCTTCGGCTTCATCATTGAGCGTCTCGAAGGATCGAATCTCAGGATTACTTTGTCCTTCGCCCCGATCAGCACTCAATGCTAAGGTTAGCATGCCCTCTGACGCACCCATGCTCGAGGCTACCGTGACCACGGATCTGACGATCTGCTCGGTGGAACGGTAGTTGACATCAAGTTGATCGATCACGGCATCCGGGTAATCGGACTTGAAGCGAACCATGTTTTCGGAGGAGGCACCCCTAAAACGATAAATAGACTGCCGTGCATCGCCGACCACCCAGAGCCTCTCGCCATTGCCTACCATCATTTTTAGCAAGTGCGCACTTGCTCGGTTCACGTCCTGGTATTCATCGACCAGTACGTGTCGATGACGTAACTGCACACCAATGCGCATCACCTCATCTTTCTCCAACAGGCGTGCTGGACGCATGATCAGATCGCCAAAGTCCACGCCGCCATGTTTGCGAAGTGCCGATTCGTAGAGATCATAGATGTCTGCAATTTCGAGGCATTTAGCCGCCGCAGTCCGCGAATCCTCATCAAGACTAGCCGCTTCAGCCTGCATCGCCTTTGCCAGCTCTCGGTAACGCTCAGGTCCCACCATTTCGTCCTTAGCACGTGAGATCGCACTGACTATATCTCGGAGCACCATCGCCGGATCCCAGAGATTTCTGTAATGCACCAGTGGCAGCGTCGGTAAAATGTCTTCAAGGACTTCGATTGCATCACTACGGTCAAACAGCGAGGGATTGGGCGGGAGCTCAAATTTTTCATGATAGCGCCGCATGAGATCGAGCCCCAAAGCATGGAATGTTCCGATCCAAAACTTCGGCGCAGCCTCAGATGCGGCCTCCGCCAATCGCTCCGACAATTCGCCAGCAGCTCGATTGGAGAACGTCAAGATGAGTATGGCCGCTGGATCAATTCCCTCTTCAAGCAGAGAAAGCACACGTTTGACCAGCGTTCGCGTTTTACCGGTACCCGGCCCCGCCTGAAGTTGAAAAGGTTTCCCACGGTGTGCCGCTGCACGATCCTGAGAAGGATCTAGCTTGCGACCGGACGAGTGCTCGGGGGAAAGCTGCCCATCGACCGCCACCTGCGGTAGAAGCAGCGCATCGAACAATTGTTGCCGAACAAGCGCAAGAGGAAGTTTCGTTCGATCGACGATAGCCGTTGCCGTCAGGTCTTGCTCCAAGTGTAACTCTCGTGCAAATTCCCGGGGCAGCAGAAGTTCGCGTGCATAAACGTTGGCCTGCAACTCACGCCTTTCGAGAGCACCGTAATCTTCGACACGCTGAAGGCCAACTGGCGCCGCCTCTATACTCCGCGAAGGATCTATATCTGACTTATTGCAAGCAGCAGAGCCCGCATGTAGTTCGGAATGTCCAAGTTCGTGTGCAACGAAAAGCGCCCGGGTTACCGGATCACCTACCTCCTCACAGCAGATCGTTCCAGCTTGGTCGTCGTAGAGAGCATGCGCACCCTTCAATCCTGGGTCACCCTCAGGCAGCCATACGAGTTCCAAATCGAGGTGCGCTACCGCGTTTTGAATAAGACTGAGTGGATCGAACGGGTCATTGCCGTTTAATAGCAACTCATCATGCAGTGCCGCTGCCTTGGAACGGATTAGCTCGAAAGGGTCCATAAGGTCAGAGTTTCAACAAGAATTTCTGCTGGTCTTCGCTCAAGCCAGAACTTTTAACTGCCTCCTCAAAGCTCTGTTGTCCACCGGCAAATGGCTTGCCTTCTGCGTTGAAAAACTGTGTCGTCGGTGCTGTTTGGGGTGCAGTAAAATGGGCCATCAAGACCTCAGGCGGCACCTTTAGTTCTTCTGCCATTCGGGCCTGAAAACCAGTCGTTATGGTTGCAGGGTCTATTTGTCGGTCCCGTAGCTTGCAGATGAAAACAGAATTAGCATTTAGCCGCGAAGCAACAGCACGAAATTCATCACGCCGCAGACTTAAAAATGGGTTGGCTGCATCGGTGATGTTCGCATGTCTGCCTTTCGTTTTGGTTGCTTCCGCTGTCACAGCGTAAAGTCGGTTTTGGAAATGACTCATCGCACGGCTGACAGCGGGGCTGACAGTATTTGGGTCAATCGCATCCTCGGTAGCTTCGATTTCGTGATCACCACGTAGCATGTCAACAGCAATCGCAATCGCGAATTCGGTCAGTTCCTTCCGAAACTGTGGATACCGGCGTATGACATCGTCTAGTAGCTTCGCGTCAGGCATGTCCTGGGCTATAGATATAGCATAAAAAGCTTCCTGCAGTTCGCGTGGGTTCATGTCAGGGTTCTGATTCATAGCTCCTCCTTAAAACGGGAGAGCTTCGAGGCCGCCCGCGTGAGGCGGTATCGAATGGTTCGTCCCGTACAGTTGCAAAGTGTCGCGGCCGATTCCTTCACGGGGTCCTCGGACTCTACCTCATACCCAAGGACATGGACGAGAATAACGGCTTTACGTTCATCGTCCGGCAGATCTTCAATCGCTTTTATAAGTGGCTGCCGGATCGCTCTCAATTCATGCATCTGCAGAACCTCGAAATTTTCTGATCCTCGGCGAAAAGTGTCTTCATAGGAGTCAGGCTCCCCTGTTGCATCGGGCGGCTGCAGGTCGACCTCAACGATGCTATGATTGCACAGCCGAATGTTTCGACGGATCGCATCGATCCGAAGCGCCCTAAACGCCAGGTTGAACCGGCATTCGTAGAAGTCGAGTTCGTCAGGAATATCGCCCGTTCCGTCTGTCACGAAAAGGTCCGTCAGGTCCTCCAGGATTTTCTCTCGGATATTAGCAGCGTCTGGCACTCTACCGTCAGGGATCTTATTCAGGAGGTTAGCTTCGCATCGCCCGAGCAAGACCAGCAATACGGCGTACATCAACTTTTGGTCGTCGGACCGCCGGCCCTTTCGAACAAGGTGGACGAGGCATTCGGAAACCAAATAGCCTGGATCGTTACGATCTATAATTAAGAGGCGAGCTTGTAGGTCAGATTGCGACAGCTGTACGGTCGTATCGATTTGAGCCTCGACCACGGACGAACGGGTGTACAATGAGCCGTCCTTTTTGGTGTGAGTAAGCGGTCGCGCCATTTGTCCTCCTTTTGCATAGATCAAGCGATTCGTGAGCATAAAATTGGCGCACTTACTCACTTAATCGCGTTTCGAAAAGGAACCCGGAAAGCACCTCCCAATTTTCGGGTCGCTCAGCTGGCACACGCTGAATCGCCTGATTACGTGACAATAAAGCCGCAACTCCGGCCAATTTCATACAGCGAAGCCTTTTGGTCACTAACCCCGTTTCGCCGACTCAAATGTTAACGGGTCAGAGAAAAATTAAAAAGAATGCTAAAGAAACTCTCAAAAATTTTATTTCAATCTTGCCCATTACCATACTACTAATGAAAATCTTTTTCACTCCCTTGGTTGGAGAGTTTCTTTTAATGACAACTTGTCTACCTCCCGATAAATATATCTATATCAATCTTGAGATATTTCAAAAAAGTTCGTTTTGAATTGTGAATTAGCATGAGCTCTTGAGGTTAAGATTGCCAGGTTGAATCTCTGCGAAACTGAAATTGGGTCTGGGATAGAACTACTATTGTATTTTCATTACCTCCGTCCCGTTCAATGTCAAAAGCCATCTTCATAGTTAACAAACAATTCGATTCCAGTGGTCCTGCCAGGCCATTCCATATTTCACAAATTCCATTCCACCACCTCATCGAGCAAACCTGTAGCACGAACACGATACTCTCGGTTTCTTGGATCTTCAGAAACCTGCTCAATATCCACCAAGCCAAAGAAACCGGCAAATCGCTGCAGAACTCGTAGGAAATAAACTTTTCGAAGCGTATCCTCCGGCAGTTCATACAGTTTGGGTTCAATTTCTCTCAGAATCATTGGAAATGCCCGTAGAAAATTATCGCTGTAAAAACTGGCAGGTCTCCAGCTCTTGCCGTATTTGTGAAGCAGATACAGAGTGAAGAGAAATGACTGTTGGATAAAAAATACTTCACCGTATCCATCTCGGTATGCCCAATTGAATTTCTGGATATAGGCTTGCATCAGGAGTGGATATAGTTCCATCACCCCGCCACGTTCAAACGATTTCAAACACTTTTTCGTTAGAACCAGGCGGCCGTTATATTTTCGCGTCAACCCGGCAAGTTGAGCTGTAAGGCGGATGGTGTGCAGGGGTTCGAAATTGGTTTCTGTATGCACTGAAAGACGTGACATTAAAGGTTCCGGAAAAAAGTCGAAGTAGACCTTACTTGCCTTTTGACAGAATTTCTGTCCCAGATTGCCCTTGGCGGTCAGCTTTATCCCCTCTTCCCCGATCTCCGCGACAAGCATATTGAGAAGAAAGGCAGCTTTACTCTGCGGTTGAGTTGGCAATACCCGCGGGAAAGTAACCAACTCTGGCGATTCAAACGGAATATGGAGAAAACGATGCATCTGATCTGGAGAGAGTCCATGAAATTCTTCAACAGAAGCGCTGTTTTTTTGCTGGTTATGCTGATCAAGTAGAGCTTGTAGTTCTTCCATTGAGCCAAAGGTCCTGCCTTCAAGCAGATCGTGGACGTCATCCTTTACATCCTGAAGCGGATTGCCTTCCGCCCTGCCCATACAGCATTTTTTGTATTTCTTGCCGCTGCCGCAAAAACAGGGATCATTTCTTCGTGTTTTCATTGTGGTCCACTGTCATCAATTCATAGAGATTTGGTCCATGCACAGGAAAAGAGTTTGTAGGATACAACAAACACGGACTCACATCCAAATATAAAAGAATGGAAAATAGATGCGTGAAATCATGATCCTATTTGCCGAGAAATATGGGCTTACCATCAATGAAGTCATGGTTGAGATGGAGAAGGTATTCTCTGCAATTCTCTCACAATGGTACCGGGTTGAGGTGATGGCCATTTTCCGGCATGATCTCAAACTTGAAGCCGTGGCATACAATAAGGTCGGTGGCGTAATTCTACAGCGGGGTATCGATTTTAAAAAAATGCGAGGTGCGAAATCGATTGTCAGACGTTTGGAGAACAGCTTGTCCTTGGCTGCAGTGCTCAAGCAAACCAGGCAGTATAAATATTATGAAAAAGAAATTCGTTGGGGCGAAATCGCCATCGTTGATCGCGAAAAGAACTATCACGTTGAGATAGAAATCGTCCCGGGAAAAACGATCACAGCTATCTGTCCCCTCAATCGCGTTGGTCTCCACGATCAGAGTTCTCTATCCTTTTCGGTTGGAATGAAACGGGCCTTTCATGTTCGCCGAGTCGACCCTGTTGTGCTGGGTGGCATCCCGAGACTCAAAGTAATGGTCGACCGGGTATCCAAAAGCCTCGTCGAAGCCCTCTTGAGAGAGCAGCTTGGTAGTGCTGCGGAGAACATTACAATTCGCTGCACAAAGCGATATGTGGGACAAAAGAGTTTTGTTGTAACCTCCAGACGGATTCCAAAAGCAGCAATTGTCGCTGTGGCCGAGGAACTTGGCGAGCCATTACAGGTCAGGTTTATCCGAGAGCAATGAAACTCCTGAAATCGAAGAAGAAAGAAGATCCATGGACGCATATCGGGACAGGAGTTCACCTTGATCGCCCAGAGACTATTCTTGAATTGGGCTTTCCAGATCATTTCCGCAAAGGTCATTTCTGGTGTTTCGGTACAACACGGGTAGGAAAAACAAGGTTGATGGAACATATCATCGAGCAGGACATCAGCAAGGGTTATTCAGTGGTGGCGATTGACCCGAAGGGGGATATCGAACTTTTTTCAAAAATCACTCAACTGGCCGATGCCACCGGTCGTCTTCACGACTTGATGTTGATTACTCCGATATTCCCACAATACAGCGCAATCCTTGACCCACTTTCCTCATATTACATGCCGGAAGAATTGGTCGCTCATATCACAGCTGGTGTTGCTGTTGGTCGGGAACCATATTTTTTCGGAGTTGCCTACGAAGTGAGTTTGGTAGTCGTACAAGCACTGATCATGCTCGCCGAAGTGAATGGGGCAACGCCTTCGTTTAATCTGAACGATATTAAAAATCATATCAGCCATCAGGACCTGGAGCGACTGAAAGAGCAGCTTGATTATATCAATACCCCTGAAGCTGAACAGCTCTCCAGAGATATGCAGAAAATTCTCTCGACCCCGGCGGACTACTATTCCAAAGTGGCAAGCTCACTCCGTGTGGCCCTGACCGAGTTGACATCCGGTAATGTGGGTCAGATTATCGGTAAAGCAGATGAAAACCGTTTCATTAAACGGTTGGAACAGGGCAAAGGAATCATTCTTGTGGTGCAGTTGGGTTCGCTCCTGACCAAAAGAGCGGCATACACCGCCGGCAAGGTGATCATCTCCATGATCCAGGCCTTTGTCGGCCGGGTTTACTCCAGCGGCAAAAGCGTCACCCCTCCCCTTGTACTCCATATCGATGAGGCCCAGTCAGTTCTTTACAACGGCATCGAGGATCTCTTTGCCAAAGCGGGTGGTGCAGGTGTTTATATCCACGGCTATTGCCAATCGATCAGCCAGCTCTATGCCGAGGTAGGGGAAGACCGCGCCAATACTATCCTGGACAACTGCAATACCAAACTGTTTATGCGGGTACCGGATGCAAACACCGCCAGCTATGTTTCCCGACACCTTGGAGAAGAAAAACGGTTTTCACCGATTATTTCTGTCGGCGGCGGTCTATCGATACGTGAGACCGAGGAGGTCCGTATCAAGCATACCGAGGTCCTGAACATGGCCGCCCGGGAGATATTTCTGAACACTTATTCCGGCACATATAAAGGAAAGACGGCAACAGTTCATGACAGCAAACTCAAAGTTACATTTCCCGATCTTACTGGAACGACGATGGCGACAGCAAATCGAGAGAGATGAAGGAGGCAGTTCAGTTCATCATCGGTTGGCTAAGGGCAATTGGCTGGAATGGTGGCTTTCTGATGCTCGCTGTTGTGCTCGTTTTTACCATTTTTGCAGTTTTAGCCTTTAGCAGAAAGAAGGAAACCGTTGTTCAGGAAATTATTCATTTGTGTGATTTGTCTAAACTCTGGACAGAGGATGGTTCCGGAGAAGTCCATATTTCTGAGCTTTCTCCTTTATGGCGAGACGAGCAGTCTCTCTCTGAGGACAACATAACCACCCAACTTCGAAATCCCCGGGCAACGGCATTCATGGAAAACAATCTTAATAGTGTTTGGTTTAAAAAGTTTCCGCAGCAAAAGGCTGTTTGCGTTCGGTTATTGTCGTTACTCGATCAGCAAGGTCAGTGCCCTTCAGTGGTTGACATTCGTGGAGATGTAGAAGGAGGATGGGATGAAAACACGTACCAGCTTCTGGCAAGAATAAGCCTGCTGGATCATTCTCTTAACGTAGCCGAAGAGGTTGTCCAACTGCTCTCTGAAAACAAGGCCTGGCATGTTATCCCCGACACAATGATAGCAGCCCTGGCTCACGATATGGGCAAACTTGAATCCATGCGAGGGTATCTCTATTCCGTGGGAGAACACCCTCTGGCCGCCGGACGCGCATTTACCGGAATCAGCGAGTTCGAAAAACTTCCAAAAAAGGATGAGATTCTTCAGGCAATAAAACTCCACCACAAGATGCCAAAAGGATTGCTCGGCAAAACACTGAAAAAAGCCGACCAGAAAGCAAGACAAAAGGAACTTGAGAGTACCACCCTACAAAAAGATTTTGCGGATATCAAAGAACAAGCGCCACCACCATCAGTTACCACGGCTGATCAAAACACTAAAAACGATGCATCATGGCAAGCTCAAGCGGACATCTATAACGAAAGACTTGACACCAACCCCAAAAAGCCGAAGACCGCACCTCAACTGGTCGACATTTCCTCATGGTTCGAGGCTTCACAGTTCTTGGATAATCTGAAACCCTATATAAACAAAATGTTTGGCCGCAGGTTTTTGGCGTTTTCCATGCCCGATGGCCATGTCTATTTCCAGGCCAAGGTACTTGAAGAGGTGGCACGCAAAATGGCGGAAAAGGCAGGATGTATGGATATCGCCACCATGGCACACAAGGACGCATCCATGCGAGGTGTCTTATTCACTATCGTTCATCAGCTCCGAGCCGAGCACGATGTTATTGACCGGGGGCTTATAAAAGACACCTTCTTCGGAGGATACTTTAACGTGACCCGGAAAATCGGTAAGCCAATCAAGGGCTACTACACACCTTTTCATGCTGAGCCGTTCGGATCTATTGCCGAGATGGAACACGCCAAGCCACAGTTGTTGCGGGATATTATTAAAGTCAGTCCCTATCTCGACAACGATAATTCCGAGAACGAAAACTGATGAGCAGGGAATGGGAGAATAAGGGGCAAAATGATACCAATGCCCAGATTATTACGACCGATAGCGGCAGGATTTATAGGCCCAAGAATCTCTTGAATGCCATTTCCGAAGTCCAGCAATTTTTCGTCATCGAAAGCAAAGGGCAGAACATACCGGCTGAATTTCTTACCCTGGAGCGGACTCTCGATTTTTTCAAGATAGGATTAAAAAGTGGATTCCACGAAGGGTTTGTACTGGTGTTGCTCTTTCCGGTATTTCATTTTTACCTTTTCCCGTTTGTCTTCAAACAGTTGGATTGGTTCAGCCACCTCATTTTCGGCAGCATTCCTTACCTCGTATTGCTGGTGAACACAGGCATGTGTTGCTATATCAGCCGTTATTATGTCGGCAACATCACTAGGAAGGCAATTAATTCTCTGCTCATGGGAAGGGCTATGTCCCTGTTGCTCAAGGCTTTCCTCTTATACGTTGTCTACCTTGTGCTCTACCGGATAAGCACACCTGAAAATATCTGGAAGCTTGCCCAGCAGTTTGGAGCCAGGGCCCAGAACATCTATACCGGATTCTTTGAAGTCAAACCCCATCTACTACCCGTCGCAACGGAAACTGCCGGCCTCATGTTGGTGGCCGCAATATTCCCGTACGGGTCGGTGTACTTTCTGGATTTATGGCATAGACATCAAGTCAAAAAAAACAAAAGGACAATTTCAGCTTAACCGCAGGAGGCATATATGGTCGAAAAAAGTGACGCGAAACCATCCTGGCAGGACATCCAGGAGAAAAAAATCAATATGGCCAAGGAGCGAGGCTCCCGGGTACTGAAAGTCAACTCCCCACTTGGTTCAACCATGTTTGATATTCTTCGACAATTTGACATGGCGTATGCGCACTTCAAGGCCAGACTCGGGGAAATGAATGGCATTTCCCACGAAGAAGGGGAAGAGCTAATGGCTGAGGGGCGAGAAATTGTTATGGCCTTCTCAGACTATACAGCGAGATTAAGCAAAAGAATCCGCTTTCGCTACTACACTCCCCGCGAGATTGATGCATTTATGAAAACTGAAGGTGAGGAACGTCAAGAATAACCTTGCAAGACAAGAGGTGCTTTGTTATTTCAATCAACATACTGTTTTTACTAACATTCAACCAAACACTTAAGAGAGCATTATGAATAAAGCCGACCTCATTGAAAAAGTAGCAAAAGATTGCGATATGACAAAGGTGGTAGCAGAACAGGTATTGAATAGCATACTGAATACCATCACTGATGCTGTTGCAGCTGGTGACAAAGTTTCTCTGATTGGTTTTGGCACCTTTTCGGTAAACGACCGTGCCGCCCGTCTGGGCCGTAATCCACAAACCGGTCAAAGCATACAAATACCTGCCAGGAAAGTGGTCAAGTTCAAGGCAGGAGCAAAACTTGCTGAATCTATCAGATAACGACCGTTTTATTCTAATCCCAAGGAGTTGATCCGATCTACCGCTTTCAATTTGTGGTCATTAAGCAGATGGGTATAGCGCTGCACCATCTGCATGGTCTTGTGCCCCAGTATCTCCGCCAAAGTGCGGAGATCCACACCAGCCATCAACAGGTGGCTGGCTGCGGTATGTCTCAGGTCATGGAGATGAACATCTTCGAGGCCTGCTTTGATTCTTACTGTTCCAAATGATTTTTTAAAATAGAGACAAGGAACATTCATAACGCTGGCTGAACGAAGACTACTTTGTGGCAAAAACACATATCCATTATTTTCTTCTTCAGTTGGTTGTATTGAGCGAAGTACGCTCTCAGCTGTTTCAGTGAGTGGAACATAACGCATATCGGTCTTTGTCACCTGCAGCTTTACAAGTCTATTCTCCAGGTCAACGTCCTTCCATTTCAGGCCAGCCGCTTCACTTGGCCGCATTCCTGTATGCATCAGGACAAGAAGGTATGGAAATAATTTTTTGTTCTTGCTTGTCTTGGCACAATCTAAAAGTAATTGCGCCTCTTCCTTGGAAAGAAAACGAGTACGATTGTTTCGTATTCGGGGTTTGCTTACCTCCAGAACCGGATTTTCCAAAGGCAATCCCCATTCACGGCGAGCGATATTAAATAAATGTGAGAGTAAAGCAAATTCCTTTTGAATCGTAGAGGGAGAAACGACTCTCAAACGCGCGTCTCTATAGGTAGCCAGACAATTTGGATTTATATTTGCCAACAAAGTCTCCGAACCGATCCCAGAAAGGATTGCCTTGGCAGAGTCATGATCGCGACGCTCCGAGTTTGGTCGCTTCGTTGTTGATACCTGCTCCAAATATCTTTCAAGGACTTCAGACAAAGTCATTTTTCCAACAGGACGCACATCTTGATATCGGCCCATTCGCATCTCTTTTTCGATATCGGCCGCCCAGTTCTTCGCTTCACCCTTTGTATCAAAGGTTCTTGCTATTGGATCAAAACCTTGTATCCGTACCGTTGCCGTATAGGTTGTCCTCTTTTTCCCTTTACGGGCCTGAATGCGCGCCATGACAGCCACCTCCAGCATCTTATTTGAGATATTTTTGTTCCATTTTTGTTCCACTTTAATGTCAATTAATCCAAAAAGAAAGCAGGAAACAGCAGTGAAAAATGGAACGTGCCCAAATAAAAAAAGGGCTTAATCAGTTAATAACACTGATTAAGCCCTTGAATTTACTGGTGCCGGGACCAGGAATCGAACCAGGGACACACGGATTTTCAGTCCTTGCAAAAGCATTTTCCCTAATCGACACTAGTCGTCACTAGCATATTATTTAACATTGACATTCAGATAGTTAGAACATATAATACCATCACACAGCGTCACTATAAAAACCCTGTTGTACCCAAATATATTGGTACAATGTTGGTACAGATTCTAGGGGGGGGATTAAATGGCCCACAATTGGACGGCAACAAAACACAGAGGAATTCGATACCGAGAACACGACACCAGAAAACACGGTAGACAGCCAGACAAGTACTTCAATGTTCGATTTTGTGTAAAAGGCGTTTCAGTTAATGAGGGGTACGGGTGGGCAAGCGAAGGCATGTCAGCTTCAAAAGCTGCACTCCTAATGGCTGAGTTGAA
>JAHIUA010000005.1 GCA_018817385.1 Pseudomonadota bacterium
ACTGTTGCGCATTTGATGCATTTCAGAGCGTTTATAACAGGCTTGCCTTTGGCTAGTGTCAATAAGAAATGGATATTGCCGGTAAGTGGCTGAACAACAGGATCTGACGGATAACTATGCCTAACAATAGGTAAATATAGCTATTTTTCAAAGAACAACGGGAACGATGTCCCAATTCGTCAACGATACGTCAGCAATGAATAAATTCTGGCAGGTTCGGTATTGTAAATTTTTCGCGGTTTCGAATTTATAAGGGGAATCCGGGATGTCTCACGGATTCAGGTTCAATTCTATTGGTGTCTGTGAGGAAGGAGATGCTGTGCTTGCCGGAACCGGAGGGGGAGGTTTTGATGGGTAGGTTGGGGAACCGTTCTGTAAATCAGGAGATAATGCTGTCTTTAACAAAATACATGGATAATTTTCCCTTCCCTTTGACCTCAATACCATTTCTTTTGGTAAAGGTGAAACGATCTTGCAATAATAAATGGGTCGCTTCCGAGATATTGATTTGCATCGGTGATGAAAGTTCTTCCATGCGAGCGGCAATATTTACTGTATCACCAAAGATATCATAGAGATATTTTTTCGAACCGACTATCCCGCTGACCACGCTGCCACTGTGCATCCCCACTCGGATTTGCCATTGTTGTTTTGACGACTTGTTGCGTTCCTCTAAAAAGTGAATCATTGCTTTTGCCGACTGGACAACATTGAGGGCATGATGCTTGTTTTCCACAGGGACCCCACAGGCGAAGAGATAGGCGTCACCCATTGTTTTTATCCGCTCACAGGTATGATTTTCGGTTATTTGATCAAATTCTGTGAAGATATCATTTAGCTCGCCTATGATAAATTCGGGTGTAAGTGAGGAGGCGGTGGCGGTGAAGGCGATAATATCAGTAAAACAGACAGTGACTTGATCAAAGGAACGTGGCAGGCAGTTTCCTGTTTCAATTAATTCCCTGGCGACTTGTACTGGAAGGACATTGAGGAGGAGTGATTCTGTTTTTTGCTGTTCCTCTTTGAGTTGTCTGTTTTGTTCCGAAAGTTGGTGCTGCAATCGACTGAGTTTCAGGTGGGTGGAGATGCGGGCCAGCACCTCTTCGTGCTGGAAAGGTTTGGTTATATAGTCCACCCCTCCTGCCTTGAATCCGGTTAACTTGTCCTCCGTCTTATCCAGTGAGCTGATAAAGATGACAGGGATATCCCTGGTGCGTGCCTCTTCCTTAAGTTGTCTGCAGAGCGTGTATCCATCCATGTCGGGCATCATGATGTCCAAGGCTATGAGGTCAGGCAGGCCTTGTTGAAGCGTCTCCAGGGCGGCTTTTCCATTCTCTGCACCCCACACTTGGTAACCCTGTCGAGAGAGGAGATTGGACAAGAGGGTACGATTGACCAGAGAGTCTTCTACAATCAGTATGATTTCCTTTTCTGTCTTCAAGGGAAACAAGGTAGAGGAAGTAGTAGGCATAGGGTTTCTAATAAAAGGTCAGGGATGACAACCGGTATAGTTGTTTAACATGTATACTCTCTGGGGACGATTATTTTTCTCAGGTACCTACTTACTCTTTCAGGGAGGTCTTGACAAGAGTCCAGGGCTCTTGGAGGAGCACTATCCTTCGCTTGCTGCCCCTGTTCCTCATCACTGCTGTATTTTTTGTTCTCCGGGTTCGGTCATGTCTGGATACTGGCCTATGGCTTTTTCCAGGCTGGCCAAGGCCGTGTTGTAACTATAATAGGTTGTTACCAGATTACTCCTGGCTTTGGAAATCCTCAGTTGGGCATCATTAAACTCTATCATGTCTCCCAGGCCTGTTTTGTAGCGCTGGTCAGCCAGGTCCAGGTTCTCTTCTGCGAGTGTGAGAATCTCATCGGCCAGAAAAACTGATTCCCGTTGTTCCTGGGCCAGGAGAAAGCTGTCAGTCACTTCCTGGATGGCAGTCAGCTCGATGTCACGCATCTGGGCCCTGGAACTTCTTAACTTGGATTTGGCCTCGGCGACTTCTCCCTGGGTGCGAAAGCCTGAAAAAAACTCCCAGTCCAGGGCCACGCCTACCTGCCACTGGTCTTCCAGGGTTGGCAGGTCTGTGTCGTAGGTAGTGTAGGCAGCGGTTGCGCCAAGACTTGGCCAGTAGTCGGCCTCGGTGGCTGTAAGTGTTGATTCGGCCGAACGGATCTCTTTTTGGGCCTGCTCAATGTCGGGGCGTTGGCGAGCGGCCAGCTGCAGCAGTTCTTCTCGTGAAAGCGGCATGGGAGGGAGCAAATGGATAAATTCCTTGAGATCATGATCCTCATCGTCAATACGATAGCTCCCGTCTCCAGGCCTCATGCCGATTACCTTCTCCAGGGCGACTTTGGCAGACTTCAGGGCAAAGCGACTTTGGTGTAGCTGCAGTTTGGCGTTTGTCAGTTCCACTTGGGCATTGGTGACATCAATTTTAGATTTGATCCCGGCCTTAACGTACTCCTTGGCCCGATCATAGTGTTTCTGGTAGCTCTCGACCTGTTCATTGGTCACCATAATCAGGGAATGTTTTTCCAGGACAGAATAATAGGCGGCTTTAACCCGGTAGACGAGATCGGAACCAACGGAATTCAGTTGTGCCCTGGCTGCTTCAATCGTATAGCCGCTGGCGGAAATCGCCCCGCTGGTATTGCCAAAATCAAAGAGAAGTTGGCTGGCAGAAATTTTTCCAGCCAGCAGTCCGGCTTCATCAACGGGGCTCAGATGATTAATATGGATGCGCCCGGCGTTGCCCGTTGCCGTCAACTTAGGCAGGTATCCACTGACGGCCTGGGTTTTTCTGCTTTCTGCAGACAACACCTGGCTCCGAGCTATGATGACTGTTGGGTTATTACGAAGGGCAATGTTAATAAGGTCTTCGAGAACGAGTTCAGGGGCTGGGGGTGGTTCGCTGCTGCAGCCGTTATCTGGCAAGCACAGGGAGCAGAGAAGAATGGTGAAGGAAAGTGCTTGGAGTGTAAGGCGCATGCGTTTACCCGTAGAGATGTGTATTAATAATCCTAAACCAGCTGTCGATTGCGGACTTCTTCTTCGACACTGACGAATTTTTCTCGAACCGTCTCCAAAAGGACATAGATAACGGGAACCAGGAGGGTGGAGACAAAGGTTGCGGCGATCATACCACCCATGATGACAACCCCGATGGAGCGCATGGTCATGGCCCCGGCACCCGCGGCAAAGGCCAGGGGCAGAACACCAAGGAGAAAGGAGACGATGGTCATCATGATGGGCCGGAATCGCAGGTGAGCGGCATTTTGAGCTGCTTCGATAATGGAAAAGCCCTCTTCGCGTTGCACTTTGCAGAACTCGATAATGAGAATCGCATTTTTGGTGGACATGCCGATAAGGAGGATCAGTCCCACCTGGGCGAAGAGGTTGTTGTCGATCCCTGTGACCTGCAGGGCAATCAGGGCTCCGAGCATGACCAGAGGGACGGGAAGAAGGATCATAACAGGCAGTATCCAACTCTCAAACTGGGCACAGAGAAAGAGGTAGATGGCAACAATGGCAAAGGTGAAGACGTATATGGTCATATTGCCGGCAAGCTTTTCCTGATACGACATGCCGGACCAGTCATAGCCATAGGGGCTGCCGGCTGGCAGGGCCTTCTGGGAAAGATCCTCGAGAGCCTTCATGGCCTGACCGGAGCTGTAACCAGGGGCAGCACTGCCATTAATGGTGATAGAGCGGTACATATTATAGTGTTGCAGATTTTGGGGACCGGTTTCGAAAGAGACTTTGACCAGAGTGGAAAGCGGCACCATATTGCCCTGATAATTTTTGACGAAAAGCTTGTCAATATCCTTGACTTCATTCCTGAATTTTTTGTCAGCCTGGATGTAGACACTATAGATTTTGCCGTATTTGGTGAAGTCATTGACATAAAAGGAACCGAAATAGGCCTGCATGGTTGAGTAGAGCTCTGAAATCTCTACTCCCAGAGCGGCTGTCTTTTTTCGGTCGACCTCAATGGAGAGCATTGGATAATTGGGGGCATAGGAAGTGTAGGCCATCCCGATCCGTGGATCTTTGTTGGCCGCAGCTATGAGTTGCTCGGCATAACTGACAAAGGTGGTGAGATCTCCGGAGGCATGATCCTGCATGCGGAAGTCGAAACCGCCGACCGAACCCAGTCCGGGGATTCCCGGAATATTGAAGGCACCTACATTGGCATCGGTGATGGCCTGTCCCTTTCTCTTGATGGCCTTGATAATGGATCCAATCTGCAGTTCCGGGGTCTTGCGTTCTTCCCAGGGGGTGAGGGAGATGAATCCTGCTCCGGCACTGGAATCCAGAGTGGAACTAAGGATATTATAGCCGTCGATAATGACCAGATCCTTGATTCCGGGAATGGAGCGGATGATTTTTTCAAACTCGGCCCGGACCTGAGCCGTCCTTTCAATGGATGATCCGGGCTTGAGGTTGAACATCACCAAGAGAGCCCCTTTATCTTCTTCCGGGACAAAGCCGGTGGGAGTGATGGTGAAGAGGTAGTAGGTGGCGCCAAGGAGGCCCAAAAAGCAAAGCATGACCAGGTAACGGGTCTTGATTAGAAAGCTGACAATGGTGCTGTAGATCCTGGTTAGGAGGTCAAAAAAGGTGTCAAACCAGCGGAAGAAAATAAATTTTTGCCTGCCTTTTTTGGCCCGCCTGATAAGAAGAGCGGCCAGGGCCGGGGAAAGTGTCAGGGCGTTTACTGAGGAAATGAGAACCGAAAAACTGATGGTCAGGGCAAATTGGCGATAGATGGAGCCGGTCAGACCAGGCATGAAGGAGACCGGGACAAAGACGGCGACCAGGACCAGGGTGGTGGCTATGATGGGTCCGGTGAGCTGCAGCATCGCTTTTTTTACCACCTGAGGAATAGTCAGATCCGGTTCTTCATCCATCAGCCTTTCCACATTTTCCACCACCAGAATGACGTCATCGACAACGATGCCGATGGCCAGGATGAGGCCGAAGAGGGTCAGAAAGTTGATGGAAAAACCGCCTGCCTTGAGGATGACAAAGGTTCCTATCAGCGAAACAGGGATGGCAATAATGGCAATAATGGTGGGTCGAATGGAACCAAGGAAGATGAGGATAGTCAGAACGACCAGGATTACGGCGATGAACAGGGTTTGGATCACGTTGTTGATGGCGACCTCTACAAAGAGGGTCGTATCATAGGGGACGCTGTATTGAACTCCTTCCGGGAAACGGTTTTTAAGCCCTTCCATCTTCTGAGTAACGGCCTGTCTGATCTGCAGGGAGTTGGAGTCGGGAAGTTGATAGATACCGATCATGGCCGCCTCATTTTCATTCAGCCGGGCGTTCCAATCATATTTTTCAGATCCTAACTCCACCTGCGCCACATCTTTGAGATAAACCAGGGTGCCGTCATCCTTAAATTTGATAACAATATTTTCAAAATCCTTGACCTCGCTGAGGCGGCCTTCGCTGGTGAGGACAAATTCGATCTGCTGATTCTGGTAGGTGGGGGCGGCACCAATGCGGCCAATGGCTGCCTGCTTATTCTGTGATTGGATGGCGCTTATAATTTCCTGAGGGCTGAGCCCCAGGGACTTTATACGATCCGGGTCAAGCCAGAGGCGGATGGAATATTTTTTTTCTCCCAGAATTTCGACCTTGCCGACCCCAGGGATACGGCGTAGTTCGTCTAAGATATTGATATTGGCAAAGTTACTGAGAAACTTATCATCATAGCGCTCATCACCGGTAATACCGACAAAGCAGACGATGGTGGGCGATTGCTTGTCAACAATGACACCGCGCTGTCTGACCTCGGCAGGGAGCTGGGGGATCGCCATGGAGACCTTATTCTGGACGTCGACAGCGGCAATGTCGAGATCGTAGCCGGGTTCGAAATAGACATCGATGGTGGAGGTGCCGGTGCTGGTGGAGGAGGATTGCATATAGATCATGCCCTTGACCCCGTTGATCTTGTTCTCTAAGGGGCGAGTTACTGTTTCCTCTACCGAGTAGGCATTGGCCCCGACATAGCTGGCAGAGACGACAACTGTGGGCGGCGTTACCTCGGGATATTCCTGGATGGGCAGGAGGGTAATACAGACTGCCCCGGCGAGCACGGTCATCAGGGCGATGACCATGGCAAAGATGGGGCGTTTGATAAAAAATAGGGATAACATGCTTACTCCGTGGGCACCATCTGTTGTTGTTTCATGATTGCCATGACGCCTTTTTCGGCAGTGACATCTTTAGCCGTGACAGTGCTGCCTTGTCTGATCTTTTGCAGTCCTGAAATGATGACCTGGGCCCCGTCTGCCAGTCCTTCTTGTATCTGCAGGTAAAATCTGCTTTCAAAACCACGGGTGATAGACATTCGTTTGGCTTTCCCCTGAGGGTCAACAACGTAGAGGAAGCTGCCCTGCTGGTCTTCCATGATTGCACTGGGAGGGACCATCAGCAATTGGGATTGATCCGAGACAAAGACATCTACATAGACAAAGGTGCCTTCGAGGATGTCATGATCTGGGTTGGGAACAATGGCTCGCATGGTGATGGTGCCCGTCATCCGGTCCACCCGGTTGTCGCCGAAATCGACCTGTCCCTGGTACGGTTGACGTTGTATCAGCTGGTCACGATTATCAGGGACACGGACTTTGGCGGCCATGGTCTGCCTTGATTTGTGCTGGCGCATGATCTGAAATTCTTCTTCACTGGGGTTGAAGTAGGCGTACATGGGATCATCGAAGATGATGGTGGTGAGCAAGGTTTTTTCGCCATAGCCGACGAGATTGCCAACATCAACCTGCCTGCGGCCGATGCGTCCTGATTCTGGAGCGTGGATCTCGGTGTAGCTGAGGTTGAGCTCCGCCTCGTTGATTATGGCCTGGTCAGACTTGATTCGGGCGCGCAGTTCATCGGCCCTGGCCATATACTGGTCAAGGGTTGCCCGCGGAGCCAGTTCTTTTTCCACCAGAGGTTTGTAGCGTTCCACGTCAGAAATCGCCAACTTCAAGGAAGCCATATCCTGTTCCTTTATGGCCTGCGCCTGGTCAAGAATTGCCTGATAGGATGTTTTTTCAATAACAAAAAGTTTCTGGTCCTTTATTACGAAGTCGCCATCGTTGAAAAGGACCTCTTCCAGGGTTCCTGATACCCGAGCTCGAATTTCGATGCGTTGAGTAGCTTCTGTCTTTCCCGTGTATTCCAGCCAGATGGGAACCTTTTCTTTGTGGACGATTATGGTTTCCACAGGCAGTGGTGGTCGTGTGTGGGCGGCTTTTGGTTGATCTTTTTTGTCAGATGAACAGGAGGACAGGGTGAGACAGATCCCGAGACAGAGGGAGAGGAGTTGCCAGGTACCAATCATTGAATCAATTCCTTCTGCGAAAAAGGTGAAAAAAAAAAGAAAACGACCTGGAAAACCAGGTCGTTTTCTTTTTATGGGCTGTTTTTTAGTGATATTGTGTACGACATGGGGCACTGGCCACTCGCTTGACCCTATTGCCATACAGCAGGGTGTTGCCGGGCTTAATAGTTTACTTTGATGGTTGTTTGTTTACTTTTTTCGCTGACCTGAGCCCGCAGTGCGTCGGCATGAGGGTTTGTAACCTTCTGTCCGATGGTTATGTCGGTAGGGGAAACAGCTTTTCCATAATAGGCTGTGTTCCTCTTGGTATGGGGGGTTATCACAGCACCTTCGATGGAGATCCCGGCAAAGGCCCCTTTGGATCTGGCAAAGGCAAGGATATCTGTAGCTGCTGCTTTGACGCCTGTGCCAACAGGTCCGGTTGCCACCGTGGCATCTGCTCCAAGCTTAAAGGCTGTGGTCAGCAGAGAATTCATAGCCTTTTCAGTCATGATCATGAGGATGATTTCCGAGGCCTCACCGCCGGCCTGGAGGCCTAAGGAGACAGCAGCCATGGTATAGAATACAGGGTAGCTCCAGGCACGGGTTTTCATGTCTCTGGAGAGCAGGACCCCTGAGCCGCCTGAACCGCCGAGGACAAAGCCTGCTTTCAACAACCGGGGGACGATAAAGATCGCCTTGGCGTACTGAACATTATCGCGAAACCAGGTCATGTTCGGATCTTCCTGGAAGCGTTGAAAGACCATACTGCTCCGTTCGACGAGAGTCCGCGCATCAGAATATTCATTGGCAGAAGCTGTGACAGCGTTGATACTGCCGCTTATCAGAAAGAAAAGGGAGAGGAGGAAGATCTTAGAGAGTGTCATAATATTCTCCATTTTTGCAAGATGAACTGCTATAGTGCTGTTTGTGTGGTTGAATTATCAGATAACCATCTGAACCAGCACGTTTTTTTATTATATGTGAAGGGTTGTGGGAAAGTCAACCACAATGCTTGAGAATACTAATTGTACTATGGGCTAAGAAAGAGGAAGAAATATGGTTTCACTAAAAGAACAAATTTTGTTGGCAATCTATGAGGAATTTGAGAAATGGGCCAAGGAGGAGAAGACGGTCTGCAGCAAAGGCTGTACTGCCTGTTGTACTCAAAATGTGACAATGACTGCCGTCGAAGGGGACTTGATCCATCGTCATATCCGTGAGAATGATCAAATGGAGTGGTTTGCCGGGAAACTGCAGGAAAAAGGAAATACACGGCGTCCGGAAATGACTACCAACGGTTTTGCCGCTGCCTGTCTTCAGGGGGAAGATGTGGAGTCTGGCTCCTCTGGCAATGAAAGTGTTTGCCCTTTTTTGGAAAATAAGAGCTGCAGTATCTATGCAGTCCGTCCTTTTTCCTGCCGCTGTTTTGTCTCGGAAGAGACCTGTAAGCCGGGAGTAGCGGCCGTTATTCCTGAGAGCTATCTTTCTGCCTCCACTGCAGTGATGCAGATTGTCGAGCATCTCGGCCAGGGTGAATACTGGGGGAATATGCTTGATGTCCTCCTGGCCCTGAGCGATCTTCCGGAAAATAGAAGGTATAACCAATTTCTACCGGCCTCTTTGCCTGATCAGGGGCGTGCGAATCTGGTCAAGGCCTTACCGCTTCCCGGTTTTTTGTTACTGGAAGAGGAGATGAAAAAAATAGAACCCTTGATTCAGGGAATCTTCACCCATCCGATTGGAGAGAAGAGTATTGAGGAAATTTTGAACAACAGGTAAGGATTGATTCTCGCAGCAGCTGAACAGAAAAGGTCTTCCTTTCATAAAGGGCTCTCTTCTGTTCAGCCAATTGAAGGTAGGCTATAGCCTGTTGATTTGATAGAGTAAGGAAAGCAATGAACTGGTTGATAGCGGCGTTACCCTTTGTAAAGGTACTTGGGGCCTTCTTGCTCATGCTGATCGGGGTGCGCTGCAAGAGAGGTCTGGCCATGTCTATTCTCTTCGGGGCGCTGGTCATGGGGGGGCTTTTCGGTCTCTCTCCTTTGACCTTTGTTAAGATCGGCCTGTTGGCTCTCACTCAGGAGAAATTTCTTTTTCTGTTGGCCATAATCGCCTTTATTTTGATCTTATCCGATGGCCTTGAGCAATCCGGGCAGTCCAAGCGACTCATGGTGGCTTTGTCTGGCTACCTGCACAGTCCTCGTCTGCGCTTGATCTTTTTCCCAGCCCTGATTGGACTCTTGCCTATGCCGGGTGGAGCAGTATTTTCAGCACCCATGGTAAAGGCTGTGTCCGAGTCCATGGAAATCAGCAACAAAGAACGGGCCTTGATTAACTACTGGTTCAGGCATGTCTGGGAACTTGCCTGGCCGCTTTACCCGGGGATTATTCTTACCGTGGCTTTGGCTGATATCCCTTTGGTGTCCTTTATTATCTGTACCTGGCCAGGCGTCCTGATGATGTTTTTTCTCGGTTGGTTCTTTTTTTTGCGACCCTTGCGGCCTGCAACGATCAATATGAAAGAAGCTGTTCCATCACAGCCTGCCGATTGGACTTTAGTGCTGAAAGAAGGACTGCCGCTGCTGATTGCCATTGTCGGCGCAGTGGGACTGGAAAGTCTCTTGCCGGTCGTGGTTCCCGGCCTTTCTTTTGAGTGGGGTGTCATCGCAGCCCTTTTTCTCGCAGTTTTCTGCATTATGATCCAAAATCATCTCGGCCTCCAGTTTATGGGGAGTGTTCTACGCAAGAAAAGTCTGTGGACCATGCTTGCGGTCATTGCTGCTATCTTTGTCTTTAAAGATATAATGCAGGCAGCAGGTGTTGTGGATGCCATGGCAGCAGCAGCCGGTGACGGAGTCGCTCTCTTTGCTGCTGCCGCCTTTCTTCCGTTCCTGGTAGGAATGGTGGCTGGGATTAACGTGGCCTTTGTTGGGGCGACCTTTCCCCTGTTGCTGGCCCTTCTTTCCACCCTCGGTCTCAGCGATCAGGTCATCCCGTATCTGGTCTTAGCCTCAGTTTTTGGGTTTACTGGAGTGATGATTTCTCCCCTCCATATCTGTTTTGTTCTCACCTGTCAGTTTTTTGGGGTCGAAGCGGCCAGAACCTGGCGCCGGTTAGTGTTTCCCTGTCTCTGTTTTGCTCTCTTCGGCTGTCTCTTGTTCTCGATCTTGTTGGCTCTGCCGACAGGATAACATGGCATTCTTTTGCTCTTGAAAGATACCTTTTGCTTCCCGAAAGGGAAAAGGGGTATAGTGAGAAAAAATCGTGGTCAGGATCAACATCTTATTGTCTGTAACGAACTAACACCGGTGATGAACGGTAAGCCGGCACTCAGTTCAGTAGCCCCATACAAGGGGTGAAAGTACCTTCGCGAAATTATTTTCAAAAAAAAACGAAAAGAATTTCTAAGGTACTAACAATTTCGAGGCTGGTCTTCTTTCCTATCTGAGGAGTTTGTCATGTCCAACAAAATATTGGTGCCTTTGGCCCTTGCTGATTACAAGAATAGCCTGTTTCAGTTCGCGGTGGAGCAGGCCAGGAAAACAAATGCAGATCTCATTCTTGTGCATGTCATTGAAGAAAAAGATGTTAAGGCCATACGTAACATTGCCTCTTATGGCTTCCATGTGAATGAAGAACAACTGCTGCAATCCATCCGTCAGGATAAAGAGGAAAAATTTGCCAGACTACTTAAGGTGACGGATTACCCCCATGAAAAAATAACAAATAAGCTTCTTGTGGGGGATCCTGTTGATGAACTGCTTCAGTTTGCCATCCGTGAAGATGTGGACATGATTATTATGGGAATTCGTGGTAAGTCGGACCTCCTTCACACCTTCACCGGAAGTGTGGCTAACACCATGTTTCGTCGATCACCTATTTCTATACTTTCTTACAGGGATCCGATTAGTGCTGAACGCTTGCGCAAAAGGATCGATTAAGGGGTTTTAGGGGAGCAATCCTTTTTTGACCGCCTGCTCCAGTTCTTTGAAGGTGTAAGGTTTGCGTACAAAATCTTTGGCACCCATTTCCAGTGTCCTGCGGATCTCTTCAGAATCTGAGTAGCCGCTGACAATAATAACCTTTTGGTCGCGCTCCATTTTGAGAATCGACTCGAAAGTTTCCCGTCCGTTCATACCCGGATTCATGCACATATCGAGCATGACCAAGTTTACCTTCTGTGTCTGGAGGAAGTCAATGGCTTCCTCGCCGCTGGCTACGGCCGTGGCTGTATAGCCAAGGATATTGAGGAGTTTCGAGAGCAATTCGCGTTGCATACTTTCATCGTCAACGATGAGAATGGATTCACCTGTCTCAGGGAGATTGTCAGCAATGCGTGATGAAGAGGGCATTTTGTTCGTCATTTTGATGGTCATCGCTGTTGACTCTCATTGCTAGATTGTTAGATTGTTAGATTGTGAGCAGGGTTGTGCTGAGATTGATGTTGTCTCCCTTGATTCCCAGTTTGTCGCGGAGGTTATTTCGATGATACTCTACGGTGCTTAAAGAGATATGAAGTAGTTGGGCGATTTCCTTGTTGCTCATCGCCTGTCTCACCAAGTCGGCTATCTCACATTCCCTCGGGCTGAGACGGGGATATTTCAGGGCCAGTTGTTTTTTAAAGGAGGAGGTGCCCAGGTCATCCGTGTCTATGACCAGGCCAAGGATGGCAACAGGACGTTGTCCTTCATTTTGTTCAATGATGGCTGAGCGATAGACAACAACATCCTGAAAGATTCCTTTATCATTGATGAAAGATTTTTTATCTTCTAAAATACCGCCTTTGCTTAACAGTTCTTCTTCAATTATGATCTCCCTGTCTGTTAGGTGGCCGCACTGCAGTTCCTCGGAGGTCTTGCCCAGTATCTGATTGCGATCAAGTCCGGTAAAATTTTCGAATGCACTGTTGGTGTGGATAAAATTTCTGTTTTGATTTTTCACGAATCCCGGGAAAGGGATGGCCTCGATGAAGTACTCAATGGCTGTGGAGTTCAACCCCAAAGAAGATGCCTGTCTTCCTAGCGATTCCACAGTCTGGATAGTAACTGCCGGTGGTGTGTTGGACTGCGAAAGTCGGGTGTAGCGGCGGGCCAGGGCAACAATTTCGTTGAAATAAAGCGGCTTCTTGATCAGGACAAACACATCCAGCTGGTAGCACTCGTCGAGCACCACGTCATCTTTGAATCCGGTCATGGCTATGATGGGGCAGGGGGAGACTGTTTGCTTGTGAAATTCCCTGAGGAAGGAAACACCATCAAGGATAGGCATACGGATGTCGAGGAAGATCAGGTCGGGCTTCAGGGTGAGGGCTTGAGCAAGGCCATCTTGTCCATCAGAGGCAAAATGAAGATCATAACCCCCTTCTTCTAATGCCTCGGCAATAAAATTACGGATAAGACGTTCGTCATCAATAATGAGGATTTTGGGTTTGATCATTGGCCTTGTCTTACGAAGGAAAAAGGAAAGAGAAAAAGAACTCTCAGTATTGTATAGCTGTTGTAGCTGATGGGTGTCAATACCTGGTTTTTACCAGTTTTTTCCCATAACTAGAAATACGTTAAGAATAACGAGAGAACATTGTAGTGATATGAAGGCGTTTGGCGAAGCGATGAAAAGAAGTCGACGGATTAGAGAACGTGTTTTTCTTATGGTGAATGTTGCTTTTAGTCCCAGGTGGCACCTTGTACAGTCTCTGCAGTCAGTTTCGTCTGCAGGGAACGACTTCATACCGGTGTGAGAATATGACATTATCAAAACAGAAGCAGCTGGAACTCCTGGCTCCCGCTGGTTCCCTGGAATCATTTTTTGCTGCCCTGGAAAGTGGTGCCGATGCCGTTTTTTGTGGTCTGAAATCATTTTCTGCCCGGGCAAAGGCCAAGAATTTTACCCTTGCAGAACTGGAAGGAATGACCGGTTATAGTCATTCTCGAGGCAAGAAGATCTATGTCGCTTTGAATACCTTGATCAAGGAGGTGGAATTGCCGGCACTGGTCGATGTCCTCGCTGCCCTCTCCCAATTCAGGGTAGATGGTCTTATTATTCAGGATCTTGGTCTCTATCACCTGGCCCATACCTCTTTTCCAGAGATTCCGCTCCATGCATCTACTCAGATGACCATCCACAACATCGCCGGCGTGCGAATGTTGGAACAGATGGGCTTCACTCGGGTAGTGCTGGCACGAGAACTGAGTATGGAGGAAATTGCCCACATCAGGAGCCAGACGACTCTTGAATTAGAACATTTTATTCATGGCGCCCTCTGTTATTCCATCTCCGGTCACTGCCTTTTTTCTTCCTATCTCGATGGCAGAAGCGGAAATCGCGGCTGCTGTATCCAGCCTTGTCGACGCCGCTATCACCATCAGCAACAGCCGGGATTTTATTTTTCCACCAGTGATTTTTCCGCCATCGATTACATCCCGCAACTGGCTGCAGCTGGAGTGAAGAGTCTTAAGATTGAAGGGCGGATGAAAAGTGCAGAGTATGTGGCCACTGTGGTTTCTGCCTATCGGATGGTCATTGACGCCCTCCATGGGAATACAAGAGATGCTGTGCTTGCGGCAAAAGGCATCCTGGAAAATGCAATGGGCCGCAAAATTACAGAGGGATTTCTCGCCGGAAAGGGTGGCGTAGATATTGTGTTACCGGAACGAAAAGGCGGAATCGGCAGGATCCTTGGTAAGGTGGAGCGACTGCAGGGGGATGCTGTTTCTTTTAGAACCGGTGACGTCATTCATGTGGGGGATAGGCTGCGTATTCAGCCTGAGAATGACCGGGCAGGACAGGGTTTTACGGTCAGAGCACTTTATCTTGGCAAGAAATCGGTCAAGCGGGCAGGTACGGGAGGGGTCGTCTCAATACCTCTTCCCTTTCGTGGAAAGGTGCGGCCGGGTGATCTGGTTTTTAAGCTTGCCATGGGCAAGGCTTTTACCATGAGTGAGGAGGCGTGTCGTAAACGTCTGGCCTCGGTTCCTCCACTTGAGACAGCTGTAGAACTTAGCATTCAGTGTCGCAATGGAACCCTCCTGGTTACGGCTTCTGCAGAAGGGCTGACAGTGAACAGGGAATATCCCGTCGAAATGCTGAGAGCGGATCGGTCACCGTTAACGGCCGAAACACTTTCAGGAGTATTTCGCCGCACAGGGCATCAAAGTCTGGCATTGGCAAAGCTCTATGCTGTGGACCTGCCTCCGGTAGTGATCAAGCCCAGTCGTCTTAAAGAAATCCGCCGTGATTTTTATAAACATCTTATGGAGATTGTCAGCACAGAGAAAAAAAGAAGAACAGAGGAACGGGTTCAGGAAGTCAAAGAAAGGCTTTCGGCTGCTCCTCGCAGCAGAGAGAAGTGTTCCCCGGAGCGCTTGTATCTGCTTACAGATTGTGTTGAGGATTTAATCAATATAGCGGATAGCAGGGAACTGCATTGTATTGTTCCTCTCAGACCGCAGTTGCTTGCAGAGAGCAAAAAAATCCGACAGTGGAGTGAAGAGGAGCTGCAACGATTGACCTGGGATCTGCCTTCCGTGGTTTTTGATGAAGAATGGAAGCCCCTGCAGGAAATGGTAGATGAAGCCTTAGGTCTGGGATTTATGCGCTTTCGCTTGAATAATCTGGGCCAGCGAGAGCTTTTTTCACAGTGGGATGGGATTCAGCTATGGGCCGGGCCCTGGCTCTATACCCTGAACAGTGAGACGATCAAGACTCTGCAAGGTCTTGGTATCAAAGAGTGCTGTCTGTCTCTGGAGGATGAGAGAGAGAATATGGCTGCACTCTTGACAGCTGGGAATCTCTCTGATCTGGCGATCACCGTTTACAGTCCCATTGATCTTTTCACCTCCCGTATTCCGTCATCTTTTCAGGAACAGGATGCTTCCCTGCACAGTGATTCCGGAACTGCTTTTCACCTTCACAAACAGTATGGGTTGACTGTAACTCGGGCCCAGGAACACTTCTCCCTGCTTGGCAAGCTGCATCTCCTGCGCAAGATGGGATGTCGTACCTTTGTTGTTGATCTCACGGGAATCGGCATGGTCACGCCACCCGGGGAGAAGATACTCCAGGCCTTCAGGGAGGATCTCCTCCTCCCAGGGACGAGCAGTTTTAATTTTGACAGGGGCCTGGTCTGAGTTGTGATCCTCTTCTGACCAGGATAGTGTTCACCTGGTTGCGAAGCAAATGCTCCCGGAAAACCAGGCCAGGCCGGGGGCAAGAGTTCTGAAACCATGCCGTGATGACTCCGCCCATACACTCGTAGATCAAAGCCAGCCGCAGCTGCCATTCTTTTCTCAAAATATCGGGAATACTACTCAGTAGATCTCCTTTTTAGACGCTTTATTTGACACCATGTCTTGCAAAACGCCCATCGCCTGGGCAGGATTTTTGTAGACCGATCGGTATAAAAAAACTTGACTGAAGGGTCTGCCTGAATGATATTGTAACGTATGGTACATTCTTGTTTGACAGTTCAGCATCGTCTTCCCGAGACACTTCTTTGGTCAGATCAGGATGCTTTTTTGCCTTTTCTGCAGGAAGATGTGGATGCTTTCACACCTTTTTTCTCTCTCTTTGTTCAGCGGGCCTCTAAGGTCGTGCTGGATTGTTTCGTCAACCGCTCTCAACTCCCCAACCAGAACAGGAGATATCTATGAAACGTGCGTACATCGGGGTGATTTGCTTTTTTGCTGTGGTCGCCACGGCACTGTCTGTTTATGGCGCCCCCGCAAAACGGCTTGATGCCAAAACAGGGACATGCAGAATCCTTAATACGGGGTCTCTTGAATGGGAGAGTAGTCCTTGGGGAGAAGGAGGCAGGACTTTCAAGCAGGTCTGTAAGAGTTGTCACACCCGTGATAATACCGAGGGTGCAACCTTTCTTTGGGAGGAGTCCAAAACTTCACGGGGATGGAATATGGTATTTACGAAGATGCGGGCCAAATGTGCCAGAGATGGCGTCTGGGAAAGGCTTTCCGATGACCAATTGCTGATGGTAAATGACTATCTCTATCGTTGGGCTTCCGATGCTATGGATATCAACGACAGTGCCTGACGTTAAAACACTCTTCCGGTTCGGAAGAAAATTTGTTAGCCCACATTTCTCATCAAGGTCGTACGAAGAGTTGAAAAGTGCTGCGGGGGCGGGTGGTACAGGCATAAATACATTGGCAGGCAAGCTGTCATAAGTCCGTCTGGAATGTTTTTGTGCCTGTAACCAAGCAGATGCTCTGCTTGCCCCGTTTCGCAGGAGAGTCTGATGAACAATGCGGGTGATTGGCAAGGGACTTTCAGAACAGGAGCTGTTTCTGGAAGTCCTCCATGAGGCGGGTGATGGTTCTTTCCGCCTCATCTCTGTCTCCGTAGTTCCTGACCTCGAAAAAAGGGTTTCCTTGAATCATGGCAGAGAGCGTACACCCCTTTCTCTCACGAAAAAGACAGACGGTGGGGATTTTCAGTCTTTCCGCAACGGCGAGTTCATAGCCAACCCCTAAGGAAGGGGTGCTTACTTCGGCAACTACTAGATCTGCCCCTGTCATCCATCCCATATCTCTGGCAAAGATTTCTTCTTCACTGAGAAATTGTTCTTCTTTGAGGAGATCGTTATTTCCCACATGTTCGGTCAAAATTGTACCGTACTTTTTCAAGCAGTGGATGAGAGTGGCATAGAGTTCAGCATCATCTCGCCCTCCACGGATGGCTCCGGCAAAATAAATGTTCAGTCCCCCTGGTCTTGCTGTCTGAGACATCGGTCTCTCCCTATGAAAAATTTTTGTCTCTCTTCTTTCTTGTCGCGAAATATTTTGCTGTGAACGAGTGCGTTTCAAGCAAGTAAAAAGAGAATGGGCATGGAATCACTGGCAGCGAGAGGGTGCATTTTGGGATCAGCTGTTGACTAGCATTTGTTCGAATTGCGCGATCACTATCTTCAGTTCCGTTTCAATCTCTAGAACCCTCTTCATGGGATCATTGACACGTTTTTCTCTCCCTGATACTTCCAGTTCATGACAGAGAGAGGCCAGTCGATGAGCACCAAGACTGGCGCTGCTTGATTTTAAGGTATGTGCGGCCTGCCAGAGTTTTTCGCTATCATTCTTTTCAGCTGCCTGCTGAAGTTCCAGCAGGATCTTGACGCTGCTTGGCAGGTATGCACTGATCAGTTTTTTTCTGATGTCAGCTTTTCCTGGTTGCTGGATCTGACGGAAACTATCCAGGATATTTTCGTCGATATGGCTTAGTCTCGATTTCGTATCTTCTTCAGTTGCCAGATTTGGTCTTTGTTCTGCCAACTTGTTTCTGCCAGTGTCCGGTATCCATTTTGCCAGGATACCTGCCAATTGCTGTTCATTGAAAGGTTTGGTAATAAAGTCATTCATGCCCACGGCAAGACAGCGTTCCCGGTCACCCTTCATCGCGTGCGCGGTGAGGGCAATAATAGGGGTCGGTTCGATGCCTGCCTGCTGTTCAGCCTGTCTGATTTTCCTGGTAGCCTCATAGCCGTCCATGATCGGCATCTGGCAGTCCATGAAAATAAGGTCATAGCGTTTTTTCATTGCCGTGGCAGCAGCTATTCTACCGTTATCGGCGAGATCAATCCTGCAGCCTAGGTGTTCCAGTAAGCCCTGAGCAACAATCTGATTGGTCAGATTATCTTCAGTAACCAGGATAACTGCATCAAATTGCAGGGGAATCACTACCTGCTGCTGCCTGTCTGGAATGGACTCACTCAAGCTGGCGATGGGGAACACCGTTGTAAACCAGAATAACGATCCTTGTCCTTCTACACTTTCCACACCTATTTGACCGCCCATCAGGTTGACGAGCTGATGACAGATTGCCAGGCCCAGCCCGGTGCCGCCAAATTGCCGGGTTGTGGAGCCATCGGCCTGGGAAAAAGCGCTGAATATCTCTTTCTGTTTGCTTGGATTAATGCCTATGCCGGTGTCGTGGACTTCAAATCGAAGGTGTGCGGTCTCTCCTTCCAGTTTTTTCAGCGACACATGGAGTGCCACCTCACCACGGTTGGTAAATTTTAGAGCGTTGGCAAGCAGATTCATTATGATCTGTCTCAGTCGTCCGGGGTCTCCCTTAAAATGAGCCGGCACCTCGGAATGGATAAAGCAGGCGAGGTCGATATCCTTTTCATTGGCACGTTCGGAAAGCAGAGCAACGGTTTCTTCGGCCACCTCTCGGAGATCAAATTGAATCAGTTCCAGTTCCAGTTTTCCCGCCTCAATCTTGGAAAAGTCGAGGATGTCATTAATCAGGTTCAGAAGGGATTCTCCTGAGTTGCGTATTATGTGAACAAATTGGAACTGTTTTTCGTTTAACGATGTATTCAAAAGCAAGGAAGCGATTCCCAGTATGCCATTCATGGGCGTACGTATTTCATGGCTCATCTGGGCAAGAAATTGTGATTTGGCCATGTTTGCATCTTCGGCCGTCTTTTTGGCCACCAGCAACTGCTCGTCACGCTTTTCAATATCATCAAGTGTGGAGTTGATCCCTTTGACCAGCACCCCCAGCTCATCTCTGGAGTTCTCGGTGGCCCGTATGGAGTAGTTCTTTTCTTTGCGGACACGCTCCATCGTTTCTGCAAGTTCAAGTATGGGCCGGGAAACCACCCTGTTGAGCAGGGACGACAGGAGTGAGGAGAGAAGGAGGGTGACTGCAAAAATACCACCTATGATATAGATAAGACGGGTAAGTATGTCATGAAATTCATCCTGGTCTGTCTGCAGGATAAGGGTACCAATTGTTTTTCCAGGTTCTCCAACAAAAACGGAAAGAGCGATATGATTTTTATGGAAGTGATGTGTTTCGCCCTCTGTTTCCATTTTGGTCTCTTTGAGGTGGCGACGAAGTTCTTCAGTCTCTTCGAAAGAAAGGGAAGGCTTGCGGTATTGGGAAAATTTTTCTCCGTCGGCGGTAAAAAGTAAAGCCTGAAGAATATGCGGCCTGGCGCTGAGGGAGGAAAGTATTTCGTCTGCGGTTTCGGAATCCATAAATTCCAGAGGTGCGGTGCAGTTGATAGCAAGAACCTTGGCCAGTCCAGAAAGATCGACAATTACGGAGCGACGGAAGGATATGATTTCCCGGCCGATAAAAAATCCTGAGGCCAGCAGGGAAACAAGAAGACAACTGAAGATTATGATACCAGTCAGCTTGACATGAATGGACAGGTCGCGAAAGTGTGGAAAGGTCATCTGCTTTTCGAGGTTATATGGAACACTTGCTTACCAGTGTGTTTACTGGATTTGATGGGCAACAGAGAGCAGTTTCGAACTGATCACTAAACCCATTTTCTGGTAATTCGTTCTGCTGATGTTGAAGCGTATCTTTTTGCCGACCATAACAAAATTTATACTCCCGGAGTGATTAAGGAATTCCAACGAATTCCCTACAAGAAGAACGGGACGGCCGGAGAGCGCCGCTATGATTTCATCCATTCTTTCTATCTCAGAAGCGGGAATGAAAAGGATGTGGCTCTGGCGAACAGCTTGAGGATCTGTAAAACGTCTGACTTCGATCTTTCTGCCGTTTGCATTAAAGGTACGGGCTATGTTATCCACCGTCGAACCGAAAGGATCCCGGCCAAAAATTGCGATGGTAATGGGGGCCTCAGGATCAGAGAAAACTTCCTCAGGCCATTTGACGTATGAGCTGAATTTTATTAGAAAAGCTGCCTGGATTTCCATGGCGCGGCTGGATTGGAGTTCATCATAGGCAGCAATAGTGCTTGCCTGCAGAAGAATAAAAACAAAAAAAGAAATGAAAATCTTGTGAACCATTCTACGTAACTACCTAAAAAGTAATGGTAAGTTTAGTGTAAAACGTCTGCGAAATCGTGCTGGCAAGGATTCCGTCCATCGTGTCGCTGAACTCCTGGTGAGAGTTGTTCAAGAGGTTGTGGCCACCGGCGCTAAGAGTCATATGCTCCGTCGGGTGCCAGCCAATATTGAGGTCAAAACGGAGATACGAGTCTATATTGAGTTCATCCAGGGAATCCACACCATAAAGGGCGGTGTTTACGTCAAAGTTGCCAGGCAGATCCATATAAGAAAGGAGGGAAAAGAGGAAATTGGCATTTTGGTCTTCTTCAAATCCTCGCCTCGCTTCCTGGGAATTGCCCATATTCTGGGCATTAAAGTGAAACCAGGTGAAGCCGCCGGTCAGTCGCCACCAGTCGGTAATGCTCCATCGGCAACTGATTTCAGCACCGTACGTTTCTCCATCCATTCCATTGTCTATCTGGAGAGGGAGAATGAAACGACGGGTTTCGGTTGATGAATATTCAGGAAAAGGAGCGCCCATTGGCACTGCAGTTATGAGGTTTTTATATTTATTGTAGTATATGCTCAGATCAAAAAAGATATTGTCATTGAGTCTGGCCCGGTAACCGGTTTCATAGGAAAAGACGGTTTCCGATTCTGTTTCCTCATTGCCGTTAAGACGTATAAAAGTGAGTAATCCACCCTGTTGGGTGGGGAGGAAAAAGGCACCGGCGTTGATATCCGCATCATGTTCGAGGCGGGAGGGAGTGCGAACAGACCGTGATATTGCCCCCCAGAGAGAATGATCAGCATTCAGGTTCCACATGATACGGCTGCTGGGCTGCCATTCAAAACCGGTATAATCGTTATGCTCCAGTTTGGTCCCCAGGGTGAACTCTCCTTTGCCGTCAGCAATGGCAATGCGGCCCTCCAGAAAGCCACTGAACAGGCTGTCTTCTCTTATTTGAGGATCCAGATTGTAAGAGTATATTCCTGGAATGGCCTCCTTGCCTGTCGTGTTGCCCTTTGTATAGCGGTAGCCCATTCCCCAGAGTATTTCCAGCCCGCTTATTAGATCAAGGTGGTGCTGAAAGTCTAGATCCAGGGTGTCAAGTGTCTCATCGACAAAGAATTCATTCCGCTTGATATGGTCGTAATAGGCCTGGATAGTTATTTCCGAATCTTTGGAAAAAGTGCGGATCCAGCGGCCAAGCATGTTGCCGCCAGAGACGGGGGCGTCGGTGGAGGTGATATTTTTATAAGGCGGGAAGGGGCTGACATATTGGACCGACTCCCCTGATTCCCCTTCGTACAAATCTCCCTGGAGAGTCACTTTGTTTGACGCCGTAAGATTCATATCCATACGGAATCCACCACGGGCAGCATGCCATTCATCGGCAGCATCTTCGTCTGCTGGAGTTTCATAGTTTCCACGGTTGAAATACTTGCTGTAGAGACGATACGATATTCTGTCGTTCAGCCAACCTCCATAGCGGGTCGAAATTTCTCCGCTGTCACTGGTTCCCGCCGCCAGGGAGACAAGGCCTCCCTGGGTGTCAGCGCTATCTTTACTAATAATATTGATAACACCATTTACGGCATTAGCCCCCCATAAGGTTCCCCCCGGTCCACGGACAACCTCAATACGGTCGATATCTTCAAGCATGACATCTTGTACATCCCAGAAAACGCCAGAAAAAAGTGTGGAATAGACGGTCCGTCCATCGATCATGACCAACATTTTATTGGCAAATCTGGAGGCATAACCGCGGGCACTGACTGCCCATTTGTTGGCGTCAATCTGATATACGTGCAGACCTGGAACCATGCGCAGGGCCTCTGGAACACTTTTGACGCCGTTTCTGCGCAGATCTTCCTGGGTGATGATATAGATGGCCGCAGGGGTATCGGTTATTTTTTCAGGTACCTTGGTGACTGATATAACCTCAAGATCAAGGAGTTCATCTAAAGAGAGGACCCCAAGGTTTGTAGCATCTACGGGAGAGGGGAAGGTCGTGGTCAGGAAAAAACAGGTCACCGTGATATGAGAGAGAACCAGGAGCTGGATGTGCATCTTTTTGAGCAGTGGTCCTGTTTTCATAGGTACCTTTTCCTTAGTCATTTTAGGATGATTTGTATATTTTTGACTGGGTTGGTAAAGAAGGCTATGTGAGTGTGTCGGATTCCGGCTGTGTTGCCTTTCAGGAATTTCGACTTTTATTATTATCAGGGTGTCACTTGTTTTGTGAAACTAATAAGGTAGATATGCCTCAGCTGTGGCTACCCAGACAAGGGACTCTTATATGTGGCTACTCCTCTCTAAAGTAAATGATTTCGCTGTCTCCGAGTAATTACTAATATCTTCTGATATTCCTCATAGAATGTCAATGCGATTAAAATATAGCTCACCCTCGATGCCGGCAAGCGTTGTCATCATTGGAAAAGGAGAAACGATTGCGATAGAGGAACGTGGTTTTGCCACAAATAAGTTGCTGCCCAGACAGTTGAATTTTTCTGACGGCCTCTTGACGTTCAATGGCGTAGCGATGGGTTGGGTTGCATAAGGTCCGCTATCGTAAAAAAAATGTTTGGAACGAGTTATGCATCTGTCTCCTCCTGCTTATCGCTGCAGGCACACAGAAGGTGGAAGAGAAAAAGTGGACAGAATGTTCAGAGGATATACAGTACTCTTAGGAGGTGTTCAGCGTATTGAAACAACGGATAGAATACTTATCACTTTTACAATTGAGGCTGGTCAATCTCCTCCTTGGACTGGGATAAGGAAGAACTGTTTCGCTGAAAGTGATTACGAGATGGAGGGCCAGTCGATGGTGAGGGGGGATTGTTTTCACAAACTATTTTCCGGGTTGTTGGCAAAACGTGAGAGTATAGGAATGTCTAAGCGGGCAGGAGGCCCAATCGTATTATGAAGAGCAATGTGGCAGTGTTCAGACCATACCCCTTTCAGGCGGGTGAAAAGATCTTTATCGAGAGTGGACCGCGGCGCGGTGACTGGCTGGTTCTTGCCTGTGATGAGAAAAAGGTTACCTTGCGGTGTCCGATCAGTAAGAGAGAATTTTCCTGGGATCATTTCTGTTTTCATATCGAGAATCGTGAACAGGAATGGCCGTTGTCGGAGTGATCTTAGGGCGTTGCCTCAGATACGGGTGCCAGCCAGCATGGCAATAAGGGTGTAGCGGCCTATCTTACCGAGGAATACAAGAAAGAGGAAGAGCAGGGGCTGGAGGCGTAAGATCCCCGCGGCCAGGCACAATGGGTCACCAATGATGGGAAGCCAGGCAAAGAGGAGGGAGATGGCGCCGTAACGTTGGTAGAGTTCCATGGCCCTGGTCGCCTGTCTCTTGTCTATCCGTAACAGTTTTGTCATGAAGAATTGAGAGCCCCATATTCCGATGCCGTAGGTGATAAAGGCACCCAGGACGTTACCCAATGTGGCGACTCCAACGACCTGTGTTGCCGGGAATCCCTGGAGGATAAGGGCAACCAGCAGCCATTCAGATCCCAGGGGCAGGAGGGTCGCCGCCAGAAGGCTGAGGAAAAAGAGGGCCGGAAGGCCATGGTCTAGAAGGAAGCTCTCCATTTTTTTAGTATAATTGACTGGGGGGTCTGGATTGGAAAATGGGGGAAGAGGCGTGTCGACCAGAGATTCTATGGCCAAGCAACCCTACTCATTTTCCCTCTCTGTTGCCAGGAGTATCAATATATTCCTCTCGCCATTTCCTCTTGAACGCATGGGAAAATAATTTTTTCAGGCAACTCTTTTCCCCCGGAGCATTCGACTGCTTTTGGAAAAAACGTACATCTGTTTTTCTTCTTTTGGCTTACTCCCTGTTTGCGGCCCAGGATCTCAGACAGAAAGATAAGGCCCTTCGCCTTTGACCTGCTGACGGGAATATTCCGAGAGGATTGTCTGGTGACAGGGAGGCGTGATTCTGTGGTGGTCCTGCAGTGGTATCCGGGAAGTGCAGATCCCTTCTTTGCACCACCAGAGATCATCGTTATTGAGTTGGTTGAGAAGTTGTTAAAATGGGTCACGACAGGGTGGTTTCCTCATGAGGGAAAATAGAGGAGAGAGCAAAGGAAATTGTGAAATGAGGGCGTCATTGTCAGCCAATTGCTCTTTGCAGAGAGACTGTCGATAACCATTTTTCGCCTCCCCGGATTGTGGGGCTGCGCTGAGTGTGACCATGGATGTTTTGTGACTGTGCGCTACTGGCCAATAATTGGCACCCAACTTGTCTTTTTGATATTTTTGCAGGAGAAAGAACAATTCATTCTTTTTCGGAGAGTTCCGCGAGAAAATTTCTTCTCCAACCACTTTTCTGTTTGATCTGAGCAGAAGGGGAGGAAGAGTATTTCACCAATTCTTTCAGTTCGCTTTTGTTCCCTATCAGGGTCGGATCGATACCGTGGATATCGCTTTTGAGAATAATAAAATCGTGGAGTTTGGCCAGGGCTGTTTTTTCTTTTGTGTTGAGTTTGATATCCTGGAGAAGGGGAGGACAATCTTCTTCAGGTCGGCTCAGCCCTTTTTCCACTAATTGGATCAGTATGTCCCCATAGGCTTTTGCGCACCTGGAGGATATGTCGCCGCAGTCCTGTATGGCAGTTTTGTCGCGCAACTCCTGTCTGGCTATGCAGAGGAGGACACCATCACGGATAATATGTCCCCTTGGCCGATTTCTTTTCTGTGCCTCTTCTTCCCGCCATGCTGAAAGTTCCTGGAGAATGGCGAGGGAGCGGCGATTCAGTTTGCTTGCCCCTCTTATCTTGCGGTAACGCGCCATGTTATTGACGCCAATATAGTTCTTGGGATCGTTCAGGAGTTGGAGTTCTTCTTTTAACCATTGCTGGGCCTCGGGCATGGTACGGGCCAGTAGCAGGACACGTAATGCCCGAAGATAGCGGACATCATCCATGGCATATTCTTTTTGTCGAGTGTGCAGCGGACGTATGAGCCAGTTTGTTCGAGTTTCTGTCTTTTCCAGTTTGATGTCGAGAAGTAGTTCAATCAGGGATCCTAACGAGAGAGTGGCCGAGAGACCGGCAAAGCCTGCGGCCAGCCTGGTGTCGAAGATATTTTTTGGATCAGCCCCTGTGACATCGCGCAGGATGGTGATATCTTGAGGGGCGTCATGGAATATTTTGACAACCGCCGGGTCAGCGAGTAATTCTCCTAAAGGAGAAAGGTCATCAAGGGTGCAAGGATCGATAAGAAAACACTCTTCGTTGGAAAGAGCCAGTTGGATCAGTCCGAGACGGGGGGAGTAGGTTCGTTCCCATACAAATTCCGTGTCTAGGGCCACTGCATTAGTTTTGCGTGCCCGTTCTATCAGGGCCTTGAGATCTTCTGCATTATCAATCATTGCTGCCTGCTATATAAAGAAGTTTCATCGGAGTGGTAATGTAAGATTGTTTTTTGAAACTAGACATATCAGCAAAGAAAATACAAGCAGTAATCGCATATTAGGCATTTATCCCTGGGTTTTTTTGTCTCTGCAAAGTAATTTCCTTGTGTTTTAATGGTAATAAATTCATTATCATAATAACTCTTGAAGAGTTACTGTTTCTTGTGAACGTATTTTTTCTTCCTCGAAGGAGAAAGGGAATGAATCTGTTAGGGAGAAGTGTCGTAGAAATCTGTTTCCCTGTATCATGAACTGAAGCTTTTTATTATGATATTTTATATTTTGAAGCGTGTGGCACTGATGATCCCAACCCTTATTGGGGTGATGCTGATCACTTTTACCGTCACCCAGTTCGTACCGGGTGGTCCGGTGGAGCGAATGGTTGCCGAGATGGAAGGACTGGGGAAGGGCGGAGAGGCTGGAGGAACCACCTCGTTTTACCGAGGAAATTCTGGTCTGGACTCCAGTCGTGTGGAAACACTCAGAGAGCTCTACGGATTTGATAAGCCGCCTCTTCAGCGTTTTTTGACCATGATGAAAAACTATCTCGTTTTGGATTTCGGATCATCTTATTACTATCACCAGTCTGTGGTGGATCTTGTGATATCACGGCTGCCGGTTTCCATGTCGCTGGGACTGTGGAGTTTTTTTATTGTCTATGGCTTCTGTATTCCCCTGGGGATCACTAAGGCTGTCCGCGATGGCTCTCGTTTTGATATCCTGACCAGTACTGCTATTCTGATTGGCTATGCTATCCCGGGTTTTGTCCTGGCTATTGTCCTCATCGTATTGTTTGGAGGTGGATCTTTTTGGAATATTTTTCCCCTGCGGGGATTGGTTTCGGATAACTGGGCAGAAATGGGTTTGTTGCAGAAGATTCTCGACTATCTCTGGCACATGGTCCTGCCTATTATTTCCAGTGCGGTGGGGAGCCTGGCAGTTATGACCCTGTTGACCAAGAATTCATTCCTTGAAGAGATCCGCAAACAATATGTGCTCACGGCTCGTGCCAAAGGGTTAAGTGAGCAGCAGGTCCTCTATAAACATGTATTCAGGAATGGTATTATTCCTATTATCACAGGATTTCCAGGGTATTTCATTGCCTCCTTTTTTACCGGCAGTCTGTTGATTGAGACAATTTTTTCTTTAAATGGAATGGGATTACTTGCCTATCAGTCTGTTTTGAATCGGGATTACCCAGTGGTGTTGGGGACCTTGTACTTTTTTACTATTATCGGTCTGGTTTCCAGGCTGCTATCTGATTTGAGTTATGTCTTTGTGGACCCGAGGATAAGTTTTGACAGTGTTGAATAACAAAGATTCAGGCGAAAAACCCGTCAGCCTGGGACGCAGGCGTTGGCGTCGTTTTCGTCGCAATCGCAGGGGGTTTTACAGCTTTCTGGCTTTTGCTCTTTTTTTTCTCGTCAGTCTTTTTGCCGAGGGGATCAGCAATGATGTCCCTCTTTTGATCATCTATGAGGGTGAATCGTACTTTCCCTTGTTGACTGAATATCCTGAAACAACTTTTGGTGGTGATTTTGAAACAGAGACTGACTATCTTGACCCCTATATATTGGAGCGCCTGACAACTAACGGGAATCGCATCTATTTTTCATTCAATAGACATAGTTATCAGTCCATTAATTTTGATATTGACGGGCCGGTGCCGTCTCCTCCCACCAGGGAAAATATCCTTGGCACCGATGATAGGGGGAGGGATGTCTTTGCTCGTCTGCTCTACGGTTTTCGTCTGAGTGTGCTTTTTGGCTTTGCCCTCACAGGCGTAGGAACCATTGTTGGCATTATTGCCGGCGCTGTTCAGGGGTTTTTCGGGGGGAGGACTGATCTCTTCTGCCAGCGCTTTATCGAAATATGGGGTGCCATGCCGGAGCTCTATCTGTTAATCATCTTTGCCTCCATTTTTAAGCCCAGTGTCCTCTTACTTCTCGTTCTTCTTTCTCTGTTCAGCTGGATGGGACTTTCTGATTATGTGCGGGCTGAATTTCTCAAAGGAAGAAATATGGAATATGTGAAGGCAGCCAAAGCCCTTGGGGTTTCCAATGTGACGATTATGTATCGTCACCTCTTACCCAATGGCATGACCCCAGTCATTACTTTTCTTCCCTTCAGGATGTCTGCTTCCATACTTGCCTTGACCAGTCTGGATTTTCTAGGACTGGGTGTACCACCGTCAACTCCGAGTCTTGGTGAACTCTTGGCCCAGGGCAAGGCCAATATTGATGCCTGGTGGCTGTCGCTTTCAACTTTTCTTGTTCTGGTAGGAACCTTGGTCCTCTTGATTTTTATTGGAGAAGCCCTGCGCGAGACATTTGATCCCAGGAAAAGCTGACATGGACATCTGGCGTGGAAAATATTTTCTCATCAGAGATGAAGACAAGCCTCCTTTGTGGAAAAAAACTGTGATCTCTCCGCTTCGGAATCGTCCTCAATCATTGACATTCCATAGTTCTAATTTTATCATGAAGATTGATGCATCCACTTTTTTCTCTTTATCAGTCACTGACTGCTAAAGAGTTTGGTGCAAAATGGAGCGTTTGTATCTATGATTCTGGTCAGGCGCTGGCAGCGATAGTCGATTCCTTTGATTACTTTAGTGAGAGGTTGGTGAAAACCTAATGCAACAGAACTCCATAGCAAAACTGGGCAATATAGGCATCTATGTGGTCAATGATCTTGGCCGGATGGGACTGTATCTGTTGCAGGCCATTCAGGGGTGTTTCAGACGTCCTTTTCGTTTTGCTGAATTTCTTCATCAGATGCATTTTATCGGTGTCGGATCACTTGTTGTTATTTTTTTTACCGCCGCTTCTACAGGGATGGTGTTGGGGTTGCAGGGGTATTATTCCCTCCACAAATTCGGTGCCGAAGGCTGGTTGGGATCAGCGGTTTCACTGACCCTTATCATGGAGCTGGGGCCTGTACTCACCGCCTTGATGGTCGCTGGACGTGCCGGATCAGCCATGTGTGCGGAACTTGGCATCATGAGGATATCCGAACAGATTGATGCTCTGGATTGTATGGCTGTGGACCCTTTCCGTTACTTGATCTCTCCAAAATTTCTCGCCGCCCTTATCTCGGTTCCCCTGCTTACCGCAGTCTTTGATGTGGTTGGAATTGCCGGAGGATATGTGGCTGGGGTCAAACTGATGGGTGTTAATCCAGGCAGTTATTATGAGGGGATGCGCTCCAGTGTCACCAATCACGATATCTGGCTAGGTCTTGTCAAATCCTTTGTCTTTGGCTTGTTGGTCGTTTGGATTTGTACCGGCCGGGGGTATTTTGTCCACCAGATCAGGGGGGCAGGTTTCGGGGCCCAGAGTGTGTCCAGAGTGACGACCCAGGCTGTGGTTCTGTCGTCGATTTCTGTACTTATTTTTGATTATCTTCTCACCGCTGTCCTCATATGAATGATATTGCTATAGAATTTAAAAATGTGGAAAAGTCTTTTGTCCGCGAAGACGGCCACAGGCAGGTCATTCTGGATAAGGTGAATTTTACCATTCCTACCAGTAAAACCACGGTGATAGCCGGAGGCAGTGGCCAAGGTAAAAGTGTCACCTTGAAATTGGTGTTGGGCCTGATGCAGGTTGACGCTGGACAGATCTTTGTGGCCGGCAAGGAGTCCAGCAGAATGCGGGGACGGGAATTGGAAGAATTACGGACTCGTTTTGGTGTCCTTTTTCAAGGGGCAGCCCTTTTTGATTCGTTGACGGTCTTTGAAAATGTAGCCCTCCCTCTCAGAGAGCGCACCAAAAAGACGGAGAAGGAGATCAGGGATCAGGTCCTTTCTACTCTGGATCAGCTGGAACTGCTGGGTCATGAAGAAAAGTTTCCCGCTCAACTCAGCGGTGGCATGAAAAAGCGGGCGGGTTTGGCCAGGGCACTGCAGCTGAAACCTGAGATCATGCTCTTTGATGAACCAACCACTGGTCTTGATCCGGTAATGACCCAGGAAATTTATCATCTTTTTGCTCGAACTCAGAAACAGCTTGGCTATACCTCTATAATTGTCAGTCACGATATTCCCAAAGTATTTAATCTTGCCGATCAGGTTATTGTTCTTTATAACGGAGGGATGGATATTTTTCCCTCTCCTGAAGCGATTCAGTGGTCGCAGAAACCCCATATTAAAGAGTTTGTTAAAACTACTATGGGAGAAATTTATCAGAGTCATTTGGTGGAAAAATGAAAAACAGCAGCATACAATTCTGGGTTGGACTTTTTATGATTGCCGGCTTTGTTGCTTTTGGCTATCTGGCTCTGCAACTCGGTGAAGTCTCTTTTTTGAGCAGCAGCAAAAATTACACCGTCACTGCTCAATTTGATAACATATCCGGAATAAAAAAAGGTGGCTCGGTGCAGATCGCCGGGGTGGTGGTAGGGGAGGTCTCCAAAATCTGGCTTGATAAAGATGGGGTGGCCAATGTCTTTCTCCAGATAAATAAAGAGGTGAAACTGAGCATCGATTCCATGGCCTCGGTCAAATCGCAGGGCCTGATCGGAGATAAATATATCCAGTTGAGTTTGGGAGGAGATGAAGAATTCTTCCATGATGGTGATGTCTTGACCGACACCGAATCAGCGGTAGATCTCGAATCTCTTATCAGCAAGTTTGCTTTCGGCAGTGTTAAATAATTTTGAGCGGATCAGGGTTTGTCCTGATATATTGATAATTATGAGATATGGTATTCTTTTTTTGGCTGGATTTTTTCTCCTTGCCTCCTGGGGTTGTGCTCAACGCCAGCCCGTAATCACTGCAAATGCCCCATCACTGGAAGCGGATCAAGGGCAAGAGAATGAGTTTGATCTCCTCAGCGACGACTTTTTCAGTGATGACCCAAGTGCCCATGAGCCGGTGTATTATGATCCCCTTGAGCCCATGAACAGGGTTTTTTTCGAGTTTAATGATAAACTCTACTTTTGGGTCTTGAAGCCGGTAAATACGGTGTACAGTGCCATCTTACCATTGGATTTTCGCTATTGTATCGGTAATTTTTTCACCAACCTGAGCGCTCCAGTCCGGATGGTGAATAATCTATTGCAGGGGAAATTCAGCGATGCAGGGATAGTGTTATCTCGCTTTCTCATCAACTCCACGCTTGGTGTCTACGGCTTAGGGGACCCGGCTCTGGTGGATTTTGGCCTGGAAGCGAAACCAGAAGATTTTGGCCAGACCCTTGGCGTCTGGGGGGTGGGAGAAGGGGTTTATCTCTGCTGGCCTATTATCGGACCGTCTAATGCAAGAGATAGCCTTGGCTTTGCTGTTGATGTCTATTCGCATCCCGTGGTTTATGTGAACGATGATATGATGGTCAGTACCGCCTATTATTCCGAAAATAAGATCAACCTGCTCTCCCTTAACCCTGAAGCCTATGAGGATCTGAAAAAATATTCTCTGGATCCCTATGTTTCCATGCGTCAGGTCTATCTTGACTACAGGAGAAACAAAATTAGGGATAAAGAAGTAACGCAGAATGTTGTAGATGAGCTGTAATAAAATTTTAGCTGCGAGGATAACGCGATGAGCGTCAAGCGTTTCTTTATAATTACCTTCTGTTTTTTTCTCTGCAGTGGGTTGCCTGTTGCCCTGGCATCGCTGGGGCCCGCCGATGAATTAAAACCTACACTTAATAAAATTATTGATATCCTTTCTGACTCAAATCTCGCGGGAAAGGAGCATAAGGAGGAACGACGAGCAAAAATCATGGCCATTGCCGTTAAGGGATTTGATTTTCCGGAGATGGCGAAACTTGTGTTAGGTACGACCTGGAATAACATTGATCAACAGCAGCAAAACCATTTTGAAGAGCTTTTCACCAAACTCCTGGAAAATACTTATATCGGAAAACTCGAGAGTTATTCAGGACAGGAAGTTAAGTTTGAGGAGGAACGAATAAAGGGCGATAAGGCCAAAGTCTCCACTGTCATCGATAATAATGGAATCGCTATCCCAGTCCATTATGTCATGCTGCAAAAGGAATCCAGTTGGAAGGTCTATGATATCAACATAGAGGGAGTGAGTCTGGTCCGTAATTTCAGGGAACAGTTCAAGTCTATCCTCAGAAAAGAACAATTTGCCGGTCTGGTCAAAGTTCTTGAAGAAAAGAATGCAAGTTTTTCTACAGAGGATATCGAGTAGTGGAGAGCTCTTTTGTTTTTTTGGATTTTCTGGATGAGGCTGAAGGTCGTCTCGTCGCTTCGTTACTGAATGAGAAAACAATTTCGGCAGGTGAGGTTTTATTTAACTATGGTGACCCTGCTGCAGTCCTTTATTTCTTGAGTCAGGGGCGTCTTTCTGTGCACAAGTTCACAGGATTTCAAGAAAAGATGCAGGTTATCGCCTTACTCGATCCGGGAGCGATTGTCGGTGAGACAGCCCTCGTGCAAGACTATGTTCGCCATACACGGGTTGTGGCCATTGAAGATTGCAGACTCTATGGTCTGCACAGGGAAGATTTTGCCGCCTTAAAAGATCAGTCAGGAGCACTGGCCTGTCGTTTTCTTGAGCATATTCTCTCCATTGTCACGTTGCGCCTGGAAAAGACGTCCGACAGGCTTGCCCGGGTGTTATAGCCGTCCTGAAAAAAAAGTTGGCAGTCATGTATTGAAACCTTTCGTCACTGTTTGGTTTTTTTTTACCATAATTAAGGTGGTCAAGAATTTTTTTCTAGCCATTCTTGCCAAAATTGGGTATTTCTGTCGGCTTTGTCTGACAACATATTTTTCCTTTCGTTGTTTTGGGGAAAAATTAAAATAAAATAAGTGATTTCATGCCGCTCGACGGCAGTTGATCTATTGGAGGAAAGCATGGCTCTACCAAAAAGAAGACATTCCCATTCTCGTACCCATAAAAGAAGATCTCATGATGCCTTGAAGGCACCTGGTATTTCTACTTGTTCCGAGTGTGGTGAACCCAAACAACCTCATCGTCTCTGTCCTAGCTGCGGTATGTATAAGGGACGTTCAGTTTTCAGCCTGGATGCGGAATTAGAATAGGACATTTGCCGTGCATATTGCTTTGGATGCCATGGGAGGAGACCATGGGCCTGATGAGCTGATTGCCGGCGCAATACAGGCAGTGCAGGAAACAGATCTACGGGTGACTTTGGTCGGGGATGGGCAACCTATTCGCGCCTGTCTTAAGAGATTGTCATCTGACAGTGAGGTGTTGTCGAGACTTCAGGTCGTTCATACGTCCGAAATGGTTGAGATGGGAGAGTCTCCTGTCGAGGCCATTCGTAAAAAGAAGAATGCCTCTGTGATGGTTGCTTTTGAGCTTGTACGTACTGGAGAAGTCGATGCTGCAGTCAGCGCCGGCAATTCCGGGGCGACCATGGCTGCTGCCATTCGTAAGCTTGGACGACTCAAGAACGTTTCCCGGCCCGGTCTTGCCAGTATTGTTCCCACCTTGAAAATGCCAGTAGTGATGATGGATGTAGGGGGCAACGTCGACTGTCGTCCACAGCATCTGTTTCAGTTTGCCCTTATGGCCTCAGCCTTTTCCCAGATTTTTGATATCGATGCCCCTCGTGTAGGAATTCTCAGCATTGGTGCAGAAACTGGAAAAGGAAATCATCTGGTAAAGGAGGCCCATGCCATGCTGGCTGAAAGCTCGTTGAACTTTATCGGAAATGTTGAGGGAAGAGATATCTTTCAGGGGGATGTCGATGTTATTGTCTGTGACGGTTTTGTCGGCAATATCTGCTTGAAGGTGAGTGAGGGATTGGTCGAAGCCGCTGGACAGATGATCCGTGAAGGAATTATGGCTTCCTGGGCAGCCAAAATTGGTTATCTCCTGGCCCGCCCTGTCTTTCGTCGTTTAAAAAAACGTGTTGATTATGCTGAGTATGGTGGCGCGCCACTTTTGGGGATCAATGGGACAGGATTAATCTGTCATGGAAAATCCAGTACCGCAGCAATTAAGAATGCACTCATTGAAACCGGAAAAATTGTTGAAATGAAAGTTAATGCAAAGATAGAATCGAGTATTGCCGAAAATCTTTATGCTACCAGGGAGAGGAGTTGATGGGGGCGGTCATTCTCGGCACCGGTTCTTGTCTTCCCGACAGGGTCCTTTCCAATCACGATCTAGAAGAAATTGTCGAGACCAGCGATGAATGGATCCGTACTCGTACCGGAATCAATACTCGTCGTATCGCTGGTAAGGGTGAGGAAACATATCGCCTGGCAACCGTAGCCGCTCAGCGTGCCATGGAAATGGCAGGGGTGATAGCAGAGGAGATTGACCTCATTATAGTTGCTACCATCAGTTCTCATATGCTCATGCCCTCATGTGCCTGTTTTGTGCAAAAGGAACTCGGAGCAGTCAAGGCCTTTGCCTATGACATCAATGCGGCTTGTTCTGGATTCCTCTTTGGCATTGATATCGTAGATAAATATCTGCGGTCTGATCGAGAGAAAAAAATCCTTCTCATTGGAGCTGAGACACTTTCCAGTCGTACAAACTGGGAGGATCGCAATACCTGTATTTTATTTGGAGATGGTGCAGGTGCTGTGGTCATGGAATATCGTGATGAAGCGCGCGGAGTTGTTGCTTCTAATCTGTGTTCTGATGGCAATCTCTGGTCTCTTCTCTGTATGCACAATGCTCCTTCCTCTAATCCAGACCTCAGTCTCGCCGACCATCCTGGTACCCATATTCTCATGGAGGGGCGGGAAGTCTTTAAGTACGCAGTGAAGGCTATGGAAGGGGCTATCGTAGACCTTCTATCCAGAGAAAAGGTGGACCTTGATTCCATTGGCCTCATGATACCGCATCAAGCCAACATCCGTATCCTCAATAAGCTTGTCTCCCGATTAGGCATTCCCCCAGAAAAAGTATTCATAAACGTCCAGAAATATGGTAATACATCTGCTGCTTCCATACCCATAGCCCTTGATGAGGCAAATCGGGAAGGGAAGTTGAAAGCTGATGAATTCATCTTAGTTTGTTCTTTTGGTGGCGGCTTCACCTGGGGAGCTACTTTGGTAAGATGGTAAACAGGAGAAATAATGGATTATTTTCTTTCAGAAGAACAGAATATGATCGTGGAGATCGCCAAGCAAATAACAGATGAGCGTATCATTCCACAGCGTGCTGAATTAGATGAAAAAGATGAATTTCCCCGTGAGATTCTCAAAAGTATGGCCCAAGCGGATCTTTTTGCTGTACCGATTCCTGAAGAATATGGTGGTCTTGGGGGAGGGTGTTTTAATATCGTTCTGGCCCTGGAGCAGCTTGGCCGTGGCTGTATTGGTATTGGTACTGCCTTCGCTGCCAGTGCCCTTGGTGTCTATCCCATCATAATTGCCGGATCTGATGAATTGAAGGAAAAATATCTTACTTCGGTGGCCAGTGGGGAAAAGTTCGCCGCCTTTGGTCTTACTGAGGCCAATGCGGGCTCTGATGCCTCAGGTATTCAGACCACTGCGGTTTTAGATGGTGATGAATGGGTTCTTAATGGGACCAAACAATGGATTACCAACGGTGGTGAAGCACAAATCTATACAGTGGTGGCCATTACTGATCGAAAAAAAGGGGCTCGGGGCGCATCCATATTTGTGGTGGAAGAGGGTGATGCTGGCTTTACCTGTGGACCCAAGGAAAAGAAGATGGGTATCCGCGCCTCTTCGACCACTGAATTGATCTTTAAAGACTGCCGGATTCCCAAAAACAGAATCATCGGAAGACCGGGAACTGGATTTATTACGGTGATGAAGACTCTTGATTCCTCTCGCCCGGGTATTGCCGCTTTAGGTCTTGGGATTGGGCAGGCGTGCATTGATGAGGCAACGACCTATGCCAAGCAGCGGGTGCAGTTTGGCAAACCTATTATCTCTTTTCAGGCAGTACAACACATGCTTGCTGATATGGCCATCCAGCTTGAAGCTTCACGTGCTCTGGTCTATTCTGCTGCCAGACATATAGATGCTCATCCCAAGGATATGTCCAAAGTGTCCTCCATGTGCAAGGTTATGGCTACTGATATGGCAATGAAGGTGAGTATTGATGCAGTTCAGGTCATGGGGGGCTATGGCTATATGCGTGAATATCCGGTAGAGAAAATGATGCGAGATGCCAAAATTCTGCAGATCTATGAAGGGACTAATCAAGTGCAGCGTAATGTCATTGGCCAGGAACTCAACAAAGAATATTCTCGCTAATAAGGCTGCAAGAGGACTGCAATGAAGATTATTGTCTGTGTCAAACAGGTTCCGGATACCAAGGATGTACGCTTAGATCCAGAAACCAATACCTTAGCCCGGGAAGGTGTTCAGTCCATAATGAACCCCTATGATCAGCACGCCTTGGAAGAGGCAGTCCGCTTAAAAGAACAACTGGGTGGAGAAGTTACTGTTCTGAGTATGGGGCCACCTCAGGCTGTGGAGGTTCTCCGCCAAGCCATTTCCTGCGGAGCAGATCATGGCGTGCTTGTTTCCGATCGATCCTTTGCCGGTGCCGACACCTGGGCCACTTCCTATACCTTGGCCAAGGCCATTCACAAGATAGGTGGTTTTGATCTCATTCTCTGTGGCAAGCAGGCAATTGATGGTGATACCGCTCAGGTGGGACCCGGATTGGCCATGCAGCTTGAAATTCCCTTTGTCACCTGTGTCCAGAAAGTTCGCGAGGCCAATGACCATGAGCTCGTTATGGAGCGAATGATGGATGACGGCTATGATGTGGTAGCTGTTTCCTACCCTGCGTTGCTCACCGTGGTCAAAGATCTGAATGTACCTCGTATACCTTCTCTTAAAGGTAAAATGAAGGCCAAAAAAATAGAGTTTACAGTTCTTTCAGCTGCAGATATCGGAGCTGATTCGGCCTGTATCGGTCTTGCCGGATCACCCACCCAGGTGGTTAATGTGTTTCCTCCGCCACCACGTGCAGGGAGAGCGATCCTGAACGGGACCATCGATGAGCAGATTGAGCAACTGGTTGAAAAGCTAGCTGTTTACCTCTAGTCCTGAAGGACTCTGTAGAGTACTCCTCCTTATGAAGGCGTACGGTTTGTTACAGCAGAACCTACTTTAATAATTGTTATATTTTTTAGTTTCTTGTTATAAAAAAACGCGGAACTCGCCTATCAGGCACTAAGCAGACAGGAGAAAAGGATGTTGATCGTTGACGGTAAACTGTGCATTGGTTGCGGTGTCTGTGAGGATAGCTGCCCCTTTGGTGCCATTGAAGTTGTTGATGGTTGTGCCGTGGTTGGAGATGCCTGCACTCTCTGTGGTTCCTGCGTTGAGAGTTGTGAAGTGGAAGCCCTGAAAATAGAAGGTGGGGAAAAGAGTGTTCAGGCAGATCTGGAGAGTTGGGTTGGTGTTTGGGTCTATTGTGAATTCAGAGCAGGGGTCTTGGCACCGGTGTCTTTGGAACTTCTGGGGGCGGGGCGAAGGCTTGCTGATGCCCGTGGGGTTCCTCTCTCCGCTGTGCTCATAGGGTCAGATACAGGCGATACCGCACAAAGGCTGATCGGTTATGGCGCTGATACTGTGTATCGGATAGACGATCCATCTCTTTCCTACTTTAGTGATGAATCTTACGGTGCTGTGTTGACCGATCTGATCAAAAGACACAAGCCTGAGATTGTCCTTGCCGGTGCAACGGCCATCGGCAGATCTTTTATCCCCGGGGTGGCTAATACTCTTGGAGCCGGTCTGACAGCGGATTGCACGCAGCTTGATATTCGTGCCGCCGATGGAGCTCTGCTCCAGACTCGACCGGCATTTGGTGGAAATATCATGGCCACTATCGTCTGCCTCAGTTCCAGGCCTCAGATGGCCACAGTCCGTCCTAAAGTTATGAAGGAGCTGGACTTTGATTCTGCTCGACAGGGTGTGATCATAGATGTTACACCGGACCCTGCTCTGTTGCAGAGCAGGGTCCGTGTTCTGGAGTCAGTTGTTTTCGAGCAGGACAATGTCAATATCCAAGAATCAGATATTCTGGTGGCTGGTGGTCGAGGAATGGATAACGCGAAGGGATTTGAACTTATTCGTGAGCTTGCCTCCTCTATGGATGCGGCTGTTGCCGCTAGTCGTGCCGTGGTTGATGCCGGATGGATTGGGTATCCCCATCAGGTTGGGCAAACCGGAAAAACTGTAGCTCCGAAACTCTATATTGCCTGTGGTATCTCCGGTGCTATCCAGCACGTGGCAGGAATGCAGTCGTCAGAAACCATAGTTGCGATTAATCGTGATGAGAATGCACCAATTTTTGCTGTTGCCGATTTCGGTATTGTTGGCGACATGTATGAAATCATCCCCAAGCTTATCAATAAAATAGAAGGACAGCGAAGATCATGAGCCTGAATGGGAAAAACGCACTGGTCACAGGAGGAAGTAGAGGAATCGGACGAGCTGTCTGTATACGTCTTGGGGCCATGGGTGCTCATGTTTATATAAATTATGTAAGCAATCCAGACGCGGCAGAGGAGACTCGGCAGGCAATTGTTGCTGCAGGGGGTACAGCCGATGTTGTCGCCTTTAACGTCGCTGATGCGGCCCAGGCTGAAGATGCTATAAAACAGCTTATCAAGGATGCAGGTTCCCTTGATATACTGGTGAATAATGCCGGTATCACCAGAGATGGACTCATGGCCCGGATGAAAGAGAGTGATTGGGATGCTGTGCTTGATACCAACCTCAAAGGTGCCTTTATCTGTGCTAAGGCGGCGTCCAGGGTAATGATGAAAAAAAGATGGGGACGGATCGTCAATATCTCTTCAGTCGTTGGATTTTCTGGAAATGCAGGACAGAGTAACTATGCCGCAGCCAAGGCTGGTATGCAGGGGTTGACCAAATCCATGGCCAGAGAATTTGCTTCGCGCAATATTACTGTAAATGCAGTGGCACCTGGATATATTGTCACAGATATGACCAGTATCCTGAACGAAGAAATTCAGGAAAAGATCAAAGCTGAAATTCCACTGGCCAATCTTGGCAGCCCTGAAGATGTGGCCGGTGCCGTAGCCTATCTTGTTGGTGATGACGGTTCCTATATCACCGGCCAGACCATTCACGTCAATGGTGGCATGTATATGTGATTTACAGTTTGTCTGGAGTCTGTTACTAATGACTCGTTTTAATCGTATTTGTAATTGAGTTGCCGGGAAGATCCGGACTCGCCAAAAAATAGAATAGATAACCCCATACAGGAGATAGAAAATGGCAATTGAACAGCAGATGGTTGATATTATTGTTGAGCAGTTGAGTGTTGATAAAGAAAAAGTCGTTCCCAATGCATCCTTTGTTGATGATCTTGGTGCAGATTCCTTGGATCTTGTGGAACTGATTATGGCCATGGAAGAGGAATTTGATGTTGAAATTCCCGATGAAGAGGCGGAGAAAATTACTACAGTGCAGAATGCAATAGATTTTGTAAGCAATTTGAAATAATTGTTTTTCAGGAATTGTCACAGTTCCTGAATCTCCCCGTCAGAAAAGGCATATATAATTTCAAGAGAAGTTCAATGGTAAAACGTAGAGTCGTGGTTACCGGTGTCGGATTGGTAACCCCCCTAGGAACAGGAACAGAAAAAACCTGGAATAATATCTGTGCTGGCAAGAGTGGGGTTGCTGCGATTACACGGTTTGATGCAAGTGATCTTGCCGTGACTATCGCAGCGGAAGTCAAAGATTTTAACCAGGAAGATCATTTTGACAAAAAGTTCGCGAGACATCTCGATCTTTTTGTTCAATATGGAATTGTGGCTGCCAAATTTGCCGTAGAGGACAGTGGTCTTACAATCAATGATGAGAATTGTACTCGTGTTGGGGTGATCACTGGCTGTGGTATGGGTGGATTACCCATTATTGAGAAAACACACACCATCTGTCTTGAGCGTGGGGCCAAGAAAATCACACCTTTTTTTATTCCCATGGCCATTCCTAATATGCCTTCTGGGCATATCTCCATGCAGATTGGCGCAAAAGGTCCGAACCTCGCACTTTCTACTGCCTGTGCAGCAGGAACCCATGCCGTGGGTGAGGCCTATCGTTCTATTGTTTATGGCGATTGTGATGTTGTGGTTACCGGAGGGACAGAGGCAGTTATCAGTGCCCTGGGAGTAGGTGGCTTCAGTTCTATGAAGGCCCTGTCCACAAGAAATGATGCTCCAGAGCAGGCATCGCGTCCTTTTGATAAGGATCGTGATGGGTTTGTGATCTCTGAAGGCTCAGGTATGCTGGTTATAGAAGAGCTTGAGCACGCTCGCAAGCGAGGGGCTCAAATCTATGCTGAGATTGTAGGCTTTGGCGCTACAAGCGATGCATACCATATTGCCGCCCCACCTGAAGATGGAGAGGGAGCCGCCCGTTGCATGAACATGGCGTTGAAGGATGCAGGCATGAATCCTGCTGATATTGACTACATAAATGCTCATGGGACATCAACTCCCCTTAATGATCGATGTGAAACCCTGGCCATCAAGTCTGTTTTCGGTGATCACGCTCGTAAACTGGCCATCAGTTCCACAAAGTCGATGACAGGCCATATGCTTGGTGCAGCTGGTGGAATTGAAGCTGCCTTTACGGCACTCAGTATCCGGGATCAGATTGCACCACCTACCATCAATCTGCAGACGCCCAGTCCTGAATGTGATCTCGATTATGTTCCCAACACGGCAAGAAAAATGGAGATCAGGGCCGCACTTTCCAATTCTTTTGGTTTTGGCGGAACGAATGGCGTGGTGATCATGAAGCGCTTTGATGAGTAATGTCTTTTCAAGATCAGCGGTTGCTCGATATGCGCTGAGAAGGAGATAGGGGTGAAAATAGCAATTGGTTCTGATCACGGTGGTCTGACATTGAAAACAGTTGTTCTTGCCTTGTTGCAGGAGCTTGGTTATGAAGGAGAGGATGTCGGCTGTTTTGCTGCCGATTCTGTGGATTACCCGCAGTATGCCGATCTGGTGTGCGAAAAAGTTGCCAAGGGTCAGGCAGACAAAGGAATATTGATTTGTGGAACAGGCATTGGCATGTCCATGGCTGCTAATAAACATGCCACTATCAGGGCTGCGTTGTGTAGTGAACAGTATACAGCACGCATGAGTCGGGAGCACAATGATGCCAATGTCCTCTGCATGGGAGAACGGGTGACCGGTCCCGGCATTGCCGAAGAGATCGTTCGCACCTGGTTGAGTACCCCATTTGCCGGTGGCAGGCATTTGCGTCGTATAAATTTGTTTAATTAATAGAGTAGTATCATACTGGTAAATGAAAACCGGCATTGCAGAATAAGCATGCCGGTTTTTTCGTCTGTTACATATTATAGAAGTGAGAGGAATCAGAGTATGTCGTCCCTGCAAAATACAGATCCAGATATCTTTAAGTTCATCAACTGTGAATTTGATCGTCAGAATAGTCAACTCGAGTTGATCGCCTCGGAAAACATAGTCTCAGGAGCAATTCTTGAGGCTCAGGGGTCTATTTTTACCAATAAGTACGCAGAAGGGTATCCGAAAAAAAGGTATTATGGCGGATGCGATTATGCCGATGAGGTCGAGACGTTGGCCATTGACAGGGCTAAAGAGATTTTTGGCGCTGAATATGCTAATGTGCAGCCCCATTCGGGTTCTCAGGCAAATATGGCTGTCTATTTTGCCACCCTGAAACCAGGAGATAAGGTCCTGGGTATGGATCTGGCCCATGGAGGCCATCTGACCCATGGCAGCGGAGTCAATTTTTCAGGTCAGTTGTTCAATTTTATTTCCTATGGGGTGAATCGTAAGACAGAGCAGATCGATATGGAGGCGGTAGAGCGAATAGCATTTGAAAACCGTCCGAAGATGATCGTTGCAGGAGCCAGTGCTTATTCCAGGTTTATCGATTTTGAAGGATTTAGAAAAATTGCCGATCAGATTGGAGCCTTGTTTATGGTTGATATGGCTCATATAGCCGGACTCATAGCCGGCGGGGTTCATCCTTCTCCTGTCCCCTATGCAGATTTTGTCACCTCGACCACCCATAAAACCCTGCGTGGTCCAAGGGGTGGACTGATCCTTGCGAAAGGTAAATGGGAGAAAAGCATTAATTCTAAGATCTTCCCAGGGATACAGGGAGGACCTCTTGTCCATGTGATAGCAGCCAAAGCCGTTGCTTTCAAAGAGGCCATGAGCGATTCTTTTAAACAATATCAACAGCAGGTAGTCGACAACGCGGCTGCCCTTGGAACCAATCTCAGTGCCAGAGGGTTCCGCCTGGTGTCCGGGGGGACTGATAACCACCTGCTTCTCCTTGATCTTAGCAGTAAAAATATTACCGGTAAGGAAGCTGAGGCACTTTTGGAAAAGGCGGGGCTTACTGTTAATAAAAATGCGATTCCTTTTGATGGTCAGCCGCGTTTTGTTACTTCAGGTGTTCGAATCGGCACTCCTGCTGTTACCACCAGAGGTCTCAAAATTGCCGAGATGGAACTCATCGCCGGCTGGATAGAGCGCATTATCAGGGATCGGGACGAGGTGAGCATTACAGCTGTTCGTCAAGAAGTTCGTACCTTGTGCGAAAAATTTCCTTTATCAGCGGTTATTTGATGTCCGGGAAGTGGTTTCTTTGTGGTATAACTGGAAAGTATACTTTTTAGAGTACCTCCTTAGTGTCAACATATTGATACTCTCCAAGGATATTGAAATAAGTCTTTGAGGGAAAAGGCAGCGTCAGCCAATGGAGACAGCATGAAATGTCCATATTGTGGTCATCTTGATAACAAGGTCATCGATTCACGTTTGAACAAGGAGTCCACTATAACCAGGAGAAGGCGTTCATGCCTTTCCTGTGATCAGCGGTTTACTACTTATGAGCGATTGGAGGTCATGTTGCCCATGCTGGTCAAAAAGGACGGGCGAAGAGAGGTCTGGGACCGCCAGAAAATGGTTATCGGTTTAGAAAAGGCATGTGAAAAGCGACCTGTAAGCTGTGATAAGATAGATGAATTTGTTGATCAGATAGAGAAGAAACTGCAGGATTACGGTTCTAAAGAGGTGCCTTCCAAGGTCATTGGTGAGTGGGTGATGGAAGAGTTGCCCAACCTGGATGAGGTAGCCTATGTTCGCTTTGCTTCTGTCTATCGTCAATTCAAGGATGTTAATGAATTTATGGATGAGTTAAAATGTTTGCTCGATTCCAGGGATGAGAGCACCAGCGGTAATAACCCTTGAACAGATGACTGATTCTACAACTGACCTTCATTTTATGCGCCTGGCTCTGCGGGAGGCGCGAAAGGGGCTTGGGAGAACTTCGCCCAACCCTTGTGTCGGGGCCGTGGTGGTGAAGGATGATAGTGTTATCAGTCGCGGTTATCACCAAAAAGCAGGCACCCCCCATGCTGAAATTCATGCCCTGCGCAAGGCTGGAACCCAGGCGAAAGGGGCTACCATCTATGTTACTCTGGAACCCTGTAGTCACACCGGGCGAACACCTCCTTGTTGTCAAGCTGTAGCTGCTGCCGGAATCAAGCGGGTGGTGGTGGGAATGGAAGATCCAAACCCTCTGGTGAGGGGGAGTGGTAATGCCTATTTGCAGCAACAGGGGATTGAGGTTGTCAGTGGTGTCTTGGAAGCGGATTGTCGAGAATTAAATCTTCCCTTTATTAAGCATATCACTTCTGGAATGCCCTTCGTGGTGATGAAAGCCGGTATGAGTCTTGATGGGAAGATCAGTTATCAACAGGGGCAGCCAGGATGGATGACAGGGGAGAGTAGCTCGAAAAAGGTACACGGGCTCCGCAACAGTCTCGACGCTATTCTGGTGGGCAGAACCACTATTGCTGTGGATAATCCCTCGCTGACAACCCGACTTCCCGGGAGGCGCGGCAGGGATCCGGTGCGGGTGCTCCTGGACAGCCATTTGCAGCTGTCGCTGACATCCAAAATCCTCCATCTGGATTCACCAGCACCGACCATTCTCTTTTGCAGTCATTCGGTTGATGAAGAGAAAAAAAGAGTGTTGACTGCCATGGAGAACGTCCTCATTCGCAGTGTTGATTGTGACGAAGACGGTGGCTTGGACCTGGTTGCTGTTCTGGCAGATCTCGGTAAGATGGGAATATGTTCTCTTCTTGTTGAAGGAGGAGCAACTGTTCATGGCAGTTTTCTCAGAAAGGGACTGGTAGATAGAGTATTTCTCTTTATGGCTCCTCTGTTTGCAGGCTCCAGGGGTACGCCTCTAGTAAGTGGCCTGCCCATAGCTGATCGATCCGAGGCCCTGACCCTGAGGAATGTCCATTATAGGCGATGCGGTAATGATATACTTGTTCAGGGAGACCTCTTCCAACCCTTTTTGTAGGTGATATACGAGCACTGTCTCATCATGTGATCGTATCAGGCCGCAGAGAGGACTGGAGTTGAGGCCCTTTACTTTTTCTTTTTTGCGAGGGCTTTTATTTCCTGGAGCCGGTTTTCCACCTCTGTGAGGCTGTCAAAACGAAGAGTTATAACAACCTCATCTCTTTCAAATGATGGACTGTGGCTGAGAGTGTATGCTGCGGGGAGCTGCATTTTATAAACGGCTTTTTGGAAGGCTTCCTCGGCGGCACTGCTTTCCGGTGCGAGTTTTTTTTGCAAGAGAGAGAAAAGTGCTGATGCCTTTTGCGGCCTATTCATCTCAGGGTGATCAAGAATGAGGCCAAAGTCCGGTTTTGCCAAGAGGGCTGTGATTGTTTTATCTTGTCCAAAGGCCAGGTCTCTTGTCAGTGCCAAAAGTCTTTTTTGTTTTCCTCCACCAAGTTCAAACTCTTGAAATATCCCAAACAGGGTAAGCCTGTCATCTGGCGTGAGTTGCTGTAACTCAAGGGCCATTTTTTCTTCAATTTTTCCCCAGTGGATACTCTCCTGAATTTCTGGTTCAAGATCCAGTAAGGGGAGTATTCGGCGAATCATATGGGTCTGCACCTTTTTTTCGAGAACTGGAAAAAAAGAATCGGCCGCCTTTTCAATCTCCATATGTTTGAGGCAGTATTTGAAAAAATAGGCTGTTTCCATAGGACTGAGTGTGCCAGCAACTATTTGATCTTCAAGAATATAGTGTAGCAACGTTTGGGGTGGAATGTCTTCTGCAAGTATCAGAGCCTTGATGACGGCAGGGGGCTGTCTATTCCCCTGGAGGGAGCGGAGTCGCTTTCGTCCACAGAGTAACTGATATGTCTTGCCAGGGCGTTTTTGCAGGATCAGGGGCTGTAACAGACCTATGGCTTGAATGGAGTGTCGAAGTCGGGCAGGAGGTTCGGGACAAAGAAAAGGGTGCAAGTTCCATTGATCAGATAAGGTAATGGCTTCTATGTCTATTTCTTGGAGAGTGGGAGAGTACTGCATGCTGTTTCAATGGTATAGGACTAAGGGAAGTAAAGAGAATCGGCAGACTGACGGTGAATGGGGGATGACACAAACAAAAAAAATACCTGTACAGTCTATCTTAGGGATATAACTGTACAGGTTCTACTCTAAAAGGAAGAATGGCTTTGGAGAGTATCTTTTGTAGGTCGGTCATGCCTCGTTGATTTTATTGCGAAGAATGCCTGATGGTTTGAAGGTGACGACCCGGCGCGCATCCAGGGTTAATTCGTCGCCAGTCTGGGGATTACGGCCCCTTCGAGACTTTTTGTCTTTGACATTAAATTTTCCAAATCCGCTCAGGAGCAGGTCGGTTCCCTCAATGAGGGAGGACTTTGAGATACGGAGAAAGGCCTCCACTGAATCGGTAGCCTGTGCTTTCGTTAAAGAACCATGAATTTTGTATACCTGTTGTACCAGGTCAGCTTTTGTAAGGGTCATATTCGGATCCTCCTTTTAAAATAATCGATTGGTATTTAAACTCCGTACTTAATGATAGGCTTCGGGAGAATAAAGTCAACAGTTAGAACGTTTTTTTATCCAATTGTCGTTGCAATACTGAAAATTGGCAGGTACATGGCAACAACGAGACCACCGATCATTCCACCAAGAAATACCATCATGAAGGGTTCTATCATGGCGGTCAAGTTTTCAACGGCCTGATCAACCTCTTCATCATAAAAATCGGCGATTTTGGCCAGCATAGTGTCGAGAGCACCTACCGATTCTCCAACATTGATCATCTGTACCACCATATTGGGGAATACGCCACTTTCTTCAAGTGGCTCAGCAATGGGACGTCCTTCAGCAATACTGTCAGCAACACGAAGCACTGCGGCCTCGATTATCTTGTTTCCGGCTGTTTTCGCAACTACATGTAAAGCCTCAAGGATCGGAACACCACTCTGGAGCATGGTGCTAAGTGTTCTTGTGAATTTGGCCACCGCAACTTTTCGAATCAGAGGACCAACAACAGGTGCATGGAGAAAGGTTGCGTCCATTTTGATCCGTCCTGCCTCAGTATTGTATATTTTCTTGATGGTATAAAAGACAGCCACTGTCGCCATGGCGATCCAAAGAAAGTTGGACTTGAAAAAATTCGACATGTTTACAACAATTTGAGTGGGTGTAGGAAGGGCTGAGCCAAAGTTGTTAAACATATCTTCAAAAACAGGAATAACAAAAACCAGGATAACGACGAGGATGACTATGGAAATGGCCAGACATATTGCCGGATAGGTCATGGCTCCCTTGATCTTTTTCTTCAGGGCCATGGATTTTTCCATGAAGACAGCAAGCCGACTGAGGATGGTGTCCAGGATACCTCCGGTTTCACCAGCTTCGATCATGTTGGAAAAAAGGTTGTCAAATACCTTGGGATGCTTGCGCATGGAGTCGGCAAAGGTGGTCCCTGTTTCGACATCCATCCTGATGGCAATAAGGACTTTTTTGAAGGTAGAGTTTTCCTGCTGTTTCGAGAGAATTTCCAGACTTTGTACCAGTGGCAGGCCGGCATCAATCATGGTGGAGAGCTGTCTGGTAAAGATTACTATGTCTTTACCTGTTACCTTGGGTTGAAAAAAAGAGATATTCTCCAGAAGATCTTTAGGTTTCTCTTTGATAACCGGATTTTGAATGCGAAGGCGTTTGATATGGCCGAGTGCTGCTGCCTGATTAGGGGCCTCAACTTCTCCTTTGCGTTTGTCACCATATGAATTGATACCTTTCCAGGTATAGATAGGCATTGTATTCTCTCCTGCTTAATCTGATTTTTTTTGGGGATTGCCTATAAGTGTTGTGAATGCAAGGATTAATCACCTATTAGAACAAATCTCATTCTATATCATGAAGTTGTAGATTACAAGGAAGTCTACTACTATCTCTGTTTTTTTTGAACAGGGGCAGAGATATTGGTCTTGAGAGTTCCAAAAAGATAACCATGGGAAAAAAGGTTTGTTGCTCCATCGTGGCCCTGGTTGAGCTCTCAGATATTTTTTGTTTGTAGTGGTATCCTGTCCTTTCGTTTTTTTTGTCCTTGTTTTTAATATGATGTACTGGTAAAATATAGAGTTCTGTGAGCTATGGATAGTGAACTGTAATCGTCGCTTTCCAGATAATCAAAAAAAAGATAGAATTGTTTGGTATACTTTGAGGAGAACAATATGCAGAATCAAGCTGCTATGAGTTATAGCGAAAGAAATTTTCAACCTGTCGTTGAAAAGTGTCAAGGGTGTGAGAGAATTGTTGAAGAGGCTGGATCACAGTTCTGCCAGTCCTATCTCAAACCGGATGCAAAATGGCGCCTGGGGATCTGTAACTTTGCAACCCATGCCAAGCCTGAGATCACAGTAACCACTGTACGGGTCAATCCTTTGAAGGCAGCCAAGCGTGCTTCTGCCAAAAAAGTTTGATCATCGTTACAGAGAGTATTTTTAAAAAGGCATCGTTCCCTTGCTTGGGGACGATGCCTTTTTTTGTTTCATGAATTCGAAAAGACGGATATTCAGGTCTGCCGACTCAGGTGGGAACAGAGTTTAAGAACGACCGACGCCGATATACTGAAAGCCAGCAGCCTTCACCGCTTTAGGGGTATACACATTGCGAAGGTCGATAAAGATTTGATCACGCATGATCTCTGCAAGTCGATTAAGATCCAGGGCTCGATATTGATTCCATTCGGTCATCAGGATAACAGCATCGGCATCTGTACAGGCCTCGTACGCATTTTCAGTGTACTCGATTCCAGCTGGCATCGATTTTTTTGCCTCTTCTATCCCAAAGGGATCATGAGCTTTTATTTTTGCACCTTTTTCTAAAAGTGCTGGAAGGATGGTAACAGCAGGAGATTCCCGCATGTCATCGGTCTCAGGCTTGAAGGTCAGGCCTAGCACAGCTATGGTCTTTCCCGCTTCACTGCCGCCGACTGCATCGCGTATTTTTTTGACCATTTTTGCTTTCTGGGCTGCATTGACTTCTACCGTTGCTTCAACTATGCGAAGGGTTTGACCATGCTCCTGGGCAATGCGCATAAGTGCAAGGGTGTCTTTTGGAAAGCAGGAGCCGCCGTATCCGGGGCCGGGATGAAGGAATTTTGCACCGATACGGCCATCCATGCCGATTCCCTTGGCCAGGGCTATTACATCAGCACCAATGGTGTCACAGAGCAGAGCGATTTCGTTGATAAAACTTATTTTCGTGGCCAGAAAGGCATTGGCGGCATATTTGGTCAATTCTGCTGTCTTGATGTCGGTTTTGACAATGGGTGTTTCCTGGAGAAAGAGTGGCTGGTAGATTGCCCTGAGTATTTCCTCCGCACGTTCAGTTTCAACACCGATCACGACTCTGTCTGGCCGCATGAAGTCAGCTATTGCTGCTCCTTCGCGGAGAAACTCAGGATTTGAAGCCACGTCAAAATCAGCATCTGGGTTGCTCTCTCTGATTATTCTTTCCACCTGACTGGCTGTTCCGGTGGGGACGGTGCTCTTGTCGATGATTACCGTATAGCCTTGGAGATGGGGGGCAATTTCTTTACTGGCCTGGTAAATGTACGTAAGGTCGGCATAGCCGTCTCCACGCCTGCTGGTTGGTGTGCCAACGGCAAGAAAAATGGCCTCAGCTCCTCTTACGGCATCTTCCAGGTTCGTAGTGAATTGGAGGCGGTCTTCTTTGACGTTTTTGGCGACAAGGGTGTCAAGTCCAGGTTCGTAGATGGGGATAGCCCCTTTACACAGTTGTTCAATTTTGTTTGTATCCTTGTCAACGCAGATGACATGGTGGCCAAATTCGGCAAAGCAGGTGCCGGTAACGAGGCCAACATATCCTGTGCCTATTATTGTAATTTGCATAATATCGTATCTCTTGGTTAAATATTAGGTCTGGGACGAATTCAGGGGTCTTTTACCAAAAATCGCTGTTCCAATACGTATGAGAGTCGCTCCCTCTTCAATGGCCATGGGAAAATCGTCAGACATTCCCATGGAAAGTTCAATTGATTCGTTATTGTAAAAAAGATTCTCTGCACCGAGTTCAAGGGCCAGGAGTCGCAGGGCCTTAAAATAACTTCTGGTTTTGGTCTGATCAGCAGTAAAGGGAGGCATGGTCATTAATCCCTTTGGCCGCAGTCTGGAGAGGGAGGCGATCTGTTTCAAAAGATCTTTGGCTTCTTCCGGAAGGATGCCTGATTTTTTTTGATCCCTGCCGATATTCACCTGAATAAGGATATCCAGGGTCTTGTCTATTTTTTCAAGGTGGCTATGCAATGCCTTGGCCAGCTTGTAGCGATCGATAGTTTCAATCATGGTGAACAATTCGGCTGCAAGCTTTGCCTTATTCGATTGCAGATGGCCGATGAAATGAAAGGCAGCACCCTTACCAATCGTGTGACACTTATCTGCTGCTTCCTGAATGTAGTTTTCTCCGAAAATATTCTGACCGGCTGCCATTGCTTCCATGATACTGGCAGCAGGGTGATGTTTGGAAACGGCGACAAGCTTTATCGTAGAGGGATCTCGTCCGCAGTTGTGAGCGGTATCTGTTATCAATGTTCGGATTGTTTGCAGGTTGTCGGCAATCATGATGGAATTTAAGGCAACACCTCATAGTTAAAGAGCGTTTGGGCATTCCTGCTGGTTTGATCTGCAACCTCTTCAAGGGAGATTCCCCGCAGTTCTGCAACTTTTGCAGCAGTATAGGGAAGGTAGGATGGTTTGTTTCGTTTCCCTCTCCAGGGGACCGGGGCCAGAAAAGGGCCGTCGGTTTCCAGAAGAAGAGATTCAAGAGGTACTGTTGCAGCTACCTTCTGAAGTTCGATACCGTTTTTAAAAGTAACAACACCAGGGATGGAGAGATAAAATCCCAAACTCACTATCTGTTCGGCCAGACGAGTGTCACCGGAAAAGCAGTGCATTACTCCACCCCTTGGAAACGGACCTGATTGGCGAATGATGGTAAGGATGTCTTGGTGGGCATCTCGATCATGTATGATAACCGGCAGGTTGAGTTCTTTTGCAATTTCGAGCTGTTGGGAGAAAGCCTTCTTTTGAGCTCCAGGTTCTGCATACAGTTTTGCGTAGTCCAGTCCGATTTCTCCATAGCCGACGATATGCTCTTTGTTTTCTACGGCAAGGGTTTTTAATCGTTGGTAGGTATCGGGTCTTATCTGGTCGACATCGTGAGGATGAATACCAATACTTGCCTTGACTAGTGGATATTTCCTGGCTAGTTCAACAGCGGCAATTGAGCTTTTTTCATCAATACCGATGGTAATGATAGAATGTACTCCATGCGCACGTGCTTGTATAAGGATTTTATCAAGGTCCTCCCCGTAGTCCTTCATATCGAGATGACAATGGGTATCTATGAAGAAGCTGCTGTTAGCGACACATGGTATGGGGGGCTTTTCTTTTTTTGTTTTGATCATCTGCTGTTTCATAGCAGATTCAATCTGCCACTGCAATGGCGAATTATGAGGAAAAGGAGTTTTTTCCCCGGAGGGAACATATGGTATCCCAGTACCTGCTAATACCTCGTATCCCATGGGGAGCGCCTTCTAAGAAAAGACAAAACTGTTACTAAAATATGAGGTCTTGTCATGGAAACAAGAGAGGTAATACGAAAAAGGATTCGTCAGGCAAGAGGTGCTGAACCGGCAGATTGTGTCCTTAAAAGTTGTCGCGTCATAGATGTGTTCACTGGTGAAATTGTCGAGGCCGATGTGGCAATCTGTGGCGAACGAATTGCAGGAATAGGTGATTATTCAGGAGAGGAGGAAATCGATTGTAATGGAGCCTATATTTGCCCGGGATTTATGGAAGGGCATATCCATGTTGAAAGTTCTATGCTCTCGCCAGAGCAATTTGCCAGAGCAGTCGTACCCCATGGGACAACAACGGTAGTTTGTGATCCGCATGAAATTGCCAATGTTGCAGGACTTGGCGGAATAAACTTTATGCTCGAAGAAAGTGCAGATCTGTTGTGCAGTTTTTATGTTATGGCCCCTTCCTGTGTTCCGGCGACTCACCTGGAGACTTCTGGAGCGTCTTTAGACTCTACAGAGATGGAAAAGATTATGCAATCACCACGGGTAATAGGTGTTGCGGAGATGATGAATTTTCCTGGGGTCCTTTTCGGGGAGGAGGAGGTATTGAAAAAACTTGCACTCGGGCAAAGAATGGGAGTTCCAGTGGATGGACACGCTCCGGGCCTGAGTGGTAAAGATCTTCAGGCCTATATCAGTTGTGGAATCAGTTCGGATCATGAATGTACCACGGCAGAAGAGGCGCGGGAAAAGCTTCGTTCAGGGATGTTTCTTTTTATTCGTGAGGGATCCACGGCCAAGAATCTTTCCGCCCTCCTTCCTGTTGTCACAGAGAAAAACAGTCACCGCTGCCTGCTAGTCACCGATGACTGTCATCCCCATGATCTTGTAGTTGAGGGACATCTTGATCGGATTTTACGTAAAGCGATCAAATTAGGACTGGATCCGCTTACAGCCATTCAGATGGTGACAATCAATGTGGCCAACTATTTTGACCTCCGTGATCGAGGGGCTGTGGCACCAGGATATCGAGCAGATCTTGTTCTCTTTGATGATCTTGCCAATGTCAGACCTAAGTTGGTGTTTTCCGGAGGAAGGCGGGTTGAAGAAGAAATTGGCTCCATGACAAGGAATCAAAAGGAGGTCGCCAGCAGGTATCCAGAGGTGTTTGATTCAGTGCATGTGGATATCAAGAAAATATCATTTGATATTGCAGCGCAAGGGGAAATAGCGAGGGTTGTAAGGGTCGTTAAAGATCAGCTTATCACAGAGGCAGTAGAGCTACCAGTGAAAATTGTCAACGGGTTGGCTGTGTCAGATCCTGAAAAGGATATTATAAAACTAGCTGTCATCGAACGGCACAAGGCCACTGGAAATAGAGGGCTGGGATTTGTGCAGGGGATAGGCTTACAACGGGGGGCTCTTGCCTCGACTGTGGGGCATGATTCTCATAACATTACGGTGGTAGGCGTTGAGACTCAAGATATGAGACTGGCGGTTGAAACCATTGTTGGTCATGGCGGTGGTTTGGCTGTGGTGGCAGATGGCCAGATACTCGCATCTCTCCCCCTCCGGATTGCCGGCCTTATGTCCGCTGCTGATGCTCCGATGGTTGCTGCTGGATTCTCTGCCTTACTGCAGGCCGCAGCAGGCCTTGGGGTCTTGGTCGAGGACCCTTTCATGCTCATGAGTTTTCTTGGCCTTCCGGTAATTCCTCATCTCAAGATGACAGATCTTGGCCTTGTTGATGTGGATGCTTTTCAGCACGTGGGGTTGTGGGCGTAATGTTCCATGTAATGGTTATATCAGGTATAAGATAAGTGAAATCAGTAAATTGGCCAATTCGTCTTCGACGGGAAAAGATGTTTTGCTATATCGTTATGATTTTTTTAGGAAAAATAAAAAAACAACTTCATATCGCCAGAAATCTGTCGTATACTGATTTTCGTATTGTTCATGTCTTCTATTTTTTTTCGATAAAACAAAATCATAACTTTGAAAAAACTTGAACAATGGGGAAATTAAAATATGGGCGGGTGATTTAACGCTTTGCGATAAAAATTTTTTTCTCAACTGCTCTGGGTACAACAGAGCAACTAGAGTCAAGAGGGACCAAGATAATGGTTCGTAATCAAGGAAAGAGGTATTTGGCATGAATTATGGAATCGTCAGTCAGGAGCAGCTTGAGCAGATCGATACGATTTTGGCTGATAAATTGATAAAACTCGGTGTTGACTGTGTTATCATTATTGATATGGCAGGGAACATTATTACTGCCAAAGATAATGGTGAGAGTAAATATGATGTGTATTCTTTTGCTGCCCTGGCTGCGGGTAATTTCGCCACAGTAGATGCTATGGCCAAACTTGTAGGTGAAGCAGAGTTTTCCCTTCTATTTCATAAGGGGCAGGATTCTAATATTCATTTTAGTAAGATTGATGATGAACTCCTCCTTATTTCTATGTTTGGTAAGGATATCTCGCTTGGATTTCTCAGATTAAATGTGGTTGAAGCCATTGAGCAGATAAAAACAGTCTGGGATACCAGCAGCTCCTGATTGGTTACCGGGAGCAAATGCCTATGAAAAAGGAGATAAATATATTGAGTACTGGAGTGGATTTTTTGTGAAAGTACTTTATCTCCCCCTCAAGGGGGGGCGTTCTGAGATATTAAAATTTCAAGGTAGTCTTCGGGCTATCTAGGCTAGGGGGTGAAGGGTTGAGCTTTATCAACTTAAAAGACAAGGTCGTACAGGTTAAAATTGTATATTACGGCCCTGGACGCTGCGGAAAAACGACAAACCTTGAATATGTGAATCGTAAATTTCGTGATCAGATCCAATCGGAGATGGTAAGTCTGAAAACGCATGGCGATCGGACATTGTTCTTTGATTTCCTGCCCTTTGATATGGGACAGATTAAAGGCTATGATATAAAAATTCAGCTCTATACGGTTCCTGGTCAGGTGAAATATAATGCGACACGTAAGCTGGTATTAAAGGGTGTCGATGGGGTTGTATTTGTTGCAGATGCGATGGAGAAACAGCGAGAGAAAAATATTCGCTCCCTGAATCAGCTGCATGAAAATCTTCAGGCTTATAAGGAGTCTATCTTTAAAATTCCATTGGTTATTCAATACAATAAAGTTGATCTTAAAGATCATGGTGTGCCTATATTACCCACTGCTGTTTTGCGGAAAGACTTGAACAGCAGACTGAAAGTGCCTGACCTTGAAGCAAGTGCCATTACCGGGTACAATGTTGCAGCAACGTTGAAGAAAATTATATCGGCAACAGTTGTCTCTATACAGAAAAAATTACTTTAGGGAATGAAAACGGTGACACAGCATAGTGAAAATCAATATGATGATGATCTGACCGTTGGCATGGATGACCATGACTCCTTTTCCACGGACTCTATCAACCTGTTTGAGTTTACCGGCGATGATGACTCGCCTATTGCCCGGTTGAAGACAATTATTCTTTCCATTGATTGGGAGATTAATGATGAAATTCTTCAACAGTTGAAGGAGGAACTTCTCGATCTCAATGAGATATGGGCCGGTGATAAAATCAAACAGGTTTATATCCAGGGCCTGGATAAGATTGGAAAGTATATCTTTAAGGAAAGGGCCAGATCTCATCCCAATGCCATCAAATTGCTTCTCACGTTTTATTATAATCTGGAAAAAATTGTCTCTTCTGAAGAGATAATGAGTGACGAGGAGAAGAAAAAGATTCTCCTGGAGGATGTTAAGAAATTTGATCAGTTAAAGGCTCAGATCAGTAAATCCAGTGGATCCCTGTCCGCCTCAAAAAACGTTGCTTCGCAACCAGCCGCAACAGGGGCCAAAAGTGAAAATGTTCTCAAAACGCTGAAAGCTCAGATACTGGGCCTTGACTGGGAAATCAACGACCAGGGACTGCAAAAACTCAGTGAAGAAGTAGCTCGCTTGGAAGAAGTATTCAGCCAGAGTAAGGCTAAACTTATTCTGTTGCAGGGAATTGGTGCGCTCAGTTCTTACATTAAAAAAAGGCGAAGCCAGTCGAACGCAAATGCTTTTTCACTTCTGCACTCGTTTTACGGGGCTCTGGAGAAAATGATTTTTTCTGAACTTTCAGGAGATGAGGAAAAGACTATCCTTTTCACTGAAGTTGCGAAATTTAATGAGTTCAAGGTTGAAATTTCAAAAGAGAAATCTGAATCGTCTCCAGTAAAGAAAGCTAGAGGCGCTGCTAGAGATCATGGGAAACCGGCGCTGGCCACTCAAGGTCTTGGGCAACGTTTTCAATCCAATGAGGATACTGCAGTTCCAGATCAAGATGAAGAAGCGAGCAAGGTCGCCTCTGCTGTGGAATCCCGCCTGGCGGCCGTATTTGGTGATATCGATGAAGAACAGTCACATAGTCGCACAGATAAGAGCGCCCTGGCAGGGGTGAATGTTGAAACTGAAGCCGATGATGACTCTGATGAAGAGGCATTACCCTATGAAGGTGGCACAATTGCCCCGGCTCTCGCTGATGTTGAAGAGGAGAGTAGGTTCAGTGTGGATAGCTTGGCCAAAGAGTTAGCGGCCTCAATTGAGAGTGCTGCTCAACAAGCCAGAGCAGGAGAAGGAGTTCTTCCTCCCGGTATAGATGTTGAAACTGAGGCGGATGATGATACAGAGGAGGAAGCTCTTCCGATGAAAGGAGGAGAGCTTACACCTGCTTTATCTGGTAGTGAAGAAGATTTCAGTTTTGATGAATACGGGCAGAATGAAGCAGTTGCGGATACCGAGTCAGCTGACTTGGTAAACAGGTTGGATTCGTTTTTTGGTGATGAGGTCGAAGATTCCTCTGATGAATGGAATCTAGAAGAGGAACCGGCTCCTGCTTTTGCCGAGCCAGCCGAGCCAGCTGCCACAGATAATGAGGTGGCAGAAGAGGTATCAGCGGGCTTGTCTTTCCTGGATGAGGAAGTTCCAGGCCCTGGCTTTGCTGAGCCAGCCGAGCCATCTGCCACAGATAATGAGGTGGCAGAAGAGGTATCAGCGGGCTTGTCCTTCCTGGATGAGGAAGTTCCAGGCCCCGGCTTTGCTGAGCCAGCCGAGCCATCTGCCACAGATATTGAGGTGGCAGAAGAGGTATCAGCGGGCTTGTCCTTCCTGGATGAGGAAGTTCCAGGCCCCGGCTTTGCCGAGCCAGCCGAGCCAGCTGCCACAGATAACGAGGTGGCAGAAGAGGTATCAGCGGGCTTGTCTTTCCTGGATGAGGAAGTTCCAGCCCCCGCCTTTGCTGAGGAATCTCCTTCCGAGTTCATAGATGAGATTGATGAGCAACAAGTCGAGGAAGAGGAAATCTCATTTACTCTTCCTGGCGAGGAGGCTCCAGAACCACTTCTTGATGCAGGAGTTGCCGAAAAAAATGGTGACGACGATGATGGTATCGAATTTATAGTGCCTGGAGAGGCATTGGTCGCAGAACAATCCGCTTTTCCTGCAGGACTGGAGCAGAGTGAAGAAGTGGTCTTTGAGGTTGTGGCAGACGATGTTGAAGTCGATTCATTACCCGGTGAAGAATCAGTTGTTCTATCCCCTTCCGACCTGGTTGAGGAGGGGGAGATGGCAAAATTTGTTGAAATGGACGAAGAGCAGCCTGCTTCTGCTATAAGTGTTGCAGAGGAAGAACAACTCTTTGAAGAATACGCACCCGATATGCCCAGTTCTTCGGCCATTGAAGATCTTGCTGTAGAGGATGAATCAGGTTTCTTGTCTGAAACGGACCAGGAAAACCAGGTTGAAGAAATGCCCATGGTTGCAGCAGAACAGATAGAAACAAAAACTCCTTCCCTCGCCCTTGATGAGCCGACCGGCATTGAATCAGGTAGGCCGGGATCCGAAGAAAACGAGCTGGCAACACTGCGATCATGTGTCGATTCTCTGCATGGGGATATAACTGATGAGGGCCTTCAATCACTCCTGAATGAAATTAATTTTCTCAGAAGTAAGCAGGGCTTTGACTGTACTGATAAAATATTTTTGCAACTCCTCTCTACTCTCTGTCAACATATAAGAAGGTTCCGCAGTGATTCTTGTCTCCAGTCTTTGCAGGTATTGGAGAAAGTCTTCCTTGGACTGGAGAAGAGCCATTCATCAGCATCTCCAGCAGAACAACAGACACAACAGCAACTCCTTGAATGTACAAGTCAGGTATTACTGTTACAGCAAAGGAGTTTGAGCCGATTAATACCGGAGGGGATTGCAGAGACGAATTAAAGGATGTCTCTATCACAGTAACAGAATGGAGACAGAGAGAAAAAAAAGCAGTGTCTCTGCAAAATGTACGTTTGATCATAACTGAAACAGAGGAAATACCGATAGATTTTTTTCAGCAGGAGAAGGTACAGATAAAGAAGAAAGTTCTCGATGAGATCAGTTCGTAAGGCAAAGAACTGGTAGCTTATCACTAAAGAAGCAAATGGTTACCCCTGTAAAAGGCCTGCTCTAAAGAAGCAGGCCTTTTTACGTTGGTGTTTGGCTGACAGACCAGGGGCTTGTTTGGGAAGAGGCATTTTATTCAAAATCGACTCATTTCTAAAAAACAAGCGCAACCATCTAGTCAATATTGTGAGCATTAATTTTTTGAAATAACAAAGAGTTTGGGAGAAAGGGCATTGTCAGACAGGTTCTTAGAGTATATTCCTTTTTGGGACTTTACTTGAGGGAGTTCTGCCGAAGCCATGGTCCCTGAATCGCTTCGCTGTTGTGGGTCTTGTGAATTACCCCGGATGTGTTTACCTTGTCTTGGGATATAAAAATAAGGTAAGATCCTTTTACGCTAGGAGTCTGTCGGATTTAGAGGATCGTAGCGAAAATTAGAGAAATCGAGACCAGATTTTTATGGATTTGAGGCGAATAGCAGGTCTATTTAACGAAAAGCCATGGAAATTTGGGCCGATTTGTCAAATTTGGAGCAGATTTATGTCTAAATCCGACAGGCTCCTAGGCTGCTGTGAAGAGTCTTTAAGTCTTTTCGGTTTTTAGTTATGGATTGAGTGTATGAAGAAAGTAGGAGTGGGAATATTTTTTTTCTTCTGCTGTTTTGCTCTTGTTGTATTGCTGTTGAGCAAGCAGGAGGAAAAGGTGGTAGCTGCAGAATTTCTTCCTGAGAATGTGCTGTTTTATGGTGAACAGCATGATTTTTCTCTTATGTATCAGAAATTTCAGGCCTCTCCCTTGGGGAAAACCCTTGCCCGTCTCAATTATGGAGAAATTGCTGTTGAACTGGGTAGTTCAGCAGAAAAAGTTCAAGAGATGGAGACTTGGCGTCTAAAGATCAGTACTATTCTCGACAGCTCTACAGTTAACGAATTGTTAGGCAAAGAATTTTCTGTTGCCTTATTTCCTACCGACTCGTGGTCAGTAGCTGACCCTACCAGAAGCTTGGAAGAAAGATTGCTTTTGATTGCCCGTCCCCGCCATAATGCTCATCTCTTTAATTTCCTTGCTTCTTTCTTTACCAACAAAATTCAACAGACGACTGTTCAGTATGGCAGTCATAGCATTAGCAGGTATCGAGTTGATGATAAAAGGATCGTTTCAGCCGTTACGGTGAAAGGAGTGATTGTGGCTGGTTTTGATGAACGCCTGCTACGAAGGAGTCTTGACTGCTATGATGAGCGAAAGGGGACACTGCAGCAGAATAGTGCATTTCAGCGCTTGCGAAAGAGCCTGAAGCAGGCGAAACTGTTTACCTATGTTTCTTTGCCTGCACTCTATGAAGAGGGACGTATTGTTTCTGAGAGGCTTTCTGACGGGGATCGGCAGGCGTTCCTTGCCCTCCTTGATCAGTGGAGAGGATGGGGCGCAGCAGCGTGTGGCGCCTGGGAGGAAGAGGGACTGGTTCAGAGTAAGGCCTTAATTCTTTATGATATTCAGGAACTTGATCCAAGGGTGGCAGCATTTATTGCTGTAAAACCTTCTAGTAATACTACACTGACTATGGTTCCTGCAGATGTCCTTTTCTACTCCTGGGTGAACACGCTTAACCTTTCTTTTGTCTGGGAAATGTACTCTTCCTGGATGGTTGATCAGCCTGGGGATCTGAATGTACTGCGCCAGGAAGTGAGAGATAGTACTGGCGTGGAAATTGAAGATCTGCTGACCATGGTGGGCAAGGAATTTGCTGTTTTGGTCAAAGACGTTGATTCCAGCGGTGTTCCCTTACCCAAGGCGGCTCTGGTCATCAAACTCAAAGAACCCAAAGCATTCCTGGCAGTTTTTGAAAAGCTTCTTGCGGCAGCAGAGATTCCTGTTCGTAAGGAAAAATATAAGAATGAAAGTATCTCTTACTGGGGTCTTGCGCCACAAGGTGGCTTGCAGCCGGCATTCAGTATTCAAAAAGAATATCTTCTTCTCTCCAACAGTATTGATGTCATCAAGCAGATTGTTACGAAGCAGACGAAACCGAAAAAGAATTTTTTTGAAAATCCGGACATGGCGCTGGTGGGAAAGGGCTTGCTCTTAAAAAATAATGCAGCACTCTATATCGATATAGCCAGCCTTGCCGATGTATTAAAAGATCTGGCCTCCTGGGCAGGAGCCATCGCAACGCTTCAGGGCCCAGAAGTTGCTCGAACATCACAGGTTGTTGTAGAGCAGATTGTTCAACCCGTGCTCGATGGCGTCGCCATGTACTCAAAGCTGGGATCACGGATCATCATAGGCAAAGACACTATTATGATGGAAGCAACTGCCAGTGTAGTTCAATAATTTTTTCAATCAGTTTATCAGGCACCGGGAGTTATTCATGGAAAAACTTGTAGCCGAATTGCGTCAGATTATACCGTTCAAGGACACCACCGACATAGGAGATATCGTTTTGATAGCCTCTAAAGAACCTCAGATGCTGGTGTATGCCCTGGTAACCGATATTAGCCGTGACACCTCACGTAAGGACGAATGGTGGCATCTCGGCCTCACCTTTCTTGCTATTCCTCCGCAGGAAATCACCTGGACCTTGCGTACTTTGCAGATGACCGGCATGGAGATCTTCACCATGGGTGGAGAAGAACGTTTTCTCAAGGCCGTGAACCTGGCCCCACGTATCAAAAGGTCATCCCAGGCCACTCAGTCGCAACAAGAGAATGAAAAGAAAAAGGATTCTTTTCTTAAACGGGTGAAATAGTGGCAGCATGGTCAGAACGGGAGCTTATTCGGAAGATACTCCAGGCAGGGAATGGTCAATCCACTGGCTTGATCAAAGGGATCGGCGACGACTGTTGCGAGGTTGTTGCCCATGGAGCCTGGTTGATCAGTACAGACACTTTGGTCGATTCAATCCACTTTGATCGTAGCTGGCATCCCCCGTATCTGCTTGGCCGGAAATCTGTGGCCGTTAACCTGAGTGATATAGCAGCAATGGGCGGAAGGCCACGATTTATCCTCCTCTCTCTCTGTCTACCAAAGGAGCTTGACGCTGAGTGGATCAGTCTCTGGTTGCAAGGGGCTTTGGAGATCCTCCGGGAATATGATTGTCTCTTGATAGGGGGGGATACGGTGCTGGGTCGGGAACTGGTCTTGACAGTTACGGTTCTGGGTGAACCTGTGGGCCATGGGGCCATCTATCGTTCTGGTGCTGGTCAAGGGGACACTGTCTGGGTTTCAGGACCTCTTGGTTCTGCCGGTGCTGGCCTGGAACTTTTTTCTGCCGAGAAAGAGAAACCTGGTCTGCTTGACCTGTCCAGATGGCAGCGCCTGCTGGATGCCCATCTTAATCCGCTGCCCTGTATAGGCCTAGGCATGGAGCTTGCCGAAAGCGGTCTGGTAAGCGCCATGCAGGATATCTCTGATGGCATAGCCACAGATCTGGCCCATATCTGCCAGGCCTCAGGGGTTGGAGGTCTGATTCAGGCAGAACGACTTCCCTTCCTTCCAGAGCTCACCAGTGCGGCAGAAGTTTTGCATCTGAAAGTTGAAGATCTTATTCTGCGCAGCGGAGAAGATTATCAGCTGCTCTTTACCGTACGCAGAGGATATGAAGAAAAGTTGGCCCAGCTCTTGGAGGAAAAGGGCAGGGAGGTTTTTAAAATTGGAGAAATCCGAGCCGGTCAAGGACTCTTTTTACAAACAGAATCAAAAGAAAAAGAGATATCCTTTCAGGGCTACGAGCACTAACGTATCATCTTCTTTTTCCTGGCTTCAGCCTTACTCTTCGGGAAAGAGTTTCAAGGTCACCTCCTTGGCGTGGATTTGAAATTGCCGATAGCTGGTTTTTGCTTGATCCAGCATGCGCTTAGAGGCCTTTACCGAATCACTCTCCGCATATTTGTCCGACATATAGATAATTTCTTTGATCCCTGACTGAATGATGACCTTGGTGCACTCATTACAGGGGAAGAGGCCAACGTAGATTCTACATCCTTTCAGGTTATAGGAGATGGAATTGAGGACAGCATTGAGTTCCGCATGACAGACATAGGGATACTTGGTGTCCAGAAGATCGCCTTCACGGGCCCATGGCAGTTCATCGTCTGAACATCCCCAGGGAAAACCGTTATAGCCCACCCCCACGATTTTGTTGTCCTCATTGGCTACACAGGCTCCTACCTGGGTGTTGGGGTCTTTGCTGCGTTGGGCCGAAAGCAGGGCAACAGCCATAAAATACTCATCCCAACTGAGATAGTCCTCTCGTTTTTTGGTCGCTGCTATCATACCTATCGATGCCTATATTGTTTACTGGTTGATGGGGAGAGCCTCTTCAGAGTGCTTCTCGCAGTGATTGGTCTTCTCGTTCTTTACAGATAAGGGATCCAAATGCGAAGGATGCGCTGCAGTTGCTCTTTGTCTATGAGCTCTTGGAGAAAAAGATTGGCTTGGGTCTGGAGTTCACTGTCTTCCTTACGGATTCCCCAGGCCAGGTATTCTTCTGTGGACAAGGTAAGAATAGGTGTCAATTTTTTATTTTTGTTGATCGCCGCATAGTGGCAGATCATCGGCGCATCGTAGAAAAAGGCGTCGATTTTTTTATTGATGAGCGCCGTTACCGCATCGGCTGGCTGAGTAAAGGATTGTATCTTGGTTCCGTTGATGGCTTGGCTGATAAAAAGGGCGCCGGTGCTCCCTTTTACTGTCCCAATGATGTGATTGGAGTTCGTCAGACTGTAAATACCATTGGAAAAGAGGGCCTTGTCTCGAAGGCGTACCAACATGATCTGGCCGGAGCGGAGATAAGGCGTGGTAAAGGCGATACGAGATTTGCGATCAGTGGTGATAGTCAACCCCGACATAATGATATCGATTTCATTGTGTTCCAGGGCTGATATTTGATTTTCCACCTTGGTCTCTATAAATTTGACCTTTTTGTTGATAAATTTTCCAAGTCTACGCCCGAAATCTGCTTCCAGGCCGATTGTTTTCCCATTTTTTTTATAAATAAGGGGAGGTGAATCGGTGGAGACCCCTATGCGCAGCAGGGAAGGGTCGGCGGCGATTTTTACGATGCGGGAATGATCTTCGGGCGTGGTGGTACAGGCGGAGAGCAAAAAGAGGAGAGATACCGTTACCAGGAGAAGACAAGGACGAAGAAGTGGACTCATTTTGGGCATGGTTTGTTATTATTAACTCTCTTTTGATGTCTTACGACGTCTTCTCCAATTGGTGGCACCGGTTATTTTGTCAATGAACTGTTTGATGGTCTGGAAATAGAGGGTGCCGCCGGTTGCAATCATGGTATTGTGGTTTGCTCCTGGGATGACCACAAATTCTTTTGATTTTGCTCCGCTGTGAGACTGTAGCTTTTCCGCATCGGCTGCAGGGATGAGTTCATCTCGTCCTCCATGGAGGATAAAGGTGGCCTTGGTTATCGATTCGATCTTTTTTAGATTGTTGAACCCGTCCTCCTCGGAAAGACCTGTTTTATCGATGTCTATACCAAGAATCCGGGCCAAGGGCAGGGTCTCGGCAATAGCGCTTTCAAGGATCATTCCCTTGATTGCATTATCATGCCGGGTTGCAAGATCTATGGCAGGGACCGATCCCAGAGAACGACCCATAAGAAAGAGAGATCCTGTGTGATTGTGAGCGTTGAGCCATTTTAGGGTTTCCTGGAACAGGATCTCGGCATCAGCGACCATGGAACTGATTGTGGGGCTGCCGTTACTCCAGCCATAGCCGCGATAATCGGTGACGAGGAGGTTCATTCCTGCCTTGGTGTAGTGTGGACCGATCTCATCGTAGTCAGCTGCAATCTCGCCATTGCCATGAAAGAAAAGGATGTTGGGAGCTGCTGGTTCACTGATATAAAATCTGCAGCCGATGCTGATCCCAGGTTCCGTTTCAATTTTTATATCTGTGGCGCCGATGGGAAGAGGCGTGTGGCCGCAGACGCGGGGGTGAAAGATGGAGGAGAGAATGGAAGGGTGGTCGAGTTTGGAATATTTCTGCATGAAAAAGATCTCCGATGGGAAGATGGTAAAAAATTTATCAGCACCCCAAGGGGCTGTGAGCAGTTATTGAAGAGGGGTGTTTTTTATGTATACTGCTGAATAGTTACAAAAAAAGTTGCTTCTGGAGGTGTTTGATGTATTCTTTGAATGCTTGCCCTTTTTTGGAGCCGGCACTGAATTGCTGTTCGACTATACGGAATTTCATCCAAAAAATCCAGCAAGTATTCGGCAGCACTTCTCCTTGATACGTTTTGGTGAGTAAAGTGGAAACGCTTTCAGGTTATTTTCTTGAAGAAGGGGGCTTCTCTTTCTCACCCCTGTTACAGGATTTGCAGGTCCTGCTGAACACTTCTGTTTTGAGATTCTGGCAAACTTTATGCCAGAGTCAGAAAAAGTACAACATCGAGTCCGGAGGTATCTATGACAACGTTCACTCTCCATCCCATGGTAATGGGCAGTAAGGTATTTGACAAAGGGATGATGACCTATCAGCATGACTATGGCAAGCCGTATACCATTCCCATCTACTGCTGGTATGTTGAGGGTGGAGACAAGAAGATACTGATTGATACCGGGGAAATGCATCCTATACAATCAGAGGACCGGGAACGGGCCATTGGTGCCAAGATAGTGACCTTTGAGGAAGGATTAGGCAGATGGGGGCTCAAACCCGAGGATATCGATATTGTGATTCATACCCATCTCCATAATGATCACTGTGAAAACGATTATAAGTGCACCAATGCCGTTTTTTATATCCATGAAAAAGAGTTGGAGCATATCCGTAATCCCCATCCTCTGGACTTCCGTTATCTGGAAGATTTTATCTATGAGATCAGCGAAAATAATCAAATTCGGACGTTGAACGGTGATACCGAGATTGTCCCCGGCATCCGGGTACTTCATACCCCAGCCCATACGGCTGGAGGTCTTTCCGTTGTGGTGGAGACCCGTAAGGGCAAGGCCATAGTGACTGGTTTCTGCTGTCTGCTGGAAAATTTTTATCCCCCCAAGCAGATCACGGCCATGGAGATGGAGGTCATTCCCCCGGGAACGCATGTCAACGTCAATGAGGCCTATGACATCATGCTGCGCATCAAGGAGGAAGCTGATATCCTCCTCCCCCTGCACGAACCAAAGTTTGCGGTCATGCCTTCCATTCCGGAATAGAAGAGAGAGGCTGAAGGGGGAGGGGTGAAGGACGAAGCGGAATTATGTGTCTCTTGGCTGTTACTCTTCAGCCTTTTTGGCTGGCAAAACAGCATTTTTTATATTTTTTCTCTGAGCCGCAGGGACAGGGGGAATTTCTGCCGACTTTCGCAGTCGTGGAGTGAGTTTCCCCATCCAAGTAGTACCAGAGATTCTGGCGACGGACAAATCTGCTTTTTTCATGGAGCTGGCAGAGATGACCGGAACTGAGAAAACGGGCAGTAAAGGTCACAGTTCCTTTTTCGTCCCCTGTTTCCCCCCCTTCGCATTCTTCTATCTCAAGCTCAAGCCATTTGATGCTAGTGTCGTCCAGATCCAGATCCAGACTGTCGGGACGGGTTTCCGTTGCCCAGGTCGTTATGAGATATTCGTTTTTGGCCAGGGTGTAGGCACTATAGCGGGAACGCATGAGCTGTTCAGCAGTAATGGCCTTCCTGTGATCTTTCAGGATCGGGGCACAACAGGACGCAAACGGTTTCTTGCTGCCGCAGGGGCAGAGTGTTCCACTGGTCATTGGTTTGTTCCTCCTCTTTTCAGACGAATGAGTTTGAATACAAGCAGGACAAAGGGTGCAGCATGGTAGAAGAGATCAAAAATGTCAATGGGTTTGCGTAAGCTTCCCTGGCTGAGCATGCGCAGCTTCTCGACGATGTGGGGTTCGGGGACAAAGGGGGCAAGACCAAGAAGAAGGCACAAGACAATGAGTACCGAAAGGGGGATGTTGTCAAAGAATGGCATTGGATTGTCCTCTGGAGGAGGTTACAGAAGTGGAAAACGTTTCAGCGACATCTGCTGGGCCACTTGGGTTGCTGTTTCTTCGATCGAACTGCCATTTGAGACAATAATCGGTATATTATAGTTGAGAAAGATCTGATTGGCTTGGCGCAGTTCTCCGGCACAGGTGTTCAGCTGGGCATATGTGCTTCCCTTGTAGCGATTTTCCCTCAGTAAATGGAGCGTTTCCGGAGTAGTGGAGAGGCCGATGGCCCTGGCCTTGTTGCGTATGATGTCCGATGGCAGCCGGTGGGCGTCAAGGTCTTCGGCAACGAGGGGGTAGTTTGCCGCCTTTATCCCCATCTGGGTGGCCAGGTACACAGAGATAGGTGTCTTTCCAGAACGAGAGACTCCCAGGAGGATAACCTCGGCCTCGTCATAGTCTTTGAGGCGGGTCCCGTCATCATGGGAAATACAGTACTGAATTGCACTGACTCGTTTGGCCATGGTCGTATCGTCGAGATGTCGTGAAAATCCAGATACCCGCAAGGGAACCGCTTCGAGGATGTTTTCCATACGTTCCAGGTAACTGTCGCAGACATTGAAAAATTCCACCTCAGGAGCATCGAGGATCTCAATGAGATGCTTGTTCATGATGGTTGAAAAGATAAGGGGGCAGCGAGCGGAAGATTTAGAGAGGATATATTTTAAGGCCTTGCGGGCATCTTCTTCGCTTCGGATAAAGGGTATCTTTTCTGCATTGAAACTGATTTCCGGAAACTGGCAAAGCAGTGCCTTGCCGAGATCTTCAGCCAGTATGCCTGTACTTCCTGAGAGGTAATAAACATCTTTTGAATGCCACATCTGCTTGTCTCCAGCGATGGTATCGTTTATTGTGAGAGTTTTTCAGTACCTCAGGTAACTTCGTGCGGCCCTGAATGTAACCAAAGTGTATAGCATCTGGTGAACTCTCTCTTTGTATCAGAAAATGGAATCTGCCGAAAGTCTTCTCTTACACATTTTTTTTCCTGGGCTATCAGACCATTCTGGGTAATACGGGTTGAGCATGTTGCACCTCGTTAAACTTCTTTCTACGTATTCCTTTATGGGACTGATTCGATATCTGCGTTTACAGATCATGGGGAAAGAACTGCTTGTTACCGGCGCTTGCCACTGTTGTGGAAACTGCTGCCGGAAAATTAACCTGGAAGGTACTCATGGCTGGTTACGTTCGCCAATGGATTTTCAAGAGGTGGTTCTTCTCTATCCGGAATATGAACGTTTCCGGATCACTGGGAAAGACCAGCAGGGCTATCTCCAGTTTGCCTGCAGTTGGCTGGGGGATAACGGGCTATGTTGGAATCATGAAAAGAGACTCTCTCTCTGTAAAAATTTTCCAGATAAGACCCTCCATTTCTGTGGGGGGAGTGTCCCCCCAGGGTGTGGCTACCGGATCAGCGAGGTCAGGCCGTTTAGCAGTTACCTTGCAGATGAAGTGAAGGGACAGCAAAAAAATGAAACGAATCCTCATTCTTGAACCCTATTATGGAGGGTCCCATAAGATTTTTCTTCAGGGACTGCAGCGGACGGTAACGGCTGATTATATCCTGTTGACCCTTCCGGCCCGTAAATGGAAGATGCGTATGCAGCTCTCGGCGCCCTGGTTTGTGAAGCAGCTTAACCTGTTGCCAGAGCGGGAACGTTTTTTTGATACAGTGCTCTGTTCCTCTTTTGTCGATGTTGCTCTCTTGCGTGCTCTGCTGGCCACTGTTTGCGGATGGAATCACAAGGCTCTGTTTTGCACCTATTTTCATGAAAATCAGTTTGCCTATCCCAACCAGTTCGCTGATAAGAGTATGCAACAATTTGCATTTATTAATTTTACCACAGCGTTGGCCACGGACCGCTGTGCCTTTAATTCTCAATTCAATCGGGAGACCTTTCTTGCGGGTATTCAGGCATACCTCAAAAAGGCTGCTGATATGGAACTTGATGACTGTATTGGCCGCATCAGGGAAAAGAGTGTTGTCCTCTATCCGGGAATGGACTACTCCTCTGTGGATCGAGTTGAAAAAAAGAAAAGAGAACCAGGCCCTCCGGTCATTGTCTGGAATCATCGCTGGGAGCATGATAAAGGGCCTGATCTCTTTTTTAACGCCCTTTCTCTGCTCCAGGAAAAAGGAGTAGCTTTCCGTCTTGTTGTCCTGGGGCAGTCATTTACCAAGGTCCCGCATTCCTTTGTCCAGGCACGTGAACAATTGGCAAAGGAAATTATCCATTTTGGTTATACTGAAAGCAAAGATCGTTATGGGCAACTCCTCAGCATGGGGGACATCGTTATTTCAACTGCCAGGCATGAATTCTACGGTATTGCCGTTCTCGAGGCTATTCGGGCAGGCTGTTATCCATTGTTGCCGGCGGCCCTCTCCTATCCGGAACTTTATGATGATGCCTTTCTCTATGGTCCTGGGGAGTTGGCAGGCAGGCTTGAAGAATTACTTGTTCAGCCTGTTCGCCTGGGAGATGATGTGGTTTATACCCTGACCCGTCGTTTTGAGTGGGAGAGGTGTAGAGAGCAATATAAACAGTGGATTTTCTAAGAGGTTAGAGGAGGTCAGGGAGAAGATATGACAGGTAATATAGTGCTTGTTGGATTTATGGGTGTGGGGAAGGGGAGAACTGCCAGGATGCTTGCTGAAAAAACTGGTCATTTTGCTGTGGATTGTGACGATCTCATTGAGAGTTTCACCAATATGAAGGTCAAAAAGATTTTTAAGACCCAGGGGGAACCAAGGTTCAGAAAATTGGAACAGATTGTGGCGAAGTGGCTGGCAGAAGGGGTGCGCGATACCATCATTTCAACTGGCGGTGGTTTTTTCAAGGTCCCTCATATTGGTAGAATTGGGACCGTGGTCTATCTGCACTCGGAGTTCGACCAGATACTCCAGGCAATTCATGCCCATCCCAAAGCAGCCAGAAAAATCAGAAAACGCCCCTTGCTTCAGGATCTGAAAAAGGCTGAAGCACTCTTTGCTGAGCGATTACCCTTGTACAGGGGCGTTGCCGATGTCGAGATCCAGATGGGAGGCAGGGGGATAGATGGGGTGACGGATGAAATTCTCCAATATTGCTCCGAAAGTTCTTATTAAAAGCAGAGTTGTTTTCTGGTACTGGGCAAATTCATTTTGCATTACTCTGTAATGCGTCCAGGAGTCTGTCGGAGTTATGTCTCAGTCCGACTGGATCCCGGGTATTGCGATGTATTGAGGACAGCTTTCTTGGTTACCACAGCTGGTAGATGTACGATGATCTTATCTTTGCAGGCTCAAGCAAGAGATTTGAGCGTTTGAGGTAGATTGTGTCGCCTTAATCAGGTAACCTGGAGTATACTCTTGAGTGCGGAAAGATGAGGTCTCGGTCCTGATTTTTTCTTTTTTCGGATTTTGCAGATTCTTCTTTGAGTTCATTGAGTTCATTGAGTTGTGAGTGTAGTATGAGGATGAATGGTTCTTGGAATTATGTTTTTATGATTTAATTACAGAGAGTTGAAGAATAATTGGGTGGCGTCTGGTGATATGATGTTTTTATAACGAAACATGGTATTACAGTAAGGGGTGGTCGGGTGATAAGGTCAATAGGTTGTGTTGCGCTCTCTGGGTGGCTTCTTTATTGTTATGATAAGAAGTTCCATTTAATTGTTTCTGCGATCTTGATTATTCCCTGTTGCCCCTTCTCTATTAAACATAGCATTTTAGATCTAGAAAATAATGGAAAACAGTAAGATGGATAACTACGGGGGAATTGTAAAACTTCTCCTCAGCTTAAATTTGCTGGATAGTAAGCAGATACTTCATGCTGAGCGCATTCGCAGTAAACTTTCCACACCAGTTCCTCTCTTAAATGTCCTCAAGGATCTAAACGTAATATCGGATGAGACAATTCGTAAGGCAATGCTGGACAGGGGCTCATGCATCCGTATTGGGGATTTGCTGGTCGAGCTTGGCTATCTTTCAGAAAGTGATTTAACAGCGGCCTTTAATATTCAAAAAGAGAAAGAAAAGGATCTTAAAATCGGGGAGATACTGATAAAATACAATTTTATCGAAGAAAAACTCTTTAACCGGATTCTCTCTATTCAGCTTGGCTTTCCTTTGATAGATGTCAATGTGTCGGTGGTGGACAAAAAACAGTTTAAGCGAATTCCACTGCGAGTGGCAATGGAGTATAATTTTGTTCCCATTTTGACAGATGATGATTCTCAATTGGTGGCCTTTAGTGATCCCCTTGATAAAAACAGTATCAATGTCGCCAGGAAATGCCTCGGGCCTGATTTCAGATTTGCCATAGGGGAGAAAAAGGCGCTGCATGATACCATTAAGCTGTTAGCCAATTTACAGTCTGGCCAGAAAATTAATGTCGATACCAAGACGGTTGTTGGGATTGCCAACAGCATTCTTCTTTCTGCTTTGAAAAGCGATGCCAGTGATGTGCATATCGAACCTTTTGTTGATCGCCTCCAAATCCGTTTTCGTGAGGATGGTGTCTTACGTCATTATAAGGATTACTCTCCTGAAATTATTCCGGCACTGACAAGTCGAATTAAGATCATGTGTGAGGCAGACATTGCTGAAAAACGAAGGCATCAGGGGGGGAGAATTCTTTTCGAATATGATGAGGGAAAGATTGATGTCAGGGTCTCCTTCTATGTGACTGTGCATGGCGAAAAAATCGTGATGCGACTGTTGAAGCAGAAAAAGGAACTGGTGGATATCCATTCAATTGGTATGGCCCCCAATATACTGTCCAAGTTCCTTGAAGATGCAGTGTATCAGCCCAGTGGTGTCTTACTGGTCACTGGTCCTACCGGATCCGGGAAGACATCCACTGTCTACAGTTGCATAAACCACATTAAAAATCCCCAAATCAGTATTATCACCGCGGAGGAACCGGTGGAGTATGTGATGGATGGTATTTCCCAATGCTCCATTGATCCGAAAATAAATCTTACTTTTGAAGAAACACTGCGTCATATTGTCCGTCAGGACCCAGACGTTATATTTATTGGCGAGATACGTGATTTTGCCTCGGCTGAAATGGCTATGCAGTCAGCTCTGACTGGTCATAAGGTGCTTACTACATTTCATACAGAAGATAGTATCGGCGCGCTTATCCGTTTGTTGAATATGAATATCGCTCCCTTTCTCATCTCTTCCACAATTGTAAGTGTGCTCGCCCAGCGTTTATTGCGCCGGGTCTGTCCCTCCTGTGCAACCGAGATGAAGTTGACACCGCAGCAGTTAAAGCGTCTTGGTTGTAATCCTTCTGATCTGTATGGGGCAACATTTACCAAGGGACGGGGGTGCGATGAATGTAAACAAACGGGATACAGAGGGCGTGTCGGCGTTTTTGAGTTGCTGATCTTGAATGAGCTTGTCAGAGACGCTGTTTTGCAACAAAAAACAAGTCATGAGATTCGTCAGCTCAGTATTGAGCATTCCGGGTTGGTCACCCTTTTAGAAGATGGTCTTTTAAAGGCGGCTAATGGTATTACAAGTGTCGATGAATTACTGCGCTGTTTGCCAAAACTCAGCATACCACGCCCGCTTATTGAAATACGACGTCTTTCTGGAGAATGAGATGGAGCAGCAGAATTCATTTATTGAAGTGATCAAAAAACATATTGAACAAGGGAATGTTGTTCTGCCAGTCTTTAATTCTGCAGCCATGAAGGTGCAGCAGGAATTGGTAAAAAAAGAGCCAGATACACGGGTGTTGGAAAATGTTATTGTCACAGATCAGTCTCTTTCAAGTCTGGTCTTGCAGATGGCTAATTCCTCTTTTTATAAAGGACTTGTTGAAGTAAAAACTGTTAGGGCAGCAATTGTAAGATTGGGAATGCGTGAGGTCGGTCGTATCAGTCTCCTTGTTGCCTCAAAGAATCAGTTCCGCAGTGGCAACAATAGGCTTAATCTGGTGATGCGCAAGCTCTGGCAGCATTCAGTCGGTTGTGCTCTGGGAGCAAGATGGTTAACAAAACGTTGCAAACTCGATAACCTGGAAAGTCATTCCTTTTTTGCCGGGTTGTTTCATGATGTTGGAAAACTGTTAGTCCTGATGGTCGTTGAGCAATTGAGGAAGAAAGATCCTAAATTTCCTATAACCGATGCGCTTCTTATGGAAGCGATGACGTCGTTACATGAAACGCAGGGCTACTATCTTATGAAGCTGTGGAATATGCCTGAATCCTATTGTGTTGTAGCCCGGGATCATCATAAAGATCACTATGATGAGGCAAATGAGTTGCTTATGTTGGTGCGTATTGCCAATATGATGTGCAATAAGGTAGGTATCGGTTTGCGTAAGGATCCAACCTTGATGGTTTCTGTATTGGAAGAAACGCATCATTTTAATCTCACCGAAATAGATCTTGCTGAGATGGAAATTGTTTTTGAAGATACCGCAGTTTTAACACGTTAACGGATTGGCTATGTCTGGTTTGTCGCTTCGCGCACTCCCCGTCCAAAAAGAGCTCTTGGGATTTAAAGAACTGACTGCCGTCAGAATTGGGATAGATGTCGAATGGTGAGAGTCTAAGCATTCGCGGCACGATATCTTCTCCGTTGTTTCATTTCTTTCATTTCATGTCTCGCTGGATAATACCCCCTCAAGCACTGCTTGTTATGCTGCCTTGACCAGTAACTGCTAAGCACAGTAGCCAGCAATGATATATCAAGATTCTTTTGCGCTTCTTTTCTGTTGATTAACACAGCAGGATATTTATTTTTTAAACAATCAGCTGAGTTGCAATAAGTATTTAGAGCTGTTCACTACTTGCTGGGAATTTTTTCCCTTAGTTCTTGGTTCGGAGAAAAATAAATTAAGTCACCCTCTCCTTTAAGTGTTGAGTACACCCGAGTACTGGACAATGACAATGTGAAAGAGGAGATATACAGTGCAAAGGGGAAGAAAAATACATACATTCTCTTTGTTGTAACTAGAATCTGTCTTCCAACGTAATCATTAATGAGGAATATTTATGTCTGATTTGTCACTTCGTTCACTCCCCGGCTACAACGTTTTCCCCGGTCCTGTTGTCGTGATAGTTATGGATGGCGTGGGGATAGGCCCTCACAATGAAAGCAATGGGGTACACATGGCTTATACCCCCGTCCTTGATGAGTTGTTACAGGGAGATCTGGTCACCCAGTTAAAGGCACATGGCTTTGCAGTAGGACTGCCTTCTGATACGGACATGGGGAATTCCGAAGTCGGACATAATGCCCTTGGTGCGGGAAGGATTTTCTCCCAGGGGGCAAAACTGGTAAACGAGGCGCTGCGCTCCGGCACGATTTTTCAGGGAGAGGCCTGGCAGGCAGCCATGCAGAGAACAGAAAATGGAGGAACTCTCCATTTTATCGGTATGATCTCAGATGGGAATGTCCATAGTCATGTGGAGCAGTTGAACAGGATGCTGGATGAGTGCCTGAAAAATGGGATAACAAGGGTCCGGGTTCACGGACTCCTGGATGGAAGGGATGTGGGACCAAAGACAGCTCTGGATTATTTTGAGCCCTTAGAAGAAAAACTGCGCACCATGTCCCGGGATGGCAGGGATTATTGTATGGCTTCCGGTGGCGGACGCATGAATGTCACCATGGATAGGTATGAGGCCGATTGGCGGATTGTTGAAAAGGGGTGGCGTACTCATGTTCTCGGCAAGGGGAGAAGATTTTTTTCTGCGTGTGAGGCGATTAGGACCTATTACGAAGAAGATCAGGATATTACTGATCAATACATGGACAGTTTTGTTGTTGAACGTGATGGCAAAGCGGTGGGAACCATTGAAGATGGCGATGCGGTAATCTTCTTTAATTTTCGTGGTGATAGAGCCATAGAGCTTTCCAGGGCCTTTGATGAATCGGATTTCAAGGAGTTTGACAGAGAGCGAACGCCCGATGTCTTTTATTGCGGCATCATGCAGTATGATGGTGATGCCATGATTCCCACGCATTATCTGGTGGAACCGCCCTTTATCAGTCGCACCCTTGGAGAATATCTTTGTGTTACAGGGGTCACCTCCTGTGCCATATCAGAGACTCAGAAGTTCGGTCATGTTACCTATTTCTGGAATGGCAACAAATCTGGATATATTGATGAAGAGCTTGAAAAATATGTTGAAATAGAATCTGACAGGATCACTTTTGATCTTCGTCCCTGGATGAAGGCAGCAGAGATTACCGATTATGTGATAGGGGCCATTGAAAGCAGGCAGTATAAATTTATCCGTTTAAATTATGCCAACGGCGATATGGTTGGTCATACCGGTGTTCCAATATCTGTGCGCATTGCTGTGGAAACTGTTGATCTGATGCTGCGACGACTCCTTCCGGTAATAAAGAAGGCTGAAGGGATTGCTGTAATCACCGCTGACCATGGCAATGCTGACTGTATGTGGACTGAGAAAAAAGGAGTACGAACAGCAATGGTTGCCCATACAACAAATCCTGTCCCATTTGTTGTCCAGAATTTCAGTAAGGTTAATGTATTTACTTTGACTGAAGTGGAGAAACCCGGGCTTGCCAACGTGGCGGCAACTGTTTTGACTCTTCTCGGCTTTCAGGCTCCGGAAGACTATGAACCTGCTCTTTTACGACTGGCAGAAAAAAAATAATTAGTTGCTGCTGGCGTGGACATTTCTCTGGAGATACTGATATGAAAAGACTTGTATCCTTTTGTTTTTATATCAGAAAAAAATAACTCAGTTGGCGGGTGTTTTTTTCTGGTTTTTTTTAATTACCTCTAGTATTATATAAATACGTATAAATTGTATGGTACAAAGGGTTGCAATTTTCAACTAATTGATTAATTGTTCTTTCTTGTGGTTTCAGCAAGAATTTTGTTACTGTACAAAAGAAAAAAGCATGATCACGTAGTTGATCAGTACTGAGGAGTTCAAGGTTTATTATGTTAGAAGGCACAGTTAAATGGTTTAATGAGGCAAAAGGATTCGGTTTTCTGGAGCAGGATGGTGGAAAAGATGTATTTGTTCACTACTCAGCTATTGTTTCAGATGGTTTTAAAACCTTGAATGAAGGCGACAGAGTACAGTTTGAAATCACTGAAGGTCCTAAGGGCCCTGCTGCAGCTAACGTGAGTAAAATATGATTTAAGACAGAGTTATTGTCTGTTGTAAAAAGGGGGGAAACCGTTGGCCGGTTTACCCCCTTTTTTTTATCTCCTCTTCCCCGTCCTTGGCTGTTTTCATTTCTTCTTCAGTGCCCCCTTTTCATTTCATCTCTTAGAAAAGATTCATGGAAGCCTCAGTTGTAATACGTTACCATATAGATACAATAGATTGATTAGCTATTGTGGAAAAAATCAATGGTTTTGTTACTGGAGCTTACTATGGAAGAACTTTCAAAGTCACAGCGGGCACGATTGGCAATACGGACCTTTAAAACAATGGCCGATGCTCTTATTTTACGTGGATACTATAAACCTTCGGGGAAATCCGGCGAAAAGCTGGCAGAGTCATTGAAGCTCTTTAACCCTGAGATATACGGAACGATGAGTGATTCACGGATAGTGGAACTTAAAGGGTTAGAGTATGTCATGGATCGGATGCCCAGGGGGATAGAAAATTCTAATCGTATTATATTAACGGCTGATGAAGATTTTCACGATACCTCTTTTGAAAAAGTTACCCCGCTCAAGAGAAGGAGGCAATCTTATATAGTCTCTGAGAAAGAAATTTGTTTTGTTATTAGTCGTGGATTGACTGAAGTGTATGATATTCTTACACATATTACATTTCTCAATATTGAGGCGCAAAAGATTCATGGCCAGATTTGTAATAAGGAAGGTGAAACCTGTTCTGAATGGCATGATCTTCAACATGCTGCCAACCAGCAACATCTGTTGGAAGGCGCTGAACTGGATCAGGCCATCTGGAATCTTTGTATCATTCTAGGGAGAACCTATCGTGAGACCAGGGACACTTATGAATATCTTGAGCTGCATCATAATAAAAAAGAAAATAGTAATAATGGATTGTTTTCAATTATCCATTCCATGGGGCAAAAGATAATCGAGGAAGCGAAATCCAGTGATAATCTGCTTACTGTTTATTTTACGCCTTCCCTGCAGGAGATGATAGGGCATCATAAATATGCTTCGCTGTGGGCAAAGAATGTTAAACAGCACCTCTGTGATCGTGGATTACAGGACAGGCCGATTCATGTTGTCAGTGCGAATATGCATTCGATGAGAAATATTTTTTATGGGGCTGGCTATCTCAAGACCAACAGCAGGAATGTTCCCAGCGATCTCTATGATATGATCTCGGATATTCGAGATATTGACAAGGAGATCAAACTCTATGCGGCAGATTTTGGCTTCAGTTCTCTTGTGGACCTCACAGAATCCACCATCGATATTATGGTTATCGATACCACCAAAAACATACCCTTCAATCTCCATGAAAGCATTCGCTGTGACTTCAGCTACCTGGAAAAGGAAAAGCCTGTTATCCTGGTCATTGATTATGCCTTTGGAACCCAGGCGTTTGATATCTTTGATGAACTGCTCTGTCCCTATCGAATTGAGGAAAAGACTGTGGTTTTCAACATTGTATCTATCAGTGTGATGGGCAAGGCTGGAACACTGCCGGGGAAGAAAGGGGATATTATGCTTGCCACAGCGCATGTCATGGAGGGAACGACCAATAATTATATTGTCGACAATGATCTTGATGTCAAAGATTTTGATGAGGGGTATCCTATTCACGTAGGTCCTATGGTCACGGTTCTGGGGACATCTCTTCAGAATCGAGATGTCCTTGCAAAATTCCATACCTCTAACTGGAAGGCCATTGGACTGGAAATGGAAGGGGGACATTTTCAACGGGCTATCAGTGCTGCAATTATACAGGGCCATATTTCAAGAAAGGTAAAGACCAGATATGCATATTATGCCTCGGACAATCCGCTCTATAGTGGACAGACTCTGGCCTCTGGCTCCATGGGGGTTGAGGGCATCGCCCCCACCTACATGATTACCAGGGTGCTTCTTGAAAAAATTGTTAATCCGCTTCCAGCACCGATTGTATGCGTATCATAAAGCAACAACGACTGGCCCATGTTTCTCCCTGGGTGCTGGCTGCCGCCTGTGGTCTGCTTGCCCTGATCATTGGAGTTTTTGCCGTTAATAACTACCGGCGTGATAAGGCCCTGATGACCGATATTCTCCTGGAGAAAGGGACAACCCTCATACGCTTTGTCTCCTCCAGTGCCAGGAGTTCACTTATTAACGGACTGCGGGCAGGTCAGGATATCCTTAATCTGTGGCCCGAACATGTACAGCGGGTCTTAGAACATGCTTCTGAACATCCCGGCGTTCGTTTTCTGGCTCTGGTGGATGCAAAAGGGATTATCCAGGCCTGCTCTACACCTGTCGAGTGTGGTCGTTTGGTCTCAGAGCAGACTCGTAATTTTCTCTCCACTCTCTATGGCGACACTCCTGATAGCGGAACGTTTCATTATCGCATCGGTGAAGACGAAGGAAGAACGGTTTTTCAGATCGCTGCTTTGTTTTCTCCTTTGGGAAAAGAATTTTTAAAGAATTTTGGTCAACGTATGCTCAGTCAGCACAGGGGGGGGCAGATGTTTGACAGGATGAAGCAGCACCAGGCCTTGAATCCGGTCTGGATTGTTCAACTTGAAAAACTCAATAAGAAAAAAATTTTTATCCTGGTAGAATTGGATCTTGATCAATTCAACAAATCTCTAGGGCGAAAAAAGCTTGAAATAGTCATTCTTTCTATCGTCCTTCTCCTGGTCGGAGTTGGCGGCTGGCTTTCAATATTGACATTGGAAGGCCTGAAAGGCTCCCAGTCCAGATTAAGGCGGGTAGAAGCCTTCCGGGATATTCTTATATCCTCTTTACCAGTAGGGCTTATTGCTACTAACAATGCAGGACGGATAGTCCTCTATAATCAGTTTTCTCAGGAGCTGACAGGTATTCCCGAGAAAAAGGCCCTTGGTGGAGATCCCGGTGTTGTTCTGACTCCAGAATTAGGAGAGGCCTTTGAGGCAGAAGGCGTACATCCGGGGATCCCTTTTCAAAAAGAGATTCAGATTGTTCTGGAAAAAGGAGTGTCCCGTACCCTGCATCTTAATCGCGTAGCTATTATTGATAGAGATGATAAATTTGTGGGCACTCTCTTGGTGATACAGGATCTCAGCCAGGTGAAAAAGCTTGAGGAGGAGTTGCGGAGAAGTGAGCGTCTAGCTGCCCTGGGAAAGATGGCAGCGGGAGTTGCCCATGAATTGCGGAATCCATTGAGTTCGATCAAAGGGCTTGCCCTCCTTTTGCGATCCAGGTTTATAGGAAAAAACAGTGATACTGAAACCGCCGATATCTTGGTTCAGGAGGTGGAGCGTCTCAATAGAAGTATCTGCGAATTGTTGGACTATGCACGGCCCCAGAAACTGTTGAAGGAGACGGTTGATCTGCAGCAGCTATTGCAGAAGGCCGTCTCCTTGATTCGCATTGACGCCGAGGCGGCAGGAGTAGAGGTCGTTTCATCCTGTCAAGAGTCCTTGCCGAAGGTCCTTGCCGACGAGGATAAATTGAATCAGGTCTTCCTCAATCTTTTTCTGAACGGTATCCAGGCAATGGAACAAGGGGGGGGGTTGACGGTAGAAGCGGAAGCGGCAGGGGCTATGGTAGAGATTAAAATCAGTGATACCGGTTGTGGGATAGCATCTGAAAGTCTCGACAGGGTGTTTGATCCCTATTATACCTCGAAACCTGAGGGTACCGGTTTAGGGCTTGCCATGTCGGCCAAAATTGTTGAAGAGCATGGCGGGAGTATCAAAATCGTATCCCAAGAGGGGCAGGGAACTTCAGTGATTGTCCGAATTCCCTGCTGATCCTGTTATGATTGCCATCATTGAGTTCCACAATTTATTCTTTTCAGGATAAGGGGAGTTCTTTTGCTTTTGTTTTGCCGCCATCAGGCCTTGGCGGCGGGGTCTGCCCTGAAAAAAGGGCAATCAGTCTTTGAAAAACAGTCTTTATTCCTGTCCATATTTTTGGCAGGATCCAGGCGGCAGCCAGTAAAAAAACGATAAAGAAGAGGAGAAAGGCTAAAGGGTAATGTAAGGCTGCCCATAATCCGGTAACCACGGTAATATCTTCGAGAACAGAGGCCGTCCAGTTCGTAAAGGGTTCTGGGGAGGTGTTGATCAGAACTCTGCTGCCTGCCTTGATTGCATGAGTTGTGGCAGCTACTCCTCCTCCAAGGATGCCTGCAACAACAACCATGCTTGGATTAACCTCTCCCACTGCCCCGGCGGCGAGCAGAACTCCTGCGGGAATGCGGATAAAAGAATGAATAGTATCCCAGCCGGTGTCTACTCCTGGTGTTTTATCGACAAAGAACTCAATCAGGTACATGAATGCTGCTGCACCTATCACCATTGGATCCTGAAGCACCAAGAGTTGCTCTGGCAAAACAACGTTACCGCTCAGACCGAGATATCCCAGGACGGCAATGGTTGCATAGAGATTAATTCCGGCTGCCCATGCCGTTCCCATGGTCAAGGCAATGGTCGTGATTAACTGCTGATATGCATCCATAAATTCCCCTTTGTTGCGTATTCAAGAGTTCCCAAGAGTTGTCTCTTTTTCACATATGGCTGAAAAAGTAACCAGTGTTGTTGCTACTGGCAAGAGGGAAACTGGCGGGAGCCTGTCCGAGAATGCCCTTTTCTCCGAACTCTTCGTTGTTTCTAAAAAATACTGCTCGCAAAAGTGACCGTATGGCTGCTTGTGTTTGTCAGGCGTGCCTCAATTTTGGATAAAATGCCTATTCACGGATAAACTTCTGGGTGTTGCCTGACCCTAAAAATTATTATTGAGAAATTCGCATTCTTTTGGGGTCAGGTCATATTTTACTTCTACGTGTTGGAGAAGGGCCTTTCTACTCTTCTCAGGATGTCTTTTGATAAGCTCTGCGAGTTCGGCCAGGGCCTGTTTTTTTTTATCTCCGGTGCATTGGGTAGGGTGTTGGTGTGACATGACGACTTCCGTATTATTCATTATTGTTCAGCAGGGTTTTAAAATGATCCCGGCAAGAGGTGGCACCGTGACATGGGCATGATACGGTGCCTGGGCAAAAGGCTTGGCAATGGCTTTGTAGATAGTTGTGTTGGTCGCATTGCTGCCACCAAATCGACTGTGATCAGAACAGAAAATCTGTTCATAATTCGAATCGGTGGGCAGCCCCATTTTGTAATCATAAAAGGTCTGCGGGGTAAAATTAAGCAGGCACACCAGGTGATCTTTTCGATCTTTTGCATAGCGCGCAAATGAGATGATCGAGTTTTCTCGATCATCGAGATTCAACCATTGAAATCCCTCGGGGCTGAAATCCTGTTCCCAGAGGCTGGCGTTTTCACTATAGATTCTGTTGAGATCCTGCACAAAATTTAAGAGTTCTGCATGCATTTCATTTTCTTCGAGGAGATGAAAATCCAGACTCTGTTTGCAGTTCCATTCGCTCCATTGACCGAATTCTCCTCCCATAAAGAGTAATTTTTTCCCTGGATGCATCCACATGGTCAGGAGCAGGAGCCGAAGGTTGGCAAATTTTTGCCAGAGATCGCCCGGCATCTTGTCCAAGAGCGATTTTTTACCATGAACCACTTCATCGTGAGACATAGGGAGGATGAAGTTTTCAGAAAAGGCGTACATGATCGAAAAGGTGAGACTGTTGTGGTGATATTTTCGATAGAGAGGGTCTTGCTGGAAATAGTTCAGGATATCATTCATCCAGCCCATATTCCATTTAAAACCGAAACCGAGGCCACCGGCATCGGCCGGTTTGGAAACCCCATAAAAACTGGTGGATTCCTCTGCAATCATCAGGGTTCCAGGATATTTGTCATAGATGATGGAGTTGAGATGCCTGATGAATTCAATGGCCTCCAGGTTTTCTCTCCCTCCATAGGCATTGGGGAGCCATTCTCCCTCCTTGCGTGAATAGTCGAGATAAAGCATGGAGGCAACGGCATCAACCCGCAGGCCATCGATATGGTATATGTCCAGCCAGAAAAGGGCGTTGGCAATGAGAAAGTTGCTTACCTCTCTCCGACCATAATTGTAGATAAAAGTTCCCCACTCAGGATGTGCACCCTGTCTGGGATCTTCATGTTCAAAGAGAGCGGTTCCGTCAAATCGCGCTAAGCTGTGTCCATCTTTTGGAAAATGGGCTGGAACCCAGTCAAGGATGACTGCGATATCTGCCTGGTGGCAGGCATCAACAAAATACATGAAATCTTCAGGGGTTCCATACCTGCTTGTCATGCTGAAAGGACCGGTAATCTGGTATCCCCAGGATTCATCCAGAGGGTGTTCCATGACCGGGAGTAACTCGATATGGGTAAATCCTAATTTCTTGACATAGGGAATCAATTTTTCGGTAAGTTCTTTGAAGGTCAGAAAACGTTCAGGATGAGAAGGATCCCGTTGCCAGGAACCGGGATGGAGCTCGTAGATCGCCATTGGGGAGTCATAGGGGGCGATCTTTTGCTTGGATTCCTGCCATGCTTGATCATTCCACTGGTAATGATTGAGATAGTGTACTGCAGAAGCTGTTTTGGGACGGATTTCTCCCCAAAATTGGAAGGGGTCCGATTTGACAAGTATTCTTCCCCGTTGTGTTCGGATTTCAAATTTATAGAGTTCGTTTTCTTTGATACCGGGAAGGAACAGTTCCCATATCCCGGAGCTTCCCAGGTTACGCATGGGGTGGATTCTGCCGTCCCAGCCGTTGAAATTTCCGAGGATTGATACTCGGGTGGCGGATGGTGCCCAGACACGGAAGATGGTCCCTTCGATGTGAGAATAATTGCCTGGGTGGGCTCCCATGTGTTTATAGAGTTCGTAGTTCGTGCCGAAATTAAAAAGAAACTGGTCTTGTTCGCCAAGGACCGGTAAAAAACGATAGGGGTCATTGATTGTTTGCACCGCCCCATCATAGTAGGTCACTTTGTACTGATAATTGTAGGGATCAAGGTTTTTGTCTGTGACTTTTTTTCTGTCAAGAGAGCTTGCAAACAGTCCTTCGTTTCGGACCTTCTCCATGGGGATGACTTGATTGTCAATCAAAAGATCAACATTCTTGGCATGGGGCTGAAAGCAGCGAATGATAACAGTATTGTTGTCTTTCCCGGTAAAATGGACACCGAGGACCTGAAAAGGATCATAATGTTCTGCGCGAAGCAGACGATCTATTTGTTCGTTCATATCTACCTGTAAGGATAAGACATTTAATTAAGAAGTAAGGGTGAGACTGCTTAGTATAAGGGTATCAAATTTGTGCAGGAAAATATAGGGTAAAGTAGGAATGAGACGGGATTTTTATTGTAATTAAAAGAAGATTGTATCATTGGTGAGTCTGCTTGACGCTTCTAGAACATATTTGCTATTGTACTTTTTTAAAAAAAGATCATGGGTCGTTATTATCGGAATACTAGATGAATTATAAAGAAAATTTACTAATAGAGTCATTAACCGGCTCTTTTCTCCTTTCCACACCACAGATGCCGGACCCTCGTTTTGCTGAACAGGTGATCTATATCTGTGCTCATAATCATGAGGGGGCAATGGGGGTAGCCATTAACAAACCAAATCCCCGATTGACTTTTGAAGAAGTACTTCTGACCAACGGGCTCCCTGTTCCACCTGACACTAAAGCCCCCGTATACATGGGAGGACCGGTGGAGACAAGCTCCGGTTTCATTCTCTACCAATCTGATTATAGCACAGAACAGCAGCTCGAGATCAGTCCAACTGTCTACTTGTCCCGAGAAAACAAGGTGCTGGAAGATATTGCCTATCAGCGCGGACCTGAAAAATTTCTTTTTATCGTCGGCTATGCCGGATGGGGACCGGGACAGTTGGAAAGGGAACTTGTGACTCAGGGCTGGCTCACCATTCCTGCTCAGGATTCCATCATCTTCGATGTGCCGGATGAGATGAAATGGAAGCAGGCTGCGGCTCTCTATGGTATAGATATTTCGACCTATCGTGACTTTGTCGGCAACGCCTGAGTTGTTGAGTTTTTTTATTTATTGAACAAGGGATCATGACTGATTTAAAAGAGATTTTCGAGTGTACCCGATGCGGCTATTGTTGCCAGGGGGAGACAACTGTCTCTCTGGATGAGAATGATCAAAAACGAATGGTGGAGGCGCTGGGACTACCGGAGGCCGAGGTCAGTAAAAAATATTGGCGGGTCACCGGCAATGTGGTGCAGATGAAAATTGTGGATGGGCATTGTATCTTTTATGAAGATGGCTGTACGGTTCATTCGGGTCGCCCCTGGCGTTGCGCAGAGTGGCCGCTGCATCCCTCCATACTCTCTGATAGTGATAATTTCGAGACGATTCGTGAATCCTGTCCCGGGATCAATCGTCAGATATCCTATGCTGATTTCTGTCGTCTCCTGAAAAAGCTCATGGCAATACAGGCCAAAATTCATTGCTGAGGCTATGAAGCTTGAACTCCTTTTGTTGGGCAAGACCAAAGATTCCTTTATAGAACAGGGGATCAAGGAGTATGCCGGACGACTTAAACATTACACCGGCATCCAGTTAACCGCTCTGAAGCTGAAAAAGAAGAAGGGGTGGACAGAAGAGCAGGAACGACAGGAAGAGGGGCGACTCCTGCTTGAGGCAGTATCTCCTGCAACGGTTAAAGTGGTGTTGGATAGTGAAGGAAGGCAGGTGAGTTCCGAGGAACTGGCTGATCTCCTCTCCCGCTGGGAGATGGAGGGGAAAAAACAGGTTTCTTTTCTTATCGGAGGCCCCACCGGACATGCCTCTGAAGTCCTTGGCCAGGCAGATTTTCGTCTCTCACTCTCGCGAATGACCTTCACCCATGACATGGTACGCCTGTTCCTTCTTGAACAGTTGTACCGCGCCTATACCATCAAGGCCGGCGAAAAGTATCATAAGTAGAAAATAAGAAGAAGGTGGAATCTTCGGGCTGTTACTATCTTCTTGCTCTCAACTGGACACTACACCATGTAGACATCATAACGGCTGTTTTTCATGCTGATGATGTGGGTGGGGACCTGGGCGTTGATTCGGGGGGCACCCTTGGGGCGTTTTACCACTACCCGTTTCCTGGCCTGGAGAAGGGCCAGCTCCAGGAGTTCAGCGGCGTCTTCGTCAGCGCCTACTATCGAGCGTATCAGTCGCATCTCCTGTCTGTTGAGTGCGGATTTTCGTCGATGGGGATACATAGGATCCATATAGATGGTATCCGGTTTTTCTTCCAGGGTTTCTAAAACCATTCTGGCATCACCCTGGAGCAAGATAAGTTTGGTGGCTATGATTTCGTGGAGCTCTTGGTCGGAGGCTGCTCTTTTCATTCCGTCTTGCAGCAGTGCAGCCAGCAGAGGGGAGCGCTCCACCATGCATACCCTGCATCCAAGTATTGCCAGAAGAAAGGAATCGTTGCCAAGTCCTGCGGTGGCGTCGAGGATGGAGGGCCTTTTCCCAGGTTTGATGCCTACGGCTCTGGCGAGAGGCTGTTTGATGCCTCCTCCATGCAGTCGTCTATATGTCATTGCCCCTGAAAGAAAGTCTACGTGCAGTGTTCCCTGGATGTTGCTTCTGAGTTGGAGCTGTAGACCTCTTTCTGTATAGACGAGAAGTAGGTCACTTTCCTGCTCCTTGGCAGGTTCTATTATCCTTAGTTGCAATTCTTTTGCCAGGCTGATGGCATTTTCCCGAAGAGCTGGGTTTCTCTCGGTCCAGCTAACAGCAAGAGAAAGATTCGCTGGGGAGAGTGAACGGTGGGTGGAGTTCATCTGGAAACGTCGGTTGTAATAAATTGTTTCTGCTCTCAATGCTGGCAGGTTAGATTTCGAAAACAAAAGAATTGGAAAGGTGATCTCTGTATACCTATAAGAGGGGAATTATACAAGCATATGGGGAATTTGTGTCTTGACAACTAAACAGACTTCTAGTCAATTGTCACAGGTTCAATATACCAAGAAGCTAATAGATTCCAGACTGGTAAAGGGGATCTCCCAGAGGATACTTTTTGCAGTCTGGTCGATCCTGAATTCTCAAAAACTCAATGACGATAACAGATGGAAACAGGAAAACAAGAGAAGATCGAAGTGGTGGCTATTATTCCAGCCCGGTATCACTCCAATCGTTTTGAAGGGAAGCCGCTGGCCCCTATCGGTGGTAAGCCAATGATTCAGCATGTCGTGGAGCGGGCACATGCCGTTAAATTGCTGAGTCGGGTGGTGGTGGCAACCGATGATCAGCGTATCGCAGATTGCGTGGCATCTTTTGGAGGAGAATATGTTCTTACCCGCAACGACCATGTTTCAGGTTCTGATCGTCTTGCCGAGGCGGCCGAGCGGCTCAATATCTCCGAGCATGACGTGGTCGTGAATATTCAGGGTGATCAACCTCTTTTTGCGCCCCAAGTCATTGAACAGGTGGCGAGACCACTGCTTGATGATCCTACGCTGCCCATGGCCACGCTCATTTACAAGATCATAAGGCCTGAGGAAATCAATGATCCCAATCATGTGAAAACCGTTTTTGATCATGAAATGAATGCCCTCTATTTCTCCAGATCGCCGATTCCCTTTCAGCGCAATCCAGAAGAAAAAATAGTTCCTACTTATTACAAACACTTGGGCTTTTATGCCTATCGGAAAGGATTTCTGCTGACCTTTGTTGCCTTGCCAGAAGGAGAGTGGGAGCGTTTTGAAAAGCTGGAACAGTTGCGAGCCCTTGAATACGGGTACAGGATCAAGGTTGTCTTGACAGCTCATGATTCAATTGAGGTTGACACCCCTGAGGATTTAGAACGAGTGGAAGAATTTATTATAAACAGAAAGGCATAACTCACGAATACCTGATTTGTTCTATGAATTTTGGATGAGGCGAATATATTGGTACTCTGTTTGGGGCCTGTGACATTTATATTGTGAAAAAGGAAAAGGCATGAGAAAAAAAATCACTATTATCGGTGCTGGAAATGTTGGAGCCACAGCTGCCCATTGGGCTGCAGTCAAAAATCTGGGTGATATTGTTTTACTCGATGTGGCGGAAGGTATTCCTCAGGGAAAGGCCCTGGATCTTCTCCAGGCCGGCCCGGTGGAGGGGTTCTATTACTCGGTCAAGGGGAGTAATGATTATGCTGATACCGCAAATTCCGATGTAGTGATTATTTCGGCAGGATTGGCACGCAAACCAGGTATGTCGCGTGATGATCTTCTCATAAAAAATGTGGCTATTGTGAAGGCCTGTGCTGAAGAGGCAGTCAAGCATTCACCAGACTGTGTTCTCATCGTGGTGACTAACCCCATTGACGCAATGGTTCATACTGCTTTCAAGGTAACTGGACATCCCAAGGAAAAGGTGATTGGTATGGCCGGAGTACTTGATTCTGCACGTTATCGAACCTTCCTGGCCGAAGCCTTGGGTGTGGCTCCCAAAGATGTCAATGCGTTGGTTATGGGAATTCATGGCGATAATATGATGCCTCTTGTACGCCTTGCCAACGTCGCCGGTGTGCCCATTACTGATCTCCTTTCCCGTGATCAAATTGATGCCATCGTTGAACGGACACAGAAAGGTGGAATTGAGATCGTTAACCACCTCAAGACCGGTTCTGCTTTTTATACTCCAGGGCTTGCAGCCGTGGAGATGGCAGAAGCCGTGGTTACTGATTCCAAAAGAGTTCTTCCCTGTGCCGCCTACTTGGAAGGAGAATTCGGTGTTTCCGGATACTTCCTCGGGGTTCCTGTGGTGATTGGTGAAAAGGGTGTGGAGAGGATCCTTGAGTTTGCATTGACCGCAGAAGAAAAAGAGGCCTTGCAGCTGTCAGTACAGGCGGTTGAGAAACAAATGATTGCCACAGGGCTCTAAGAGAGAGTTGAACGTTGAAAGCGGTTCCTGAAGAGGTTAGATTCTGTATCTCGCCTTTGCAGGAACTCTTTTCCGCAAGCCGTAAACCGTAACCTGCAAAACGACATTCTATTGCAACTCCATAGAAAGATACATGAAGCTGATCTTGCTCGCAGCCTGAAACAGATTGGCGGAAAACTGCTGTCACCACTGGATCTCCTGCCTCACAATGATCTGCGTGAAAAACTGGTAGAATTGGTCCTCTCTGGGGTACCGCCCGGACTTCCGACAGAAACTGCTCATGGGTTGCAGCAGTTAAGAGATACTCTGGCCAGGGAGCCGGTAGAGGATCTCAATGTTGTGGTTTTTGGGGGGGGAACCGGCCTCTCTACCATAGTCGGAGGAGATAGCCGCAGGAGTTCCTGGTCCAAAAGTCCTTTTTCAGGCCTGAAGAGTCTGTTTCCTCGCACTCGCTCCATAGTCTGTGTCACTGACGACGGTGGTTCTACCGGGGAATTGTTGAAAGATCTTCCTTTGATAGCCCTTGGCGATATTCGGCATGTGCTGCTTTCTTCTATTCAGCTTTCTTTGCTCCAGGAGTTGTATGGCCTGACCGAGACGGAGGCAACAAGGACTGTAGCACTCCTGGCAACTATTTTTAACTATCGCTTTTCTACCCGACCTGAGAATGCCCAGCAGATACTACGGGATTGCGGTCTTGTGGAGCGCAATATTCTTCCCAAGGTAATACAGGAAGGGCTTGAAAAGAGGATTTTTCACCTTTTTGACGATGGGCGGCTTCACAAGACCCTCTCCAGGCCACATTGCCTTGGCAACCTGATTCTTGCCGCATCTATTTATAAACGTATTCCTGATCGTTATGAAAATGTCAGATTGGCGTCAGAGCCAATGCTGGTCCGCAAACATCTCTATCGAGGAATTGCAGAACTCTCTGTATTGCTTGGCGCAGATGAACTTGCAGTTTTGCCATGTACCTCTGTTCCCGCCCAGTTGAGTCTGCGTTATACAAATGGTGCCCAGGTCAATGGAGAATACAAATCTGGCCATACCCATCGGGGTTATCCTATAGACCGTGTCTTTGTCAATTTTTGCGGCGAGCCTGATGTTTCATCTTCTGTTTTTGATCTTATTGAAAACGCTGATATCATGATCATGGCACCCGGCAGCCTGTACAGCTCCCTTATCCCTGTGTTCCAGGTTCCAGGAATTGCTGAAGCGGTTAAGAAAAATGGGAAGGCTCTGAAAATTCTGGTCTCCAATCTCTGGGTCCAGACAGGTGAAACTGATCTCAGTATGGTAGATCCGGAACGGAAATTTCATCTTTCCGACCTGCTCAAGGCTTATGAACGGAATATCCCAGGTGGTACTCATGGACTCTTTGACCAGGTGCTGTGCCTCTCATTAAAAAACGTACCGGCAACCGTTTTGCAGAATTATGCGGTTGAAGGGAAAATTCCTATTTATCTTGATCGGGGAAAGGTTCGTTTGCAGGGGATTGTTCCCCTGGAATGTGGCATGTATTCGCCTTCGGTCCTCCTGGAGCATGGTGTTATTCGACATGACCCGGAACAGTTTTCTCTTGTTGTTCGCACCCTGTGGGCGACCTTTCGTCATGTCGCGTCAGGAAGTAAGTCTTCTCCGGCATTAGTATCCAAAAGAGAATATTTTTTTCTGACAAACTGTGAACTCCCTTCGATACGTTACAGCCAGATCAGAGAATATCTGGCTGGGATCTCTATCGAGTTGGGAGGCCAGACAGGAAAAGATGTGGAGACTATACGGGAAATCCTGCAGAGGATTCTCTGGAATCATAAGGATATCCCTCTTGCTCATCTCCAGTTTGTAAAGGGAATACAATGTATAGAAACAGAGGAGTGGAAACGTAATCAGAGCTGGGATCGGGTCTATTCTTTTTTTGACCCCAGTGATGGCCTGTTGAAAATACGTCAGGACCAGTTTCAAGTGGAAAGTGATTTTGAGGTCGCGTTCATCGTTGCCCTTGGTCAGTCGTTACTCGGCGAGTATGCTCACCAGAAAAAGATGCTTCCTGTGCTGGCCGACAGAACGACTCTTGGTAAGGTCTATCATCTTTACCTCAAACCTCCTGCTGACAGGAACTGCTATTTTACCATTGAGGATCTTTCTGACTACCTGGCCCTTGCCAGGATGGTCCAAGATCCGGGTGATAAAAATCATTATACACGTCTTATCAACGGAGAAGAGGGGTTTACTCCACCAGGCCTTCTCTTCGGCCTTACCTATGCCTGGTATCTCGACAATCGCTTTGCCTCTCACATAGAATACAAGATGGCGGTTATAAAGGTTGACCACAGTGATCTTATTCCGGAACAGGTGAAAATGAGAAGCCGCAGGGAAAAGCTGATCGTTTTTTTCAGAGAAGTTGTCTTCGGCCATTGATGGCGTCATAAAAATATTTTATCTTTCACCTTGTTGCCATGCCAGGGGCATGGCGGCATCCCCTGCCAATTCCTCTTCTTTTTCAAAGTTACCCGTCCTTGCACCTGGGGCTTGGTGAAATCTTTTAATCAGCTCCAACACTCTCCGACGAATGGGTCTTTAGGCGATCCGCTTTGAACCAGTTGTTTCGGAGAGGTTTCTCTCTCTCCACCGCAATCTGCCGACGAATGGGAGTTGGAAGCTGGCTTTTGTAAAGGGGCAGAGTTTGTTCAGAGACCGGGGCATGAGGCACTGACCCTTTGCCATTGCTGTTTCAGCTTTTTCTCAGAAACCTGCATTTCTCTCTTGATTTCAGGGGCGAAGATGGCAATGCGAAATTCATTGATCATTGCTTGAAAAAGTGACAAGGCTTCCCCGCATTCCTTGGGGAGGTCGGAAAAGTCAGTCGCTATTTTTTCCCTTTTTTCCAGGTAGGGTTCAAGTTGTCTGGCCTTTATTCGATCTTTGGCCGGGTTGGCATGGGCTCGCTCGATACGAATCATGAGGGCCTGAAAAAAACGGTCGCAGCCTTCGAGTTCAGAAAATGTTCTCTTCTCAAGAAAATCTGTGGGAAGAATCTCTTCCAAGAGATTCGCATACTCCTTATATCGTTCTGGTTCGTGAGAATGACTCTGTCGTGAGAGCTCAGAAAAGCGTTTGATATGATCTGCTGCTTCTTTGCGCTTACGGAGGAGGAGAAGAACCGTGTCGCAGATCTCCTGGCCTTTCTGGTAGAGACCGCATTGCTGCACCTTGGTAATCCTCTCCTCAAAGATCTTTTTTTCCGGGATTTGCTCCAGATCTGTGGCAAAGAGTGTTTTCATGATGAAGTGGATCAAGGTGTCGACTGCCTCTTTTCTGTTGCCGATTATGCTGGTGAGCCAGAGAGAGGAAGGGCCTGAGAGACTGGTGTGGCAATATTTCTTTAGGTTTTTGAAAGGCTCGGCGAAGTGGAGCTGATAGAGAAAGAGTGAGCCTCTGACGTTGAGTTCCCTGGCCTTTTTGGGGTCAGTCTCAAAGGAAAGGGTGACTCCGCCGCGATCTCTTTCCTCATGGAGGGCAGGGTAGAGCGATCCTGCCACCTCTTTATCGGCAGTGAAGAGCGGAATCCGCCTCTCAAGTCCTTCAAAGTCCCAGGTTTTGAAGAGCTTTCCCTGCCAGCGGGAGAGTCGTTGTGAGGTTGCATGATTTGGCATCATTTGCAGCGTAGGTGACTGATCTGCGTCCTGGAGCAGTTTGTGCAACTCTCTTCCTGCGGCAATGGTTCTGCCGTTTTGATCGTAGAGGAGAAATCGCATGCAGAGATGAGGTGGCAGTTCCCTGGGCCAGTCTGCTCGTCCCACCTTGATACGGAATGCCTTAAAGATTCCCTTTTCCAGACCATGAAAGAGAGATCCCTGATAATGGGTGCAGTCATCCAGGAGGAGATCCACAGTGCTGCTCAGAGGGATAAGGTGTTTGCGAATCCGTTTTGGCAGGCCCTTGAGTAAAAAGAGCACTTTTTCCCGGAGAAGACCGGGGACCAGCCATTCAAAACACGTTTCCGAGACTGAGTCGGCTATATCCAGGGGAATACGTACGGTGACCCCGTCATCATCATCACCTGGTGAGAGATGGTATTGGAGGCTGAATCTGCGCGAGCCCACAGTGAGGTGTCTGGGAAAATGCTGCAGTTCCTGCTCTTCAGGTTTGCGGCTCAGGATGTCTGTCTCTTTCATTTCCAGAAAAGAGTGGTTGGTTTTTTTTCCCAGAAATCGGTTCAGACTGAAACGATCATAGACCTCGAAGGGCAGTCGCTGTTCGTAAAACTGGTGGAGGGTGGTGTCGTCCACCAACAGGTCTCGTTTTCTGAGACGTTCTTCTGTGTCCTGCCATTTTTCGAGGAGATCACGATTTTTTTTCAAGAAGGGATAGTTGTCATGGATCTCGTGTTGTAGGAGTCCGTGTTGAATAAAGATCTCCCTTGCTGCTTCCCGGTTTTTCGGTGATGTTCTGCCAAAGTTGACCTGTCTGTCAGCAGAGAGGATAAGGCCAAAGAGGCTGATTTTCTCATCGGCGACCACTTGGCCATTCTTTTTTTGCCAGCGGGGATTGGACCAGGATCGGCGACAGAGGTGGTCACCCGTTTCAATCAGCCATTCGGGGTCTATGTTGGCGACAGTGAGGGCGTAGAGACGGTTGGTCTCCAGAAAAGATGCCGCGATGATCCAGTTGCCGGAACTGTGAAATTGGTTGGAACCGGGAAAAACCATCAGCTCTTTGTTACCGGCTCCCTGGTAAAGTTTTTTCTCTTTCTTGAGTCCGATGTTGCGCAGGAAACCGGTGCACAGACTTTTGTGTATAGCCTGGTAAGAAGCAGGCACTGTATTCTCTGTGAAACCCTTCTCCCGGTCGAGAAGGGAGGCCAGTTGGTCGTGAAGATCAATCCATTCCCGCATCCGTTGAAAAGAAAGGTAGTGGCTTAAACAGAATTTTTTTAATCGATTCCAGGAACGAACCTTGTCCTGGACCTCGTGGAAAAGATTCCAGATATTGAGGAGGGTGAGGAAATCGGACTGGGGGTGGGCAAATTTTTTGTGGGCACTGTCGGCCTCGGATTCGTGCTCTGCAGGGCGAACTCTTGGATCCTGGATGGCCAGGGCAGGGGCTATGATTTTGATCTCTCTGAGACAGTTGTTTTCCCGGGCAGCGATGAGGATGCGGGAAATTGGTGGATCAATGGGGAGTCTGGCCATGAGTTCCCCGATTTCGCTCAGTCTGTTTTGACTGTCAAGTGCGGACAACTCCTTGAGCAGGGCGTAGCCATCACGAATGGCACCGGAATGGGGCGGTTCAAGAAAGGGAAAGTCCAAGGGGGAGCCCAGGTCCATGGCGATCATCTGCAGGATGACTTCGGCCAGGTTGGAACGTTTGATCTCCGGCAGGGTATACTGCTCTCGTCCAAGATAATCTTCTTCTGAATAGAGTCTGATACAGATTCCTGGACCAATGCGTCCGCAGCGGCCTTTGCGTTGATCAGCGCTGGCCTGTGAAACCCTGGTAATCGGCAGGCTGGTGGTTCTGGCCCGGACGTTATATTGAGAAATTCTGGCGAGACCGGTATCAATGACATAGCGAATACCAGGAACCGTGATGGAGGTCTCTGCCACGTTGGTTGCGATAACGATCTTGGTTAATTTAGAGGGTCGAAAGATCTTCTGCTGGTCAGCAGCAGGCAGTCTGCCGAACATAGGGAGAATGAGGCTTGATGGAATTCTCTGTTCGAGAAGGGTGCAGCATTCTCTGATGTCTTTTTCTGTGGGGAGAAAGACAAGCGTATCGCGGGACGGTTCTCTCAGATGCAACTGGACGATGGTTTCTACGCAATGTTCCACATAGGAAAAATCGTCTTTTTCCTCTGATTCGGTGGGGGGCTGGTACCGTATCTCCACCGGGAAACTGCGCCCTTCCACATTGAGGATTGGGGCGTTGTTAAAGTGACGAGAAAATATTTTCGTGTCAATGGTAGCAGAGGTGATGATTACTTTGAGGTCAGGCCGCCTGGGCAGAAGTTTCTTGAGGTAGCCGAGGAGGAAATCGATATTGAGGCTTCTTTCATGGGCCTCATCTATGATAATCACCCCATAGCGGCGGAGGAGCGGATCCTGCCGGGTTTCGGCGAGGAGGACGCCGTCGGTCATGAATTTTATTCTGGTGGTCTTGCTTGTTTTGTCTTGAAATCGGATTTTGTAACCAACAAGATCGGCATGTTGTTTCAGCTCTTCGGAGACACGGGAGGCCACCGAAGTCGCTGCCACCCGTCTTGGCTGGGTGCAACCGATGAGCAACGTGGAATCAGGAGAGGATTCGAGACAGAATTTGGGAAGCTGAGTCGTCTTGCCTGAGCCGGTTTCCCCGGAAATAATAATGATCTGATGTTCCTTAAAGAGTTCGAGAAATGATTCTCGATAGGAAACAATGGGGAGCTCTGTCGGGTAGTGAAGTTCCATGGAAGAGGGTGGTTTTAGATGCTAAGTATGGTATGTTTGCCAGGGGTTGTTTTCTAGAAAAACATAGCTGTTGTGCCTGTTCATCTATTCAGGAGTCAGTTACCGGAAGGTAGAATAAGTCCCCCCTATGATCTTGTTCTGCTCTATTTCGATGAATTATCGTGCTATTGTGTTGGCCCTTGAATTTCATACCCTGAATACTTGAATAGTTACTATCTGTCATTGAAAAAAGATAAAAGGCCTCCTGCAAGAAGTTGTGCGCTGAGGAAAACACAGAGGTCTAAGGGGTTCCCTCCTGTTTTCACATTGTTTATTGGGGCGGTTGATCTTCTCTGTGAAAAGTGTAATGGAGACGAGCAGCATGTTCCCTGTGTTTTCCTTCCTGGGGCGCTTGGGTTGATCCTGACCAAAAAAGAGGAGCATAATCTATGAAGGTTCTCAAACCGGTCAATCCTGCAGCAGGGTTTGGTAGCAGGTCCCTGTCTAATATCAAGGTCATTCTTGCTCATGGTTGGCGATATGGAAACCTGAGATCGGCTTTTACGCCCCCTGTCAGGGAGCTGGCGGCAGACGTATGACCAGAATCGAAGTGGCTGTTGCCGCCCCGTTGTTTCAGACCCTTGCCTACTCGTTTGAGCCGGAAAAAAGTGGTGATCCTGTGGGGAGAAGGGTTCTAGTTCCTTTAGGCAGACAAAGGGTAACTGGATATGTACTGGGGTTCCTTCCTGAAGAAGATGTCAATTACCGGATATTCCCGATTCTTCAATTTCTCGACAGGGAAGCCCTGTTTCCAGAAAATCTTGTCTCTTTTTTTCGCTGGATAGCCGACTATTATCATTATCCCATTGGTGAGGTTATCAGGACCGCATTGCCGGGTGGCCTGACTTCCCGGAATCGGAAAATTATTCAGTTAAGTCCTGAGGGGAGAGAAAAACTGCTTGCCTGGCCACTGTCTGATATTGCTGAGCCGGAATGGTTTGCGGGGTTTCTGGAAAAAGGAGAACTGAGCCCGGCCCTGAGTGGAAAATTGTCTGCAGATAAACAATGGCGCAAACTTCTTACCGATTTCAAAAAAGAGGGATTGATCTGTTATCAGGACAATCTTGATGAATCGAAAATAGGTGAGAAGCTCGAACCTTGTTATATCATGCAGACAGCATTGGAACTACCCGAGTCCATTGATGGCAAAGAGGGGAGAAAGGCCTTGATCGCCGCAGCGAAACAAGAGGGGTATGAGGAGCTGACCATTCCTCTGTTGCGTACCCTCTTTTATCTCTCCACTCTTGCCCGTGAGCAGGGGCAAGAGGTTGTGGCTGCTCGAGACCTGCGACGTCTCTATGGCGGGGCTTCCAAGTCGTTGCGTGAGCTTGAGCGAAGGGGCCTTGTCTGTTCTACGGAGCGTCGTGTTTATAGAAATCCTTTTGGGGAACCCCTTCCTTTCTTTGAAAAGCCGGCAAGGCTCAGTGAAGAACAGGAACAGGTCCTTGGTCAGATTCTGCCTGCCTTAAGAGAGCAGTCCTTTTCTCCTTTTCTGCTCCATGGCGTGACTGGCTGCGGAAAGACAGAGGTCTATCTGCGGGCTGCTGAATTAACCTTGGAGATGGGACGTGATGTCCTGATCCTGGTTCCTGAAATTGCCCTTGCCACCCAACTTGAGGCCCACTTTGTTTCACGTTTTGGTGACCAGGTGGTCCTCCTTCATTCCGGGCTCACGCCTGGACAACGCTTTGATCAGTGGAGTCTGGCAGCCAAAGGGGAGGCTAAGGTGGTCATTGGTGCCAGGTCTGCAGTCTTTGCCCCCCTCTCTGATCCAGGATTGATTGTGGTTGATGAAGAACATGACGCTGGCTATAAGCAGGAGGATGGCTTGCGATATCATGGTCGAGATCTGGCCATTCTTCGTGGCCGTTATAATGAAGCTGTGGTTCTTCTGGGGTCTGGCACTCCGGCCATTAGCAGCTATGCCAAGGCAAAGAGTGGAAAATTTACCTTGCTTACCATGAAAAAGAGGGTGGAGAATAGACCACTCCCCCAGGTCTCTATTGTTGATTTACGGATAAAATCAGAAAAGAAGAAAAACCAGGCCATAGGCCAAAAGTTAGAGCAGGAATTAGCTCTCAATCTCCAAGAGCGTCAACAATCTATTCTGCTCCTCAATCGTCGTGGCTTTTCTTCCATCTATCTCTGTCGGGACTGTGGGGAACCGGTTCGTTGTCTCCATTGTCATGTCTCTTTGACCTATCACAAAAAGGAAGCAAGGCTGGTTTGCCATTATTGTGGTTATGCCTTGAAACAGAATATTATCTGTGGATCCTGCAGTTCTAACCAACTCATTCCAGTGGGATTTGGTACTGAACGAATTGAACAGGAGATAACAGAGCTTTTTCCCGAGGCGCGTGTGGCTCGCATTGACTCGGACACGGTTACGGACAGGCGAAGCTTTATTTCCCTGCTCAAAAAAATGCATCAGCGAGAGATTGATATCCTCATCGGTACCCAGATGATAGCCAAAGGTCACGATTTTCCGCACGTGACCCTTGTCGGTGTGGTTTGGGCAGATGGTGGACTGAGTATGCCGGACTATCGTGCTGCCGAACGCACCTATCAACTCTTGTCGCAGGTCACGGGCCGGGCCGGCAGAGGCGAGACACCAGGCAGGGTCATCATCCAGACCCTGCGACCGGAGCATTATGCTATTCAACTGGCCCAGGCTCATGACTATGAGCAGCTCTATGAAAAGGAGATGGGGATCAGAAAAAACCCCCTCTTTCCTCCCTTCCTGCGTTTGGTAAATTTAAAGATTTCCGGTTCCAGGGAGGCTGAGGTGCAGAGGGTAGCCGGACTGATAGCAGAGCTTTGCCGCTCCTGGCAGGGGAAGGGGATAGAAGTGCTGGGTCCGGCACCAGCCCCCATCGACCGGATTCGTGATCGTTATCGCTGGCAGGTCCTGCTCAAAGGGAGGTTATCCTCGCAACTCCATGCGGCGTGTAGACAGGTTTTGGAGAATCAGTCCAGTCTTGCCAGGGGAGATACCAGGATTGCTGTGGACGTGGATCCTGAAAGTATGATGTGATCTGGTATTGTCCCCTCAGTAAAAAGGTGGAGACATGGGGGCGATATGAGCTGGCAGTTGCCTGTGGCGAGGCTTTATATCCGGGAAAGACCAGAGTGCTTTTTTTGATGAATAGAGACAGAAATGAGTCTATAAAAGATCATTAAAGGAGGTATTCTCGAGTACCAGTTTCGTAAAGTCTTCTGCTGGAATCGCTGGACTGAAAAGATAGCCTTGACCCATGTCGCATCCCATATCACGCAACATTCTGAACTGATCACTCGTTTCAATCCCTTCAGCGATCACTGTCATTTCCAGGCTCTGAGCCATGGCAATAATAGCTTGGACAATGGCTGCATCCTGGGGACTGGTCATGATGTCCTTGACAAAAAACCGGTCGATTTTGATCGAATTAATGGGGAAGGTCTTCAGGTACATCAAGGAGGAATAGCCGGTGCCGAAATCATCTACGGAAATGGTCATTCCCAATCCTTTGAGGTGCTGTAAAATCTCTAGCGTTTCCCCGCTTTGTTCAGCCATGACACTTTCAGTAATCTCAACTTCAAACGAATAGGGCTTCAGGGTACTGTCATCAATGGCACGTCTGAATTTGTCTGGAAGATGCTGCTGTACAAAGTGTTTGCTGGAAATGTTGACTGCCAGCCGCAGCGGTCGGATCCCATTCTTTTGCCAGTAACACTGTTGTTTAGCCGCCTGGCGAATGACCCAGTCGGTAAAGGGGAGAATCAGACCAAGTTCCTCGATAGATGGGATAAAGTCAGATGGCGAAACCTGTCCCAGGGTGGGGTGGTTCCAGCGTGTCAGGCTTTCTGCGCCATTGATTCGACCATCTTGCAAATTGACTTGTGGCTGATACCAGAGTGAAAATTCATCATTGGCCACTGCCTTGCGGATAGCGTTTTCAAAGCTGAGGCGCTCTCTCGCTTTGATATTAAGGGACTTTTTGTAGAACTGAAAACCGTTTTTTCCTTTTTCCTTGGCATGATACATGGCAAGGTCAGCGTGCTTCATAAGAATTTCCGCATTGGTTCCGTCCAGAGGAAAAATTGAGATGCCTATACTGGCAGAAATAAAGATTTCGTGGGTCTCAATTGTGAAAGCTTGGGCCAGGGATGTGTTGATACGTTGGGCGACCTTACTGGCATCTTCAGGATTCCTCAGTTTAGGAAGCATGATGGTAAACTCGTCTCCTCCCAGGCGTGAAACGTAACTCTTTGATTCATTCTTTTTGAGACGACTGAAGGTGTCGGATTCACGAATACAGGTGTTGATTCTTTCAGCGACATTTTTCAGTAGAATATCGCCGATATGGTGGCCAAGGGTATCGTTGATTGTTTTGAAACGATCCAAATCCATAAAGAGGACTGCCAGTTGAGTTTCTTCGGCAGTGCTTTCGGTCAGAACATGTTCCAGGGAATCTTTAAACATCGTTCGATTGGCGAGGCCGGTTAGATGATCAAAAAAGGCCAATTCCTGGATTTGTTTTTGTTTGTCGACTACATCATTAAAAGCTTCACTGGCACGCAGCATGTATTTGACCCGGTAATTCAGTACCGGCCAGTTAATCGGTTTCGTAATGAAATCAGTTGCACCCGAATCAAATGCACGGTGGATGGAATCGAGGTCTTCCAGGCCTGTTACCATAAGAATCGGGGTATTAATTCCGCGTGAGTGCTTACGGATCGCCCGACAGGTATCAAAACCATCGAGTTTGGGCATCATGACATCAAGGAGGATTGCATCTGGATGCAATTCTTCAAATTCAGCAACTGCGATCAGGCCATTTTCTGCCTCTGCAACTCTGAATCCTTCTTTCTCAAGACTGGCCCGCATTAAAAGGCGGGTGGCGAAGTCATCGTCAACTATTTGGATTAATGGATTAAGCTGTGATGCTGTTTTAATCATGATTGCACCATTTCTGCACGGAGTGGTGCAATAGTTTTTTGATATTCGTTTTGAGCTTTGGCAAAGAGTTCTGTCGCTCCCTGCAGGGAATTGGTATGACCTTTGTTCTCCAGTTTTTTGAACAGAGTAGATAAGGTCAAGGCCCCTAGATTGGCGCAACTTGACTTCAAGCTGTGAGCAATTGAGCGAACTTCTGTGGCATCATTGCTCCGTAGGGCTTGATATAATTTATCCATTTGTTCTGGTGTGTCTTCGAGGTAGAGAGTGATGATGCGGGTGAGAATATCCGGTGCACCATCACTCTGCAGGGCGCGAATGCTTTCCAGTTGTTTTCGGCAGATTACCTCTTGTTCCGGTTCATTCTCTTGTGCTGTTGTCTCCACCTTGTTAGCTGGTGTTTCTTGAGCCTCCCGCATCTTTTCCGGTAGCCAGCGTTTGAGTATTGTCTCGACCTGCATTTGTCCGAACGGTTTACTGATATAATCATCCATTTCAGCGGCCAGGCATTTTTCACGATCACCGGTAAGGGCATTGGCAGTCAGGGCAATCACAGGAATTCGGGTAGCATTGGTTTCCAGATCCTCCATACGTCTAATTGCAGCAGTCGCTTCGTAGCCATCCATGAGCGGCATTTGACAATCCATGAAAATAATATCGTAACGGCTATTTTTGAAAGATTCCACTGCCTCCTGACCATTCATGGTCAGATCTACTTTGCAGCCTAACTTGGTCAGCACGCCCTGGGCAACCTGCTGATTAACGATATTGTCTTCTGCGACTAAGACATGTGCATTAAATCGAGTTACTGCTTTTTTAAAGTTGTATTGGGTGATGAGTTGATCATCGGTCATCTGATCTCCTTTCATTAAGGCAACCAGACTGTTGTAGAGATCGCTTTGGCGAATCGGTTTGGTCAGGTAGATCTTGACCCCAGCCTCTTGGGCCAGACGTGCGTCACCACGAATACCAACCGAGGTGAGCATGATTATCTTGGTTTTGTTGATAGCAGGATCCTTTTTGATCAGTCGAGCAACTTCCAGGCCGTCGATATGCGGCATATTCATATCGAGAATAACCATATCAAAAGGTTTTTCGCTCTCGGCGGCCTGATGAAGCTTGGTCAGCCCTTCAAGGCCACTTTTTACATTTTCTTGTTCGCCCCCCCAACTGTTCATCTGATGGGCCAGTAATTTCCGGTTGGTGGCATTGTCGTCTACGATAAGGGTTTTCAGGCCTTTCAGTTCATTGACTTGGGCCCTGCTGATAAGCTGGGTTCCCAATGCCTTCTTTAAGGTCACCTCGAAACAGAATTCAGAGCCTGTTTCCAGGTGACTGGTGCAACTGATCTTCCCTCCCATCATCTCTGCCAGTTGTCGTGAAATGGCCAGACCAAGACCGGTGCCGCCATATTTGCGGGTGGTTGACTCATCTGCTTGGGAAAATGGCTGAAACAACTTTTGACGTTCTTTCCTACTGATACCGATTCCTGTATCACGCACAGAAAAGCGAATAGTTGCATCATCTTCAGTTTCGGTCACGACGCAGAGCTGTACTATAACTTCACCTTTATCGGTAAACTTGATAGCATTTCCTATCAGGTTGGTAAGAATCTGTCTGATACGACTGGGATCAGCATTGGTATAGGGAGGAATATTGGCAGGTATATCAACGATGACCTCCAAGCCCTTGGCATGGGCATTCTGGGCGAGCATTTGCGAGACATCTTCAACGAGTGAGGGCAGATGGAAATTGATTGTCTCCAGTTCCAGTTTACCTGCTTCGATTTTAGAAAAATCGAGAATGTCGTTGATAATGGTCAACAGTGATTCGCCGGAGGTCATTATTGTTTCGATGGAGCTTCGCAAATCCTGGTCAAGTTCCCGGTCAAGGGCAATTTCTGCCATCCCCAGAATCCCGTTCATAGGGGTGCGAATTTCATGGCTCATGTTGGCAAGAAACTGTGATTTGGCCTGGCTTGCGGTTTGTGCTTTATTGGCAAGGACGATTGCATCATCCATGGCTTCCTGCAATTCAAGGGTGCGTTCTCGCACCTGTTCTTCAAGATGGTCGTCTCGTTTCTGGATCTGGCTGAGCATGTCGTTAAAGCCAACGGCTAACAGGCCAAGCTCATCTTCACTGCTTTTTTGGGCCCGCAATCCGTAGTTTTTTTTGTCTGAAACCTGTTTGATTGTGTTGGCCAATTCGATTACTGGAAGAGTAATAATAGATTGGAGGCGATTTGCCAGGAGACTGGCAATCAGCAAACCACAAAACAGAATGACCAGGAGGTACAGACCGACTTGGATCATATTCTTATAGAGGTGGCTCATACTGGCTTGCAGATAGAGAGTCCCAATTTTCTCTCCGTCCAAAAGAATCGGTTGGTATATCTCGAGATGATTATCGTGAAAGATGTAGCCTTGTCTGATCAATTCAGGGTCATCTATGGAATGTTGATGGGCTTTGGATGTGTTCAGGTCTTGGGTATGGCTGGCAAGAATTAAACCGTCAGGCTGTATGATACGGGAACTAACAATTGTTTTTTTCTTGCTCAGGGCTATGAGATTATTTTTCAGCGTGTCCATGTCTTGAAAAACCAGGCCGGCGGTACTGTTTTCACTGACAACTTTGGCCAACGTCTGGAGTTCTTCAATTGCATTTTGCTTGTATAAATACCATTGACTTAGAAAAGTTATGATAAACGTAAGTACTAAGACAAAAGAACAGACACCTAGAATGATAAGATTAAGCTTCTGTTTGATAGGTAATTTTCGGAAAAGCGGATTCATTTTTCAGTCTCCAATACTTCAAAGGCCAGAGACAGCAGTTGAGAATTGATCTTGATCCTGTTAGATTTTGCTACATCGAGATTAACGATAAACCGTAAGCGTTCTCTTCGTGTCACAAACTGGATCATCCCGTTGTGGTGGGCAAAATTTTTATTGTCACCAACTGTTACTATTGGCTTGCCGTGAAGGGTTTTGAGAACGGCTTCCAGCTGTCTTATTGCCGGGTTGATGTAGAGAAGATGGCAGGCTTGAATGTCCTCTACCTTCTTGAACTGCATGATCTTAATCGGCCGGCCGCGAACTGTTCTCTCAGTCAGTGGAGCCAATTCTTTGCTAAAGGGATTGTTGCCGAGAACTCCGATAACCAACGGATCCTGTTCGTTGGCAAAGGTATCTTCCGGCCAGGAGATGAACTTGGCAAAATTATAGAGGTATGCTGCTTTGAGTTGAGACTCGGAGGGGATCTCTGCTGTATGGCCACAGGGAGGGGCCAGACTGAGCACAAATGCCAAAGCAATGGTTAGAAAAAAATGTCTCACTCCAATTCTTTTCCTTTAAAATGTCCAGGTCAGTTTGGCATACACACTTCGGTCAACCTCAGTCGCCTCAATGAAATATTCATGAACAAATTCGAGGTGATTGGAGTCCAGCAGATTTTGACCCACCAGCATCAATTCAAGGTTTTTGGTTGGCTGCCAGATTATATTGACATCCAGTGCGACATAGTCGTCAACGATAATTCCGGAGGAGTAGGCAGCCTGGCCCGAAGTTTGAATTTGGTCGACGTAGCGTCCCAAAATATTGAAATGGACCGTTTCACTGAGGTCGATGGACGAGCGCAAGGAGAGCTGATGCTTCGGACTTGATTCTTCGGATACAAGCTCGCTGATGGAAAAAACCTGGTTACTCATATCCAGTGATGTCATTTTTAACTCAATATAACTGTAATTCAATTCGGCCGTCAGCCAGGACAACGGTCGCCATTGGTTGCTGATTTCCAGGCCGTAACTGTGTCCTTCAATTCCGTTTGTGAACATGATGCTTGTCATGTCTATACGCCTGTAGTCAGCCAGGTCATTGTAATCGTTGTAGAAGAATGATAAGTCAGTGGAAAAAACACTGCTTGGTGAATACCGATAGCCGGCCTCATAGGCTATGACTGTTTCTGCTTCCAGTTCTGGATTGCCATAGACACTGATTTTCGGAAAAGGAGGTATGGGAAGGGGCTCAAGGACAATTTTACCGGAATCTTCTACTCGTGATGGCGTACGTACCGCTCTGGAAACCGAGGTCCAGATCGTATTGTTTGGGGTTGCTTTCCAAAGGAGACGGGCGCTGGGCTGGACTTCAAACCCGGTGTAGTCATTGTGTTCCAGTTTTGTACCCAGGGTTACCTTGAGCGTATTCTCGATCAAACTGATTTCATCCTGAATAAAGCCGCTGAAAAGTTCGCTCGTCTTTTCAGCGGGGTTGATTGATACCATGTAGCTATTGGCGAATTCCTCTGAAATATTCCGATACCCCAGACCCCAAACCAGATCGTGTAGATTTGCCCATTGCAAACGATGTTGGAAGTCGAGGTCGAAGGTATGATGTGTCTGGCCGAGATATACTTCGTCTCGCTCGGTTGCGTCAAAATAGGCCTGCAGGGTCCAGGTGTTCGTTTCTGATATCTTATGCTGCCAGCGACTCAGCAGGTTATATCCGTCACTCTCTGTCTGATCGTCAACGGTTGAGGGCATTGGTGAGTTAGCAGTCCAGTAAGGAAAAATGAGTTGACTGGCATCTCCGTGATAGAGGTCACCCTGCACTGTCCAATTGTTCTGCAAACCGAAATCACCATCCAGGCGAAAACCGCCACTGGACAACTGTGAGTCATCATGGGCATCGGTTTCGTCTGCCTGGTGCTGGTAGGAATCTTGGTCATGGCGATGAACATACAGACGACCATAGGTGTCTTCAGTTAACTGGGCGCCGTAACGGAATGAGGCGATTCCATCTTCATGGTTTCCAGCGGCTACGCTGATCAGCCCTCCCTGGGTATCTGAAGATTGTTTGGTGATGATATTGATGATCCCGTTGACGGCATTGGCTCCCCAGAGGGTTGCACCTGGTCCGCGGATTACTTCGATTCGATCAACATCTTCCAGAACGACATTTTGCACATCCCAGTAAACCCCTGAATACGAGGGGGTATATACACTGCGACCGTCGATCTGGACCAGCAATTTATTTGAGAAAACGCCGTTGAATCCTCGGGAGGTGATAGCCCATTTATTGGAACTCATTCGTAAAACCTGCAGGCCGGGGACCATCCGTAAGGCCTCGGGAATTGATGTGGCTCCAGAGTTATGAATGGCCTCCTGATTGATCACATAGACGGCAGCGGCCACATCGGCAAGGTTTTGCTCTTTACGGCCGGCTGAGGTGATTTGGATTTGCATTAACTGAGAGAGCTCAAGGTCTAGCATCTCTTCATCTGCAGCCCAGAGATAACTCGGGGGGGCAGTAATGGTAACAAGAGATACACATAATCCCGTTGAGATGTTTTTCATTACTTGAAGCATCATGTTCTCCATGGGAATAATCGTTTGGAAATAAGTCAATGCTTTCTAACTTTCAGGAGGAGGGTAGGAACCGGATAGTGTTTGTATCTTTCCTCATCAATAATATCTTCACACTGTTGGAATGATATGGCTTTTTGATGATCTTTTGCAAGTAATATTATTTTTTTTATGGGAGGGAATGATTGTCAGGTGCTGAAGCGGGATATATTTGCGAACCGATATTGAATTCGCCTTTGCGGGTGGTGAGGGGGCTTGCGGTAATGACGTGTTGAATGGGTTATGAAAAAAGGCGTTTGAATGAATCCAGATCTTCATCAACCTCCATGACCAGAATTTGGGCCAGGGAGTTGAGAGTGATGATGGCGTTTTTGTCGGCATCCATTTCCGAGGTCATGTTGATTCGTTTCAGAATTCCTTCATTTACCTGTTGAACTTCGTCATAATGATCCTGGATACGGTGCATGAAAAAGTCACAATTTTCGCCACTTTTGTGGGAGAAGTATTGACGGAGGAGGTAAGCGGATACTGAGCGGAACATGGACTCTTCAACGGTGGCAAAAGGGAGGTGAAAACAGGCCATGGGTTTAAGGATAGACATACTGGGACAGCCTGAGGTGGCCATGATAATTCCCATGATCGAGGCCAGTCCTTCCTGGACAGTGGTGTCTTTACTGCAGGTCCTGGCAGCAGAGATACAGGAAACAAGGCAGGAACTATGGGATGCGGTGTCTTTGAAGGCAATAACCAGTTCAGCAATATTGGCTGCAATGGGGCAGTAGGTGTGCTGGGAAAGGTCAAGTTTGCAGCATTGACAGCGGGCGACGCCCAGCAATGCCCAGTCCGGGGGCATGTTTCCGGAGGACCGATACTCAAGGCTGACAGGATCTAACTGGATTAGAAAACGTTTTTTACTGTTGTCGGGAAAATCAAAACAGTAGTTGAAGGTAATCTCTGTCATAGCGCCTTTGTTGGTTATGAAAAAACGATCACATCCATAGAATAAGAGGAAAAATAGATCATAGCCGGATGTGATGATTGGCTATAGAGGCATCCTTTAGAGCTTCTATTATAACAGAATAAGGTCAATATCTCAGTAGAAAAACAGAATACACTGAACGATTGTATCAGAATTTAAACCATTTCTTCTTGGCAGTATAGATGACCGCTTGATTTCTCCCCCCCTCTTTGGCTTCATAGAGGGCCTCGTCTGCCTGACTAATAAGATCGCTTTTGTGGAAATGGTCAATGGTCGCAGGGCGTACTGAGGCGACACCAAAACTGGCAGTGATGTGGTATTCTTCTCGGTTGTCTTTGAAAATTGTATTTTCTACAGTCTCCCTGAGTTTTTCTGCAACGGCTAATGCTTCTTCGGCATTGGTGTCTGGAAGGATAACCGTGAATTCCTCTCCTCCGTATCTGGCAAGGGTGTCATATTTACGAATATTTTCTTTGAGGAGTTTGCTGAATTCCTTAAGAACGAAATCTCCAACCAGATGGCCGTAGGTGTCGTTGAATTTTTTAAAGTGATCAATATCTATGAGAAGGAGAGAGAGTTGTGCTGAGTTACGTATGGCACGATCTATTTCGTTTTCGAGGGTGTTTTGAAAATAGCGATGATTGTAAATCTCGGTGAGACCGTCCATGTTGGCCAGGTTGGCCAGGATCTTGTTTTTTGCCTCCAGTTCTTTGGTGAGATTTTCCAGTTTGATCGTTGCCTTGATGAGTTCTTGATTCATCTGGTCAAAGTCGAGATTCATTAAGCTGAGACGGACGTTGGCCTCCTGGAGGATTTCTTGGATAGATTTGGTGTTTTTTATTCGCAGGCCAAAGTATTCACCTGCCTGGTCGACTTGAGTGTGTACCTCGTTGAGGATATGTTCCACATCAGCATTCTTCAGACCCAGAAGAGATTTTGCCTCCTGGGAGAAGCGTTTGTGAAACTCTTCTGGTTTGTTGGAGTAGAGGATGCCGATGAGGAGATCTGAGAGATAAAGCGCTTTTGTGGTGGCTTCTATTTTCGGGTCCCCTCCCTTGTAAGAAGCAGGGTCGTGATGATAACGAATGGGCAAAAGAAGAACTTCGGGGAACCCCCAATTTTTGCCAACCTCGTAGCCAATGATAGAATGAATGGTGCCAAATACTTCTTCTTCGGCGTTGAGGGCATCATACTGTCCAGCATTGATCTTTTTTAACACTTCTTCGTATTCTTCGGCAAAGGTTCGGGCAAGAATAAGTTCTCCAAGGTTCTGTAGCAGTCCGCAGACAAAAATTTCTTCGGTATTTGCCCCCTTGACTCGTTCGAGGATAAGTTTTGAGGCTACTGCTCTGGCAAGAGAATGTTTCCAGAAATTTTCAAAATTAAAGTGGCCCTTTTTTTTCCCCGCTTTCATGGTGAGAAAGGAGAAGGAGAGTACCAGGCTCCTGACTGCATTGATACCGAGGATGGAAACGGCCTGGTTTATCGAGCTGATCTGCTGGGGGAAGCTGTAAAATGCCGAATTGGAGACCTTGAGTATTTTTGCAGACAGGGCCGTATCTTTGGACACCAGATTACCTATATCGACGAGAGTGGTGTCTTCGCGAGCAGTGAGAGTGATGATCTCGGAGGCAACAGTGGGCAGGGTGGGGAGTTCATCAGAATTGAGTACTGCGGCGAGGGTTTGTTCCTGATTCATAAGCTCACGAATGGATGGGGGCTGAAATAGAAGGCATGTGTAAAGTATATCTTTTTTTCATAGTGAAGATCAAGAAAATGAGGGTTTCTCCTAAAGAAAAAAGGATTACAGAGGATCGCCGTTTTCCGGATAAGTACAGAGCTTTCCCAGATAATTACGAAAGCGCAGTTCCACTCCTTGGTCTACGATATAGTCTGGAGTAAGGGGGATTTTCCCTCTTCCTTCCGGGGCATCAAGGGCGTATGTAGGGATGGCCATACCGGAGATGTTACCGATGAGTTTTCGCATGAGGGCAATACCTGTTGTTGTGTGGGTGCGAAAATGATTGGTTCCTTTGGTCAAATCTGCCTGAAAGAGATAGTAGGGCTTCACGCGCAGGCGCAGGAGTCCGAGAAAAAGGGCTGACAGGATCTTGGGATCATCGTTTACCCCTTTCAGGAGAACGGTCTGGCAGCCCAGGGGGATTCCTGCATCAGCAAGACGGGTGCAGGCCATTGCTGCCTCAGGGGTGAGTTCGCTTGGATGATTGAAGTGGGTATTTATATAGAGAGGATGGTATTTTTTGAGTATGGCCGTGAGCTCTTTGGTAATCCGCATGGGCAGGGTGCAGGGAATGCGGGTGCCGATCCTGATTACCTCCAGGGTGGGAACGGCATGGAGGCGGCTGAGGAGAGAATCCAGTCTTTCGTCTGAAAGGAGGAGGGGGTCGCCTCCTGAAATCAGGACTTCCCGAACCTGGCTGTTGGTACGAATATAGTCAATGCCTGCCTGAATGGTGTCTTCGCTGATGTGCATCCTGGCTGTGCCAACCTTTCTCTTTCTTGTGCAAAAACGACAGTACATGGCACATTCATTGGTAACAAGAAAAAGAACCCTGTCTGGATATTTGTGTACCAGGTTTGGAACAGGACTCAGGTCTTCTTCTGCCAGTGGATCGGCCATGCACACGGAATCACGAATTTCTTTCGGGCTGGGAACAGCCTGTCGCCAGATAGGGTCCCCCACCGTTTTGATGAGGTCTAAGTAATAAGAATTAATTCGCATGGGAAAGGTTGCTATTACCTCTTCTAATGCGCTACAATCAACCTTAAACCGAAGGGCAAGCTCTTCGGGGGTGGTTACGGAATCCTGTACTATTTTTTTCCAATGTGTCATGGGGCGCATTATGGAGGATAGCAGGGCAAAAGTCAATTTCCCAATGCATAGGCGAAAAGGCCAGGGGAGAGGGAATGTCAGAGAATCAATACGGATTTAAGTACGACGAATATGGAAATACCAGGGAAATTTTGGTCTATTCCAGTGGGGCAACGGTAGGGAATATCAGTTTTGTGAATAAAGGCACGGCCTTTACTCTCTCAGAAAGGAAGCGAATGGGGTTGGAGGCTTCTTTGCCGCCAGCTGTTCGCAGCCTGGAACACCAGGTTGAAAATTCAAGAATTAAGGTGAATAGCAAAGAAAAACCCATAGAAAAATTTATTTATATTCGTTCCCTTTTTGATCGGAACGTAACACTTGCCCATGCCTTGATCAAGAGTGATGTTGAAAACCTGATGGGTATTATTTATACCCCTACTGTGGGACTTGCAGTTCAGCAGTATTCATCCATGTTTCGTCAGGCCAACGGACTTCATTTCTATCCAGGGAATATCGACCAGGCCGAGGATATTCTACGCCGTTATCTTCACAGGGATATCAGAGTGGCTGTGGTTACAGATAATCAAGGTATACTCGGTATCGGTGATCAGGGGGCAGGGGGGATTGCTATCTGTCTTGGCAAGCTCATGCTGTATACCCAGGGGGCGGGGATCGCTCCCTGGCATTGTCTGCCAATCTCTCTGGATGTGGGAACCAATAATGAAGCCTTGCTGGCAGATAACGATTATCTGGGCTGGCGTCACCATCGTTTAACAGGTGCTGAGTATCTTGAGTTCCTGCGACGGTTCGCCTGTGCTTTTAGAAATGTCTTCCCCAATGCCCTTTGCCAGTGGGAGGATTTCTCCAAGCAGAACGCCTTTGCTATTCGTGATTCCTATCTTCACGATCTCATCTCCTTTAATGACGACATCCAGGGAACTGGCGCTATTACCCTGGCTGCAATTCTCACGGCCATGCGGATCAAATTGGAGAAGCTGAAAGATCAGGTTTTTCTTGTTCATGGTGCCGGTGCCGGTGGCATTGGTGTTGCCGAACAGATCGGTGTCGCTCTGATGGAGGCGGGGCTTAGCGAGGAAGAGGCTCGAGATAGAATTTTTACCTTGGACTCCCGAGGGGTTGTGACCAGTGACCGGGATATCGAGCAATACAAAAAGAAATTTGCCAAGGATAAGGAAGTCTTTCCCTGGCTCCAGGATCCCGCAAATCTATCCTTGCTCGAAGCTGTAAAACGGGCTCGAGTGACGGTTTTAATAGGAACATCCGGTCAAGGCGGTTGTTTTACCCAGGAAGTGGTTGAGGCCGTTGCCGCCAATACCGAGCGGCCGGTAATCATGCCCCTCTCTAACCCTACGGACATGACTGAGGCCCTGCCTGAAGACATTTATCGCTGGACACAGGGTAAGGCCCTGGTGGCAACCGGGAGTCCCTTTGCGCCAGTGACCTATGATGGGGTCACCCATCATGTCGGTCAGTGTAATAATGTTTTTGTCTTTCCAGGGGTCGGACTTGGCGTATTGGGTTCCGGTGCTCGTGAAGTATTGCCCCAATTCTTTACAGCGGCAGCACATGCTGTTTCTGAGTCTGTTTCCAAGGTAGAAATGGCAGAAGGCTGCCTCGTACCACCTGTTAAGAGCTTGAATGAAGTGAGTTCCAAGGTGGCACTGGCTGTGGCTCTGTCTGCTGTGGAAAACGGAGTCAGTCGTCCCTGTGTCTTTTCCACTTTTCAGCATGAAGGGGATGAGGCCAGGATGAGGGAGCTCCTGCGCAAGATGCGCTGGGAACCTGAATATCTGCCTCTTGTTGCCATGTGAGAATACCATTCGGCTACTGTTTTCCTATGGAGGCAGTAGCCGAATGATGTGGCAAAGAGTGTTCTCTTCTCTGATGTCCTTTCCCAGTATCTTTTCAAAGCTGTCTTCTCCGTTTTTACTCTCTTCTTTTAGTTGAAATCACCACTTCCCGTCCTTGCCGCCATAAGGTTTCTCGCAATATTTTTCTTTTTTTTATCGGTGTATTTTGCTCATTTTTTTGCAAAAAAATCGCTGTATCAGTCTGTTCTGTTAGCTGAAGGAGGTGTCTCAGGTTTGATGTTCCTCTTCTATATCTATTTTTTTTAACAATAAACTAAAAAATATTGATCTGTGACTTGAAAAAATTTGCAAAACCTATTAATTTGACAGGCGGTCAGGCCCTGATAGTCTTGCTAATTCGGGGTGTTTGAAGAAGATTCTGTCAGGGTTGTTCTGGTAACATCTTAAATCAAGAGATTCTCGTGAACGGCTCGTCCCACAGCTAACCAAAAGATGTTCCGATTTCGTTGTATCACACTGTCGGCCATCATACTTACTTGAGGAAAAATAAATGACGGCAAAGCTTATAAGCGGTACTGAGGTAGCTAAAGCAATTCGTGAGGAGTTGACTGCTGAGGTTGCTGAATTAAAAGAAAAACATAATATAGTACCGGGTCTTGTCACCATTCTTGTTGGAGAGGATCCAGCATCGCAGTCCTATGTTGCAGCCAAAAACAAGACTGCCCATGCTTTAGGTATCCATTCCGAGCAGGTTACCCTTGATGTTGAGACCAGCGAAGAAGATCTGCTGGCCTTAGTTGCTAAATATAATAACGATCCCAAAATTAACGGAATCCTTGTCCAATTACCCCTTCCTAAGCATATCAATGAAGCCAAGGTCCTTTACGCCATTGATCCGGATAAGGATGTGGATGGTTTTCATCCGGTAAATGTGGGGAAGATGGTACTTGGTGAAAGATGCTTTCTCCCCTGTACTCCTCACGGTATCCTCGAGCTCCTTACCAGGAGCGGAGTGGAGACCAGCGGTGCCGAGGTTGTGATCATCGGCAGGTCCAATATCGTTGGTAAGCCCATTGCCAACCTGATGCTGCAGAAGCGTGATGGCGGCAATGCCACCGTCACCCTCTGCCACACCAGGACCAAGAATATGGCGGATCACTGCCGCCGGGCAGATATTATCATAGCCGCCGTAGGCGTTCCCAAGATGATTACTGCCGATATGGTCAAAGATGGTGCCGCTGTTATTGATGTTGGCGTGAACCGTATTGGTCAAGCTGCTAACGGTAAAGCTATTCTGGCTGGAGATGTCGATTTTGAAGGGGTAAAGGAGAAGGCTTCCTGTATTACCCCAGTGCCTGGTGGTGTAGGTCCCATGACCATTACCATGTTGATGAAAAATACAGTACAGGCCGCCAAGATGGCAGCTAATCTGAGCTAATATCTAGATACAAGAGTTTATAAGACGGGTTTTCGTACCGTTTATCATTGTTCCGGAGGATAATTATGAGCAACAGCAGAGGTGGATGCGAATCCTGTAACGAAATCACCGGTGCTTCGGCCAAAGACCTGCTCAACCAGGATTTGGCCAAACAGGTAAGGACCGCCTACGATCGTATCGAGGATCGTGGTGTTTCAGCCTGTCTTTTCGGTTCAGGGGGAACCTGCTGCCGTAACTGTAACATGGGCCCTTGTCAGATCATCGATGGAGTTGAATCCATGGTCGGTATTTGTGGTGCCACGGCTGCCACTGTTGTCGCCAGAAATTTTGCCCGTACTGTTGCCGCTGGAACGGCAGCACATACTGATCATGCCCGTGAGATGGTCATGGGCTTTATTGAGACTGCCAAGGGCAATACCCCGCATGGGATCAAGGATGTGGCCAAGCTGCACGCCATGGCAGAGATATTCGGGGTGGAGATCGAAGGCAGGGATAAAAACGAGATAGCTCTGGAGCTCGGTGAAAAGGCCCTGGCGGAATTTGGTCAGCAGAAGGGGACACTGGCCATGCTCAAGCGTGCTCCTGCCAAACAGCAGAAGATCTGGAAGGAAAAAGGTGTCGAGCCCAGAGGAATTGATCGTGAGGTTGTGGAGACCATGCACCGTACCCATATGGGTGTGGATCAGGACTATAAAAATCTCATGAAGCAGGCATCCCGCTGCTCCCTGGCCGACGGTTGGGGCGCTTCCATGCTCTCCACGGAACTCACCGACATCATGTTTGGTACTCCCGTTCCTCGGCGTGCCATTGTTGATCTGGGTGTGCTTTCAGCCGATAAGGTGAATGTGACCGTTCATGGGCATGAGCCACTGCTCGCCGAAGCCCTCTGTCTGGCTGCCGAAGATGAAGAGATGCTCGCTCTGGCCAAGAAAGTTGGAGCCAAGGGCATCAATCTGGCAGGTGTCTGCTGTACTGGCAATGAGATCCTCATGCGCCGTGGCATTCCGGTTGCCGGATCCTTTATTCAGCAGGAAATGGTTCTGGCCACAGGCGCTGTAGAGGCCATGGTGGTCGATGTTCAGTGTGTCATGCAGTCAGTAGCTCAGGTGGTGAAGGAGAAACATACCGATATTATCACCACCAACTATCGGGCCAAGATGCCGGATGCCATCCATATGCAGTTTGAGGAAGAAGATCCATTGGGCTCTGCCAAGCGAATTCTTACCCATGCCATCAACAATTTCAAAAAACGTGGCGAGTACTATATCCCTAAAAACAATAAAGTTGATGTCGTTGTCGGATTCAGTCATGAGAGCATCAATTATATGCTTGGCGGTCGTTTCCGTCAGAGTTATCGCCCGCTGAATGACAATATTATCAATGGTCGGATTAAAGGTCTTGGCGCTCTGGTTGGTTGCGAGCATTATAAGTACTCCGATGATGTTCACTTCAAAATCGCCGTCGAACTCTTGAAAAACAACGTTCTTGTCCTCGCCACTGGTTGTGCAGCCCAGGCCCTGGGGAGAAGAGGATTGATGCGGCCCGAGGCCGCCTCTGAGTATTGTGGTGCCGGGCTCGCAGAGGTCTGTGAGACCGTTGGTATGCCTCCGGTTCTCCATGTGGGTTCCTGTGTTGATAACAGTCGCCTGCTCATTGCCCTCACTGAAATGGTCAAAGCGGGTGGGCTTGGTGATGATATTTCCCAACTTCCGGCCTGTGGTACCGCCCCTCTGTGGATGAGTGAAAAAGCGGTGGCCATCGGTCAATATTTTGTCACCTCCGGAGCGCATGTCATCTTCCAGAATCTTCCGATAAGCGGTTCCAAGCAGATGAGCGATTTTCTTCTTGCTGGTATAAAAGAAGAATACGGAGCCTGCTGGGATTGTGAGGAAGATCCAATTAAACTTGCCCGGAAGATGATTAAGGCCATTGATGGAAAGCGGGCAGCCCTTGGGATCAACAAGAAACAGGATCGCGTTCTCTTCGATATGGAGATGCGTCGTGATCTTAGTTCCGGGCAAGGGATTCCCGGGGTGGGATGCGGACAGAAGTAATCAAACGAGAAGAGTATTCTTGAATAAGTTTGTTCTTGGCAGGAGGGGTCCAACCGATGAAGTCGGGCAGTAATCTAGAAACACTATTGAAACAGGGGACATTCGCCGTAACAGGTGAACTCGGCCCCCCTAAAAACGGTAATCCGGAGATAGTTCGCGAAAAGGCGAGGCTGTTGAAAGGAAATGTGGATGCAGTTAATATCACTGACTGTCAGACAGCCATTGTGCGCATGTCTTCCATTGCCGCTGGCTTGATTGCCAAAGAGGAAGGGGTTGAACCCGTTATTCAGATGACCTGCCGTGATCGGAATCGGATCGGTATGCAGTCGGATATTCTGGGCGCCTCAGCACTTGGGTTGAAAAACCTGCTCTGTCTTACTGGGGATCACCAGAAGTTTGGTAATCATCCCGGATCAAAAGGGGTCTTTGATATGGACTCCATTCAGCTTCTCGGCATGATGAAGGGGATGCGTGATGACAAACGTTTCCAGTGCGGAGAAGAGATCAAGAGTAATGAGCCAAGGCTTTTCCTGGGAGCTGCGGCCAATCCCTTTGCTCATCCCTTTGAGTATCGAGCGGTACGCCTCGGGAAAAAAGTGACAGCTGGTGCTGATTTTGTCCAGACGCAGATTATCTACAATGTAGAGAAATTTGCCAAGTTCATGGAAATGGTCAGGGATCTTGGTATTGATAAGAAGTGTTATATTCTAGCTGGTGTCACACCGCCTAAGTCATTGGGGATGGCACGCTACATGAAAAACTTTGTCCCTGGCATGGAGGTCCCCGATGATATTATTCGGCGAATGAAGGATGCCAAGGATAAACAGAAAGAAGGAATCCAGATCTGTGTTGATATTATCAAACAGGTAAAAGAGATCAAGGGCGTTTCCGGTATTCATTGCATGGCTATTGAGTGGGAAAGTGCAGTCCCTGAAATTCTCAAAAGAGCAGGGCTTCTTCCCAGGCCGGGGATCACTGAAGCTGATGAACCGGCTGTTGCTGAAGAGTCGCGACAGGCCATCATCGTGCAAGCGAGGGTTACAGATGAACTGCTCGAAAAGGCCAAGAGTGAAGCCGAGCAGATTATTGCTGTGGCCCGTGCTGAGGCAGAACGACTCATGGAGATGGCCAAGAGCGATGCTCCACAAGCTTCGACTCCATCAGCTATTGATACGACCACCAGCAGAACAACTGACGTACCTCAGGGTGCGGATGATTCAGGAGAGCATGAAATGAATGAGAAAGAACGGATCATGGCCCTTGAAGCGGTACAGCAGGGTCTTGCCGCATTGAAGAAAGCGTATGGATTGAGTGACGATCAGTTCGAAGCCTTGTCAAGTTTTGCCGGGGCTCAGGTGATTTTAAAACGGGAAGCTGAGATGACAGCGCCTGCTCCTCCAACTCCAGCAGCTGCAGCAGTAACTCCTGCTGCCCCGCTTGCTCCTGCTCCTGTTGTTGATGATAGTGCTGAGAAGGCTGCAGCAGCAGCCAAGGTCAAAGCTGAAGCAGAGGCTAAGGCCGCAGCTGAGGCTAAGGCAAAGGCCGACGCTGATGCGGCGGCTGCCAAGGCAAAGAGTGATGCCGAGGCCAAGGCTGCCGCTGAGGCCAAAGCCAAGACTGAAGAAGAAGCCAGGGTGAAAGCCGACGCAGCTGCCAAGGCTGCTGAAGAAGCCAAGGTCAAAGCCGAGGCCGAGGCCAAAACCGCCACCGCTGCTCAGACCGTAGCACCTGCTCCTGGTTTTGCTGCTGTTGAACTTGCTAAAGAAAGTACCACTCTTGCTGAGCGTAGCAGCAAGGTAGATCCCAAAAATTATCAGGGCAGATACACGGGTAAAATTCGTGCGGTAACACTTGGGAATGGCGATACGGTCAGGACCGTAGGTGGATCTTCTTCCATGCCCTTCCAGCTCTTTGAGGGAGAGCACCCCCATAAGCCTCTTATTGCCATGGAGGTTACGGATGTAAAACCTGATGAATGGCCGCAGACATTGACCCAACATTTCAGTGATGTCCTGGATAATCCTGTTGCCTGGGCCCAGAAATGTGTAAAGATCTATGGGGCAGAGGCTGTTGCCATTTCCCTTGGTTCCACTGACCCTAACGGTATGAATCGTCCTGCAGCCATGGCCGCCAAAGTCGCCGCAGAGGTTATTGCAGCCGTTGATGTCCCAATTATTATCTGGGGGTGTGGTAACTCAGAAAAAGATACTGAGACCTTAAGAGAGATTACCTCCATGATTGGCGACAAAAAGATCTGTCTTGCTCCTCTGGAAGATTCCAACTATCGAACCATCGGTGCTACTGCCATGGCCTTCCAGCATCCCATCGTTGCCGCATCCCCCATCGATGTTAACTTGGCCAAACAGTTGAATATCCTTTTGGAAAATCTCGGTGTACCTTTAGACAGCGTGCTCATGGATCCTTCTATCGGCGCGCTTGGCTATGGCATCGAGTATACCTACTCGGTCATGGAGCGTATCCGCATCGCAGCCCTGACCCAGCAAGATGACAAACTCCAGGTCCCCATTATTTGTAACCTTGGTTGCGAGGTATGGAAGGCTAAAGAGACCAAACTGCCCAGCGATGATATGATTGGAGACCAGGAAATCCGCGGCATCATGATGGAGGCCCTTACTGCCAGTTGTATGCTCATGGCGGGAGGCGAAATTATGATCATGCGTCATCCCAAGGCCATTGCCATGACTAAGTCATTGATTTCTGGTCTCATGGACTGATTACCTGAGCCGAATGGAAACATACCAAACAAAGGTTTAATACAGGGAGTTGTGATATGTCGAAAATAATTTGTTCTGCTGCCATTCGAGGAGCGCAGAAAATTATAGATATGGCTGAAAGCAGTTACGAAGATGCCGTGAAAAAATATGGTCCAGAGAAGGAAGTATCTTTTCCTAATACCGCCTATTTTCTGCCCATTATCTACAGTATGCTGGGTGCCAAGGTTGAAAAACTGGGTGATATGGAAGATATTTTTCAGGAGTGCCGAAAGCTCATGCCCGCAGTGGTAACTGAAGATATCTGGTTGCCGTACCTGGCACCAGCGCTTGATGCAGGTATGGCCACCTTCTTTGCCGAAGAGATGTATGAGTCCATCCGCTATCTCAACGAGCCTACTCTTTACACGGCTACAGAGGACCCAACTGCTGACAGCTACTGGCTTGGTGCTGCAGATGACGTTATCTTCCGTAAACGAGGTGTAGAGTTTGTAGACGGCACTGCGCCCGGGTTTGCCGCAATTTTAGGCACACCCGCTGATCCGGAAATGGCAGCCAAGATTGCCCTGGAATTGCAGGAGAAAAATCTCTACATCTTTATGCACGATAAGACCAACGGACTGAGCATGCCCGAGCAGCTGGTAAAACAGAATGTCCAGGTGGGTTGGAATACCCGTCTGGTACCTTTTGGTCGTGAATACACCACCGCAGTCTTTGCCATCGGCTTTGCCTGTCGTGTCGCTCTCGCCTTTGGTGGAATCAAACCCGGTGACTACAAAGGCAATTTACTCTACAACAAAAATCGTACCTTTGCCTTTGTCATGGCCTTTGGTGAGGTTAGTGACGAGTGGTATGCCAATGCTGCAGGTGCTATCAACTGGGGTTTCCCCACCATCTCTGACTATGATATCCCGGAGATCTTGCCCACCGGTATCTGTACCTATGAGCATGTCGTTGCCAATGTTCCCCATGAGGAGATTGTGCAGAAGGCCATTGAGGTCCGCGGTCTCAAGGTTAATGTAACCAAGATCGATATCCCCATGTCCTTTGGTCCTGCCTTTGAGGGTGAACGTGTCCGTAAAGACGATCTCTTTATGGAGTGTGGCGGCGGCCGTACCCCTGGTGTTGAGGTCCTTATCTCCAAGGAGATGGATGAGATTGAAGATGGCCTGGTCACCCTTGAAGGACCCGATATCTCTGATATCGAACAAGGCCAGAATCTGCCCCTGGGGATCCTGGTCGAGGTAGCCGGACGGGAAATGCAATCTGATTTCGAGCCTATCCTTGAGCGACAGTTCCATCATCTGATCAACTATATTCAAGGCATCATGCATATGGGCCAGCGGAATATCATGTGGGTGAGGATTGGCAAGGCCGCTGTGGAAAAAGGATTCTCTTTCAAGCACATCGGTGTTGTTCTTCACGGAAAGCTTCATCAGGAGTTTGGGGCTATCGTCGATAAGATCCAGGTGAAGATTTTTACCTTGGAAGAGAAGGTCAAAGAGGTCCAAGATCTTGCGGCCTCTGTATACACTGAACGAGATCTCCGTCTCGGTGCCATGACCGATGAGACTGAAGATGTCTTTTATTCCTGCACCCTCTGTCAGTCATTTGCTCCAAGTCATGTCTGTGTTATCACCCCGGAGCGTATCGGCATGTGTGGTGCCTATAACTGGCTTGACGGGAAGGCCTCGTATCAGATCAATCCAACCGGTCCCAACCAGCCTATCCAGAAGGGTGAATGTACTGACCCTGATAATGGATACTTCGTCGGTATTAATGATTTTGTTAACCAGGCCTCTCGAGGTGCGGTTCCCGAGGTCAGTTGTTATTCGCTGATGAACAATCCCATGACGGCCTGTGGTTGTTTTGAGGCCATTGCCGCCATGCTGCCCCAATGTAACGGCATTATGGTGGTGAACCGGGATTATCTGGGGATGACACCTTCCGGTATGAAATTTACCTCACTGGCCGGTATGGCTGGTGGTGGTATGCAGACACCTGGATTTATGGGGGTCAGCAAGCACTTTATGACATCGAAAAAACTCTTTAAGGCAGAAGGTGGTATTAAACGTGTTGTCTGGTTGCCAAAGATGCTTAAGGACGAAATCGCTGAAAAACTGAAAATTGTTTGTGCAGATGCCGGGATGCCTGAATTGTTTGATATGATTGCCACAGAAGAGCAGGGAACTACTGAAGAAGAGATCCTCGCATTCCTCAAGGAAAAGGGGCATCCTGCGCTTGAAATGGAGATGGCTGTTTAGTAATTTTTTGAAATTTTCCTGTGGGTTTCAGACACATGATTTTTCTTAAAGCTGCTTACACCCCTCAAGGGGGTACGGTACTAAGTCCCGACTTGTCTATATTTTATCGGGGTTAGAGCCTGTTACATGAATTAACATACTTATCCAATTGTATAGAGAACTGGAGGAATAACCATGGCTTTAACCGGTATTCAGATCCTTAAGATGCTGCCCAAGAAAAACTGCGGTGAGTGTAGCATCCCAACCTGCCTGGCCTTTGCTATGAAAGTAGCAACTGGTCAGGTGGAAATTGATGCATGTCCTTACGTTTCTGATGAGGCCAAGGCCACCATTGGTGAAGCCTCCGCGCCTCCCATCCGCACCATCAAGTTTGGTGGTGCCCAAGGTTTTGCCGCTGGCGGTGAAACCTGTATGTATCGTCATGAGAAGCGATTTGAGAACCAGACTGGCATTGCAGTGCTTGTCAGCACTGCAATGAGCGATGCTGATGTCGCTGGTCGGATAGAGCGCTTCAATAAGCTCGAGTATGAGCGCGTTGGTGTTCTTATGCGTGCCGATCTCATTGCCGTGAAAGATGCCAAAAATGATGAGGCCTCTTTTACTGCTCTGGTCCAGAAAGTACTGGATGGATCAGCTCGGGCCGCCCTTATTCTCATGAGTGATTCAGCGGCAAACCTTGCTGCTGCATGCAAGGTCTGTGGAGACAGAATACCTCTTCTCTATGGCGCCACGCTTGACAATGCCGATGAGATGGCAAAACTTGGTCTTGAGGCCAAGGCCCCTGTCGGGGTGAAGGGGTCTAATCTTGATAACTGTGTAGAAATTTCGGAAAAGCTGCTTGCCGCAGGTCTCAAAGATGTGGTTATCGACACCGGAGCCCGTACTCTCCGGGCAGCCTTTGAGGATAATGTCGTGGCCAGACGTTCTGCGGTCACAGCCAAATTCAAGCCCCTGGGCTTCCCCACCATTACCTTCCCCTGTGAGATCACGGATGATCCCATGATGGAGGCCATGGTGGCATCTGTGCTCATCGCTAAATATGCCGGGATTATAGTTCTTTCTGATATTCAGGGCGATCTTATCTTCCCGCTTTTCCTTGAACGAATGAATATCTTCACCGATCCTCAGAGACCGATGGTCGTTAGCGAGGATATCTATCCTTTGACTGGGCCTGGCGAGAATTCACCGGTGGTCATTACCTGTAACTTCTCTCTTACCTACTTCATTGTATCCGGTGAAATTGAGAGTTCCAAGGTACCCACCTGGTTGCTCATCAAAGATACCGAAGGTCTTTCTGTACTCACAGCTTGGGCTGCCGGAAAATTTGGTGCTGATCTCATCGCCCAGTTTGTGAAGAAAAACGGAATTGAAGACAAGGTCAAACATCGTGATCTGATCATTCCTGGCTACCTGGCATCACTCAAGGGTGAGTTGGAAGAGGAACTTCCCGATTGGAAGATCATCATCGGGCCTCGTGAGGCCGGACATCTTCCCGTGTTCCTTAAAGAATGGAAACCGTCTAACTAGGGCATGTTCATAAGCGGCTGTTTTTTTAATTTTGGAGTCTTTACCCGCCTTGTTGCCTGTATAATTGAATCCCGAGACCAGGAACCTGATGTCCGCGGTTCAATTCGTCGAGGACGACGATTGAGAAAAAACAGCCTTATTTCTGGACAGACACTAACGAGTAACAACAGCCTTGTGAGTCAATGGATACTGTAACACTTAGCATAAACGGCTGTCAGGTCGTTGCCGAAAAGGATCTCACCATCTTAGAAGTGGCGAGGCGATCCGATATTACCATTCCCACCCTCTGTCATGTGGAAGGAAAACCCTCGGATACCCCTTGCCTGATGTGTGTGGTTGAGGTCGAGGGTAGGAATGAGTTGATGCGTTCCTGTGTAACCTTGGCCAAAGAGGGGATGGTGGTGAACACTGTTTCCGACAGAATCACTGCTCACCGTCAGGAACGATTAGGCATCCTCGCAGAGACCCATTTCGGCGACTGTAAGGCCCCGTGTAACCTCACCTGCCCTGGTCAGATCAACGTCCAGGGCTATATTGCCCATGTGGCCAAGGGGCAGTATGAAGAGGCCTTGCGCCTGGTCATGGAGCGTAACCCCATGCCATTTTCAGTCGGCCGGGTCTGTCCTCGTTTCTGTGAAACAAGATGCCGACGTCTCCTTGTCGATGAACCTGTTTCTATCAATCACCTCAAACGTTTTGTGGCAGATTGGTGCATGACGCATGAGATTGATCTCAAAATTTCTAAAGACGAACCCACTGGAAAACGAGTGGCCGTCATTGGAGGTGGTCCTGCAGGGCTCACAGCTGCCTATTTTCTCACCAGACGAGGGCATGATGTGACCATTTACGAGGCTGCTCCGAAACTGGGAGGTGCCCTTCGCTACGGTTTTCTTGAGTTCCGTATACCGCGTGATGTCCTTGATTACGAGATTAATGCCATCCTTCGACTTGGGATTTCTGTGAAATTGAGTCAGAAATGGGGCAAAGATTTTACCATTCAATCTCTCAAGGATCAAGGCTTCGATGCCGTTTTTATCGCCTCTGGAACAGGTGTCGATATCCCTCTTAATATTAAGGGTTGTGTCAATCCCCATGTCTATTCAGCGATGAATTACCTGAGGAAGGTGGCCGAAGGGAAGAAACTTGATATGGGAAAACGGGCTGCAGTTATCGGTGGCAACAATATAGCCATGGAAGTAGCCCGTACCCTGTTGCGGCAGGGGGTAGAAGAGGTAACCGTTGTCTACCCGCAGGCCCGCTTAGAGATGCCCGCCCATCAGCGAAATATCAGAGAGGCAGGAAAAGAGGGGACTCAGTTTTTGCTTATGGCTTCCCCTGTTGAGATCTGTGATGCAGGAAACAACCCCAGCCGCTTGAAACTTGAGCTGATCAGGATGAAACTTGGCAAGCCGGATGACCAGGGAAAACGAAGTCCGGAACCCATCCCCGGTTCCACAAGTATCCTCCAGGTCGATTCCATTGTCTCGTCCCTTGGCCAACTTGCTGTCAGTGAACAGTTCGAAGGGGGAGAGCTGGAACAATCCATTGAACTTTCTCCCCGCAATACCATTGTTGCCAATCCGAGAAGTTCGCAGACCAATATCGATGGAGTCTTTGCGGGGGGGGACGTCGCCAGCGGACCAAAATCTGTTATTCAGGCGGTGGTTTCTGCCCGAAGGGCGGTTGCCAATATTCATGCTTATATTATGGGTGTTGAAAAAGAGCCAGCCGATAACCGTTTCAATTTTAATCGGGGCAAGGGTTTTGATGATGTGGCTCTCAAAAACTTTGACGGTATCAAGGTCACACTGCGTGAAAAAATGCCAACCAGGCCACCGGAAATCTGTCGTCAGGATTTTGACGAGGTCAAATTGGGTTTTACTGAAAAAATGGCACTCAGGGAAGCAGAGCGCTGCCTCTCCTGTGGCTGTACCGCCTTTGACCGTTGTGATCTGAAGCGACTCTCCATTGACTATAATGTCAATATCAATAAGACCGGAACGGGTACAACTCCTATCTATGGCAAGGATTACTCACACCCGGCCTTTATTATCGACCGGGACAAGTGTATCTACTGCAAGCGCTGTGAACGTTCCTGTGAATATGATGCCTTGGCAGTTTCTGCCGATACCATGGATGAGAAAGGACGTCCCCTGGGGCTGGTAATCAAATTTAAGGAGAACTGTGTCTCCTGTGGTGCCTGTGTCGATAGCTGTTCAACCGGAGCCCTCAACAAGAAGGCTCAGATTGTCCCTGTACAGGGAGAGGACATTAAAGAGGTTCGGACTACCTGTCCGTATTGCGGAGCAGGATGTCAGATGGTTCTCCGGGTTAAGGGAGACACCATATTAGAAGTGACCTCTGAGAAGGATCTGGCCCCTAATTATGGTGCGCTCTGCGTCAAGGGTCGACTGGGACACGAATTCATTCAGCATAAGGATAGGCTGAAAAAACCGTTGATCCGTAAAAACGGTATGCTGGTAGAGACTACCTGGGATGAGGCCATGGAATACACGGCCAAGAAGTTTTTTGACCTCAAGGCCGAATACGGACCTGATTCCATTGCCGGATTCAGTTGCGCCCGGGCGACCAACGAGGAAAATTACCTCATGCAGAAGTTCATGAGAACATCCATAGGGACGAATAATATCGATCATTGTGCCCGCCTCTGACACGCTCCCACGGTGGCCAGTTTGGCCCTTACCTTCGGAAGTGGCGCAATGACAAATTCAATCATGGATTCCAGGAAGACGGATCTCTTTCTGATGATCGGTTCCAACCCTGATACCGGACATCCGACTATCGGTATGCGGATTCACCAGGCCATCAAAAGGGGGGCGAAACTGATTGTTGTCGATCCTCGTAAGACAAGACTTGCTGAGAATGCCGATCAATGGCTGCGCATAATACCCGGCACTGATGTTGCTCTTTTAAATGGTCTCATGCACATTATTCTGGAAGAGGAGCTCTGGGATAAGAAGTTTGTGGAAGAACGGACCGAGGATTTTGATGAACTGGTCCAGGTGATGAAAAAATATACCCCGGATCACGTCTCGAAAATCACCGGTCTGCCCACTGAACAGCTTTTCACCGTAGCCAGGATGTATGCTGCCCAAGGTCGTCATGCTATCTACCATGGCATGGGTATCACCCATTATGTTACCGGTACCGATCGGGTAAAATCCATTGCCAACCTGGCCATGCTCTGCGGAAAGGTTGGGGTTGAAGGGGGAGGCTGTAATCCTCTTCGAGGACAGAACAATGTTCAGGGTGCCTGCGATATGGGGGCCTTGTTTAATACCCTGCCAGGGTACACCTCTTTGGAGGATAGCGATCTCTTTGATCGGTATGAAGAGAAGTGGAAGGTCAAATTACCGCGTCGACCCGGAAAGCCTGCCACCGAGGTGTGGGATAATGTCCTTTCTGGTGATATTCGAGGGCTTTATGTCTTTGGGGAAGATCCTGCTGTGGCTGACCCCAATATTGGTCATGTCCAGAAGGCCTTGGAAAAAGTTGATTTCCTCGTTGTCCAGGATATCTTTCTCACAGACACGGCAAAGGCTGCCGATGTCGTTTTCCCTGCCGCATGTTTTGCCGAGAAAGATGGTACATTCTCCAATACCGAACGCAGGGTACAACGGGTACGTAAGGCCGTGAATCCTCCAGGTGAAGCACGTCCTGACTGGCAGATCTTCCGTGATCTCTCTCACAAGATGGGTTACGACATGGATTACACGTCTGCCGAGGATGTCTTTGAAGAGATTCGCAGCCTTCTCCCGCAATACAAGGGAATCACTTACAAACGTCTGGAAAAAGTCGGGCTCCAATGGCCTGTACCCGATGAGAATCATCCAGGGACGCCCGTGCTGCATACCAAAAGTTTCACCAGAGGGAAGGGGCTTTTTATTCCGGAAGATTATATAGCACCGGTGGAACAGATAGATGAAGAGTACCCGATGTATTTCACCACCGGACGTGATCTGGCCCGCTATAATTTCAGTTCCATGACTGGGAAGACCGCTGAGCTGAATGCCATCAGTCCACAGGCCAAGGCGGAAGTCAATCCAGTAGACGCAAAACGCATGAAAATCGCTGAGGGTGATTTGATTCGAATGACTTCCCGTCGTGGATCTGTAGAGATGCCGGCGACTATCACTGATCGCTCGCAAGAAGGTACTATTTTTACCACCTATAATCATATTGAAGCGCTGGTAAACTTTCTGACTCTGGATGCCCTGGATCGGTTGTCCAGGAGTCCTGAGTATAAACTTTGTACTATCAAGGTCGAAAAGGTCAATGCCTGACGATCTGTCAAATAACATACCACCCAGGTATTAGTTAGGAGTAACATTATGGGTAAAGCAATGCTGCACAGGGAAGGGGCTGTGATGATACTCGGCGGAGGTATCGCCGGTATTCAGGCCGCCCTGGATATGACCGAGCTTGGTTATTATGTCTATCTGGTTGAAAAATCACCTGCTGTTGGTGGTGTTATGGCCCAGTTAGATAAGACCTTTCCGACCAATGACTGCTCGCTCTGAATCCTGGCGCCTAAGCTGGTAGAGGCCGGTCGGTCTCCCAATATAGAGATGGTCACCAATGCAGATTTTCTTGCCTTGGAAGGAACACCTGGAAATTTTACTGCTAAACTGAATATTCGTCCGCGCTATATCGATGCGGATGCCTGTACAGCCTGTGGGCTCTGTACCCAGTACTGCCCAAAGCATCATGTGGATCCTTATAATGAAGGGTTGGCCATCACACGACCCATCCACATTGACTATGCCCAGGCCGTGCCGGCAACCTATTATATCGATCCATCGTCCTGTATGTATCTGCAGCACGATACCTGTCAGATCTGTGTCCCCGTCTGTCAGAGTCATGCCATCAATTTCAACCAGAAGCCTGAAGCCCGCGATCTGAAGGTCGGAGCAGTGATTCTTTCTCCGGGATTTGGCAAAATTGCGCCAGAGACCCTGGCCAAATATGGATATGGCACACATCCAGATATTGTTACCGCCTTTGAATATGAGAGGATGACCACTGCCTCAGGACCGTTTTTAGGTGAGATCAAATGCTTCTCAGATGGTCGTCATCCGAAATCCATAGCATTTATTCAGTGCGTCGGCTCCAGAGATATCGGCTGCAACAACGGCTACTGCTCTTCGGTCTGCTGTATGTATGCCATTAAAGAGGCCCTGGTCACCAAGGAACATGATCCGGAAGTGGATATCACCATCTACTACATGGATATCCGTACCCAGGGCAAGGACTTTGATGCGGCTCGGCAGCGTGCAGAGGCCATAGGTATAAAATTTGTCAGGGCCAAGGTGGCAGATATCACCCCTTGGCATAATCATCTCAAACTGACTTATGCTACCCTTGATGGTCAGCATAAATTTGAATCCCACGACATGGTCGTTCTTTCTGTGGGTCTGGAATCTCCGAAAGACGCAGAAAAGATAGCGGATATAACCAAGATCGATCTCAATCATTACAACTTCTGTAAGACTGACACCTTTTCTCCCCTGCAGACCAGCCAGGAAGGAATTGTTGTTGCCGGTGCCTTCCAAGGCCCCAAAGATATTCCTGAGTCCGTAACCCAGTCTTCTGCCGCCGCCTCTCTGGCCTCCTCTGTGCTCCAAAAACAGCGAGGGAAGGGGACAGTCAATAAAGAATATCCCGAAGAACTGGTTCTTGCCGCTGACGATGAGGTACGGATAGGTGTCTTTGTCTGCCACTGCGGCATTAATATCAGTTCTGTTGTCAATTGCCCTGATGTTGCCGAGGCTGCCGGGGGCCTGGAAAATGTCGCCTATTATACCGAGAATCTCTACTCTTGTTCCCAGGATGCCCAGGAGCAGATCAAGAAAACTATTAAAGATAAAAAGCTGAATCGGGTTGTCATTGCCGCCTGTTCGCCAAGGACTCACGAACCCCTCTTTCAGGAGACCCTGAAGGATGCTGGTTTGAACCGGAATCTCTTTGAGATGGTCAATATCCGTGATCAATGTTCCTGGGTCCATGCCAACGAACCGGAAGAGGCCACGCAAAAATCAAAGGATCTGGTACGGATGGCCGTTTCTAAGGCCGCTCACATTCAGCCTTTGCCTGAGCAGACTGTTCCTGTTACCCCCAAAGCCATTGTTCTTGGCGGTGGTGTGGCCGGAATGACAGCTGCTCTCTCCCTTGCTGATCAGGGTTTTGCTTCTGTTCTCATCGAGAAATCTGCACAGATTGGTGGGAATCTCCAGAAACTGAAAAATACCCTGGCCGGTGATGAGGTCGGAGGATATCTGAAGACCCTCTCCGATAAGGTGAAGAAGTCCAAGAAAATTGATGTCATCACTGATGCACGGCTTGCCCAGACCGCTGGTTTTGTCGGCAACTTTTCCTCAGTGATCGAGAGCGGAACGGGGGCGAAGAAGACAGAACTGACCGTTGATCATGGGGTCATCATTGTAGCAACCGGTGGTCACGAGCATCGTCCGGATAAATATCTGCTTGGCAAATCGAAGAAGGTTGTTACCCAGCAGGAACTGGAAGCACAACTGGCCGGGCGAGCCAAGAATCGGGCCCCTGATTCCATTGTCATGATTCAATGTGCCGGTTCCCGTGGTGATGATCTGAACTATTGCTCCAAGGTCTGCTGTAACCATGCCATTAAAAATATCCTGAAGGTTAAGGAGATCAATCCGGATTCTCAGATTATCGTCCTCTATCGGGATATGCGTACCTACGGCTATGCTGAAGATGCCTATCGTGAGGCGCGTAAGAAGGGAGTTGTTTTTATCCCCTATGAGATGGATCGAAAACCGGAAGTGATCGAGAAGTCTGGAAAAGTTCAGGTGGACTTTTTTGATTCCATTATGCAGGAAGAGGTGAGTCTTCAGCCTGATCTGGTGGCACTGTCGGTGGGCATTGTTCCCGACGGCACCGACGAATTGTCCAAGATGTTGAAGTTGCCTGTCACTGCTAATGGCTTCTTCCTTGAGGCCCACGTCAAGCTGCGTCCTGTGGAACTGGCAGTGGAGGGTATCTATGTCTGTGGCCTTGCCCACGGCCCGAAACCTGTAGATGAAACCATTGCCCAGGCCCAGGCTGCTGCAGCCAAGGCCGCGATTCCTCTGGTAAAGGGGTACGTAAAGGTTGATCCCATTGTTTCCCGTGTGGAACAGGATGCCTGCATTGGTTGTGGACTCTGTGTCAGTCTCTGTCCTTATGGGGCCATTCAGATGAAAAAGGTGGACAAGAAACGCAAGGCCGAGACCATTTCGGCTTCCTGCAAGGCCTGCGGAATTTGTGCTTCTCACTGTCCTACCTTTGCCATTTCCATGGGCGGTTTTACCAATGAACAGCTCATTTCTCAAATTGAGGCCTTTGGCAACAAAAAGGTCGAGAAAAAGGTCAAGGAAAGGGTCTTGGCCTGAAACGGTATTGCCTGACAGGGAAAAATAATGAGGGGGCGCTCCTGGTTTTCTTCCTTGTTTGGCAACTGATTAGAGTGCGTAGCAACTGTTTAGACGCTTGTATCCCTCAAGGGCTACCCAAAAGAGTCTTTTAGAGTTAGAGATATATGGAGAAGAACTAATGTCAGAGAACACTTTCAGCCCAAAGATCCTTGGGTTCCTCTGTAACTGGTGCTGTTACGCGGCCGCAGATGCAGCGGGGATTTCCCGTTTTCAATACCCGCCAAACCTTCGCACGATCCGGGTGATGTGTACCGGCAGGATTGATCCCTCCTTTGTCCTCAAAGGGTTTCTGGAGGGGGCGGATGCCATCTTCAGCGGCGGCTGACAACTTGGCGAATGTCATTACCAGGTCGGTAATTATGATGCAATGGGAATGGATGCACTGGTCAAAAAGGTGCTTAAAGATGTCGGAATCCGGGAAGAACGCTATAGTCTGCAGTGGGCATCTGCTGCCGAGGCTCCTCGCTTTGTTCAGTTGATTACTGAGTACACTCAACAGATGAAGGAACTTGGCCCCATCGGTGAGGCCGAAGGGCTCTCCAAGGAAGAGGTTCAGGAAAGAATCTCCAAGGCCCTGGATGCCGTATCCAGTCAAAAGGTTCGTATCAGTTTTGGCAATGCCACTAAAGCAGTCCGCAAGGATGGCATCTGGACCAACGAACATATCAGTGAAATCATCAACACAAAGATGGAGAAGTCGCTCGCTTCATTGAGCGAATAGAAACCATTTTTCCAGGACGAATGCAAAGAGCCCTGTTCCTTTTCACGAGGAACAGGGCTCTTTGTCGTTTCAGGCAGGAACGGGTGTTGCTTCAGAATGGATACTGTTTCTTCAGGGGGGAGATCTTACGTAAGTTAAAGGTTGCTATCAGGTTCGGATGAACTGCTTGCTCCTCTCTTTGTCAGTCCAGTTGTCACTCCAAGCCTCTGCTAAAACTAAAGTGTCGATATTGACTCTTACCAGTAATGTCCCTAAATCAAAATATTTGCCAGATGATTTCATGTGGTTCCTATGGTTACCTTATAAAAAAGAGTAGAGATAGAACCACACGAACCCCGGTGTGATAGCCAGCTGAATCGTTTATCTCTAACTAGCCCCTATGCTCCTCTACAATCTTGGATGACATTGTAGAATAGATCCATCCCCTTTTCCTCTGCTTGTCATCTCTGGCATGGTTAGCCGGCAGGTCCCAGACTCTTGATGTATCCCGATATATCTTCAGGGATGGACGTTAACACAGAATCTCCAACCCTTATGGTGCAAATACCACCACCGCATGATATCTTATACGATTCTGATTCTCTATCCTTTAAGATGTCTTGGCAGGAAGAGTTTTTTATTTTTTTCTTAGAACAACTAGTATCGGTAGTCTCCTCCTCTGTATTCTCCATCTCACAAGCTATTGCACGGTTTAGTCGACCTAATTTGCTATCTGGATGAGCATTGTTGATTTTTATTTGATTTTTTTCCTCTTCTGTAAGTTTTTTTAATCCGTTTCTATCCATTTGGTTTATGGGATCATTGCCCACATATCCAAACAAGTGTAGCCCACCGTTGAAAAGAATCGGATCTTTTGATGTCCATCGCCCGGTTGAAGGCTGATAATCCCTGGCCCCAAAGCGGATCAACTCGTGATCCGGGTCGGTCATTCCTCCGCCAAAGCCGAAGACCAGGTCAAAGGCGGGATTGGTATCGCCGATGACACTGCCGAAGCTGTCATACTCCAGCTCTTTGACCACCGTGCCACTATTGTCCACCACTAATCGAGAGCTACCCAGATGATCGGAGATGATATGGTAGGTGGTGCCGTTTCTGATTATGGTGGTGGGTGTGGCTCCTGTGTCATAGATAAAGAGTGTACGCAAACTATTGTCACTCTCATATTCCACCAATGGCATCAGTCCTTGCCCATACAGCCAGGCATGGGTGCGCAGGCCGTCAACCGAACGACTGACACGTCTTTGCAGATGATCGTATTGATAGGTAATTTGACGACCATCGGCCAGATCAACTGATCCCAGGGTTCCGTCTGTGGTGTAGTGGTAGCTATGTTCACCGCTGACCGCATTCAACCGTCCGTCTGGATCATAGGAATAGGTAGTTGTTCCGGCAGTCTGGAGTTTGTTATCTGCATCATAGCTAAAATCCGTTGCAGTAAGATTGTCGCCGGTGAGGCTGTTGTTGATAGAGGTACGATTGCCGACATTGTCATAGCCGTATGACTCAACCGTTGTGGAATCACGTCTGACCGTAGTCAGCTGGCCGACAGTATCATATACATAGTCCCAGCTGTGAGACGTCCCACCGATGGTCTCGACTTTTTGCGAGATCCGACCCAGGTCATCATAGCTGTATGTGGCGCTGTAGAGCGTTGCTCCTTGGCTTGCTGTCACCGAACTGATTTCTCCAAAGGAATTGCGGCCATAGCCCAGTTGGAAATCACCGTCGCTGAGCCCGGTCAGGATGCCATTGTCGGCATCACGGCTCAGATTGATGGTGCCTATACTGGTGAGGAGGTTGTCGTTATCATAGCTGAGGGGCAGTGTTGCCCAGCCATATTGGAGCTGGGAGACAAGCAGATCGTTGTTATAAGTATAGGCGACGCTGCCGCTTACCACACCGCTCCATGCTGAACCACTCAACAGACCACCTTCATAGCTGTAATCTACAACTTGCCCATCCCTGGAGATGGCCTGGCTTAACTGGCCGGTGGTGTCACTATAGCTGAAGCTGTGATTGCCTTCGGGTGTCTGTACAGAAGTCAGTTGATCCTTGTCGTTGTAGAGCCAGTCGATGCCGCTTCCGGAAGGATATTCCCGGCGCGTGAGTTGGCTATCTTTGTTGTAACTGAAACGCTCAACTGCACCGAGCGGACTGCGGTAGGTCTCAAGGAGGTTGATGGGAGTGTAGGTAAAGCGGTGCTGGTTGCTGCCGTTGGGCTCGGTAAGGACGGTCAGGTTGCCCATTGAGTCCCACTCATAGCTCCAGGTAGTGGTGTCCGGTTGAATGAGGGCAGTAATTCGGCCTACCGCATCACGGCTGTAACTGGTGATCTGGTTCAGGGGATTGCTGCTGCTCGCCAGGTACCCTGTGGTCGGATTATAAGCCAGGCTGCTTTGGCGTGCTCCCTGGACTATCTGTACCAGCTGCCCTTGGTTGTCATAGCTGAAGCCTAGATCATTGATCCCGGTGACCTGCACCTGTACCGGTCGTCCCTGTGTATCCTCCGTCATCCTGGTCTGCCGAGCCATGGGACTGGTGACCGTCCTGGTTCTGCTGCTTACTGCAAATACACTGCTTGTCGTCCGGCCGTTGAGGGTAGTGGTGTCGGTCTGACTGATCAGGCTCATCGGATCGTTGACATCAGCCAGGCTGACCGTACGCTGGCTCGTCCGGGTGGAGGTCAAGCCGCCGGTGGTGATGATCAGGCTCTTCTGAACAGGTGCCTGCATGCCGAAACGGGGGTCACTGCTCTCCACCCTGGTGCTGATCGTTCCATCGGCCAGGGTTGTTCTGGAGCTCCCATCGGCACCGATCAGCAATTGGCTTTGGCTTCCGTCAGGGAACTGATTGAGGCGGTTCTGGTAGCCGTCGCCGAGAAAGCCCACCTGATAGCCACTTTGGCGGCCTTCAGCGCTGGTGCTGGTTACCAGGTAATTGTCCAGGTTCTCAGTGCGGGTCAATTCGGTGAAGCCGTCTATGGCATTCTGATCTTTGAGTAAGCGCCCCTGATCATCGTAGGTCATTGTCGAGAGGTAATTGCGCGGGTCTTGGAATTCGGTCAACAGCCCCTCAGCTGTATAGCTCATCTGATAGTGCTCACCAGCCGGGTTGGTGATGCCGTTAAGATAGCCATTGCTGTCCAGGCTTACACTGCTGCGTTGACCAAATGGTGCGACAATTGCGGTGGGAACGCCCTCTGTATCCCGTTCGATGGTGGTGATATTGCCATCGCCGTCGGTGACGCTGGTCAGTCGCCCGGCACCATCGTAGGTAAACTGGTACACTATTGACCCGGTGAGGGAGTTTACGGTACCTAAATGCCGGCCGCCGGCGTCAAAATGATAGAGCAATCCGCCGTCTTCCGCGGGAATGGCGATATCGTTGTTGCTGAAGCCGGGAAGAGGGGGGCGGACTCGCAGAATGCGATGGCTGTTCCGATCAGAGATGTAATAGCTGCCGTCTGTGGCAAAGGGTATGCCTGAAGGACCAGACACCTGTGCCTGCCTGGCAGGATTACCGATACCGGCAGAACCCGCCACGCCGGTGCCTGCCACGGTGGTGATGATGCCGTCCGGACTGACCCGGCGAATGCGTTGATTGTTATATCCGGCTATATACAGGCTTCCATCCGGACTGGTGGAAACACCATTGGGGAAATTGATCATCGCCTGGATGGCGGGGCCATTATCGCCGCTGTACCCTGCCACCCCGGTTCCGGCAACGGTGCTGATAATGCCGTCCGTTGCCACCTTGCGGATACGATGACTGTAGGTGTCGGCAATATAGAGACTCCCGTCGGCAGTGATGTGGACCCGGCAGGGAGTATTTAACAGGGCTTGGGTAGCTGGGCCGCCATCGCCGCCGTACCCCCCTGTTCCTGCTCCTGTTTCGCCAGTTCCGGCAACAGTCTGGATGAGACCATCCGGTCCCACGCGCCGGATGCGGTGGTTGTAAGCGTCTGCTATGTAGAGGCTGCCATCCGCTCCCATGGCCAACCCCTGGGGATGATTCAACTGGGCTGCGGTGGGGGAGCCACCGTCGCCGCTAAAGCCAGCTGTGCCGGTACCGGCAAAAATCTCTACGACACCATCCAGCCGTAACCGTTTGATTCGCTGACCGTAGTATTCGGCGACATAAACACTCCCATCTGGGCCAACGGTAACCCCAATCGGATAAGTCAATCCCGTCATGACCGTGTTAATCGTGCCATCCGTATCAATCTTGCGTACCCGGCTATTGACAGAATCGGCAAAGAACAGTGAACCGTCCGGAGCCACCACCGCATCATGGGGTAGATTGATTCGAGCCGAAGTCGCTGGTCCGCCGTCCCCACTGAAACCGGCTGTGCCCGTCCCCGCAACCAGTTCCATGATTTCATTGACGCCCTGGGCGCTGCGCCTGGAACCGTCACCGAAATAGAGCATCCGGCCAACCGGATCGTAGACGTGGTGCATGCTCGGGGTCCAGGCGCCGACGGCCGAGTCCTGAAAAAGATATGCCCCCATGGACAGGTTCAGATCCCGCCACATGATGAATTCGCCGCGGCTGTTGACGTCGAGGGGAACACCGTTGCCCTTGTAACCGAAAGAGGCCAGCATTTGGGATACGCCCTGATAATAGCCATCGTAGACATACCCGATGCGAACCCGTGTCGGTTGAGTGCCCTGCAGGACCCGGCCATAGGCGTCCTTGCCGTCCCAGGTAAAGGGAAAGGTCTGATTGGGGTCAGCTGGCAGTGAATAATTGAAAGTGCGGCCGGCGACACTGATAACCAGATCAATGCGCTTGAGTTCTGGGGGGATGCTGTCGGTGCTCACGGGAATCTTGATGGTGTAGGTCGTCTTACACCCTGCCACGCGATCGCTGCGGTAGTGGAGGGCAAAAGGGGTGGCCGTAAGAGCGATGGCTTCACCGAGGGTCTGATTTTGGCTTTCAATAACGGAGCCAAATTGGTCGCAGTTGCCGATAATGCAGCCGACATGGTGATCCCGAAGAAATCCCAAGATCTGATCGTTCAGCTGCAAAGGCTTTGCTCCTGGCGGTCCACCCCATCCCCAGTTGGCATCCCAGGTGGAGAAATGGCTTAATTGCATCCGCCACAGACTCTTGCCGGCAAGGGGATAGAGAAGAGCCAGTTGTGACCGTTCATCGTCTGTGATACCGAGGGTGGGGTCGTTATCGACCACGTTGTCGCCGTCGGTGTCGAGTTGGGCCATGCCATTATCAATGGTCAGGATTTTGATTACCTGGCCGTTTTTGTATGGCACCCAGGCCGCCCGATCGCTGTCGTAGTAGCCCAGCGGTACCGCCCCCCCGATTGGGAAACCGAGGAAGTTATCGACATAAAAGGGTACCGGCTGATTGAAGTTGACGCGTTTTGCTCCTGCGGCCTGGGCCTCATCCAGGCTCAGTTCCACTGCATAGGTGTAGCCGACGTCGGCTGGCATTTCCGCCGGCATTGCCAGGGGACCGTTCTCGCCTACGGTGTATTCCGTGGCCCTGACCGTCAGGCTGGTGAGGGCATGGCTGCTGCCATCGGGCAGTACCAGCTCCGCAGCTGTTCCCGGCCTGAAGAGTAAGGTGGCCCGACGTGTCCCATCACTGTCTGTGATCTCGCTCCCCCTGGCGACCTGCAACCTTGGCAAGGCCAGATTGATACTGGTAACTTCTTTATCAAGGGCGATCATGACGATGTCGGGAGCATGGGTGAAATCCTGCCATGGCACATTGATCTGGCGCTGGACTGGAAGGTAGCCACTCTTGGTATACTTCACTGTGAGGGAACCACCGCCGTTGACCGCCATATCGAATAGACCGTCAATACGGCTGAGTGTCCGGCCAAATTCCGGATGATCAAGAATGGTAATGGTGACCCCGGAAAGCGGACTGTTGCTGCGGTCAAGCACCTTTCCTCGAATCACTGCCGCCCGTCTGGCCTCAATGGTATCCGGGGCAACATCGGTCTGGACAGGGTCGTCTCCCGTGTAGAGAAACTCAGTGGCAGTACAGGTGGTTGTGGCGACGCTCAGATCAATTTCCGAGGCGAGAGTTGCAGGATCCGGGGGCACTGTGGTGATGAGTACTGTGTCCGGGGCACTGGCAAGCGTACCGTCATTGACAACAAGCTCAATCGTATAGGTTCCGGCTTTATCCGCCGTCAAGCTGGGGGTTTTCGAAGGAGTATCAGTAAGGGTGGCCCCACTGCCTGGAGGAGTATTCGTCAGGGTCCAGGCATAGGTCAACAGATCGTTATCCGGATCGCTAGATCCGTCGCCATTCAAGGTAATAGTCTCGTTGACCAGAATAGAACTGTCGATACCGGCATTGGCTATCGGTGGGTCATTGATGGGATTCACATAGAGAGAAACAGTTGCTATGTTACTGGAGTAGGATCCGTCGCTAATCATATAGGTAAACCTGTCTGCTCCCCAGAAATTGTGGTTGGGAGTATAGGTGAACGATCCTGCCGGAGCCAGTGACACCGAACCATGGTCGGCATTTTGTACCAGAACAGCAGGGGCAGCATCTTTCTCCAGATCATTGGCAAAAACCCCAGGGGCGACAACGGTGAGAATCTCATCCTCGTCTACGGAATATGGGCCATCATCATTGGCAAGTATCTCTTTGTGGATTCCGCTCAGGAGGAGCTGAAGGAGTGCTGTAATGGAAGGCTGCCTGTCGGAGGCGATGGCTTTTTGACTGCTGCCGGTATCATAGGCACCGCCTGTGGGAGTCATGGAAAAGGCAAGCGCAGCAACTACAAAAAATAGAATCAGATAACGAAAAAAAATCATGATCGTTTCCCTCTGGCATTTGGAAATGGCCTTTCTAAACAATGCACTTTATGCAAAAACCGACTGCTCTATTTTCAGGTGATACCTCTTGTCATACCTTTCCTGAAAAAAGAACAAATAATTATTCACAAAAAAAGCCGAGTTACCCTGTTAAAAGGTAACCCGGCTGACTCAGAAGCCCCGTGGCTTTCCGTCCCTGCTTTTCAGCAAGTTTGGCTTTAACTGTTATTTTGGCTAATATGTTATTTTTGAGAATGAATTGCCATTCATTAAAACATGGTTGTCAATTTTTTACTATAGGGAAAATCACTTGTTTTGCTGTCAGTGTTGAAAGAAAATTACCCAAAAACGAGGAGAACAGTCAAGTGAGAAGGGATGGCTAATGGTACTATTTTCTTCCTGAACGGTGCAGGAGGGGAGCTCATTTCTGAGCAAAAGATATATTTGCCCTTAGAATCGGGGGACTAAGCAGTTTCGTCCTTATTTTTTGTAAGGGCATTTTTGTATTTTTTCATTGCTCGCTACTCCCAATTGGGAGAGTGAACAACACATTGTCAGGGAGATGGCTCTTTTTTTTCTAAACATTTTCCAGATCGAGACCGATAAAGAAATGGTAGAATAGTAGCAGAGACTTCCCGGTCAAGGATGAACGGGGGCCTCACTCCTCTTTTTTTCGTGAAAGCCAGGGAGGGCCACACATGAAAATTGCAGATTCATCCGTTCTTTTATTTTCCCAAAGAGCATCCCTTGAACAAGACCAGAAACGTGAATCCCTGACCGTATGGGGGCCCGGGGAAGATCGGTCAACGACCACGAATAATCACGGTCATGGACCGAAAATTGAAGTCCCAAAAATGCTCTCTTCTCTCCAGAAGTCCGTTAACGTGTCGCTTTCTGAACAGGCCGTCAGGAGCAGGCCGGTAAAGGCGGTTGCAGAATCAATATCTGAAGACCAAGAAGTCATGGCCGATCTTAATATGAGAGTTTTGAAGACCATGATTGAGCGATTGACCGGAAAACCATTCCAGGTAATCTCTCCTCAGGCTGTCCAGGCTAAAAATAGTGAGCATGATCGAGATTCCGGGGCACAGGATATTCAGGCCGGTAATCAGGATATGGCTTCAGGGAGCCCCTCTGAAGGTGGATTGATTTATGATTATTATGAGTCCCATTACGAATATGAATCCACGACCTTTGATGCTTCAGGGAAAATTATCACCGAAGATGGGCAGGAAATTGATTTTTCAGTGGCATTGAACATGACACGAGAATTTCTTTCGGAAGAGCAAATCAGTATTCGCGCCGGTGCTGCCCTGAAAGATCCCCTGGTGATCAATTTTTCCGGACAGGCAGCGGAGCTGACCCAGACCAAGTTTTCGTTTGATATTGATAATGATGGGAGCAGAAATCAGATCTCTTTCTTACGGCCTGGAAGCGGCTTTCTGGCCCTTGATAAAAACGGAGATAAGCTTGTTAATAACGGTTCCGAGCTCTTTGGTCCTGAGAGTGGAAACGGTTTTCAAGATTTGGCAGCATATGACCTTGATGGCAATAAGTGGATAGATGAAAATGACTCTATCTATGACAAGTTACGTATCTGGACAAAAGACGCAGAGGGGAACGATACATTGTTTGCCCTTGGTGAAAAAGGAATTGGGGCCATTTATTTAGGTTCTGCTGCCAGCCTGTTTTCACTTAAGGATTCTCAGAACAGCCTGTTGGGGCAAGTACAGTCCACCGGGATTTTTATCGGTGAAAATGAAGTGGCTGGCACTGTCCAACAGATAGACCTGGTTGCCTAACGATTGCCTTGATGTCGCTCTGCAGTACTTTGCAGAGGGGACTGTCGAAAGACGTGTCATTGTGAGAATGGGAAAAAGGCCAGAAGAGGATACTCCTCTTCTGGCCTTTTTGTCTTTTTATACAAGATAGCGATGGGGGAGAAGGGGCACCTGGCCCTAATCTCTTATAATACTTTTGGCCGACCCAGGTCGTTGCCCCTCCGCCTCTGTTTATTTCTTTTGAGAAGCCGGAGATGGGGCTCGTTTCTGCAACGAATCATGAGGAAGATTTCTTGTGGGTCACCACACCACTGAGTCCTACACATTCTTGGCAATATTTCTGGTCGGTGGATTTACTCTGGCATTTGGGACAGTAGTTCTTGCCACATCCATGGCAGGCGTTGAGAGTGGATGCATCAACTGCTTTTTCACAGATCTGACAAGTTGCCTTTTTGGTCGTCATTGCTTACCTCATTGTGGAAGTTTCTTTTAATTCTATCATAATTCAATGTGATTCTGAATACATTTGTCACAAGAAAAGGTCTCTCCTGGTTTTCTCCATTGTCCCGTCTGTTTTTTTGCAAAAAGGACCATCAATACCTGTTCAGAAAGAAGAAACAGATTGGCAGGGGTGGTTCTCTAGTTATTTGCGAGAAAACATTTACCTGTTGTTGGTCGGGGTGATACAATGTTGTAGAGGTACTTTATTTCAAGCCTGATTCATTGGTAATGGAGAACGCGTATGAAAAGTGAGCGATCTGCCAGTTTACGAACCCCTTTTTCGAACCTGAAAATTGTTCCTCTTTATTGTGTTCTCCTGCTCTTCTCTGTCCTCCCTCCTTCTCCAGCAGTTTCTGAAACAGCTGTTCTCCTGACTATTGAGGGTCCTATTGCCGGGGCTGTAAGTGATTATGTGACCAGAGGGCTTGAACTTGCTGCCAATGAACAGGCCGAGCTCGTAATCCTGGAGCTTGATACTCCCGGAGGCCTTGATGTCTCAATGCGGAATATTATCAAGGCCATACTCAATTCAGCTGTTCCTGTGGTCAGTTATGTGACACCCGAAGGAGCCAGGGCTGCCAGTGCCGGTACCTATATCCTCTATGCCAGCCATGTGGCAGCCATGGCACCCGCAACCAACCTGGGGGCTGCAACCCCAGTCCAGATTGTAAAACTGCCTTTTGGTCTTGATCAGAACAAACCTTCTGGAGAGGAAAAGATTGAGTCAGCGGCAGGGCGGATGTCCCCTCTGCAGCAGAAGATCATTAATGATGCTGCCTCATATATCAAGTCCCTGGCAATGCGAAATCAGCGCAACCAGGAATGGGCGGAAGATGCTGTTCGTCACGGTGTCAGTCTCAATGCCGTCGAAGCCTTGGAAAAAAATGTTATTGATCTCATCGCAGTTGATATGACAGATCTGCTGAACCAGTTGCATGGTCGTGAAGTCCATATTGGAGGGACCTCCCGGATCCTTGTTACCCAACACCTGGAAATAAGAGGTGTTGAACCAGATTGGCGGAACAGGTTACTTTCTGTCATTGCAGATCCGAATGTCGCCTATCTCCTTCTGCTCATAGGATGCTACGGGTTGATTCTGGAGCTGGTTCACCCAGGTTTTGTCCTTCCAGGGGTGGTCGGGGCCATCTCTCTTCTCCTGGCCTTTTACGCTTTTCAGATTCTGCCGGTGAATTATAGCGGTCTTGCCCTGATTATTTGTGGCCTTGTCTTTATGATAGCCGAGGCATTTGTTCCCAGCTTCGGGGCCTTAGGGCTTGGAGGCATCATTGCCTTCGGCGTCGGTTCCGTCATGCTCCTTGATGAGAGCAGTCAGCGTATTTCTGTTGTTCTGATCATTGCCACTGCCTTGTTTTCTGGTATGGCGCTGTTTCTGCTCATGTATAATGTTGTTCGTATACGAAACAAGCGGGGAGTTTGCGGAGATGGTGATTTGATTGGCAGTATTGGGGAAGCGATCAATGACTTTGACAAATATGGGAATGGGCGTGTTTGGATTCATGGAGAATCATGGCGGGCTGTGGGCAGCTCTTCAATCCAGAAGGGGCAGAAAGTCCGCATACAATCAAGGAAGGGACTGGAGTTTGAGGTAGGACCTGTATAATACTTTTTCTGGGAGGCAATTATGATAGTCGCACCTATTGTTGTACCGGTTGTCTTGTTACTGTTGCTCGTTGTCTTTTCGTTACGGATCGTCACTGAGTATGAGAGACTGGTGGTCTTTTTTTTAGGACGTTTTCAGGTCGTCAAGGGACCAGGCTTGCGTATGGTCATTCCCGGTATTCAACAAGCAAGCAGGGTGGATCTGCGGGTGATCACCATGGATGTCCCCAGTCAGGATGTTATTTCTAAAGATAATGTGACGGTCAAGGTCAATGCCGTACTCTATTTTCGGGTGGTAGATCCGGAGAGAGCCATTATTCAGGTGGAAGATTATCTGAATGCTACCAGCCAGCTCGCCCAGACGACACTTCGTTCCGTACTTGGCCAGCATGAGCTGGATGAGATGTTATCCGAAAGGGAAAAAATGAATGCCGATCTCCAGGAAATAATTGATAAACAGTCGGATGCCTGGGGCATCAAGGTAACCAATGTTGAGATCAAACATGTGGATCTTAATGAGAATATGATCAGAGTCATTGCCAAACAGGCAGAGGCCGAGCGAGAGAGAAGGGCCAAAATCATCCATGCCGAGGGGGAACTGCAGGCCTCTGAGAAATTGCTGGCTGCAGCCAATGTTATTTCAAAAAATCCGCAGGCTATGCAGTTGAGATATCTTCAGACCTTAAACGATATCTCAACCGATAAAAATTCAACGACCATCGTCTTTCCCTTACCCATAGATTTCATCAAAGGGTTGGTGCAGACCCAAAAGGACAGGGACTCTCTCTGAGAAGAGCCTTTTTTCTTACCTTTTTGCCAGGCGTCCGTTGGAGTTAGAGAATCGTAGCGAAAACTAGAGAAATAAAGAATGGATTTGCATGGAGTTGAGGCGAATAGCAGGACTCTTAAACGAAAATCCGTGGAAATATGGGCCGATTTGTCAAATTTGCAGCAGATTTATGTCTAAGTCCGACAGGCTCCCAGGTTGCAAAGGGATGGGGGAAATAGGGAGAAGGTGACTGGAATTGGTTTGTTATAATTGCTCGATTTAAGAAAAAATGCCCCTTCTCTGACAAGGTTCCAGGAAGAACCCTATGGGAAAAGTCGATGCCATAAGAGGGCACTGTCGAAAAAAAAACAGAGCCAGTCAGAAAAAGCATCTCCTGGCTGGCTCTGTCAAGTGTATGAGTGAGCAACAGCATCTTGGAGCTGCAACCCTTCTATTTTTACTTACCTGAAAATGGACCTATTTTATTGTAATCTGTGCAGCCTTTTTCGACTTCTTGGATTTTGGAATATTCAGAGTCAGCACTCCTTTTTTAAAGGAGGCCTCAATTTTGTCATTCTCAACCTCCACCGGCAAACGCAGAGAGCGATAAAAAGAACCGCTGTGCCGTTCAATGGTGTGATACTGTTTGTCTTTCTTTTCTTTTTCTTCTTTCTTTTCCCCTTTGATAATGAGGAGATCTCCGTCCAGTGAAATTTTGATATCTTCTTTATCCATGCCGGGCAGGTCTGCGACAATTTCAATGGCCTTGTCGCTCTCACTGACATCCAGGCGCGGACTCCAACTCAGGCCGGCATCCTTGTCCAGGTTGTGGAAGGGGAATTCGAACCACATTTTTTTGACCATATCTTCCATTTCTGAAAATGGGTTCTGTAATTCACCGCGCCGTTTTAAAGGTAACAAGTCAAACATAACATCTCCTCCTTCCTACAAATAAATAGAGACCGGTCGGGTTCGCTTTCTCCCGGCAGGTTGGGATTTACGAAACAGTTACAGCTGTTCCGTAAAAATAACTATTGCTCAACCGTAGTTGTTTTTCGTATGTTCCAGTTCTTCGCTGGCAATTTTCCGCATTTTAAATTTTTGTAGTTTACCGGTTACTGTCATGGGAAAGGTGTCGACGAATTTAATATAATGAGGAACTTTGAAATGGGCAAGTTGTTTCCGTAAAAAAGTCCTTAGTTCTTCATGGCTTATCTTGTTTCCAGGGTGCAATTTGATCCAGGCCGCGATCTCTTCGCCCCAATATGGATCAGGCACCGCAAAAACTGCAGCTTCGGCTATTCCCGGATGAGTATAAAGACACTCTTCAATTTCCCGGGGATATATGTTTTCTCCTCCTCGGATTATCATATCTTTTAACCTTCCGGTTATACGCAGATACCCCTCATTATCCATGGCTCCAAGATCACCGGAATGGAGCCATCCCTTCGGGTCAATGGCCTTGGCAGTTGCTTCTGGATCTCGGTAATATCCCAGCATGAGATGATAACCGCGAAAGCATATTTCGCCGGTGATTCCTGGTTTGACAAGTACGTCGGTGCCTGTGTCCACCACCTTCACCTCTTGGTGGGGGAGGTTGCGGCCCACGGTTTCGGTCCGATGCTGGAACGTGTCATCGGGTTCGGTGAGATGGGTCAAGGGTGAGGCCTCGGTTTCTCCATAGCCGATGAGGATCTGGGAACAGTGCATTTCTTTTATGACACGTTGCATGAGGGTGGGAGGACAGGGGGCACCTGCCATGATTCCAGTGCGGAGACTTGAGAGGGTATATTTTGAGAAATCGGGGTGATCCAGTTCGGCAATAAACATGGTCGGCACCCCGTGCACGGCGGTACAGCTTTCCCGCTCTATGGCCAGAAGTACGGCCTCCGCATCAAAATGAGGAGAGGGGATGACGAGACAGGCCCCGCGACAAAAGCAGAGAAGACTTGCCAGCACCGTGCCGAAACAATGGTAAAAGGGGACTGGGACGCAGAGCCTGTCTTTACTGGTGAAGCGCATAGTCTCAGCAGTGAACCAGGCGTTATTCACTATATTGTGGTGGGAGAGGGTCACGGCCTTGGGTCTCCCGGTGGTCCCGGAGGTGAATTGAATGTTTGCTGGATCGTGTGGGGACTGGCTGGACTGTCGCCGTTGAAGCGCCTGTTTGCTGATGCCCTTGCCAGCCTCAATGACCTCTTGCCAAAGAAGAAAACCGGGCGTTGGTCTGGAGGTGGTCAAGGGATCGTTGGGATCGTAAAGGGCCAGGGTACGTAATTTGGGAAGGATAGGAGTGTTGATTTCAGTTGATTGGTACAGTATTGCTCCGGGCAGGATTTGAAGGAGTGTCTGGATATAATCATTCTGACGAAATTTTGGGATAAGAAAGAGGATTTCAACCTCTGCCAGTTCCAGGGCAAAAGCAAGTTCGGCCCCAGTATAGGCAGGATTGATATTGACCAGCACGGCGCCGACTCGGGCACAGGCCAATTGAACCAACAGCCATTGCACGTTATTGGTGGACCAGATGCCGATCTTTGCGCCTCTTGCCACACCGATTGCCAGCAATCCGCAAGCGAGCAGGTCTACCTGGGCGTTGAACTCACTGTAGTGCAAACGGATTTTTTGGGGGAGAGAAACTACGGCTTCTGAATCCGGAAAGAGATTGCAGACTTCGACAAATTTCTGGTCTACTGTCTGCTGCAGGAGCGGACTGTCCGAATCGTGTCGGTACCAGCTGATATCAAGTTTCATAGAAGATGGTATTCCCGTAGTTTTCTACTCCGGTCTGGATTTCTCCAATGACTCTATTCTGTCGTTGGGGTGAAAAGGGCCATGAAAATGGCTTTGTTGTTTTTGCTATTCGTTCCCGAAAGGTTTTTGTTGGGAGAGATGAACAAGACTTTTCTTCTTCTTGAATTAATCAAAAAAGAGACCAACGTCGATTTTTCATTGCTGCTTTGAGTCGTGTCTGGGCAAGGTTGAGGGCAACTTTTCGTGGCATAATTCTTGAACGGACCGATTGCTCAAGAACTCTCTTGCTGTTGTCGCGAATTTTTTCAGCAATGGTCTGGAGGGCCACCGTCTCAGTTCCTCCATGATATTCAACGGCTGCACAAATCACTCCCCCGGCATTGGCTATAAAATCCGGAACAACCAGGATGCCTCTCTGGTGCAGGATCTCCTCTGCTTCTTCGGTAAAGGGAATATTTGCACCCTGGGCAACCAGTTTTGCCTTGAGGCGATGGACGTTGTCTTTGTGGATGACATCCGGTCTGGCCGCAGGAATCCAGATCTCACATTCCATATCAATGACAGCATCTCGGTCGAGCTTTTGTCCCTGACTGGAATCGCCAAGGCCTCCCCCTTTGCTCTTCAGAGATACAAGCTCATCGAGGTCAAGTCCGTCTGCGTGGTAGAGTGATCCACTAGAATCTGCGGCTCCGACCAGTACAGCTCCCTTGGCCACAAGATTACGGGCAGCATGGATGCCTACCGAACCGAATCCCTGGACAACAAGTCGTGCACCCTGGAGAACAATGTCACTGTATTCCAGGGCCACATCAACGGCGTGGTAGAGGCCATAGCCGGTGGCGCCGATTTCATCAAGGGGAATACCTCCAATCTCACGAGGCAGACCGACAGCCCGTTGAATTTCATCATGGACCCAGGCCATGCATTGTTCGTCGGTGCCCATATCAGGTCCAGGAATGTATGCTGTTTCATTGCGGATGGAACAGGCAAACGCACGGATCAATCGTTCTTTTTCCTCAGTGGAAATCCGGGGATCGGCATTGATAACAGCTTTTCCCCCTCCATGGCGCAGGCCTGCAGCTGCATTTTTCAAGGTCATGGCCCTGGCCAGCCTTACCGCTTCGAGGACGGTAACATCAGGTGCTATGCGGATTCCACCAATGGATGGGCCAACAGCGACATTGTCAATAACGAGAATGGCCTTCAGGCCGGTAACGGGTTCGTAAATATGGATGATTTTAAAAGGACCAAGTTCATTAGACATGTCAAAAAGATCCTTCATGCAATGCTCCAATGGTCAGGCAGGGATAAGACTCTAAGTTATTCTCTTATATTATATAGTAGCACTGCCTCCCGGGTCAAGGAGATAAAAAATGAATACCAGTCAGCTGTCGCGATGTAGATTGTCTCTTTTCTTTCTGAGATTCAGTATGATAACATGATAACAAAAAAAGAATATTGTTCATCTTCAAACACCCATCAAATGCTCCCGTATGGAGAATAACCTAAGGAGAGACATGACTATTCGCTTACTGAGTTCACAACAGGCATATCACCATTGCAATTCAGAAGATTTCACCTTCGAAACGACTGCAGAGGTTGATGGCTTTACTCAATTTATTGGCCAGGAACGTGCCTTGGAGGCAGTGGAATTCGGGATAGGTATTCGCCACCAGGGGTTCAACCTTTTTGTTCTGGGACCGGAAGGTTCTGGTAGACATTCAGTTGTCCAGTCCTTTATCAATGAAAAGGCTGTCTCGGAAGAAACTCCCACGGATTGGTGCTATGTCCAGAATTTTAAACACGCTCATCGTCCCCTGGCCCTGGAGTTTGAAGCGGGAAAGGGGTCTGTTTTTCAGCAGGAAATGCATGATCTCATTGCCATGCTCAAAACCGCCATTCCGACAGTAATCGAGGGAGAGGATTATCAAGCGCGGAAGTTTGCAATCCAGGAGAGTCTGCAGCAGGAAATAGACTCCCTTTATCATGGGGTGGAAGAAAGGGCCAAAGAGGAAGGAATTGCCGTTATCAAGACCGAGCAGGGAATATTGTTCACGGCAAGAGATAAAGAAAAAAATCCGATGAACAGCCAGGCCTTCATGGCCCTGGCGAAAGAAGAACGGGAACGATTTGAAAATCTTATCGAGAAGTATCAGCTGGAATTGCAGCAGGCAATCAATCAGGTGAGTATCCTGAAACGTGAGGCTGAGAAGCAGGGACAGAAGCTGAAAAAAGAGACGGCACGTCTGACGGCATTTAACCTCATTAATAATTTATATCTGAAATATAAGGAGAATGAACTCGTTATTTCATATTTAAAAAGTGTGGAAGAAGAGATTACGGAAAGTGTAGACGATTTTCTTCATGTTCATGAACCAGATAAAATAAACCCTTTGATGGGGATGTTGAGTCCTGCCGCGACCTTTCATCAATACGAAGTCAATGTCCTGGTCAGCCATGAACAACAGGGAGCACCGGTGGTCTATGAAGATCTTCCGACCTATCAAAATCTCCACGGCAGGATAGAACATCATGCAAAGATGGGTGTGTTGAGTACTCATTTTACTTTGATTAAGAAAGGATCATTGCATGAGGCAAATGGTGGCTATTTGATTATTGATGCAGGTCGACTCTTGAGACAGCCTTTTGCCTATGAGGGGTTAAAGCGGACATTGAGATCGCAGAAGATCAGGATAGAACCGGTGGAAAGGCTTTTGGGCCTTATGTCAACGGTTACTCTGGAACCGGAACCGATTTCTCTGCAGACGAAGGTAGTGCTTATTGGCGATCCCATGCTCTACTATCTGCTCAATGCCTATGATCCAGAGTTTCAATCGCTCTTTAAGGTTCAGGCTGATTTTGAACATACGATGGTGTGGAATGTGGAAAATCAGCAACTCTACGCCTCCCTGTTAGCCAATCTTACCAGTAAGAAAGGACTCCTTCCTCTACATTGTCAAGCTGTGGCAAGGGTTATCGAGCAGGCGGCACGGGAAGCCAGTGACCGAGAAAAATTGTCTCTCCACCTCAGCGGAGTTGTGGATATTCTCCAGGAGGCGGACTATTTAGCGCGCAAAGATGAAAATGAGTATATCGGAGCTGAGGTAATTGAAGCAGTGATTACTCGGGCAAAAAAGAGGGGGGAACGGGTAAAAGACAGGATACAGGAGAGTATCCACGAAGGTATCCGTCGTATAGAGACCTCTGGAACGAAGGTCGGGCAAATTAACGGACTTTCCGTAATGGAACTTGGTAATAGTCTCTTCGGTATGCCCACCAAGATTACTGCCCAGACTCGACCGGGAGGCGGCAAGCTTATTGACATCGAAAGAGAGGTTAAACTCGGCGGTGCCCTCCATTCAAAAGGAGTATTGATCCTGGAGGCCTATCTCAGTGCCTGTTATGTCCGTACTATTCCCCTGAGTCTTCGTGCCAGCCTGGTATTCGAACAATCTTACGGTGGTGTCGACGGTGACAGTGCCTCTTGTGCCGAACTCTGTGCTCTGCTCTCTTCATTGGCAGAAGCCCCCATCAAACAGAATCTGGCCATAACCGGTTCCATCAGCCAACATGGTGAAGTTCAGGCCATTGGTGGGGTAAATGAGAAAATCGAAGGCTTTTTTGATATCTGTCACCATCGTGGCTTAAATGGTGAGCAGGGAGTGATTATACCTGCAGCAAACATAAGGCATCTGATGTTGAAAAAATCGGTTCGTGACGCAATTGAGGCCAAACAGTTCCATCTCTATGGTGTTGACACCGTAGATGATGCCCTTGAACTGCTTACCGGATTGCAGGCAGGAAGAAGAGGGGAAGAAGGTGTTTTTGCAAAGGATTCATTCAATGGCCTGGTTGAGGAGCGATTGTATTCTTTTGCCCGTGATCTTCAGGCCTTTAAACACGAAGATGAGGAAGAAGAGAAATAAGGGATGAGAGGTATCTGAAAATGAGCTCTCTTGGAGCGTATCCGAGATAAGACATTTTGTCCAAAATCGAGGAATTTCCAAAAAAAAAAGCAGTTATGGGACTAATATTGCGAGCAATATATTTTTGAAATAACCAAGAGCTTGGGAAAAAGGCCATTTTCGGACAAGCTCTTAGGATCTGTAGACAAAAAAAGAGTTCGAAATCCCAAAATCTTACTCAGGCAATCTGAATGGAGCGCCCCATCAGAAGTTCCGCACCTGTATCCCAAAGAACTCACCGACATTACGAGGCAAGTGTCTGTGGGTGCCTAAGCAATGGAGAAGGATATAAAGGGAAGGGGAAATTGGGAACTCTTGAGTCTGCAAGAAACAGTGAGGGCAAGCTAGTCGCAGGTTCTGAGGAAGGTGTTCAACCAGATAGAGAAGGCAAGCCTGCTCTTAATTGTTCTTCATAGAGAAAAGGGTTAGTAATGAGAAAGAGTGTCGGGTTCCGAGGGTGCGGGGAGAGAATACTTGCGGGAAACTTTGATTATTCAAATAAGCAAAGTAAGGATACCGTCATGACGATATCATCGTTTGTGCTGAAGAGCTCTTCGTTTTCGTTTTTGTAGCAGGTCGATATAGTAAGCGTTTACTTTGCCGATGAGGTTATGTGTTTCCTGATAGGGGGCAGGGCGTCCTTCTTTGAGTATGAGAAGATTTTCCCCGGCATTCCAGGCAGAGAGGACCAGTTCTAATTGTCCGTTAAACCTGTAATTGTATTTTGATATGAGATAACAGGTGAGAAGGATGTTAATTGCAGGATCAAAGAGATCTTCTTCCTGAAGGTGAGCAAGGGTTTCCCGGCTGACATGATTAAAGGTGAATTGCGAAGAGGAGAGTTCTTTGGCGGCCTGTTTTCCTGTGGTGTAGATGATTTGACATAAGCCAAGAGCACCCTTTGTCGATACAGCCTGAGGATCGGCACTTGATTCAGCCAGAATTAAGGCCCTGATAAAGTCAGGGCTGACTTTATGTTGTGGCCGGAAAAAAGTAAATTGAGAGTAGTAATGAATAAGACGATTGTAAGGGGCTAAGCGCTTGAGTGACTGGAGCGAGACTTCCTTGTCTTTGTATTTATCAAGGGCGTACTGTAATGGTACAGCAGCACTTTTCCCCGAGAATAGAAGGCAGCCACAACAAAGGAGTATTACACTTAAAAAGAGATGTCGGAGCATATCAATGCCTTACGAGTAATTTTTTTGTATTGTTTTGAAATACCATTTTAAAACAATAGAGCTACTAGCGTTACTACCGACTGGTAAGGCACCTCCATTTCTCAGGGGATATTGAAAAGAGTCAGTGAGTGCCTGCCTGCACTAGGCTATTTTACACTAACTTCTCGATACTCGCAAAATCTAATTTATGGAATACAAAACAAAAGCATCTTTACTTCACACCTCACCGTATTTTGAGTAATCCTTGAGACCAGGCAAGCGAGTCTGGGAGAACCTGAAGTAACTCATTTTTGGAGAGGGGGCAGGCAGTTTACTCCTCATAGCTTGGAAGTTGGGGACGGGTATAAAATCGGGCAACGGTTTTGAAAAGCAGATAGGGATCTTTACTTCCAGTAATTTCACGGATGGAATGCATGGCAAGGCTTGGAATTCCAACATCTACCGTCTGCACTCCCAGGTCAGTGGCAGTAATGGGTCCGATGGTACTGCCGCAGGCCATATCATTTTTCATGACAAATTCCTGGGGAGTAACTCCGACCTCCCCGGCCACTGTCTTGTACAGGGCAGCCGAGCGACCGGTTGTCGCATAGCGTTGATTGGCGTTGTATTTGATTACCGGCCCATGGTTCAGCAGAGGGAGGTGCTGAGGATCATGTTTTTCGACAAAATTGGGATGCACTCCGTGGGCATTATCCAGGGAGATCAAAAAAGAACGGTCTAGGATTGTTTGGCGGCATGGGGTGTCTGGCAGCAATCGTTCCAGGGTGGTGCGGAGGAAGTTCCCGTGGGCTCCGGCCATGCTGGAAGAGCCGATTTCCTCATGGTTACTGCACAGGAGAAGACAATTGTCAGAGAGATTGTCTTGAAGAAGGGCCTGGGCTCCGACAAAACAGCTGACCAGATTGTCGAGGCGGCTGGCTGATATAAATTCATTTTTCATGCCGAGTAACGTTGGCGGTTGGGTATCGTAGCAGAATAGATCAAAGCCCAGTATTGTCCGGAACGAGAGGTCTGGATATTGTTTTTTGAGCTGTTGCTGGATGAGAATGGCAAAGGAAGGAACATCATTGTCAAGAGGCTGGCTGAAGAGGGGGGAGAGATCCTTCTGCTTGTCGATTTTATGTTCTTCGTTTGCATTTCTATCGAGGTGAATGGCAAGGCTGGGGATAGTGACAACCGGTCTCTGGAAATCCAAAAGTCGAATTTTGATGGTGTCATTTTCGTCAATAATTGTGACACGGCCTCCTATTCCGAGATCGCGATCGAACCAGGTGGAGAGCAGGGGGCCTCCATACACCTCGACGCCGAGTTGCATATATGAGTTGCCACTCCTTTCCGGAAGCGGTTTGATCTGCAGGGCCGGGCTATCTGTATGTGCTCCTGTCATTCTCCATGGCGTGCAGTCGCCAGGCTTGGCAGCCATCCGGAAGCCAAGAAGAGAGCCGTTGTCTCGAATACAGTAATATCCCTTGCCAGATTCTGTCGTCCAGATTGCTCTTTCCCGGAGACGCTGGAAACCAGCCTGGTGAAACTGATCGCCAAGATATTCAGCAGCATGGAAGGGGGTCGAAGAGTGATGGAGAAAATCAAAAAGCTGTTTGTTGAATTGTTCCTGTTGCATTGCTTGGGGTCAAAGAAGAAGATTGGGTAGAGGGAAAAGACTTATCAGGCTGCCATGTCAGCCATGGTCTGGTAAGCACTCTTCATGGCCCTGCGCGTTATTTCGGATAGAGCCGCTGCCGGTGGCCCTTGGTCCTGACCTTTTGCAGGGGGATCATCAGAAGGTTCTGTTTTGAGACCGCTACTTTCTTGGTCGGTTTGAGAAAGAGGTTCTGGCGATGATTTTTCTTCGACGTTACTCAGAATTTCTTTCATGGCCTGGGATTCTTTGGCAGTTACCTGGGCTGCGATGCTGCGGTCGGCAGATGATGGGTTTGCAGGGGCCAGGGCAGCACGTTTTACTGTGCGCATTTTTTGGATGGTGGCCTCAGGATTACTCTCTTTGCCTGTGTCAATAGGTACTTCACCGCCGCTTGCATAGCGTTTTCCGTCAGGTCCGGTCTGGTAAGAAAAGGAGGCCCCACCTGTTGCATATTGGCCTGCTGCAGCAAGATGGGCCTGTTCATGCGCCTTTACTTCAATGTCTCGTTTTTTTAATTCAGCAAGCTGACTCGTCTGTTCTTCTGTCAAGGCTTGCTGGTCAGTTCCTTTCTCTTCAATGGATACCTGTTTTTCCTTTTCTTCTGTCACAGGAGTTGTTGAGGAATTGCGTGAAAGCCTTTGTCCTTCGGCAGAGAGCGTGAGGGTGTCATTGTTCTGGAAAGGTGCCGGGACAGAGCCTTGCCTGCTGACAGACTTTTGCTCATCTGAAGAGGGCTGCAAGCTCTTTATATCCGTGTAGATCTGGGTATTGTCTGATTGGATGATGGCGGCCATAATCTCAATAGAGAGGTGGAAAATTCCAAGGCGTTAAACGCGATCGGTTTACTTTTCTGAAAAAAATAAAATATTGTTTTAAAGTCATCAATTCCCGCGAAGATACGCGTATTTTTCCAGGGTGACTGAAAACATTCTATTGAGTTTCAACTATAATATTTTATTATACTAATGATAATCGGAAAAATCAAATCAAGCTTGGAGAGGTCTCTTGTAACGGGTTCCATCTGGATAGTTCTCTTAACGATTGGGGATAGAAAAAATGTTTAATGCAGAACAATTATTGGGAAAAGTGTTGTCGAGTGCCATGGGAAGGACTGGCAAAAAGAGAAAAAAAAGAGATTTGTTTGACTCAATGGGGACCCAACTCCTCTCGGGGAAAGGGCTTCTGACGGCAATTGGTCTCGGAGTCGGTGCCTATGAGATTCTAAAATCTAAACAGACACCATCCCGGCAGACAGCTGGAGCTAAGATTCCAGCTGTTGCTGATCATTCTCAGAGTTCGACTCCTGTCTTTCCGTCGCCTGGAAAAGCTGGACCTCCGCCTTTACCTGTGTCAGGAAAGAGCCTCAGCAAAGGAGAAACCCTGCCCTTTCCCGGGGGAGAACAGGCTCTGGCCCTGCGATTTATACAGATCATGGTTGCTTCAGCATATGCAGATGGCAGGATGGATGAGTTCGAAGAAAAACGGATTTTCGAGCGGATGCAGGAGCAGGGGCTCAGTCGGGAAGAAAAAAACTATATCTTTGCCGAGCTTCATTCTCCCAAGGGTGTTGAAGCCCTGGCTGAAGGTCTTTCTGATCCACAGCTTGCGCAAATGGCGTATACTCTTGCTGCTTCTACAGTTGTCGTCGATTCTGATATGGAACTGGAATGGTTGAACAGGCTGGCCGCATCACTGTCTATCAGTTCTACCATGCAGAGATTTATTGAGGAACAGCTGGCTGGTGAGTGAAGTGGAACCTTGCAGGGTTCCTGTGTCCTGAGGAGGATTCCTGGGTGGAATCCTCCTGCCACATTTTTTATTTCTGGAACAGGCTCCCCAGCCCTCCCAGGACAGACCCCTCTCCTTGTGTGGAAAATCCTGCATTGTTTTGCGGGGCTGCTGAGTGAATTTTTCCTGCCAGTCGGGAGAAGGGCAATGACTGCAGCCAGACGTGTCCTGGACCGGTCAGGGTGGCAAAAAAGAACCCTTCACCGCCGAAAATGGCAGATTTAACTCCACCGACAAATTCTATATTATAATCAACGGTCTGAGTAAGGGCGACAAGACAGCCCGTATCCACGCGAATCGTCTCACCGGCCCTAAGTTCTTTTTCTACAATCGTTCCCCCGGCATGGACAAAAGTCAGACCGTCCCCTTCCAATTTCTGCATAATAAACCCCTCTCCACCAAAGAGGGCTGTGCTTATTTTTTGTTGAAAGGCAATTCCTAAAGACACGCCTTTGGCGGCACAGAGAAAGGCATCTTTCTGGCAGATAATTTTCCCGCCGTAGTTTTTTAGATCAAGGGGGATAATTTTCCCCGGATAGGGGGAGGCAAAGGCGACCGTCCCTTTGCCTTGTCCCATAAAGGTGAAGACAGTGGTAAAGAGACTTTCGCCAGTGATTAATCGTTTTCCGGCTCCAAGCATCTTATCCATAAGTCCACCCCGCTCAGAGGAGTGGCTGCCGTCGCCAAACACAGTTTCCATCTGGATGGCGTCAGACATGTACATCATTGCCCCCGCCTCGGCCACTGCACTTTCCTGGGGGTCCAGTTCTATTTCTACAAACTGCATTTCATTGCCGAATATTGTATAATCGATCTCGTGCGCATGGATACCTGATGACCCAGGTGGGGGAGGGGCCATGCCAGTGGCGGAATTTTGCAATTCGGGAATCTGGGCAATTGGGGTCCAGTCTCTAAATCCATCTCTCCAGACCAAGGTCTCAAGGCTATATTGGCCGGACTTAAATGCCTGCTGGACCTGTAGTTGATCAAAAGGACCTTGTTGCTGACCATTCACGACGACATACCAGGAATGCATAATGTTCCTCCGCGGCAAAAAAGAGTGATTGAATAGTAAAGTGAGAGAATCGTATGCCTATTGATACTTTTCTTTGAGTTTATAAAGGGTGTCAAGATAATAGTCTTGTTTCTTCAAGGAGGAACCTCCTCTCTCCATCTCCAGAAGGAGCAAGTCAACGGCCGGTTTTAAATCGATACCATAGCGATTATTGTTCTCCTCGTTTGCCCGATTAATCAGTGAAATAGCATAATAGGTGACAACCATACGCGACAGAGAATCTCTTCTAAAGAGATAGAGCCTGCCGCCCATTGTATTGAGAAAAAAACAGGCATATTCATAAAGTGCATTTTGATCTATGGCAGAGACATAGGGCGTGTCGCTGCAATCAGATGAAGTGATGAGTGAATAATAAGCGCCCAGAATATCTTCAACTCTACCTCTTTCACTATCGAGAATGCCTTTCAGCATCTGGATATTATCTTTTCCTGAAATTCTGAAGAAATGGGCCGTGTTTTTTAAGATAGTATACAAATCATCTGTTTCCCTGGTCACTTGCGGCGGGTTGGCGAGGAGCTTTTGGATGAGAGCAGTGAAATGAACTTTACTCGATGTGCTCAATTGGTAATTAGTCATATATGGCTGCTGGTCAAGATGCTGATAAAATCGGTCGATCTCTGCCGTATTTTTCTTACAGGCTAAACCCTTTTTTTCCCTGCTGCCATCAGGTGATGGGGCCGAGAGGGGGTCTTGTCTTGTTGCTGCGGCTTCGGGTGCTGGCGTTGGATCTATCGCTAACTCATTTTGCTCTGTAACAGGCTCAGGGGTCTGTTCATTGACCGTTGCGTCTGATTCTGAATTCCCGGGAATATTGATAGGATCTGCAGGGGGGGAGTCTTTTGTGTCGGTCCTGGCGGAAGAATCCGATTTCTCAGAAGATGAACTGTCGGTTTTTGGAGAAGGATCAGGTGGCGTTGAAATGGATAGGTCTGAGCCTGATTGAAAATAAAAAAGGAATCCGCCAATGCCAACAAAAATAAGAAAAATAATGACTGCAGGAAGGAAATTGGATGATTTTTTGGACGAGGGGTGATTACGATTTTTTTCGTCGGAAGGAGCCATATATAACCATTCGGAAAGAGAAAGAGAAAGAGAAGGTGTGCATAATTTTGATTAATTTCCAATATACAGTAGCTCCTATTGAAAGTCACGGGAGAATTCCATCTGTTAATAGGTGAGGAAAGAGATGAAGTGATGGTGTGTAATGACTTGAAAAAAATGAATAACGAATGTTGTGATTGGTCGAAAAACTTGTTAAGATGGCCTTGCCGAATTGGCTTCGCTGGTTGAAAAATGTAATTTTTCAAGGTTGTTAGATCTGTTTGATTTCTTAGTCTAATCAAGTGCTGGGTTGTTTTTTTTCTTCTTGACTCGTTTACGTTAAAGCACTATTGTTCGCGACAATTTAAAATTTGTAGAAACTGCTTGTTCTTAACAAAGGAAGCCCCTTCAGGGATGAGCAAAATATAATAATTAGTCTACGGAGGAAAACGTTATGACAATTTACGTAACAGGACATTCTAACCCTGATACAGATTCAGTTACCGCAGCCATTGGTCTGGCAACCCTTCTCAATGCCCAGGGACAGGATGCCAAAGCTTGTATGCAGACTTCCCTTGATAAACTCAACCCCGAGTCTACCGTGGTTCTTGAGCGTTTTGGTCTGACTGCTCCAGAAGAAATGAACAATGTAGCTGGGAAAACTATTGCCCTTGTAGATTTTAGCGATATCGGCCAAGGTCCTGCAGGTCTCACCGAGGCCGAGGTGGTTGCCATCGTTGACCACCATAAGATTGGTGATGTTACCACCAATCAGCCCATTCTCTTCCGTGCCGAGCCTGTTGGTTGTACCGGAACCGTGCTCAACAAGATGTTCAAAGATGCCGGAGTTACCATTCCTAAAGACGTTGCTGGTGGAATGCTCAGCGCGATTCTTTCTGATACCGTAAACTTTAAATCTCCCACCTGTACCGACGAAGACAAGGCAGCTGTTGCCGAGCTCAAGGGTATTGCCGGTGTAGATGATACCGATAGCCTGTTCATGGATATGCTGAAGGCCAAATCTGCAGTAGCTGGCGTTCCTGCAAAAGACCTGCTCTTCCGTGATTACAAAGATTTTGACATGAAGGGTAAAAAAGTTGGTGTTGGCCAGCTTGAACTTGCTACCCTTGACCAGGTAGCTGATATTCGTGACGACCTGCTTGGTGCCATGAAGGCAGTGAAGGCTGATGGACGTCATTCAGTTCTTCTTATGCTCACTGATGTTGTCAAAGAAGGTACTGATCTGGTCGTTATCTCTGACGATCCTGCTCTTATCGAAAGTGCTTTTGGTGGAAAACTCAACGGTGTTTCCATGTGGATTGATGGCATGATGAGCCGTAAAAAACAGACTGTTCCTAATCTGCAGAAAGCTTTTGGCTGCTAAGAATGGTTTGATCTGATATTTTTCAGAGAGCATGTGACAGAGGTGTCTATGGGGTTTCCATAGACACCTTTTTTTTTGCGGCTCGTTACCAGGGAGAGTATTTGTTCATTCCCAACTGGCATTAAAAGTGAAATGCTTGCTCTTTCAGGACAGGTCAAAGTGACCCGGCTCAGCCGTCTTTATGATGTGTCTCTTTATTTTCTTGGCTGAAGAGTATGGGCGGTGGCCAGGGGGCAAAGAAAACGAATGGCAAAAAGGGGTTCCGTGTCTCTGGGGTCCATAGTCTTCCTAGCCCTCCTCGAAGTTTTACCGGGAGTTTGAAAGCACGCTTCGCTCTAACAGTTCTCAAACTCTTTCATCGGCATCTTCTCTGGATCTTATCCCCCCCGGCAAGGGGAAGGATTAACCTCACCCTGCCAGGAGGGATCAAGGCCGGGTCCCATGGGACCGGATTTTTAGCCGGCAGGACAGGAGACAGGAACAATTTTTGTTTCGTAGTCGAAATTGTCGTCGTGTTCAGGAGTGTGACAGGTCAGGCAGATGTCTTTCCCGGGAAGGCGTACCATTTTAAATTGTTCTGGGTTGATGCTGTGTTTTTTTCCTTCTCCATGACAGATTTCACAGCCAACAGCCTGTAACTCACTGGGAAAAGAAAGCAGACTCTCTTTTGCCAGATGCTGGTCGCTGGTGTTGAACAGATCTCTTGTCACATGACAGGGAAGACATTCGAGATCGAGATTTTTCTCTTTTTCCACCAGGGTCGTATAAGCATTGGCGTGTTGGGTGCTTTGCCAGAACTCTGTCTGGGTGGGGTGACAACTGTCGCATACCCGGAATCCAACAAGATCATGCCCCGGTGAAAACGGCTCCTTGCTGTCTGCAGTCTGGAGTTTGTGTGGTAGCTTGTGTAACTGTCTAACCTGTCGATTGAGGTTTTGCAGAATTTTGTCGGTATTGACATCGTTGGGCATATTCTTTTTCAGAGCAATAAAACGACATTGATACTGATCGCTGAGGGCACCTGGAGATTGTTCTTGGGCGATGGTGTCCTGAAGAGAGGTGAGTTTGGACTTTATCTTTTCCTGATCTTTGTGTAATCGGGCAATGGTGCTGGCATATTTTTCATCAGAGGTGCCATTTGCTGATTTCTTTTCCAGGCGTTGCAACTGCCAGTTCAATGATCCCAGTCTGTTTTGGAGATCAGCAACTTGTTTTTCCCTGTCTTGTCCCCAGGTCCTCTGTTTGCCCAAAGTAATTTCCAGGATTCCTTGATACTGACCCTGTTTTTCCGTTTGCGTCACAAGGGTGTTGTTGATGAGTTGTGGAGATGCGTTTCTTTGATGTTGGCCTGCACCTAACAAGAGGGTTATGGCTGGATACTGTTCGGCAATAAGACGGTTTTCTTCTGTGCTGAGACTGGAGAGAAGAATGATGAAGGGATTCGTGTTCTCTGTTGTCAGTTGTGGCAGGAGTTGTGGCAGAATCGATTCCCAGGGAGCAACTGTTACACCAGGGAATAGTTGTGGCGGTGGGGCGGAAAGCGCAGTGATTATCACCTGAACGCCTTGGATTTCTTTTTTGATCCATTGGGGAAAGAGCGGTTGTTTATTCTCGCCTAAGATATTGGCCGAGATCCAGGGGAAACCTTCAGCTACCCCAGTCTGCAGGAAATCAAGTCCTCCGGCCATATCCAATGGCCCGATTCCCACGGCATCATAGCCAATGTCTCGGTAAATCTGCATGATGGCTTCCGCAGTGAGTCGCTCTTGATTAGGGCCTGCGGCAACGCCCTGACGTTTGAAGAGTAGATTCCCGGAATCAAGCAACAGTCTTTCCTGGTTGTCCACTGCACTGATTGTTTGAATCTGAAATATTTTTTTGGACAGACCGCCCAATTGGTTAGAGCTTCAGCCGCATGGTTCTGTCTCTCCCTGAACGTTATCAGAAAAGAAGAGGAGGGCAGGTGCTGAGGAAGCACCGTATACGTTGCCGCTGAAGATCAGAAATAAAAAGAGTAACAGTCCCCAGAAGAGGAGCTTCCTGCCGGAGTATATGTCATGTCTGTGCATTGTTTTTTCTCTGTTGAAGGATAATTCGCCATTTTTCAAGGCGATCTTTGATCAGGGCCTCATATCCCCGGGTTGTGGGAGCATAAAAACGTTCTCCCTTGAGTTCCTGGGGAAGGTGCTCCTGGTCCACCAGGGTCTGTTCTGCATTGTGGGCGTACTGGTAGCCTTTGCCGTAGTTAAGCTGTTTCATCAGGGCGGTGGCGGCATTGCGCAGGTGAAGAGGGACAGGGAGTGAACCGCTGCGGCCAATGGTCCGTTTTATGACTTCTTCGCTTTTGTATAGACTATTGCTTTTGGGGGCTGTGGCCAGATAGACCACTGCCTGGGCAATGGCCAAGCCACCTTCCGGGAGCCCCAGGCTGTGGTAGGCATCTCGGCAGGATATGGTGTGGACCAGCGCTTGGGGATCAGCAAGACCGATATCCTCTGATGCAAAGCGAATCAGTCTGCGACAGATATAGAGCGGATCTTCACCGGATTCAAGCATACGGTAGAGCCAATACAGGCTGCCATCAGGGTCAGAATCGCGAAGGCTCTTGTGCAGGGCTGAAATAAGATTGTAATGTTCTTCTCCACCTTTGTCGTAACGAAGCGTGGTCTGTTGACTTGCTTCTTTGATGTCGTTCAGGGTGATGATTCTCTCGTCGTCACTGTTCATTTTTAGGCGATGAAGTGCGATAGTTGCGGCAATTTCAAGAGTGTTCAGTCCCCTCCTGGCGTCACCGTCAGCCAATGCGACGAGAAGTTTGAGGCCGTTCTCGGCAAAAGTCAGTTCATGGCTACCGAGACCATGATTGCTGTCAAGCAGTGCTCTTTGGAGTATCGTCTGAAGGTTCTCCGTGGAGAGAGGAGTGAGGACAAGGACTCGGCATCGCGAAAGAAGAGGGGCGATCACCTGGAAAGAAGGATTTTCCGTAGTGGCTCCTATCAAAGTGAAAAGACCGTTTTCCACATGGGGAAGAAATGCATCTTGTTGGCTTTTGTTGAATCGATGAATCTCGTCAATGAAGAAAATGGTTCCTCTTTTTTCTCTGTCTCGGAGTTGTTCTGCCTGTTCAACAATCTTCCTCACCTCTTTCACTCCAGAAAGAACTGCCGAGAAGTAGACAAAATCAGCGGCAGTAGATCGTGCCAGAATTCGAGCAAGTGTTGTTTTTCCTGTTCCTGGCGGACCCCAGAGGATGAGAGAGGGGAGTGTCCCGGATTCCAGCATGCTTTCCAGTAATTTTCCTTTTCCCAGCAGTTTTTCCTGACCGACAAACTCTTGAAGGGAATGTGGGCGCATTCGTTCTGCCAGAGGGGCGTGGTTATTGGGAGTATTCTGCATGGTTATTGGTAATAAGAATAGGGTAACACAGCGGGGAAGGGTTCACCGGAGTTATTTCAGTTGTGACGAGAAAGCAGACTTCGTTGCCAAGGGTTAAGGATAGATATGCTGTTTTTGGGTTCAATGGCAATTTTTCCAGGATTCCCCCGAGGGTTGCAGTTGCCTTCACAGCACTTCGATTCTTTTTATCGTATCAATAACTCATTTTTTAACTTTTTATCATGATACACAAGAAAATTACTTAATAAGAGAGTAAAAGGCACTTGTTTTTTTTATGAGTCCAATAATAAAAAGGTAAAGGCTATCTCTTGAAACCAGAGAAGGTGAATGGTAGTATTCTTTTGTTGTGGTTTCTTGCGCTACTGCCTATTGTCTGAGAATTCCAAAGATACCTTATCCTGTTGAGAGATAAAGAGTAATCAATGTTTGCACATAAAATCCTAGTGGTAGATGATGAGGCATTTATTGCCGATATGAGTAGAATGACCCTTGGCGATATTGGCCACGATGTATTCTGCGCATACAGCGGGGAACAAGCCGTTGAAATGGCAATGGAATCACATTTCGATCTGGCCATTGTAGACGCCATGCTTCCCGGGATGAGCGGCATGGAAACTTTTGACATCATTCGGCAGACGAATCCTGGTGTCATTGGCATTCTCGTTACCGGTCATGCCAATATTGATATGGTCGTCGAGGCAATGAACAAGGGGTTTAGCCGTGTTTTGGGAAAACCCCTTGATACTGGTGAATTGGTCAAGGCTGTTCAGGAAGCCCTCGCTCTTGCCCATCTCCGTGAGGAAAACACCCGTCTTAAAACCTTACTCCCCCTCTATAAACTTGGCGAAAAATTTCTTTCAGCCGCTTCTTGTCAGGAAATCTATGAAGAACTTCTGGACACTGTCTGTCTGCAGATCAGTGTTCCTTTTATTTCGCTGATGATGTTTGTGGAACAGGAAAACTGTCTGAAGGTGGTGGCATCCAGGGGCATGGATCAAGAACTGGCTTCTTCTGTTATCTTACAGTCAGGGGAGAAAATTGCAGGATGGGTCTATGCCCATGGGAAGCCCGTTATTTTGAATAAACAGACTCAAGCCTTATCGCCATTTAAAGAATACCTGCATCGGGATGATGTTACAGCCTCTATCTCTTTTCCACTTTGCGGCAGAGGAAAAGTGCTTGGAGTCATAAATATCAGTCAGACCACCAAAGATGTGGAATACAGTCAATCTGATATTGAGATGTTGTCAGTGATCTGTGGCCAGGCGGTCATGGCTATTCAAAATGTCGCCTCCATGGAAGAGCGAGAGCAGAATGCCCGGACGAAGGCCCTTTTTGAGCAGTATGTCGCTCCAGAGGTTGCTGAAATATTGTTGAATTCCAGCAAGAATCCCATGGAAATAGGTGGGGTTAAGGAAATTACAATTCTTTTTGCCGATATCAGAAATTTTACTCTGGCCGTGCAGCATTTGTCTCACCAGGAACTGAGACTTTTTCTTAATGAATTTTTTGATCTATTCTCGGAAGTTGTTTTTTCCTGGAAGGGAACTCTGGATAAATTCATGGGTGATGCCGCACTCGTTGCCTACGGTGCTCCGGTAACCCTGAAAGATCCTTCTCAAGCGGCTGTGTGCACCGCCATTGAGCTTTCCCATGGCTTTGAGCAGTTACGACATAAATGGTTTCGGAAGTCAGATATCTTTGCGCAGTTAGGCCTGGGGATAGGGATCAGCCGTGGAGAGGTTTTTCATGGCAATGTCGGCTCTTCCAGGAGACTGGACTATACTGTTATCGGAACAGATGTGAACATCGCTCAACGCCTGGCTTCCGAGACCGAGTCGGGGCAGATTCTGATTACTGAGTCGGTGTATAAGGATGTGCTGGGCTCTTTTCCGATGCAGGAAGAAAAAGCCAGACAACTCCGGGGATTGGAAAAGGTCATAAAACTCTATTCGATTCGCTCGGATCAGGTAGAGGATGCTTGGAAAAAATAGGATTTCCGTTCAAGTTCAGTGAGGCGTAGATTTCTGCTCCTCTGCACTTGCTGGAATGTAAATTTTCCAAGGTATGCTGAATTTCATAGGGTGCTGGAGTCGGTTGCGGTCACTTTTCCATTGTCGTTACCTGGAGGAGAAGGTCGTCTATCTGTACGATGTCGCCATGGAATAACTTTTTTCCTCGCTGTGTCTCTTTTTTGCCATTGACCTGGACATCGCCATTGGCTATTCGTATTTTTGCCTCTAATCCATCCTGGACAGTATTGGCCAGCTTTAAAAATTGACCAAGTCGAATCGGTTCCCGCGAAATGAGAACGGATGTTTGTTCGTGTGTTGATTGAGTGGTTTTTTGAGGGGCAGACAATATCTTATTCCCTTGTTGTCATGAATATTCTGGCTTGAGTTATCATTTCAGTTACCTCTTCTCCAGGTAGATTTCCCGTGTCCTTATTTTATTCATTTTGTTTGAAAATTAATAATTATTCTATTGTAAACTACCCAATCACTGCTGTCGAGGGCGAAAGGGTGAGAGATTGAAATGAAAAAATGATTGGTGTAACTGTTCAGATGATTTATAAAACTTCTTATGTTAGCATTATTGCAAGTATGGAGCAGTAGGAGTGGATGCTGTTCAGGAATCTTGTCTGGCAGTGGATCCCAATTATGTGTTTTTTGATCTGTTTTTTTGTTGAGGTGTAAGATGGAGTTACAAGATCCTGCTCTTTTCAGGCAGGAATGTTATATCAATGGCAAGTGGGTAAGTTCTGAAAAGAGGATTGAGGTAACAAATCCAGCGGATAACAGTGTACTGGGCTCTGTTCCTGCGCTAGGGACTATGGAGACACGGGGGGCCATTGAAGCTGCCCAGCTGGCCTATCCTGAATGGAGAAGTCTGACGGCCAAGGAACGTTCCGGCTATCTGAAAAAATGGTTTGATTTGATCGTGAGCCACAAAAAAGATCTCGCCTTTATCATGACCAGTGAACAGGGGAAACCTTTTTCAGAGGCAGAGGGGGAGGTCTTGTACGGTGCGGCCTATGTCGAATGGTTTGCCGAAGAGGCCAAAAGGGTCTATGGTAATACCATCCCCATGGCACAAAAGGACAAACGGATCGTCGTTCTTAAGGAACCTGTAGGGGTCTGTGCCGCGATCACTCCCTGGAATTTTCCTTCTGCGATGATTACCAGGAAAGCAGCACCTGCCCTTGCTGCGGGGTGTACTGTAATTGTAAAGCCTGCTGCCCAGACGCCATTTTCGGCCCTGGCCCTGGCTGAGCTTGCCCACCGTGCTGGAATTCCTGCAGGGGTATTTAATGTGGTTACCGGTCCGGCACAAGAGATCGGGGCGGAATTAACCTCGAATCCTATTGTCCGCAAATTGAGTTTTACAGGTTCCACACCAGTGGGAAAACAGCTGATGGCCGCCTGTAGTGGCACCGTAAAAAATATTTCTCTGGAACTTGGTGGGCATGCCCCCTTTATTGTCTTTGACGATGCAGATATTGATGCAGCGGTAGCCGGCGCCATGGCCTCGAAGTACAGAAACGCCGGCCAGACCTGTGTTTGTGCCAATCGTTTCATCGTCCAGAAGGGAGTGTATGAAGTCTTTGCTGAGAAATTAGCTGCTGCAGTTACATCTCAGTTGCGTGTTGGTTCAGGATTTCAGGCGGATGTGAACCAGGGGCCGTTGATAGACATACATGCCGTTCTCAAAGTGGAAGAGCAGATCAAGGATGCCTGTGACAAAGGGGCAAGGATTATCACCGGAGGAAAACGGGTAGGGAATAACGGATTCTTTTTTGAACCCACCATTCTTCTGGACGTGACCAGTGATATGAAGATTGCCAGAGAAGAGACCTTCGGACCCGTGGCACCGCTCTTTGTTTTCCGGAAAGAGGAAGATGCCGTTGCCATGGCCAATGATTCTCAATATGGTTTGGCGTCATATTTTTACAGTCGAGATATGGCGCGTTGCTGGAGGATTACCGAGGCGTTGGAGTATGGTATGGTTGGCGTGAATACCGGCGTACTTTCCTCGGAGTCAGCACCTTTTGGGGGAATGAAGGAATCAGGAACAGGAAGAGAGGGTTCCATGTATGGCATAGATGAATACCTGGAGATAAAATATATGTGTGTTGGCGGCCTGTCTTGAGGCACAATGGATAAAAAAATCTCGACAAATAATGTCATCTGAACTATCCACTTGGAATACCGATTTTTTTTATCTTTGTTTTTGAGAGCTGGACTCCACAGGTTTTGCCACCTCATAACTATTTTTCTTGGCTGTTATAACAAAAAATTAAACTGCTAGAGGCAGTAGCTGCTGTTGAGGCACCTGCACCTCCTCAGGGGTCTACTGAAAAATCATCTGTAGCGTTTGAGAATTATTAACTATTAGAAAAAGATGGAGAAAGCACAATGAAGGATGTTCTTTTATTGAAACGAAGGGTTGTTTTTGGTCTGTTAGCTACCTCACTCGTGGTGCTGGGTGGCTGTATACCGGGAGTCACATCAAACACAAGCGCCATTACCCCTGTTGGAGATCTCCCGTCAATAACCAGCTCCGTTGCCAATTATAATGATATTGAGCTGCCAGCAGACATGAAAAATGATATAAAGAAAAGCATGTCAATCTCAACGGATTCTTTCAGGGGAGGGATTATCCACTACTCAGGAAGGGTGGAAATAAACTCTTTGAAAGATTTCATTATTTCTTCCATGAAAAAAAATAAGTGGAAGCTGGTTGGTGAAGTATCCTATCAAAATATCATTCTCGCTTTTACTAAGCCCAACAGGACTTGTATGATGAATCTTGAAAATAATGGTCCCCTCTCTAATACCACAGTAACATTGTATGTTACTGTGGATGTTGCGGCAACGAAGTCTTTAAATCCCTTCGGTGAACCTATCAATTAATTGTGAAAATCATTTTTAGCAGGGAATGAACTGAACACCTCCCTGTTATGATGGGTCTTCAGCCGTTATCTTTTCTCGAAGAGATAACGGCTGTTTTTTTTTGGTGAAGGAATAAGAGTTTTCATATTCATCCTCATGTTCTGAAACAACAATGAATCTACTTGTCAGCCTGGCGGCCATGTGTTTTTCGTTTTGTCTGGTCCTGTTTTCCTGGCAAACAGGAAGTACTGCTGACAGCTATCTCTCTCAGGTGAGAAGATTTGCCGAAGCAGGTGACAGTGAGTCTCAGTATGCCTTGGCCCTTCTTTATGAATATGGAGGGGACGCACTGGAGCGTGACCAGAGACAGTCGATAATCTGGTTTGAAAAAGCTGGCCGAGCTGCTCTACCGGCAGCCTGTCTGGTTTTGGGGATAAAATTTGAAAGTGGAAATGGTGTTCATCAGGATTATAGCAAAGCAGCCCGCTGGTATGGGTGTGCGGCGCGGCAGGATTGGCCAGCGGCACAGCTTTTTCTTGCACGACTGTATCGAGAAGGGAATGGCGTGCAACAGAGTAACATCATGGCCCTTGCCTGGCTGGGTTTAGCTGCAGAGCATGGTTATCCCGGTGCCGAGGAAGAATATAGAGAACTCCTGATGACGGTCGATTCAGTAACTGTCCCTGTCTTGAAGGAAAAACAAAAATGGTTACTGCAGGAGGAAAAGGCTTTGTAATTGAGAATTATCTTTTTTTTCCTTTATTTTCTTGCCATATACATTGATAATAACGATAAGTTAATACATAGGAAAATCGATTGTTTTTGTGATTTTTTTTGCTGAGAGCCCTCTTGGTAATGGTTGATCATTGACCACTTGTTATCCCCGAATCTATTCGTAATCATGGAAATTAACATAGAAAAACAAAAAGCAGCCCAAGAAAAAGCTAAGGCTCTGTTAAAACAGCAGGAACAAATCAGGACTCAGCGCCGCTTATCCAAGCTTGTTGCGGATCTTGAACAGGGCCAGAGTGAAGTCCTGTTGAATAATGAGTTTCTGGAAAATATTCCGCGAATAATGGAGGATTTCTGTCATGCAGACGATCGTGACCATGTAAAATCGCTTTTGGATAAACTTGGCGAATCCGCCTGTAGTGAAAAGCCTGACCTCCGTGAACGGGCAGTTATGGCCCTGAGTCTTTGTTCAGAGGTGCTTTTTCACTCTGACAAATGCGGTCTCATGGAGGATGTGACCAAAATTCTTGTTCGCTGGCTCCGTGTTGAGACTACCTTCCTTTCCTCCTGTAATACCGTATGCAGACAACTCCAGGAAAATGGAATCAGAATGCTGCAGGAAGGGAGATGGAAAGAGTGTGATTATCTTCTGGAGACCTTTTATCAAATTCAATCTGGACGGTTGAGCAAGAGTAATGCTATTCGTAGTGTGGTGAGCAGGGCGCAGGAGGCAATGGCTGCCGATTATATTCTGGAAGAGTTGACCCTGGTCTGTTTGAGGGGAAGGGGAGATCGTCGAGAAAATGCGGAAAAAATTCTTATCCATCTTGGGCGTAAGGCTGCCATTCATCTTCTGGAACACCTTCTTGCCTGTAATGAAAAGGAAGATCGATTCAGATTAATCGGTCTTGTCCCTGCCACTGGTTATGTTGCTGTATCAGTATTGAAGGAATATCTCAAAAAAGATCTGCCCTGGTATGGTACTCGGAATATCATCCTTATGATTTCTGCCATAAATGATCCGGATTTAATTCCTGTGATCATGCCCTGCCTGAAACATAAACATATCCGTGTCCAGCAGCAGGTTGTTGACTGTATCCGTGAGGTTGCCGGTGAAAACAAGAAAACCTATCTTCTCTCTGCGCTTTCTCTTGTCAGTGATGAGTTAAAGGCTCAATTGGTTGTCCAACTGGGCCAATTGGGGGGGGGAGGTGTCTCTGAGGTCTTTCTCGATCTTCTTGCCATTCGTGATACTTTTTCCCCCCACGTACGTGATGAACTCCTAAAAAAGATTATTATCAATCTTCGCTTGAGTACTTCCATCAGGGCTGTCAATCTTCTCAATATGCTTATTGAAGAGCGTAAAGAAATTTATGATCCAAGTTCGGATTTGGTGGTGGCGGTTGCCAGACAAACCTTGCATATCCTCAATCCTCGTTTTGGTCAGGAGAAACTTGAAGAACACGTCGAGGTGGTTGAGAAGGAAGCGAAGGAAATAGTCGATTTTGACAACGATCCTGTGAACAAAAACACTGCCAAAAGAAACCTCCAGCGAGTAAACGAAGAGGTCAATATTCTTCTTGGCAAGGGACAGGTCAGCGAAGCCAGTCTTTTGCTGTATGAAAAAAGTATAGAGGCTGCAAAAGAGAAAGATTTTGAATATGCTGAAATGCTAAGGGATCGAATATTAGAGGTTGATCCGAATGCCTTGACAGAAGTGATACGAGCTGGAGAACTGATTGAAGAAGAGCGTTCTTCCGTTATATCCAGCCACCACCTCAGTATCTGGCAAGATCTGTATGATGCTTTAACAACGGAAGAGTTTAATGCCCTCTACTATATACTTCAGGAAAAAAACTACTCTCCAGGCGAGACTATCGTCGAGCAGGGCATGGCAAAATCCTGTCTGTATTTTATTAATTCTGGACAGGTAAGGCTTTCCTGTCAGCGTGGCAGGGATGAGATATTTCTTAAGAGAGTGAATCCGGGGGAAATCATAGGGGTTGCACCATTTTTTAATGTATCTGTGTGGACTGTCACCCTGACTGCACTGACCAAGACCCAAGTACATGTCCTGGAAAGAGAAAGATTTCTAGAGCTATTGGAAGAGGTTCCCGGTTTGGAATCCTGTCTCCACGAATACTGCCTTCGTTTAGATACTGTTCCGGAATTGATAAAAATGTCAGGGGATGATCGCAGGCAGGCAGCACGATATCCGTTGTCATTGCTTGTTAAACATACACTGCTTGATGGGTATGGTAATCCAGGGAAACGAAGTTTTAAGGGGGAGCTTGCAGATATCTCCACAGGAGGACTTTCATTTTTTATCCGTATTTCTCGCAAGGAAAATGCTCGACTCCTTCTCGGAAGAGGGGTTAGGACGAGTATTAGTCTTGATCAGGGAGATGTTGTGAACTGTAGTGGGACTATTGTGGCAGTACGTTATCAGCAATATGTTGAAAACGATTATTCTGTACACGTGCAATTTAAGGAACCCATTAAAGCCGGGACGATTAAGCGAATTGTCGAAATGGCCAAACATAACTCCTAGTCCAATGTCTGTAGCGGTGACTGCTCCTCTGGCTGAGGATAAAAAGGTAAGTGTCCTTTCCATCCCCTCACGAGGGGGCTGCAGGGATGCCAGGGCAAAAAAAACCCTGCACTGCAGTCCTCCACTGGCCCTTGCTCCAATGGTTGGCCTCTCTCACAGTGCACTGCGTCTCCTGATCCTTGAATTAGGTGGAGTCGGGTTGTTTTTCAGTGAGATGCTGTCCGTGACCAGATTACCCATTGAAAACCAGACCGTTTCTCCCTTTCTCTGTCGTACCGCTGCTGAATATCCTTTCTTTTATCAAATTTTTGTTGCCCCTGGACAGGATATACTTCCCGCGGTCGCCCGCCTCCACTCTCTCGATGCGCAGGGAATTGACCTCAATCTTGGGTGTCCTGCTCCAGCCTTACGCAAGCAGGGGGCTGGATCTTTCATGGCCCCAGATTTCATTAAAGAGACCGTTGCTTGTCTGAGGAAGGCAACGGCTCTCCCCATCAGTGCAAAAATTCGTCTCGGGAGTAAGCTGGATGAAAAAAGCCTGGTCTCTTTCTGCAGAATGCTGGAAGGGGAGGGTGTTGATCTGCTCACCGTTCATGGACGTCTGCAGGGGGAGAAATTTTGCAGAAAGGCCCGTTGGGACTGGATTGGCAAGGTGAAGGCTGCAGTGAAAGTTCCGGTATTTGCCAATGGCGGTATTTTTACGGTTGCAGATGCCAGCAAATGTCTTGATCAGTCTGGTGCCGATGGACTTATGATTGGCCGGGGGGCTGTTTCCAGACCTTGGCTCTTTGCCGATATCGCCCGCTCAGTTTATGGGCTTGACATTGGGCCTGTGCCTTCCAAACGAGCAATTTATCTCCGTTTTATCGGTCTCTTAATCGAACGTTTCTTGCCTGAAAAGAGACTCGGACGTTTGAAACAATTCAGCCATTATTATGCCCAGAATTTTCGTTTTGGGCATCATCTTGCATCGGCCATACAGAACAGCAGTTCTCTGGAAGAGGCATCAGAAAGGGCTGTGGCATTCTTTGATGCCCTTGATCGTAATGCATCTTCATAGTCTCACTGTCCGCTGAACTGTCATCATCCAGCAGGTATGTAAAAATGGGTGGCCCACTCTTCTTGCCGGAGGTGTGGTTTCAGCTGCGAATATCCCCCCAGACAATGAAAATGGACCAACGGATTAGAGCAAGGGGACCTTGGAAATTAGAATTTTCCTTCAAAATCGAGGCATGAGAAAAATTGGACCGCAGGCATTTGTTTGATGTTTCGTGAAAAATTCTTTTTATAATGAAGAGGTTGAGCGAAAAGGCACTGTTGCCAGGTGGCCGTAAATCTTTTCTGCAGATAACTCAGCTCCTTCAGTGAACGCACACCTCCTTGTATCTCCGCAAGCTCTCATCACCCATTATCCCGCTTGGGATATTTGCCAAATGGAGTTCGATTGTAAGAAGAAGGTTCTCGGTTTTTTTAAGAGATATTACAGAGTACTCAATTGAGTTTGAGCTGTGCCAATCGTATTGGCTCAGTGGCTGAATTTAGCTTTTATTTTTTTGGTGATGGCCGTGAGCTCCTGGAGCTTCAGGATGTGGAGGAGTGAACCGTACAATCCGGCTGCCGAGATGATGAGGAAGAAGAGTGCACAGCATTCCTGGAGAAGGCTACCGTCGAGCCAGTCAGCCAGCAGAGTTCTACCCGTGAGCAGAAATGCGGCCATAGCCGTTCCTGCAATGCCTATCTTGACAAGGCCCTTGAGCAGATAGGAAACTGAGTAGCCACCTGTCTTCCAATAAAGAACACTACTCAAAAAAACAAAATTAAGCATCATGGAGCAGGAAGTGGAGAGGGCAATTGCCAGGTGCTGCAGGGAGTCGATGGTCAGGTTGATGATAAGGATGTTGGTAGCAACTGCTAAAAAGGAGGCAATCAAGGGATATTTTGTATTTTCCAGGGCATAGAAGACTGGTACCAGAATCTTGTTTGCAGAATAGGCAAAAAGACCAATGGCATATAAGGTCAGGGTGTTGGCGGTTGCAATGGTGTCAATACCCGTAAAAGCACCTCGTTCAAAGATGATACGGATAACCGGTTCCGAGAGAAGCATCAGGCCGAGGGTTGCAGGAATTGTCAGGCTGAAGACCATGGTCAGGGAAGAGACCATGGTTTCTCTCATTCCTTGAATGTCTTTTGTGGCAGCATGTTTGGCAAGAATAGGCATGGCGGCAATGGAGAGCGCAACCCCAAAAAGCCCAATGGGAAGTTGAACCAGACGGAAAGCGTAGTTCAGCCAGGAGACGGAACCTTCGGCACAGGAAGAAGCGAAGTTGGTGTTGATAAAGATATTGATCTGGGTGGGAGAGAGGCCGATAACAGCAGGGATCATCAGGGTGACGATACGTTTCAGGCCAGGGTCCTTTAGGCGCAGGCGCGGTGTAAAACGAAAACCGAGCTTTGCAAGTGTGGGAAACTGAATGGCCAGTTGGAGTAAACCACCTAGCAGAGTGCCAATGGCCATACCCACTATTGCAGGCTGACCGAACCGGGGAAGGATCAGGGCCAGACTGACTCCACCGACAATGGAGCCCATATTGAAAAAGGCAGAGGCGATGGCCGGGATGAAAAATTTGCCCCTGGAGTTGAGAATACCCATGACCACTGCAGACAGAGAAATAAAGACGAGAAAGGGGGTCATGATCCTGGAAAGGAGGATGGTGAGCTCTTTTTTTCCCTCAATTATTGCGAAATCAGCGGCTAATAGATCGATGAGTGGGTCGGCAAAAAAGATGGTACAGAGGCTGATAAGGGAGAGGAGGATACCAAAAAAAACAAGGACATTGGAGGCCAACAACCAGGTCTCTTCTTTCGTCCTGTTGGTGTCATAGTCTGTAAATACAGTGATGAAGGCTGCTGACAGGGCACCTTCGGCGAAAAGATCGCGGAGGAGATTGGGGACACGAAAGGCGACGACAAAGGCATCGTAGGCCAATCCGGCACCGAACATTCCGGCAAAGATCTGTTCCCTGATCAGACCAAGAACACGGCTGCACATAACAGCGATGGAGACCATACCTGCTGTTTTAGCGATTTTCTCACTCTGGTGGGCTCTTTTTTCCACTGTTGATCCGCTAGAATTATAAAAAAAGGAAGTTTGTCCTGGGGCAGATTCTCGAGCCAACAGTTTAACCTGTCGAGTGTACAGGTTTTGGTGGGAATTTGCCACTGAAACTCCTGTCCTTTTTTGTCTTTCCCTTCTTTCTTGAGGGAATATCAGGAATGTTTTCTATATTAGTGAACATGCTTGACTTTCAGGGGAAATATTGAATATATGAGTACTAGTTCATTTTGACTGAGAAGAGAGGATTATACAACTTTTCCCTTTGTTGAAAATGGAACTGTAGTTTGTATCGTCAAAATTATGGCACAACCGTTTTCTTCAAGGAGGTACGCATGCAGGATTTCAGTAAGCTGAGAAACATAGCGATCATTGGACACGGAAGTTGTGGAAAAACCTCTTTGGCAGAAGCCATGTTGTACACAGCCGGTAAAATCAAGCGGTTGGGTAAGGTCGATGATGGAACTTCGACCCTCGATTTTGAAGAGGAAGAAATTCATCGTAATGTTTCTATTAATACCTCTTTTGATAATTATTCATGGAAAAAGCACACTGTCTTTCTCATGGATACTCCGGGTGACGACAATTTTATTAACGAAACCCTCATCGCTACTCAGGTTGTAGATGGAGCTGTCTTCATCGTTGGTGCTGTTCTTGGAGTAAAGGGGCAGACCATCAAATTCGCTGATTTTATTACCGCCAAATCGCTACCCTCCCTTATCATGATCAACAAACTTGATCGTGAACGAGCCGACTTTGAACGGACCATAGCCCAGATTAGTGAATCTCTGCCCCTGAATCCAGTTGTTCTTCATATCCCCATTGGAGAAGAGGAGAACTTCCGTGGCTTGGTTGATATCATGAGCGGTAAGGCCTATCTTTTTGATGAAAAGGGAAGTGGATTACTCACCGAAACCGATGTTCCTGATGATCTTGTTGCCAAGGTTGCTCTCTATCGAGATAACCTGATGGAGAAAGTGGCTGAGACCGATGATGAGCTGATTGAGAAGTTTCTTGAAGATGGTGAACTTTCCCTGGAAGATCTGAAAGCAGGATTGAAAAACGGCGTTGCCACTGGGACCATCGTCCCGGTTTGTATAGGTGTCGCCACCCAAAACTTTGGAACTGCAGCACTGCTTGATGCAATCAATGACCTTCTTCCTTCTCCTCTCGATCGACCGGCAATGGTGGGGCTGGATATGGCAGGAGAACTGATAGAACGAACACACTCAGCCGATGAGAAATTCTCAGCACGGGTCTTTAAAACCATGGCTGATCCCTATGCCGGTCGCTTGACTATTATTCGTGTCTATTCAGGAACGCTATCCGGAGATTCATTTTATAATTCCAGTAAAGGCAAGGATGAGCGTTTCGGACATCTTTTTATTCCAGAGGGTAAAGAGCAGCGGCCTGTAGACAGTGCCGGGCCTGGTATGATCGTTGCTGTGGCCAAACTGAAAGAAACCACCACTGGAGACACCCTCTGTGATGGCTCTGCACCTATTATCTATGATGACCTTAAGCTGATGGAGCCGGTTATTTCCTATGCGGTGACGGGTAATAAGGGTGAGGAAGAAAAACTCTATTCTTCCATTACCAGAATGCTTGATGAAGATCTCACCCTTCGTCTCACCAGAGAGCAGCAGACTGGGGAAATTCTTCTTTCAGGAGTTGGCCAGGTCCATCTTGAAGTTGTTGGTTCCAGAATCAAGAGGAAGTTCGGAGTTGAAATGAATCTTGCTCTGCCCAAAGTCCCATACAAGGAAACTATCAAGGGCAGTACACGGGTACAGGGGAAACACAAAAAACAGAGCGGTGGACGAGGACAGTTTGGTGATTGTACCATTGAAATCAGTCCGCTTCCCCATGGTGGTGGATTCGAGTTTGAGGATAAGATTGTTGGTGGAGTTATTCCCCAGCAGTACCGTCCTGCCGTTGAGAAAGGTATTCTCGAGGCCATGGAAAAAGGTGTTTTGGCAGGCTATCCAATGGTAGACATAAAGGTTGCCTTAGTTGATGGTTCCTTTCATGCGGTCGATTCCTCAGAGATGGCTTTCAAGATTGCCGGGTCGCTGGCTTTCAAAAAGGGGAGTCAGGAAGCCGGGCTAATCCTTTTGGAGCCTTATCTGAATATGACCATCAAGGTTGGAAAGGAACATGTTGGTGATATCATGGGTGATCTTAACTCCAGAAGAGGTAAGGTTATGGGCATGGACGCTGATCAGGGACGCGAGGTGATCAACGCCCAGGTTCCCATGGCAGAGGTGCTGCGCTATGCCACTGACCTGACGGCAATGACCGGTGGCCTAGGTAGCTTTACGACTTCTTTTTCACATTATGAAGAAGTTCCTCCCCAGGTGGCCGAAAAAATAGTAGCTGCCTATGCGGCTGAATAAGGAATGAAATCATTATGGATATAGATACCACTCGCTTTTGTTTTGGGGTGCTGACCATGAGCGACAAAGGGGCTCGTGGGGAACGGGAAGATACCAGTGGTCCCTTTCTGCAACAACTCTTAACGGAACAGGGGTATGTATCAAGGGCGTATGCTATAATTCCTGATCAAGTTGAGCGGATAAAAGAAAAATTGATTTCCTGGGTTGATGAGGAAAAGATTGATCTTATTCTCACCACCGGCGGAACAGGGGTCGCCCCCACTGATGTTACACCTGAAGCCATGCTGGAAGTTATTGAAAAAGAGATTCCTGGTATGGCAGATGCCATGCGGGCAGCAAGTTTGAGAAAGACCCCCAATGCAGTTCTTTCCAGAGGTATGGCAGGGATTCGGGGGACGAGTTTGATTATTAATCTTCCCGGCAGTAAAAAAGCAGCCCGGGAAAATATAGAGGTGCTGCTCCCAGCCCTGGCCCATGCTCTGGATAAAATTCAGGGGGGAACCAGCGACTGTGGGTCTTGAAAATATCAGATGCTAAAATGAAGGGGAACAACAGTATCCTGTAATAAAAAAAGGCGTATGGTCTCGGACCATACGCCTTTTTTCTGTTCCCGGTTTTGGAAATACTGCTTGAGGAGCCTGTTGCCCTGCGACATAAATCTACTGCAAAGTTATGGCTCAACCTGGCAGACGCCTCGGGGGAGAGTTAAAAATTCAGGTTTACCTGTTCTCCATCCTCTTCACGAAGAGCGGTGATTTCTCCGATTATTGCGGCCTCTTCCCCTAATGCTTGGAAATGGTGAATAATGTCGGCCACGGAATCATCATCGACAATAACCATGAGCCCGATCCCCATATTGAAAGTGCGATACATCTCGTGCCTGGGAACCTCTCCCTTGGTAGCCAGAAAGTCGAAGATAGGCAGAGGCTGCCAGCGGTCGCAGTTTATTTCAGCCTTACAGCCCTTGGGCAGGATCCGGGGAATATTATCAATAAATCCTCCTCCGGTATTGTGAACCATGCCGTTGAGCTTATAGTGTTTGAGGACTCCAAGTACTGACTGGACGTATATCCTGGTGGGTTTGAGCAGCTCTTCACCCAGTGTGCATCCGAGTTCATCTATGTACTGGTCTACACTGAGACCAAGATCCTGGAAGCATATTTTACGGACTAAGGAAAATCCGTTGGAATGGAGACCAGAGGATTTGAGACCTATAATCTTATTACCAACTTTGATCCCTGAGCCATCGATAATCTTATCACGATCACCAATGCCAACCACAAAACCGGCAAGGTCGTAATCTCCTTTCTTGTAGAGTCCGGGCATTTCCGCAGTTTCACCGCCAACTAAGGAACATTTGGCTTGTATGCATCCTTCGGCAATACCTCTGACCACTTCGGTGGCCACATCCAGTTCCAGTTTGCCGACCGAGAAATAGTCCAGGAAACAGAGGGGCTTGGCTCCGCCTACAATGATGTCATTAACGCACATGGCCACCAGATCGATGCCGATGGTATCATGTTTGTTGCAAAGTTGGGCAATGACCAGCTTTGTGCCCACACCATCAGTGGATGTCACCAAAACCGGGTTTTTGTAGGTATTGGTGTCTATGGCAAAAAGGCTGGAAAAACCGCCGATATCATTCAGGACCCCTCGCTGATGCGTAGAGCTGACGATGTCTTTGATTCCCTGGACAAAGCTGTTGCCTTTGTCGATGTCGACCCCGGCTTCGCTATATTTTGATTGTTTTGCTGAGCTCATTTTCTTATTGTATTTGCTGATCGAGAGAGGTTGGAAATATTTACACTATCTTAATAAGTGTCTAGTAAAATTGCAAGAGGGTGGGGGCAGAAGATTACCTGCCCTCCTCGGTTATGCTACTATAATAACAGATTGATGGGGAAAGGGTTATGAAAATATTATTTCTGTTGGTGGGAATGGTTCTGATACTGGAAGGTATGCCTTATGTGGCATTTCCGGATTCCATGCGTGAGTGGTTGAAAAAGGTGAGTGAAATGAAATCGGAGCATCTGCGGATGCTTGGCCTTCTTGCCATGTCTTCCGGTCTGATGATATGCTGGTTTGTCCAGCGCAGTGGCTATTTTCAGTGAGGGAATTTGTCATTTTTTATTTTGGAGAGAATCCTTTTGTGTTAGCTGCAAGGGCCAGATGCGTATCTTTTTATCTTTCCAGAATAAAAAGATATCCTCCAATCCATTCGCCTTTTTCCTGTCGCAGCTTGGAAAAATGCTGATCACGGATAGTCCATCCTGTTTTATGACTGATCTCCTGGATATATTGGGGAGAATGGCCAAAACGGCCTGTCTTTTTGAGTTCAAAACTGTGGCTGTCTGATTCTTCCACGGAAAAAAGAAAGAGTCCTTGTGGTGTTATTGTTTGGTAACATTTTTCAAATATCGTTTCAAGATCACCCAGATAGGTAAATACATCGGCAGCCACGATGAGATCTGGAGAGTGTTGCGTGGCGCTGAGGTACTTGCTGATGTCACTTTTTATGAGATCGTCGTAAATCTTTTTTTCTCTTGCGATGGCGAGCATTTCCTGCGAGATGTCCACTCCGATAACACGTTTGCAGGATGGTGAAAATTGTTCAGCGGCTAAACCTGTACCGCAGCCGAGATCAAGACAAAGCTCTCGCTGGTCGTGAGGACAGAGAGAAGAGTATCTTTCCCAAATACTTTTAGGCGTCTTGTAGGCGAGTTTTTCAACCAGACTGTGATCAAACTCCTGGGCATAATTATCAAAAACAGTCTCTACATATTCCAGGGGGGCCCTGTCAGGGGTTATTCCGCAAAGGGAATCGAGCATATGTCTGGCCGCCTGGTGTTCGGGGTTTAAGGTGAGGAGACGACGATAGAGTTCTTCAGCTTTCTTGGTGTCACCTGTTTTGTGACAGAGATAGGCAAAATTGTTCAGGGTGGAGGCGTGGTTCGGATCTTTTTCCAGAATGGAATCATAGAGGAGTGCGGCCTGGGAGAACTGGCTCAGATCCTGATAACAGAGCCCCAGGTTATAAAGGGTGCCCAGGTCATGGTCGCCTGACCGAAAAGCCAGCTCAAAAGAGCCAGCGGCATCCTGGAGTTGTCCTAACCGTCGGAAGTTGAGTCCGCGATTGAAATGGATGTCAGGATCTTCAGGACAGAGCGTGGAAGCCCTGCGGTAGTGTTCTTCTGCCTCCTCATACTGTTCCTGGTCATAGAGAGCAAGTCCGCAGTTGAAGTGGAGTTGGGGAAGATTGGGGAGAACAGACAGTAGATTTTTATACTCTTTCACTGCTTCGTCAAGAGCACCTTTTTCATGGAGTAGACAGGCCTTGTTGACCTGTTTCTCGATGTCTTTGGGAGTGAGTGTTTGTTTGGTCATGGGAATTGAAAATTGACAATTGGAAATCAGGAGAAAAGGAGGAATAGGACTAATTCAAATTGACGAAATTACGTTACTGGTTGTATCATGTACTGTTTATCTTTAAGTAAGTCAAGCTCATGGCCCTGACTCATGAGCCGCTGAATCCTATTCGTTAACCTGGTGATAGGCTATGGGAACTATAGAAAAAAGAGAGCTTATCGGTAAGGAAGGAAATGTTCTTCTCGATATGATTCGAAGATTGAACCGTCGTAATGCCACCGATAATCTCCTTAAGTTGATAGTCAAAACCCATCCAGCCGACATGGCCTGGGTTTTCAGGCATCTTTCCGAGCAGGAACGTCACGAGGTCTTCAATATCCTGGCCCAAACCAGTCAGGTGGGAGAATTCCTCAGCGAACTTGATGAATCCATCATGGTTGCTCTGGTTGAAAAGCTTACTCCCAAGTTTATGGCCGATGTGTTGAGCAAGATGGCCTCGAATAATGCCGTCGATCTCATTGAGGCCCTTCCTCCTGATTTTGCCGCCGACATCCGCAAACATATGGAAAAGGCGGATAGGGAAGAGGTTGATGAGCTTCTTCAATATCATCCGGAGACCGCTGGCGGTATCATGTCTCCAGATTTCATGTATCTTAACGAAGAATTGAGTGTTGGTGAGGCCATTGCCAAGGTCCAGAAACGCAGTGAAGAAAAGAAGATGGTCTTCTACCTCTATATCACCTTTGGCGATGGTAAGCTGGCAGGAGTCGTCTCCCTGCGTGAACTGCTGACCAATCCACCGCACAGGCAGTTGAAAAACATTATGCGGCCCAATGTGATTGCAGTAACAACTGACATGGATCAGGAAGAGGTTGCCCATATTATTTCCCAGTATAACATCCTGGCCGTTCCTGTTGTTGATTCCAGTTATAACCTTATAGGGATTGTAACCGTCGATGATATCATTGATGTTATACGGGAAGAGGCCACCGAGGATTTCCTGCAAATGGCTGGAGCCGGTAAAGACAGAGAGATTTTACTCAAGTCTACTCTGGAAAATGCCATGCTTCGCGCTCCCTGGCTTTTTGCTTCATGGCTTGGTGGTGTCATGGCGCTTTTGATTATCGGTGCTTTTGAAGAGGAACTGAGCCAGGTCCTTGCCCTTGCTGCTTTTATTCCTATAGTAATGGGTATGGGAGGAAATATTGCTACCCAGTCTTCCACCATCGTCGTCCGGGGAATAGCCACCGGTCGCATCAATATGGATGAGTTCTTTAAACTTGTTTTTAAAGAGATGCGGGTTGGAGTGATTCTTGGCGTATTATACGGTGGATTTCTCGGAGTTCTGGCCTATTTTGGCTACGCCGAACCCCGGCTCCTTGGGGTGGTTGTGGGCCTGTCAATCTTTTTTTCCATGGTTATGGCAGCCACGGTAGGGACCATGATTCCGCTGGTCCTGAAGCGTTTTGACATTGATGCCGCAATAGCCACAGGGCCTTTTGTCACCACTTCCATCGATATCCTCGGGGTCTCGGCCTATTTTATGATTGCCAAGTTTTTTCTTAACCTCTGAATGAGTTATTTCTTGTTATGTCAAGCCCTTCTCCAAATAAAATTTCTCCTTTTGCCATACTTATTCTCATCTTTCTCGCTTTCTGGCTGCTGTTCAAACCAATGCAGAACGGAGGTCTTGATTCTACAGCAGAGCCCAGGGCTGTCACGGCCCGCGGCGATTTGGCCGCAGATGAACAAAATACCATCGAACTCTTTAAGAGTGTTTCTCCCTCAGTGGTTTATATTACCAGTATTGCATTGCGCAGGGATCTCTTTTCCCTCAATGCTGTCGAAATTCCTCAGGGGACGGGATCGGGGTTTGTCTGGGACAATAAGGGACGCATCGTTACAAATTATCACGTAATCAGCGATGCCGGCAGGATCGAAGTAACCATGGCAGACAATAGTAGATGGAAAGCTGTGTTGATAGGCGCGGCTCCAGATAAGGACCTGGCTGTACTGCAGATCGATGCACCGACCAGCCTATTGAAGCCTATTCCTGTCGGAGAGTCAGATGAACTGCTGGTGGGACAAAAGGTGTTTGCCATTGGCAATCCGTTTGGTCTTGATCAAACCATTACCTCAGGAATTATTTCAGCCCTGGGCCGGGAGATAAAATCTATTACCGGGCGAATGATTCGGAATATGATCCAGACAGATGCGGCAATCAATCCCGGGAACTCCGGAGGGCCGCTTCTGGACAGTGCCGGAAGATTGATCGGAGTCAATACTGCCATTTTCAGTCCCTCCGGGGCCTATGCCGGGATTGGTTTCGCCGTACCGGTGCAGGAGGTCAACGCGGTTATTCCTCAACTTATTCGTGATGGGAGGCTCATTAAACCTGGTATCGCCGCTTCCTTGGCTGATGCTCGTCTGGTCAAACGCTTAGGGGTGGAAGGTGTCTTGATACTGGGGGTGGAACCCCAGGGACCTGCCCACAAGGCAGGGTTGAGACCTACTAAACAGTTTGGTAACGAGATCATACTCGGTGATATTATCACCCACATCAACGGGAAGAGTGTCCACTCCTATGACGATGTTCGTACTGAACTGGAGCGTTTTCAGGTGGGAGAGGAAGTCTCGTTGACCATTATCAGGGGCGGACTCAGTATGGAGGTCCCGCTTCGTCTGGCTGCCCTCGATAACTGATGGCTGCCGTGGCTAAACAGAATTTTCGGCCAAAGTCGAGGACTGGGGAGCTGAAAAACATCCCGCAACGCTGAGAGATGCACTCCGCAGCCAAGAGAGAGGAGCATTTTTCAGATTCTCCTGGGGAAAAAATTGGCTGAAGAATCGAACCAGGAAAAATGGTCTGCTCCCTCCTTCTCTCAAGGGCATTACTCCATGATACCCATTGACATTCAGCGCTGAGCCTTTGTTAGAAAAGAACATGGCCGGAGTAATGCCCGGAACGGCATAGGGTCCGCAAGGAAACGGATGAAAACGGCCAGGTCATTTCGTAACGGATCCTGAGCTGTTTTGCTGTCTCCATGGGGAGTGCGTTTGGGGGCAAGCAAAATTTATTTTTTTCTTCCTTTACTCAGTATCTCTCGATTCATCTTTCTGGCAAGCTCTCTCATGTTTGTTGTCCTGTCTGATTCATCCATAATTTCCCTGCCCACGATTTCTTCGATGATATCTTCCATGGAAATAACGCCGGTTACTGCACCATATTCATCGACTACGACAAAGAGGTGTTGGCGTCGGTCGAAGAATTCAATGAGGATACGATTAAGAGGGGACGTTTCAGCTACAAAGTGAGCAGGTGACATGAGTTCTGTCAAGGGGATGGAATGGTTTTGCTCGGCAGCTGCCAAGAGGACATCCTTACGGAGGATGATACCGGTCACGTTGTTGGGCTCGTCCCTGTAAACCGGTACTCGGCTGTGGCTGGAAAGCTGTGGCTCATTTGTCATGGCCTCAGCAACAGTCATGGCTTCGTTGAGGGAGACAGTGACGGTCCTCGGAGTCATGACATCACGAACGGTCCTGGTGCCAAGTTCGAGAATATTACTGATCACCCGCTCCTGTTGCACTTCGATATGGCCAGACTGCCTGGAGAGAGCGGCAATGGTCTGCAGCTCTTCTGCGGAAATGCTATCCGTATCCTTGGGTTGAGGGATTAATCTGGTCATTATCTGACAGAGCCAGACAATAGGTTTGAGTAAGACAATCATCCAGTGCAAGGGAAAGGCAATGTAGGGCGCCAGTGCAACCGCATAGCTCACACCGATGGTCTTGGGCAAGATTTCTGAAAAGAGAAGAATAATCAGGGTGAAAATTGCCGAAAAAACAAAGAGGTTCTCTTTGCCAAAAACAACGGCTGCCGCTGCTCCTGCCACCGCCGCACCAAGGGTGTGGGCGATAGTATTCAGAGTGAGAATGGCAGTGATCGATTCATCAATGTCCTCGCGTAATGTTTGCAGGCGTGCAGCAGATTGATGACCTGCCTTTTTCAGCATTTCGATTTGACTGTTTGAAATTGAATAGAGAACGGCTTCCAGAATCGAGCAGAATGCAGAAAGGGTCACTGCAAGGGTTACTGAAAGAATGAGTGTGCTGGTCAAAATCTTCTCCTTGGGCTGGGGGCGTGAATGAACAATAACATACAGACAGCATTGACAATAGTTTTGACGATTAGGCTAACTATACCGTTATTTTACTTCTTTGCCAAATAGATGTGAACGGCTATAGTAGATGGTGTGTTTTTTAATAGCCTCCTTTTTGTTGACCATACCTGATAGCTAGTGGAGATAAGAGAATGACCATGACTGAATTGATACTGACCGAGGAAAAACCTGAGGATTTTTCCGGTGACCTCCTCGTATGTTGTTTTGAACAGGATAAAAAAGAAAAAGTAAAAGAAGGCCGATCTCCTGTGGGAAAAGAGTTGAAAAAGGCAATAGCTTTAGGGGATTTTCAGGGAAAGGAAGGTGATGTCCTGGTTCTCTATCCACAGTTCGCAGAAAAACAGAAGATATCAGCAAAACGATTACTTTTAGTCGGTCTGGGCAAACAAGAGGCCGATAACCTCAGTGCAACGCGTGAGCGATGTCGTTGTTGTGGGGGGACCATTGCCGTAAAAGCTGCTGAACTGAAGGCTGAAAAGCTTTTTCTCTGTCTCCCGGAAGTGGCAGGTTTGCAAGAAGAGGAGGTAGTCGAATGTCTTGTTGAGGGCATCCTCCTTGGAGATTATCGCTTTTTGAAATATAAAAAGCCTGACAAGAAAGAACCCGCTTTTCAGCGTATCAAAGAGCTTCAGATCAGCGCTTTAAGCAGCGGAAAGGGTTTGCGTCGGGGAATGCTCCACGGGCAGGAGGCTGCTTATGCAGGACGTAAGGCAAGGGATATGGCCAACGAACCTGGAAACGGCTGGACTCCGACAAGCTTTGCCGAATATGCCCAGACCCTTGCCAAAAAACACAAGATGCAATGCACTGTCTTGGATAAAAGGGACATGAAAGAGCTCAAGATGGGCGGTATCCTTGGTGTCAACCAGGGCTCTGCTGAACCACCGAAGATGGTTATTCTGGAATACCGTGCATCGAAAAAGGCTCAGACCATACTTTTTGTCGGGAAGGGACTGACTTTTGACTCAGGAGGTGTCAGTCTGAAGCCCTCGGCAGGCATGGAGGACATGAAGTATGACATGTGCGGCGGGGCGGCAGTACTTTCCATGATGCAGGTGGTTGGTATCGAAAAACCCAATGTGAACATCGTAGCCATAATTCCTTCCACGGATAATATGCCAGGGGGTTCCGCTCTAAAACCTGGTGATATTATAAAACATTACGGAGGAATCACCTCAGAGATCGTCAACACCGATGCCGAGGGACGACTCATCCTTGCAGATGCCCTTGCCTATGGAATAGAGAAATACCAACCAGCCTGCGTTGTTGATCTGGCAACATTGACCGGAGCCGTTATTCTCGGCCTGGGCCATCATCGTACCGGACTCCTTGGAAATAATCAGGATCTTGTTGATCGTCTGCTCGCAGCAGGAGAACGCACCGGTGAACCTCTCTGGCAACTTCCCTTGGATAAGGAGTATGGTAAACAGATTGAGTCTGATGTGGCCGATATCAAGAATGCCGGGGGACGCCCTGCTGGAACGATCACGGCTGCAGCATATCTCCAGAAATTTGTCGGAGATACCCCGTGGGCCCATATGGACATAGCCGGAACGGCATGGGATTTCACTAAGAAATCATATGTTCCCAAAGGACCATCCGGCACTGGGGTAAGAACTCTGATTGAGCTGGTGCGGAACTGGAAAAAATTCTGAGACTACCCGGGTAGACAGAGAAGCGTTACTTCTGTTGCGTATGCGCAGAGATGAGAGCAGGGAAGCTCTTCTCTTGACGCTCAACGCTCAAATTTCAGAATGAGGAGGAGAGCAGAGAATGAAGGAAAACGGTTTTCGCCTGCATACGAGTGAGCTGGACAAACTGGCCCAGCAGTTGCTAGAAATTGAAAATGAGCTTAACTCCAACATACCGGTAACTCTCTGGATCAGTGATTTGCATGGTGAGGGGGATCGCTTTATGGCCATCCTTCGTGGCCGTTTCGGGATGCTATATCAGACATGTCGGGAAGCTCTTCCCACCACCTTCAGTGTTGATAAAATTCAGTACCTCACTCAAATCATTCGTAAGAAAAAGTATATTGAAGAAGAGCATATCCTGATGGACACTCAGGATGTGATCTTCTGTCTGGTCCAAATTCTAAAATACCGTTTGTCCAATATCAGGCACCGGACCAAAAATATCTTTCCCCCGGAGTTTCGTAATACCATTAAACGCTTGATTTCTGGACTTCCGGTGCCGGATCAGGTCTTTGAAGAAAAAGTGCTATCAGAACGATTGATATCTCACCTTGCCCATAGTATCAGGGAAATTTTGCTCGATCGTATCCTTGTATTGGGTGATATCTTTGATCGTGGCGCCCAGCCTGATAAAATTATTCGCATCCTTTCTTCCTTTGCCTACCGGGATATGGTTGATTATGTCTTTGGTAATCATGATATTTTGTGGATGGGAGCAGTCTCTGGCAATCAGTCACTGGTTGCTGAGGCCATGCGCATTACCTGTCGTTATGATCATTTTGAACTGATGGAACGGCTTCATTTTGACAGTTCCAAATTGGCTGCCTTTGCTGAAAAAAACTATCCAGTGGAGAAAATAACAGGCAAATTCAAGGCAAAAACCGGAAAGGGCAAGAGTATGGAAAAAGCCCTGGCAATTATTCAGTTTAAGCTTGAAGAACAGACCATAAAAAAATTTCCTGAATATGAGATGGAATCCAGGCTCTGGCTTGATCGTCTATCTGCAATGTTGAAGAAAGGAGAGACGGCAGGCCTCAATGATACTTATTTCCCGACCATTGACCTGGACGACCCGACAAAACTCACTGAAGAAGAGCAGGAGGTTATTGACGACCTTACCCTTCAGTTCACCCGCAACAGGAAAATCAAAAGACTGCTTAACTATTTTTTTAAGAAAGGGAAAACGTACCATATCCACAATAATATCCTCAATATTCATGCCCTGATTCCCTCAAGGGCAGATGGCGAGTTTGAAGAATTTCTGGGACGATGGGGGAAGAAGTTACTTGATTTTATCCAGGAAACCATAGAGCGGGTTGGGGCGAGATACCTGAGAGAAGAGCCACAAGAGCCACAAGATCAGGCCCTGTTTTTCTATCTCTGGTGCGGGCCCAAGTCTCCATTTTTTGGTAAACACGCGATGAAGACATTTGAACGCTATTTTCTTCTGGATAAGGAAAGTCACACTGAGCAAACCCTGTATTGGAAGAAAAATCTGCAGACTGATTCATTCAAACAGAAGTTGAAGGACGAGTTTGGCATCAAGCGTGTGGTCTTTGGCCATACACCGGTTGACTATCTGAAAGGGAATCAGATGGCTTCTGCTGACGGTGTGGCGATTAATGTCGATGGGGGGTTTGCCGCAGCCTATTATAATCGTGGTCATGCTCTGGTGCATACCCCCTATCAGCTTTTTGGTATTATCCTGCCGACTCCGGAAGAGATGCAGGAGGCAGCCAAAAAACTGGAATCCGCTCCCCTGGACATCGAACTCATTGATGAATTTCGACAGCCGATGAAGATCAAAGATACGGCACAGGCTGTGTTGTTGAAACGACAGAGCAATGCGCTGTTGCGCCGGATTCGAGAGTTGAACTGTGAACCGAGCTAGGAGCTTGTTCGAGACATGTGGGGCACCAGGTAGAGAATATTTTTTAGACCCTTTACCGGTATACTCAGCAAGAAATGAATGAGGGGCCTTCGTTCTGTTCCTTTCTTTAAATTAAATCATTATTTCTTTATGTTATGAAAATGTTATATCGGATCAAACTATGAATATTAACTATGGAATGGAAATTGTCAGGGCAACCGAGATGGCGGCGCTCACTGCTGCCAGAATTCAGGGGCTTGGCAATCATGATGATATCCTGAGTCAGGCCAGAAAGGCTATTTTCAAGAGTCTGAACAGACTGATGATCAATGGGTCTGTTATCAATGATCGTTTTGCCGGCCGGAAGGAAATTTATAAGTTTCCTTCCACCCTTGGGGAAGGGGGACCGGACATGGATCTGATGATAGTTGCTCTTGAGGCCCAACATGCTGCCGCAGATGGTAGGAACAATGCCACTTCCTACACGGTTATTACAGAAGACGGTTCAATTCAGTCTATTCCTAATCTGCGGATGTATAAAATAGTTGTTGGTCCTGAGGTGGGTGGTGAGGTCATTGACATTAATCAGTCCCCTGCTGTAAATGTCAAACGGGTGGCCAGAGTTTTAAAAAAATACACAGATAATGTGACAGTCTGTATCTTGAATCGGAAGCGGCATCAGGATCTGATAAGTGAGGTGAGAAGCTGTGGCGCACGAATAAAATTGATCGAAGAAGGTGAAATCTCAGGGTGTCTTGCCGCAATCAGCGGAGAAAAGGCCGATATCTATATGGGTTATGGGTATGCCCCTGAAGGCACCGTAGTCGCTGCTGCCATAAGTTGCCTGGGTGGCTACATGGAAGGGAAAATATCATATGAAAATGATTCGCATCGGCAAGAGGCCATAAATCGTGGTATCCATGACTTCGATAAGGTTTTCAGAGTCGAAGACCTGATCAAGTCCCGCAGGATTTCTTTTGCTGCAACCGGAGTAACTGATGGGGAATTTTTAGAAGGGGTGAGATTTACAGCAACGGGGGCCGTGACCCACTCCTTTGTGGCCAGGAGTGAGACTCGCACCTATCGTAATCTGACAACCAGACACTTTTTTGACTATAATCCTGTGTTTTAAAGGTTCATCACTGGGGTGAGTCTTTTTTCTTATATGGATTAAATCCCGGGTATAATTTTTCTGCACATTCTGGACAAATTCCATGACTGAATTTTGCTTCTGACCTTTCACCAATATAGGATTCAATTTGATGCCAGCTCCCTTCTTCATCCCTGATTTTCTTACAGGAAGCACATATTGACAGAAATCCCTCAAGATATTTCATCCTCTTAAGAATCCTGCTGGTATATTTTATTATGATTCCCCCGAGTATCGCTATACTTATACTTTCGAATAATGATTCTCTCCAGTTTACCAGAGTAGCTTCTGCCCCAAAGAGAAAATAGGGGATATCCAATACTTCATCAATCCAAATAAGTAGTATTATCATGGTGATGGCCAGTATTTCATAGGTTATTATTCGCTTTGAAACAAAATATTTTCCTGGCGCTTCCATATCATTTGTCCTTTAGGATTGGGCAGAATGGTTGAGGTTATTTCTCTGTTGAATAGGTTCTAGGAGCCTGTCGGACTTAGACATAAATCTGCTGAAAATTTGACAAATCGGCCCATATTTCCATGGCTTTTCGTTAAATAGGCCTGCTATTCGCCTCAAATCCATGAAAATCTGGTCTCGATTTCTCTAATTTTCGCTACGATTCTCTAAATCCGACAGACTCCTATCTAGACTCGACATTTTACTATGTTATCAAGGTGAAGATAGTATTCCAAGACATATTGAGAGGAGTCGGGATGTTACTCTGAGAACGGTTTGCAAAAAGTTCCCTGGAAACAAACTCCTGGACCTCATCAGGGCTACCATCGAAAGCCTCTGGATCACCTTGAAAGAGTCTTCCAGTCGTATAAAGATTTCATGTCCAGCATCATGATACCCTATGGTGTGAACCTCTTCCAATTTTTGTAGTTGTTTCACAATTTGTTCCAGTTGGCCATCACTCTTGACCCATATCCATATCTTGCTCGTCTCTCCATCAGCAACAGGCATACATAGACAAAATTCCATCCATATTGTACACCCGGCGTGAAAAAAGACCGCATATATGTGACATCACTCTGGGGTGATTGTTGACCGTTAACTCCAAGACCGTTTCTTGAATCCTCTGGAATATGCATTCTTGTTTGAAATATACAATCAATAAAGAAGTGACAGGTGAATAGAGGCTCTTTTAGGATAAAAGATGTATTCTCTTGATTGTCCTATTGGGAAGCAACGTTTTTAGAAGTAAACACTGTCCACCTGCCAACCTCCCTCCTTCCATTCCCGGGAGTGGTTTTGGAACAAGCAGCCTGGATGATGCTGAAGATCCTAAGCTTTTATCAGCTTGTCCGTCTCAAGCGAGGCATCGAAAAAAATTGATCACAGAGGTCGGATTTTTATTTCGCGAAATAACTTTTGAGGGCAGGGAAGAGGTTGGGGGAAGAAATCATTCATGGCAGAAACTGTCGATTGCTCCCCCAAAAGCACCCGTTTATTAGATGTCGCTTGGCGGACCTATTTTCTCTACCTTTATTGAAATCAAAAAATGTGGTATAGAAGAGATTCGTTGTTCGTTTGCAGCTGTAAAAAGCTGGCAGAAAATTGATACTCTTTTTGATTAAATGGCAAAGAAAGATAAGATCACCGTAAATGCCACAGAAACTATCCTGGAAAGTATTTCCGATGGTGTATTCACTGTGAATCATAAGTGGCTCATTACTTCCTTCAATCGGGCGGCAGAAGAAATAACCGGTATCCCGAGAGAAGAGGCCATCGGCAGGTATTGCTGGGAGGTTTTTCGTTCTAACATGTGTGAAGGAGATTGCGCATTAAAAAGGACGATGAAAGTTGGTAAGTCCTTCGTCAGTACCTCGACCTATATTATTAACAGCGATAAGCAGCGAATCCCTATTGCTGTCTCGACCTCTCTTTTGAAAAATGAAGCAGGAGAAATCCTTGGAGGTGTCGAAACCTTCCGTGACAATTCCGTTGTCGAGGAATTGCGCCGTGAGCTCAGCGCCGGTTTTCATCAGGGGGATATGGTCAGTCGCAGCAAAACGATGCAGAAAATTTTTGCCATCCTGCCGCAGATTGCAGAGAGCGACAGTACTGTTCTTATAGAAGGAGAGACCGGAACAGGGAAGGAAATTTTAGCAAGGGCCATCCATGGGCTATCATTGAGAAAGAAATCATCTTTTATTGCCCTTAACTGTGGAGCTCTTCCCGATACCCTCCTGGAATCCGAGTTGTTCGGATACAAAGCCGGTGCTTTTACCAATGCCACAGCAGATAAACCCGGATACTTCAGTGCCGCCTCTGGGGGCACTATTCTTTTTGATGAGCTGGGAGAAACCAGTCCGGCATTTCAGGTAAAGCTGCTTCGTGTTCTTGAGGAAAAGGAATATCAGCCTCTGGGCAGTGTGGAAAAACAAAAAGCAGATGTTCGGATTATAGCTGCCACCAACAGGGATTTATCTCAATTGGTAGAGGAGGGTGGCTTTCGCCGGGATCTCTTTTACCGTATCAACATTGTCAGGGTGCAGTTGCCTGCCCTTCGGGACCGGAAAGAAGATATTCCCTTACTCATTGAGCGGTTCATTGCCAAAATGAATCGAGTTCGTGGTAAAGTTGTGACTGGTATCAATGATCAGGCGCTTGAACTGCTCATGCAGCACGATTACCCTGGGAACATAAGAGAACTGGAAAATATTATTGAGCATGCATTTGTTCTCTGTTCGCAGGGACAGATTGCTGTTCAACATCTCCCCGTTCATCTGGAACTTCGACCGAATTCTGTAAAAAAAGAGTACTGTTCCATCCAATCTGCCCTTGAATCCACCGAGGCAAAAATTATTTTCAGTGCCCTGGAGCGCAATGGCTTCAACCGACTCGCTGCTGCAAAAGAACTCGGTATACACAAGAGCACCCTCTTTCGAAAAATCAAAAAATTCTCCATTCATCTGCCTGAAGTTGATGGCCGCTCCACCTTGTTTCAACAGGATACAGAGTAGCTTTTGTGCGACCCTGTGCGACTGTATAGCGTTGCTGGTCTGCTACTCCATGCGTATTTCTGATTCCTCCTCTTCTCTGTCCTTTTTTCCAACATATTGAATTTGTGTCGTAAATAGTAATTGGCTTTTGTGTTCTGATTGTGGCATGTCAGTTGCAAAGTTGTAGTTATGGAAGAAAAAGGCTCAGCAATGAAAGTTGCGGTTACTGTGTGGGAAGATCGGGTGTCTCCTGTATTTGATTCTGCCAGGAATTTGTTGATTGCAGAGATTGAAAATGCACGGATTATTGATACCAGTTACCAACAGTTTAATCCGGAGATGGTCTCGCAGCTTGCCAGCATGTTGAGAACAGAGGGAGTGGATGTGATTATTTGTGGAGCGATATCAGAGGGTCCTGCAACGTTACTCGAGGCTGCAGGGTTTGATTTGATCTCATTTATTGCTGGAGATGTAGATAAAGTTTTTAAAAATTTCATCCAGGAAGATCCTGTTTGGACGGAATTGATAATGCCTGGATGCAGGCGAAATATCTGTTGTCGAGGAAGAATTCGTGAAAGGCTTGCGATGAAAAGTATCGTTAGAGAAGAAAGAGCTATTGAGGGTTGTGAACTGAAAATGTCTGGTCGAATTGATAGCTGCTGTGGAGATAAATCCAATGATCATAGAGATATAAAGTCAAGGGGGCGGTTTGGAAGGTAACAGATTGAACCGCCATGTTAACTAAATGAATCCGGAGGATATTTACATGCCAGGATTAAATCAAACAGGACCGTTGGGACAAGGGCCTTTAACCGGAGGCCAGCAAGGAAGATGTGCGCAACCAAATGAACCTATGGCCAAAAATGAAAACGGAACATTGCAACAGCCGGCAGGTGGAACCAGAGGTGGAGGAGGCTGTCGTCGTCGTGGTGGTTCGGGCAGAGGGGTCGGTCAGGGCGCTGGGATGGGTAGGAGAACGACCCGTTAAATGAATTTGTGCTGTGAACCCTTTTGGTATGCAGCCATAAAAGAAAAAAAAGATCCAGCTGTCACGGAAGAGACGGCCGGATCTTTTGTGGAGAAAGGATGTTGACCATACTGCTGGTATATAAAAAAGTTTTGTTATTTGAATTGCTTAAAGACCATTTTGCCAAGTCTGGAATTGTAAATGTATTGGAAGCAGAAACGGTAGATGAGGCCCTGAAAATTGCAGGAGAGATATCCCTTGATTTGATCATTGCGGCTGAGCAGCTGGATGTCATGAGTGGCCTTGAGTTTGTCAATATTCTTGTAACGTCTAATCCTCTCATTAATACAGCTCTGGTGAGTAGTCTGTCACCGAAAGATTTTCATGAGGCGACTGAAGGGCTTGGTGTCCTGATGCAGCTCCCATTGGAGCCCCGGAAAACAGATGCTGAAGAGCTGCTGCAGAAGTTGGCAAAACTAGCAAATCTGATGGCTTTTTCCACAGGTAATGAGGTGACTGCATGATTATCAGTGTTGCCAGCGGTAAAGGAGGGACCGGAAAAACCACGGTTTCTACGAATATGGCTTTGGCACTTGGCGAGAAGCTTACTTTCCTTGACTGCGATGTTGAAGAGCCCAATGGTCATTTATTTCTCAAACCCAAAATAGAACAAGTAGAGCGGGTAAGCATAGCTGTTCCATTAGTCGACGAGGCAAAGTGTACTTTTTGTAAAAAATGTTCAGATATTTGCCGTTTTAACGCCATTGTTGTGGTTGGTTCCAGCGTTCTCGTATTCAAGGACCTGTGTCACAGTTGCGGCGGCTGCATGGTTGTCTGTCCAGAGAATGCGATAAGTGAAACGGGTAGGGAACTGGGGACGATTGAGTACGGTCATCGGGATGCCATCCGTTTTGTTCAAGGGCGGCTCCGTATTGGTGAGGCAATGTCACCGCCTATGATTAAAAAAGTTCGCGAAGCTACCATTCCGGGTGAACTCACAATTATTGATGCACCTCCAGGGACATCATGTCCGGTGATTGCAGCTATGAAGGGCACAGATTTTGTTCTCATGGTCACAGAACCCACGCCTTTTGGTCTTCATGACTTAAAGCTTGCCGTGGAAGCGGTCAAATTACTTGGTATTCCTGCAGGGCTCGTGATCAACCGTTGCGATATCGGTGATCGTAAGGTGTACGAGTACGCTGAAAAGCAGAATATTCCAATATTGCTAGAGATCCCGTTTGATAGGAAAATGGCTGAAGCATACTCCTGGGGTCAGTGCATAGTTGAAGTAATGCCGGAATGGAAAGATAAATTTAAAGGAATATATAGGGATATCGAACTACATCTCGAAGGGTTAAAGGAAACAGTCTAATGCGAGAATTGGTAATTGTCAGTGGTAAGGGGGGGACGGGAAAGACAAGCCTGACTGCAGCGTTTAGTTCATTGGCCGAGAATAATGTGCTCTGCGATGCCGATGTGGACGCTGCCGACCTTCATTTACTTATGCAACCGGACATTAAACAGCGCAGTGAGTTCATGGGCGGCAGTATTGCCGAAATAGTCGCGGATGCCTGCATCCAATGCGGTGTCTGTAGAGATTTGTGCAGATTTGATGCCATTGATGAAATGTTTGTTGTTGATGGTATAGCATGTGAAGGGTGTGGCGTTTGTGTGGATATGTGCCCGGGAAAAGCCATCATGTTCCCTGTCCAAAAATGCGGTGAGTGGTTTATTTCCGATACCCGTTTCGGGCCTATGGTCCATGCCAGATTAGGAATAGCCGAAGAAAACTCCGGAAAACTGGTCAGTCTTATTCGTAAAGAGGTACGTAAGCTGGCAGAGGAAAAGGGATTCGATCTGATTCTTACCGACGGTCCCCCTGGGATAGGCTGTCCGGTTATTGCTTCAATCAGTGGTGCAACTGCACTGGCTATCGTTGTCGAACCTACTGTGTCAGGACTCCATGACATGGTTCGGGTTGCAGACCTTGCCAGGTATTTTAGAATTCCTGGAATGATCATTGTCAACAAGTATGACCTGAATATTGAAATGACAAGATCCATCGAGCAGAAGGCACAGGAACGCAATATGACTCTTGTTGGTCGGGTTCCTTTTGACCCGTTGTTTACTCAAGCAATGGTACAGGGGCAAAACATTTTTGATTACGCTGAACAGGGAGCATCGCTGGATGCTGTTAAAGATATCTGGGATAAAATTATACGTTCACCTTCCATGAACAAATTGGGAGTCGTGGATTTTAAGGCAACCATCAAATAAAAAGTGGAGAAAAAGTTATCATGTCGAAAGTAAGAGTAGCAATTCCGTCGGAGGGCAACGGAGGTTTAGATGGCAAACGGGCAGGTCATTTTGGTCATTGTGATGTCTTTACCTTTGTTGATCTGGAGGATGGCGAAATAAAGGAGATCTCAATACTGCCTAATATAGAACACGTTCAGGGCGGCTGTATGGTGCCGGTGAATCTGCTTGCAGAAAACAAGGTGAATGCCTTGGTGGTTGGTGGTATCGGGATGCGTCCTCTCAATGGCTTTCGGCAGGTTGGTATAGAGGTATATCATGATGCTGTTCGACCTGACATCAGACCGATTGTTGAAGATTTTATCGCTGGTACTTTGCCTATGATCACTGAAAATGATGTTTGCGGCGGCGGAAAATAGCTAACTTTCAAGGAAGGTAAATTATGAAGATTGCTATTACAGCAAAAGGAACTGACTGGACCAGTGAAGTAGATCCGCGCTTTGGCCGTGCAGCCTATATCCTGATAGTTGATACCGATATAATGGATTTTGAAGTTATAAACAATAGTATTAATTCCAATGCGTTTAAGGGGGCCGGCATCCAGGCAGCCACCACTGTCTGTGAAACAGGTGCCAAAGTTTTACTGACGGGGTATTGCGGGCCCAAAGCGTTTGAGGTGATCAAAACTGCTGGTATTAATGTTGTAAGCGATATTGAAGGGAGGGTGAAGGATGTCGTTGATTTATTTATTAGCGGTAAGTTGACTTACACTGATTCTGCCAATGCCTTTGCACATTGGTAAGATGCAGTGGTTTGTTTCTACTGCTGGAAAAGTTTGTCTGGCAGTAGAAACAGATAACAAACCACCCGACTTTTGCTCATTGCATGGAATTCAGCAAGAATAGATATGTTCCTTTTGGTGTTGATTGTTATTTCAAGTCAACACAGCCTGTCCTTCAGTAGTTTGTTACCTCGAGTCCCGTATCCACCGTGAGAAATTGAAAGAACTTGTTAGGATGTGATTGCAACATTTAAATTGATTGGCATATTGACCTGTTATTGGTTTTGTAACCTTTTTTCTGCTGACACGTCATTATTAAATATACTTTTTAATATCTCATACCTGTCACTAAAGGTGGCCTGAAGAATATATGAAAGATGCGTCTCCATTATTCAAAAATGGTAGTTAAGGAAAATTGAAATCATCAGAAGAGTAAGGAGAGGGAATATCATAACTCTTACAATGATGGCCAGTGTCGCAGTTTTTGTCTGCTTACAATGGATGCCGGATTGAGGGGCAGGCCCTATCTCCGAAAACTATTTTTTTGTAGTTCAATTGTGTAATTGATAGCCGAAAAATGAACAGTACTTTGACAGGATATTTTTGCAATTGCTTCAATTGACCGAGAAGGGAGTCTAGCGGTCCTTTGATGTGATGGAATTGAGTATTAGTATTAAAATGCTGGTATCGTGTGTGATTTTTTTGCTGACTATTAGGAAACGACAGGCGTGAAAAAAAATATATGTACAAAAATAGAATTTATTGGTAGGGAATGTAATTGGTAGGAATGTTACGTTCTCGAATTACAATATTTGTCATGATCATGAATACCACGTGCAATCAACCTTGGCTGAGGATGTCTATCTTCCTGTTAAAAGAACAGCTGGAGGCCATAGGGCCTAAATGCGTACCCGCTTCGTTTTATATTATTCTTGGAGGAGAAAAAATGAAAAAAACAAATTTACTGTTGGTGGCAGGACTGGCTGTATTTGCCTTGACAAGTAGTCAGGCATTTGCCTTTTCTATTGAAGAAGATATGACGGAAGATATTGTTCTCTCTGTTCAGAAAGATGAGACCAATTACAAGTATGATAATACTAATGCTAACAGCAAAGAATCTCTGACTGAATTTGTCTTTTTCCCAGCCAGTCAACCGGATACGCAAAAATATGTTGGCGATCCAACTTGTCCCTCAGGAGATCATCTGATGGCGGAAGATTCCTGTTTGGAAAGCGCAACCTATCTTGCTGGAGAATGAAAAGAGAATTTTTTTGCTCTTTAAAAGTCATATCTAAACTGGGCGGGTATCCACGTCTGCTCGTTTAACTCGTTTTTGCTTTTTTCATCACTCAGGACCGTAGCCTCGTTTCACTTCACTGTGAATCGGGGCTTTGGTGTTTTCAGCAAAGAACATTTTCTCTCACTCTCTTCGCTCAATCCAGGCCGCATTCCAGAACGGGACTGAGCAACATGCTCTGTGGATAAAAGCACCTTCGGTATGAATTTCCAGGCTAACTGAAAATGGTATCATTGAAGACGACTCAAAAAGAGGGGCTCACGTGCTCTGGAGGCGTGGTATCTCACTTGCGTACAAGATCCCCACACTGGGGTACGACAGGCAAGCAGATTGCTGCACCTTCAGGTTTTCTCTAAGACGAAGCCCTCAAGTCTTCCACAGAAAAAATGAAAGAAGGCGCTCAAGGGAAAATGGGCGCCTTCTTTTCGTAGAGATGAAGAAACTGGATTGTTAGAAGCTGTATTTGGCCATTACGTAGCCAATATTGGCTTCATAGTCGTGGTCTGCATAGGCTCCGCTCAGGCTTGACCCGGAAGGTGTATAGTCCTATCCTTCGTATTGCAGGTCTTCATATTCATATTTCTCATAAATATAGCCAATTGTGAAATCCAATTTCTCACTAAAGGCGTATATTGCTTTGGCTTCCAGCGTTTTCATGGTGTAGTCGTCGGAAAGATCTATGCCTTCAAGGGCCGAAGTCCCCTCTGTGGTGAAGTTGGATTCACCGTCGGAATTCTGATATTCCCAAGACAGGATCATATGCAATTTTTCGCCAATAATCGGAAACTGGGTAGTCAAGCGGTAGGTCCAGAAAGCATCATCAATATCCTGTGTCCAGTGGTAAGAAGAGTCGTTGCCGTCCTCAAGCGTGGGGTCAGCGGTTTGTGCCGGAGTACCGGAACCAGCAAAATAGACATAATGGTTGGAGTCAGCCTTGCTCATCTCGTATCCGGCATAGCCACTCAGTGACAATTTTTTCGATTGACGCTACATGAAATCAGCATAAAATTCATGCCGCTTGTCCTCTGTCCGACCTACTAGGATGACTTCATCGTCGTCGTTGATCTCATAGGTATACTCAAAACCAAGGTCAACGCTATCCAATGGGTATATCTCAAAAGAAAGCTTCACTTCATGACAATCCTGGCAGAGATTCGGGATTTTCTCTGTGACGAGTTTGGCGTGCCTGCTTCCATGGGGGGCATGACAAATAACGCAATTTTCTTAGACTGGCGGATGTTCAAAAATAAATGGGCCACGCTTATCGGCATGGCATTGATAACAGAGTTGATTTACACTTTCTGTTTTCAGCATGCCCTTGGACAATGATCCGTGTGGGTTGTGACAATCGCTGCAGTTTACTTTGCCTTCCATGATTGGATGATGTGACTGCTTGCGAACTGCCACTTTTGTTGCTTTGTGACATTCAAAACAGACAACTGGTTGTTGTACGGTTGAACTAGGTGTGTGAAGTAAGTGGCAAGAGATGCAGGTTACATCATTGCGGTTATGGGCGCTCGCGTCTCACATACCAAGATGACTTGAGGAGTCATGGCAGGTAAGGCATTGACTGCTCAACTCTTCAGCAGCACGACCGTCTTTCTGGGAAAATGAGACTATGGATTCTTTGGATTTGTCGTTGAGATGTTGGTCGGTATTTCCATGACAGGATTGGCAACCTTTTGCCTCTTGCCATATTCTGGCGTGGTAAGAGGTAGTAAATGAAGCAATCTTGGCTCATTCAGGTTTGAATGAATGCCCCGATTAGAGGGGGGGAGACGGTGAGTTGCTGCAAGTTGATCGTTGCCGTTTTTTGCAGGAATGGACTGATTAGAGGGAATGCTGACTGTGGAAAGCAATCCCGCTACCTCTATCAGCATTTTGGTTTACAGGAATGCTCCTATCAGATGGGATAGAGGTAGTAGGACGATGGAGATGAAGATGGTTTGTTCCGGGATATCCTGGCTCAAGTTATGGGGGACTGGCTTGGGTGTTTAGTCGTGGCACAAATGGACTAGACCTCAAGTTGTTGCCCTCATTTTTTCCAGACAGGAAACGAAAAGAAAGTCAAGAGTGGACTTGATTCCTTTTTCACTGTTTTTGCTGACCATCTCCAGTGGCGGAGGGGGAACGTTTTTGCGGGAATGGCCTTCAGGGGTTGTCAAACTCCTTCTGCTTTTGCGTTTTTAATGATCTGTTGACTTTGGTTTTCCGCATCCATGGCGTTCTTGGCCGCAATTGTGTGAACCACTGAACTATCTTTCTGGGACAATTCGTATTTGTCATCACCGATAAATTCCAGGATCCAACTTCTCCATTCATGAACAACTCTTCTTTTCATATCTAATCCTTCCCAGCATTCTGAGTTTGTAACTATGATATTTCAGGTAGTTAACTTGACACACCCCCGACCCGCGAGTGTGAAAAGATGTTTAATATTTAAAAAATTGTACCTGAAAAGAAAGTAGCCGATTATTTGATTCTCTTCAATAGAATATCAGCTGCTTATCTGGGACTTATTCGATCTGCTGTTCAGGGTGATTCGTTTTCCTGAACAGCTCTTGTGGGCTTCAAAAAGAGGATTCGCAGGGCTGAAACAGCCCTGCTTTGCTGATTTCCTTGTCCGAAAAGCTACGCTGAGCCTGGTTTGATACCTTGCTTATGTCCATGCTACTCACCAATATCTTCATTCCACAGATCTGGATTGTCTGCAATAAAGGTTTTCATGAGCTGACGACATTCCGGGTTATTCATAACCACTACGTCTACGCCTCGAGACTGTATATACTGTTCCGGTCCGCAAAATGTCCGGTTCTCTCCAATAACTACTTTCGCAATCCCATAGAGAAGTACTGCGCCGCTGCACATATCACAGGGGGACAAGGTGGAGTAGAGCGTGGCGCGCCGATAATCGGAGGCCTTCATTCGTCCTGCATTTTCCAAACAATCCATTTCTGCATGCAATACAACACTTCCCTGTTGTACTCGCTGGTTGTGGCCGCGGCCAACTATCTGGCCATCAATGACGAGTACCGATCCGATAGGAATACCTCCCGCGGCCATCCCTTTTTTCGCTTCTTCGATTGCAGCATCCAAAAAAATATCCATATCTTTCTCCTGTAAAATGGTGCAAATCAGTGCCGTCGCTTGAGGCGACAGGCTGCATTTTTCTGGTGTCCCTCGTCATGAGCGCTGGCTTATGGCAGTGATGAGCGAGTGGGGGCTGTGCCGTTGAACGTACTGAATGTGTTACAGCTGTCCATGTTGCCACTTGCCAGGCCGATTTTGAACCATTTTACCCGCTGTGCCGAGCTGCCATGGGTAAAAGAGTCCGGGCTTACATATCCCTTTGTCTGTTTCTGGAGCGTGTCGTCGCCAATGGCACTGGCAGCAGTCAGGCCTTCTTCGATATCACCGGCTTCGAGGAATTGACGGGAGCTGTTGGCGTGATGGGCCCAAACACCTGCCAGGCAGTCAGCCTGGAGCTCCTGTCGAACCAGGAGGGCATTGCTTTCCACCTTGTTCAGGGTGTTGCGGGCTGCATGTACTTTGTCGGATGTTCCTACCAGGGTCTGGATATGGTGTCCAACTTCGTGGGCAATGACATAGGCTTGGGCAAAGTCTCCCGGTGCTTTGAAGCGGTTTTTTAACTGGTCAAAAAAACCCAGGTCGATATAGACTTGCTGGTCACCAGGACAATAGAAGGGGCCCATGGCTGATTCAGCCATGCCGCAGGCGGATTTTACCGCATCTCGAAATAATACAAGGCGTGGTTCCTTATAGGTTTTTCCCTTTTCCCGGAACAACCTGGCCCAGGTTTCTTCGGTATCGGCGAGGACGACTGAAACGAAGTCGACCAGTTCTTTTTCATCTTTTGTTTCCCGAAGCGGTTCTGTGGACATACTGGGAGCGTTGCTCTGCTGCAGCCCCAGGCCTCCTAACATGTTACCGAGTTCTCCTGTGTAGAGGCCGTAGGCACCTACACACAACACCACTATAGCAGTACCTTTGAAGCCTAACAGCTTGAATACCATGGGCAGTAGATGTAACAGACCGCCACCTCTACCACCTGAGCCGCCGGGTCTGGAGACCCGCATGTTGCGTCGATCTTCCACATTGTTACTTTTACGTTTTCCACGCCAAAGCATAATTGTTCTCCCAATGGGTTGGAGTTTTTTATACACAGAAACGGCTAGGAGCCTATCCGAGAATGCCCTGTCCCCCCAACTCTTCGGAATTCTCAAAAAATAATGCTCGCAATATCTAATAGATGGCGGTGCTAATTTTTAGAGAATTTCTCGATTTGAGAAGAAATGCCTATGCTTGGATAAGCTCCTGGTACGTCCTGGGAGCCTGTCCGGGGACAGGTATTGCAAACCAGGAGTATTGCCTCCTGTCAAAATATTCGATTGACGAATTGCTCTTGTCCTTTTTGCGGAGCGGGCTTGCAAGGCTGCTCATTTTTTCCCCAGGGCATGGTGAAAGTGTTCAAAACTTAATGGAGCCTGGAGGCCATTTTTGGGGGGCTGTAAGGCCTCGCCAAGGTATCTATTCATAAATGTTTGCTCACGTCTCCGGCAGTCTTCCACAGAGAATTTCGAGTGCAACGGGGCAGGGCGGCCTTTTTGAGGCGATTTCCTGGGGGACCGATGCCAGGGTTGAGCGAAGACCCTCTGACCGAAATGGAGGAGGTAGAGAAAGGAATGATGGGTGGAAATGGATCCTGCCCAGGGGTAATGGTCCAGATGATAGCGGCGGGAGAGGGTATCTATCTTTTCTTCCAGGCTATCATGATCTGGTGACGGCGAGTTGTTTTCGGCCATGGTGAAGAGGAGGAAGAGGCGAAATATGTCTCCCTGGGTGTGGTAAACCGAAGCGATGCCGTATTGTTCGGGATGGCTGGAAATGAGCGACCCAGGTGTGAGGTTGAACTCACCGGCGATGAATTGATCGACCATGGTCCTTTGCTGATCAATCAGGGTCAGGGTCTCTTCCGCCTCTTGTCCTGTTTCGCCGGGATGACTGAGAAAGGTCATCCAGCTGGTCGAGATCCCGGCCTGATGAAAATTCCGATTAATCTTCCGGATCAACTCGGCGTTTATCCCCTTGTTCATCAAGTGGAGGACGCGATCGGAGCCACTTTCGACCCCGAAAGCCACGGCCCGGAGACCAGCCTGGTGGAGCAGGCGGCAGCGCTCTGGGGTATAGGCTGGCTCAATGCGCAGGTCGGTTGACCAGCGGATATCAAGGCCTCTATCGAGGATCTCCTGGGCCAGGGCTGAGACATAGGCCGGGGAGAGGACATCCGAGGAGAGATAAAAATTCGTAACCCCGAATTCCTCCTGCATGGCCCGGAGGTCGGCAACTGCCCGTTGAACAGGGATCTCTCGATAGGCGTGGCGGCCGGATTGATTAAAACCATAGCTGCAGAATGAGCACTTGTTCCAGTAACAGCCTCTGGTTGGACTGTAGAGCAGGAGCCGGTCGGGGGCAAGATAGCGGTCCAATGCAAGATCGGAATAGTCCGGGGTGGCTGCCTCGGTCAGATCAAAGGTCTCTGCAGGACCCTGGCAGAGGGTGCCGGTAACCGGCTCTTTTATCATCAAATTTGGAATAGCGGCGAATCGTTTGGGGTCCTGTTTTTCAGCGTCCAACAGGGGCAGGAGTTGTTCCAGGGTTTTCTCCCCTTCCTGCAAGCCCACGGCATCCACATAAGAAAAGATGCGGCTTACCGTCTCCGGGGAACTGTTTCTGACGATCTGATCAATACATGGCCCGCCCAGCATCACAAAGCAGTCCGGGAAAAGCTCCCTGATCAAATGACAGAGGTAAAAGGTTTCGGGGATCTGGGAAACAAAGGTGAGGGAAAGGCCGATAAAACGAGGCTGGCCAAGGTTGACCAGTTGCCGGCGATAAAATTGAGCAAAGGGGCTGCGCTGCTTGCTGATATAATAATCAAGGAGCTGGAAATCCCAGGGGGCCAGCAGATGGTCGGCACGGTTGAAGCTGAAGCGGAAGGGGAAAAAGACTCCCTCCATCACTTGAAAAAGGTCCTCAAAACCGTCCCGGGCCCTGAGGTAGGATTTCTTATTATAAAATTGTTGGGGATCCTGGATGACAGAGAGACAATCGCCAAAATCGCGGCACAGGGGCAGGGCCTCTGCAACCCGCCAATACTCCATCTGTTCATAGGTGGTTAATCGCTGGCGCTTAGTTAAGGCATGGAGGCGAGCCGTCAGCTTTTTCCTCCAGCCGGCCGTGGTCTGGGAAGCAAGGAGAAAAGAGAGTCCTTCAATATTATAATCCCGTATCGAAACATTGATTCCCCGGGTACCCAGGTATCCCTTGAGAGTCGGCAGACCCACGTAGGCCCAGGTGGGGTCGGCAAAGGGCGGAAAAAGAAGAAACGAGGTGTTTTCCCTGTTTGCCGCGGTCGTCTTCTGTTGTTGCTGAGCATCCATTTCGACAGTTTAATCCTTATGATTGTCCTGGCTGGCAGAGGACAGCATATTTACTGCCAGCGCCTCGGCAACCTTGATTCCATCCACGGCCGAGGAGAGGATGCCGCCCGCATATCCCGCCCCTTCGCCGGTGGGATACAATCCTTTGGTGTTGATGCTCTGCAGGTCATCGGCGTTACGTTTGAGGCGGATCGGAGACGAGGTGCGTGATTCTATTCCGGTGAGTACGGCATCAGCCAGGTCGAACCCTTCAATTTGTTGCGCAAAGACGGGCAAGGCCTCACGGATGGCAGTGATGATGTAATCCGGTAAGGCCTCACTGAGATCACAGAGGTGGACGCCTGGGGTATAAGAGGGCTTCACCGAGCCCAGTGTCGTAGACGGACGGCTGGCCAGGAAGTCCCCCACAAGCTGCGCCGGTGCTTGATAGTTACCGCCACCCAGTTTAAAGGCCTGCGACTCCCAGAAGCGTTGAAACTCCATACCGGCCAATGGCCCACCGGGGTAGTCAGCTGGCGAAATGCCCACCACGATACCACTGTTGGCGTTGCGCTCTTTGCGCGAATACTGACTCATACCATTGGTCACCACCCGCCCTGGTTCGGAGGTGGCGGCCACCACGGTGCCACCTGGACACATGCAAAAGCTGTACACCGAGCGACCATTGCTGGCGTGATGGACAAGTTTGTAGTCGGCGGCACCGAGCAGCGGGTTGGCGGCATTTTTGCCATGGCGGCTGCGGTCGATAAGGGACTGGGGGTGTTCGATGCGCAAGCCGATGGAAAAAGGTTTCGCCTCCATAAAGATACCGCGTCGGTGCAACATCTCAAAGGTGTCGCGGGCACTGTGGCCAATGGCCACGACCAGATGGCTGGTGGCAATCCGTTCACCGCTTGCCAGCACCACCCCGCGGACCTGGCCGTCCTCGACTTCAATGTCATCCACCCGGCTCTGGAAGCGAATCTCTCCCCCCAGGGCCTGGATGCTGGCCCGCATCTTCTCCACCATGCCGACCAGTTTATAGGTGCCGATGTGGGGTTTGCTGACATACATAATTTCCGGCGGTGCCCCGGCCTTGACGAATTCATTGAGTACCTTTCTTCCGTAATGCCTGGGGTCTTTGATCTGGGTATGCAGCTTGCCATCGGAAAAGGTGCCGGCCCCGCCTTCGCCGAACTGGACATTGGATTCCGGATCAAGGATGCCCTTGCGCCACAGGTCAAAGGTGTCCTTGGTTCGCTCCCGCACGGCCTTCCCTCGCTCGAGAATGAGGGGCCGAAATCCAGACTGGGCCAGGATGAGGCCGGCAAAGAGGCCGGAGGGTCCCATACCGATGATAACCGGCCGAGTGGCGAGCCCCTGTTCGGGAGCGCGGGCGACAAAATGGTAGGAGGTGTCAGGGGCGATTCGCAGGTGCGGGTCGTTCGTAAATCGGGCCAGAAGGTTGGCCTCATCCACCACCTCGAGATCAAGGGTGTAGATAAAGACGATGGCGTGAGATTTCCGGGCATCGACACCGCGCCGAAAGATCGTGTAGCTGATGAGAGCCTTGGCCGGCATGTCAAGGCGGGTGGTGATTGCCGTCCGGAGATCAGCTTCGTCATGGTCAAGGGGAAGTCTGATTTCTGTGAGTCTTAGCATGGTATGAATCGTCTTGTTTGATCTTGAATGCAAGTTGCAGGTGCAACTCGTTGTTTCCCGTTACTGAAACATAATGGTACTTGTTCAGGCAATGGCCAATAATTTGCCAACAAGCACTAACAGCATATCCTGAACTCGTGTTTACCCTTCCATGTCTGCTGAGCGGATCGGGATGAATGATAAGATAAGGTTTGACTGTACTGCCGGTACGGAGAAAATCTCTTGAAAATATCCTCTAAGAAGTTTGCTTTCAAGCCATTGGTCTCAGAGAAGATATGCTATACATATAAAAAAGTATTTAATTGTAGGTTGTTACTTGTTTGTCTCGTGGGGTAGTTTTGATTTTAGCCAATAGAGTGCATCTAGGCAATGTCTTTTCCGCATCAGCGGGAGGGGACCCCCCCATTTTGAGTTGGTGAAAATGGATTCCATCGGCTGATTTTTCTCTTGTTGCTCTGCTGAGTCGGGAGTCAGGGACTATTGAAAACAGGCCGTCAAAGGTCATTGAGTAAAAAAGAGAATGTTCATTACTGAGGCCATGGCCCACATCACCATGGCATAATGCCAGTTGTTTTGGATTATCCCTCGAGGCGATGCCTGGTATCGGCTCACCAAAGCCAGGCCAACCCCTGACAATGGACTGCTGCCCGTTGACACAGCCCAACTGCTAAGAAAGAGAAAGCCAAGTTGAGAAGGGCCAGGATTGAGGGGAAGAAGTAAGGGGCTGACTATTGCTACGCTTACAATCGGATGGATGCCCATGATGCCGATGAGTATCATTGTAGCCAGGATCAGGGAAAACAACATGGGTGTAAAGGCCGCACCTTCGAGGTTGAACAGGGCGGGATAGACGAGGATAATCGATTTTATACCGGTAGAAAATACTCCTGCGGCAAGAAACAGGGTAAACTGGCTGCTAACAGATGCCACCCGGTTATCTATAAAATCATGTAACGTTGCTATCCGTGGCCTGCCTTTCATAAACACAAGTGCTCCCGCAGGTGACAGCAGGCAGATGAGATTGAGAATGCTGATCTCAGGGAGGAAATGATGGACGACAATCACTACGGCAGCAAGGGACACAGGCACTGTCAGACTTTCCTTCTTGAGAGGATAGCCGAAAAATTCTGTTTTTCTGAAATAACACACTTCAACAATTGAGTAACCGATGGCAATAACACTCATGATTGCCCCTGGGATCAGTGTTTCTTGCCACGACATGCCGGGGGCATAGGTGAGAGCAACACCGGTGGCGACGAAAAAGGGAGACCACCATCCGGCTGCGCAAAAGGAGCGGGCCAGGATAATCATCTGAACCTCGGTTAAGGTACCGTTTTTTTGCAGTCGGTCTCCGAAAAAAAACAGCACCGACAGATTGATTACCGCCCCGAGGAGGTGGGCGCCAAACGCTGTCGTTATAACGGCATTTTTCCCTTTTGGCAGGGGTTGAGCCTCAATACCTGTAGTTGTCAGACCAAGAAAAGAGACGGCAACGAACATGGCCAGCAGGGGCAGATTGGCGGCAAAAATCTGCTGCCAGCCGAGAAAAATACCGCGGTAGGCTGCAAAAAGGAGTGCCATGCAACCGATTAGCATGAGTAATAAAGACTGGTTGCGGGAGCCCTTGCCAAGGGTGGGCCATATCAGAAGCGGCACAAGCCAGGCAAGGAGTGTCGGCACAGCGAGGAGAAAGGACGCAAGAACACTCAAAAGGTACAGGACAAGCGTACCCACGATGATCCAGCCGATATATTTTCTCATTTCGTAACTCTAAACAAAATCATAGGTGGGTCAGAAGTAAGATGTCATAGGAGAAGTGTGATGGGAAAGGATCACACTTCTCCTATGGTTTCAGTACATCCCTTCAGCTACAGATGCAACGAAGAATGTTTGTAACGATTGAGCAGCAATGATTCACAGGTCTTGCGATTCAGGTAATGCCGTTGCTACTTGAAGCCTTCTGTATTCCTGTATTCGACGGTAACTCGCCTTATTTCTCCTTGCTTCTCATGCATGTATCCTCCTTTCCTCAGCAAAGGAAGGGCTAAGGAATACGCGGCTGTTGCCAACGTATTAGAGCAATTGCTTTTTTCTTTTTTCGTGATTATAGCGAGGATTGATGTACAAAGTTGTGCAGTCAGAATAAAAATCTGGTAATATTTATCTTTGTGAAAACAGGTGGTCAGATAAACCGAACCTGTTTCTGATCTGCACAACAGTATGCATTCTGACACGAGAAGTTTGTCTGGGAGAAGAACGTTCTGTCTCTAAGTTGATCTATCAGGGGTGTGATGCGATTCTTTTTTTTGGGTTCTATCCGTAAAAGTCTGTTTATCGTCGTCTTGCTGGCTGTTCTCCCGGCTTTGGCTATTTTGCTCTACACGGGGCATGAGCTGCGTGGCAGGGTGGTGAATGACGCCGAGAGGTATGCCATGCGCCAACTCCAGGCCATGGCATACCATCACCAGCGGGTGGTGGATAATGCCCGTCTCCTCCTGATGACCCTTGCCAAGTCCTCTCAAGTTCAGGAACTTGACGTGGCTGCCTGTCAAGAGTTGCTGGTTGACATCCTTGCCCGCAACGCCGCCTATGTCTCCTTGTCACTGGTCGATGCCCAAGGCCAGGTTCTGGTCACGGTTCCGACTAAATTCTTCGAACATACCGAGGAAAAGAGATTTTACCTGGATGTCATGCGCATGGGGACTTTTACCGTGGGCAACTATACCTTGCTCAAAAACGATAAGCGGCGGGTGGTGGTTCAGTTCGTCCAGCCCGTCATTAACTCCTCCGGCCAACCTGTGGGTATCCTGGCGGCCAACTTTGACTTGAACTATTTTGGACACATTTTTTACGAAGCCCAGTTGCCGGATCAATCGGTCTTTACCCTGACTGATGCCAAAAGCATTCGCCTGACCCGTTTCCCGGAAACCGAAAAATACACATGGGTCGACGATCTGCCACAGATGGTGGAGCACATGTCCGGCCGTGACGAGGAGGGGACCTTCCAGGAAAACGGGGTGGATGGTATCAGCCGTCTGTACAGCTTCAAACGCCTCCATTTTCAAGGGGCCTCTTTTCCCTACCTGATGATCCGCTTGGGGATTCCAGTGAATCAGGCCCTGGCCGATGCCCGATTCGTTACGGTGCGGAATATTGTTCTTCTCTTGCTGGCTACAATCCTGGCCTTGATTACTGCGGAATTCGTGGCCGACTTTACCATTATGCGTCGGTTGCACCGATTAATGGTGAGCACAGATAAATTGAAAGCCGGCGATTTGACTACCCGTACCGGCATGGGCTTCAAAGACGGAGAACTGGGGCAGCTGGCCGTGGCTTTCGATAGTATGGCGGAAGGCTTGGAACACAAGGAAAAGGAACGGCAGCAGGCGGCAGAACAACTCGTTCGCCTCAACGAAGAACTGGAGGAACGGGTGACGCACCGTACCGAACAGTTAGCCAGCGCCAACCAGGAACTGCAAAGCACCCTCGAAGATCTGCAGCGCATGCAGGACCAGCTGATTCTTTCCGAAAAATTGGCAGCCCTGGGGGAACTGGTGGCCGGAGTGGCTCATGAAATCAATACACCTGTGGGAGTGGCCCTGTCCGCGGGTTCCACCTTGGCGGAAAAAAATCGGACGTTGCACGAATTATTTACGCAAGGGGATATGAAACGTTCCGACCTGACCACCTATCTGGAAGATTCACAGGAAGGGACGAATATGATTCTGGTGAATCTGGAACGAGCCTCGGAACTGATTCGCAGCTTCAAGATGGTAGCGGTCGATCAGGTTTCGGAAAACAGAAGAACCTTCAATGTCAAAAAGTATATTGACGAGGTTTTACTCAGTCTGCGGCCAAAAATCAAAAAAACCAGCCACCGCATCGAGATTCTCTGTGATAGCGATCTGATGATCGATAGCTATCCGGGCGCCTTTTCTCAGATTCTAACGAATTTTATTATCAACTCTCTTGTTCATGCCTTTGATCCAGGGCAGGCCGGTGAGATCCGTATCGAGGTAAGCAAAACCAATAACCACATCGAACTCCACTATAGAGACAATGGCAAGGGGATGCCGACGGAAGTCCGGGATAGGGTTTTTGAACCGTTTTTCACCACCGCTCGCAGTCAGGGATCCACAGGCCTGGGATTGCATATTGTCTTTAATATAGTGTCTCAGACCCTTGGCGGAACCATCACTTGCGAGAGTGAGCCGGGGCAGGGTACCTCTTTTCATGTAATCATGCCCGTTTAAATAAAGGAAAGCCTATGTTCGCCGATTCTGATGAAATTTTATTTAAAGACGAAGCACTGGAAACCCCTCGGAGCGCTGTTCCCAGTCGGCCTGTAAGCGGTGAACCGTGGAAAATCCTCATCGTTGATGACGAAGAGGAGGTCCACAGTGTGACGACCTATATGATAAAGGGGATGGAATTCCTGGGGCGCAAGTTTCAGTTTTTACATGCCTATAGCGGCCAGGAGGCCAGGGAAATCCTGACCCAGCACCATGATATTGCGGTGATTCTCCTGGATGTAGTCATGGAGACCGAGGACAGCGGACTGAGGCTGGTTCGTTTTATCAGGGATGAGTTGCAGAACTACACCGTCCGTATCGTTCTCCGCACCGGTCAACCCGGCAAGGCCCCGGCGGCCAAGGTTATTCTTGAATACGATATCAACGACTACAAAGAAAAAACCGAGCTGACCCTTGATAAGATGCTGGTCACTGTCATATCGGCCTTGCGCAGTTACAACTTCATCACCACCATCGAAAACAACCGTAAGGGGCTGAAAAAGATCATAGGTGCCTCCTCGGATATTTTTGAACGGCAATCCCTGCAAAAATTGGGCAGCGGCATCTTGAACCAGTTGACATCGATCCTCCAGTTACGGGGGGAGACCTCGGAGAATCAGGCTTCCGGTCTGACTGCCTCTGGTATCAAGGGCCAGTCTGTGGTATTGGCCGCCACAGGTCAGTTTTGTCAATATGTCGATCACTTGATCAGCGAGATTGATACGGTCTTGATGCATACAGCCCTCGATCTGGCTCAGTCCCAACCCCATGGCTTTTATTGTGCGGATGGGAAATGCGCTTGGTATTTCAAAAGTCAGACCGGTTCGGAGAATTTTCTCTATTTTGAGATTGCCAAGGAACTGGACGAGAATGACCATGATCTGCTGGAGTTGTTTTTCACCAATGTTGCCCTGGCATTCGACAATCTTCTTCTCAATAAGGGGATCGAGGAAACCCAGAAGGAGATCATCTACCATATTGCCGAGACCATGGAATGCCGATCTGCCGAAATCGGCAGCCATATTCGTCGGGTTGCTGAATTCTCCAGGCTTCTGGCCCTGAAATACGGTTTGGGAGAGGAAGAGGCGGAGATGCTCAAAATTGCCTCCACCACCCACGACCTGGGCAAGGTCGGCATTCCCGATTCCATCCTCAATAAACCTGGTCCGCTGACGCCGGAGGAGTACAATACCATTAAGACCCATGTCTACCGGGGGTATGACCTGCTGATGAAATCATCCAGCCCGATCATCCAGATGGCAGCCTTGATTGTGCTCCTCCACCATGAGCGTTGGGATGGCTTAGGATATCCGCAGGGACTGAAAGGGGAGGAGATTCATATCCATGGCCGGATTATCGGTGTGGCCGATGTGTTTGATGCCCTCTCCAACAGGCGCATTTACCATGAGGCCTGGTCCTGGGAGGCGGTCTTTGCCCATTTCCGGGAACAACGTGGTAAACATTTCGATCCGAAACTGGTGGATATCCTCTTTGAGAATCAGGAGCAATTCAAGGCGATCTGGTCGCGGTACAATGCCGCTGGTCTGCAGTTTACCTGAAAACAGCAGACCTGTCTGGATATCCCTGAGCTCGTTCAACACCGGATACGATCGTGGTTCGCTCCGCTCTCACAATCTATCCCTGTTTATTGAAGTGTTTCAGTTAAGTCGGAGCTCGATCAGTGTCTGGTAAGCTTGCTTTCATATTCCAGAAGACAGGCCTTTGCGTCTGTTAAAGTTCTTCAGCAACAAGACTTGATGCAAATGCTTTTGCAACAAGTGGCATAGCAGCAAAAGGAGGCAGTCCAAGCTCACTCACCACTTTTTGACATAGCAGCTCCATACTGCTTTGCTGTTTTGGATCGCTGCTGTTGTTGATAACCGCGGTATGAATACGCTTGAGATATGAAATGCTTTCATCCATCCTCTTGCTTATTTTCTCCTGTCCTTGAATTGGAGGCTCCCAGGATGAAAACAGGTATTCCAAATTTTCTATCTTTTGTAATCTTCTTATCGATGCAATGCTCTGTGAAATGTCCTCGTATATTGGTAAGTCACCAGGGAAAGGGAGCGCATCTGCTGTAAATAAAGATTTTTCATCTTCAAACAGGAGTGAAATAGAGCCTTTTGAATGGCCCGGGGTATGGATTATTGTGCAGAGGATGTTTTTTTCTAATTCCACCTGGTTATCTCTATCGACAAAAATATCAACGCCTACAGAACCTGCAACCAACGTCTGAAATCCAGGGACTCCTGTCTTTAACTTGTTGTTCAATATCTTCGATCCATTCTTGTTCCAGTTTATGGGAGAAAACAGTACAACCAGTAAGCTCTTTGATGCTTTTGGCAGATCCAATATGGTCAGGATGTGAATGGGTAAGAGTAAGTATCCACCGGTAAAACCGGTGGCTTTAAATTATGGACCGCTCAAAGCGGTATGTTAAAAAAGATTCACTGACCACCATTCGGTGGTCAATTGTTAAAATAATTTCAGTTGTTCAACACGTTGATCTTCTTTTTCTTGATCACGGATATATGCCCGTACAACTTCTTCATCGGTACCAACAGTTGAAACAAAATAACCTCGTGCCCAAAAACTCATCCCCCCATAATTCTTTCTTTGCCCAAGATAAATCCGAGCAATGTGAATTGCGCTTTTGCCTTTCATATAGCCGACTACTTGCGACACTGCATATTTCGGAG
>JAHIUA010000006.1 GCA_018817385.1 Pseudomonadota bacterium
AATAAAACCCCAAAAAGGATTTTATTGAAGACACTAAATAAGGGCGTTCTTTGAATTACAAAGATGCCCATTTTGGTGTCGAAACACCAGTTTGGGCCCGTTTGCTTTTTGTATTGTTATTCAGTTTTCAAGGATCGTTGCAGCACCAAAAGTGCCGTGCGGGATAACCCGCGACGAAGTCACTAATCTACTCCGCCTATTTGCTCCTGTCAATATTTATTTTGACTTGAACCGTCGTTTTTGTGAGAGGCTCGTTCACCAAATTGTCTCTCACTCAAAGACCGAGGCAACCTACACAATCACTGACAGGGTGTCAACGAGAAAAGAGACTTGTTTTTGAAAAGAATGTCCCTTTTATGCGAACCGGTCAATGTTACGCCTTATTTTTAAGGAACCAATTAGCAGGGGGAGGCTGCTTCATGGCCTGTGACGAAGAAGGTGTTTAGTGGCAAAGAAGGGTTGTCTGAAATTTTACTGGGATCTGACTCCGAAATAGCCGTTCATTGTCCTTCTCTGGCCCCAAAAAAAACAATCCTCTGGTTTAGGTCAACATTTGCATGGAGGCCAGGGGATAAAAAATAAGAACCGGCAACAGAATCACTCAGGAGACTGCGATGCTACTGGTCTTCAGAGGACGTGTGTTGACTGTTTAGATCTGTGAACGGAAAATACAGATAAAGAAGGGGACAATGACAGGGCCCTGGCTTGAGTGGAATATATGTCGCCCCGAGGGGGTGGGGGCGTAACCTTATGTTATTGATTGTAAAAAAGCGTCAGTTTGCTGCCTGCTCTCTTTGCACGGACATGATGCACGGACATGACAGGCTTATCCAGGTCAGTCGTGAAGGAGTTATGGGAAAACATACAACTCCGGCAGGTTACCTGTGCTCACTAGTCCTCTCAGGGGCAGAGGGGGGCTTCTTGGCAGAAGCGCTAGTCGTTGTTTATGATGACGTTTTTAAGGTGGGTACTGAAACTGAGTGCCTGGCTGGCAAAGGCCAAGGTGCTGATTGAGGATGAGGAGAAGAGCAAAGGTTCTTGAGAGTTCAGCTTAGAGTAGCAAAAGAGGGCATGCATCAGGCAACCAGTGGCGGAATAAAAGGGAATTGCTCCAGGTCTGCCACTGGCAAATACATGGTCGGTCCTTCCCTTAGTTATTGGTCTATCCATTTTTGGAGGATGGTGATAATCTTTTTTGCTTGATCGGCACTGGAGATGTTGAACTTGGACTTTGATACATACTCTCCGTTACGTTTCTGATAGCGTCGGATGGTGAACATCTCTTTGCTGAACTCATTTTTGGAACGGCTCCAGTTTTGATAACGGAAGATAATAGTTGCCCAGGCCCCTTTGGTCAGAACTTCTTTGTCCAGTTCTTTTACCAGAATTTGTCCTTCTTCTTCGTATTGTATTGTGAGATCGCTGATATCTGCGCTCATTTTTTTTCCTCCTTTATTTTGAGTTGTTGGTAAGGGCTCGTTGTTTTCTGTTTGTTGTCTGCTCCATTCACCGTTTGGCCTCAGCGGTATAAGGAAGCCATGGCGCTTACCTTTGCTTCCAATTTCATGAAAGTTCACCTGTCCTGTTTAAAAAGGTTGTCAGGTTGAGACGATCGGCGATGAAAACAGGGTGATGGGAGCAAAGTCGTTTCACGGCTGCACTGCCAACAGTACTGTGACTGTTGCTGCATCGTCAATACCTTTCACCGCGATATCTCCATGGACCTTACCAAGTCGATTGGCGGGTTGTGCTTGCATCATTTGGGCTATGGTAATGAGAGGAGTGTGGTATCGGCATGTGTTCGCTGAACTCAACTATTAAACCCAAAAGGTATTATTTGTAGCCGCGTTATGCAAACCATATCTTCAGCAAAAAAGAAAGGGGAAAGCGTTGCCGGTCGCGCGCCTCCCCCTTTCTGGTCAGGGCCGTTCGGTTCAGTTCTTTTGGGGGCGGTCTGCTTCGCCAGGGCCTGCATTAAAGCTGAGACCACCTTTGCTGCCGGTTACGGCCACATGGCTGCCTTCCTGAATTGTTCCATCAAGGATCTCCATGGCCAAGGGGTTTTCCAAATAACTCTGGATTGCCCTTTTGAGTGGTCGAGCCCCAAAAAGTGGGTTGTAGCCGGTATTGACAAGGAATTCTTTGGCGTCATCGTTGATCTGGAGAGAGATTTTTCTTTCATCCAGTCTCTTTTTTAGTCTTTCGAGTTGGATATCGATGATACCGAACATATCTTCCTTGCTGAGACTGCGGAAAATGATAGTTTCATCCACCCGATTGAGGAATTCCGGTTTGAATTTTTGATGGAGGATCTCTTCAATCTGGAGGTGGATGGTCTTTTCACTCTCCTGATTTTCTGCCATCTTCATGATCAGATCGCTACCGAGGTTTGAGGTCATAATCATGATGGTGTTTCTGAAATCAACGGTTCTTCCCTTGCCGTCGGTCATGCGGCCGTCGTCAAGGACCTGGAGAAGAACGTTGAAGACATCCGAGTGGGCCTTTTCTATCTCGTCCAGGAGGATTACGGCATAGGGACGTCGGCGCACCGCTTCTGTAAGGTAGCCACCTTCGTCGTATCCAACATATCCAGGGGGGGCTCCAATCAGCCGGGCTACAGAATGTTTTTCCATGAACTCAGACATATCAATGCGGATCATGGCTTGTTCTGAATCAAAGAGGAAATGAGCCAGGCTTCGTGCCAGTTCGGTCTTCCCCACTCCGGTGGGACCGAGAAAGATGAAAGAGCCAAGGGGTCTGTCTGGATCCTGAAGTCCTGCCCGCGCCCGACGCACGGCATTGGAGACCGATATGATTGCCTCTTTTTGGCCGATAACGCGTTTGGCGAGTCCGGTTTCGGCGTGCACCAGCTTGTCTTTTTCTCCTTCCAGCAGTCGATCAATTGGGATGCCTGTCCATTTTGCAACAACGCCTGCAATATCCTCAGCACTGACTTCCTCTTTGAGCATCTGGTTGTTTTCCTGGATCTCGCGAAGTTTGTTATTGCTGCTGTCCAGTTTTTTCTGGAGGTCAACGATTTTTCCATATCGAATCTCTGCAACCTTGCTCAGGTTACCTGCCCGCTCCTCCCGTTGTTCTTGCATGTGGGCTTCATCGATAGCTGCCTTCGTTTGGCGGATGGTTTGGATAACATCCTTTTCAATGGTCCATTGTCCTTTTAAGGAGGTCAAGGTGTCGTTCAGTTCCCCAAGTTTTTTGTTTACCTCTGCCAGTCTTCCCTTTGAAGCCGAATCCTTTTCTTTTTTCAGAGCCTCTTTTTCAATTTCAAGCTTGATTTTTTTCCTTTCCAGCATATCGATTTCAGTGGGCATGGAGTCGATCTCAATGCGAAGTTTAGAAGCGGCTTCGTCTATGAGGTCGATGGCCTTGTCTGGAAGAAATCGATCCGTAATATAACGACTGGAGAGGGTAACGGCGGCCACGGTCGCAGCATCTTGGATGCGCACGCCGTGATGCACTTCATACTTTTCCTTTATACCGCGGAGGATGGCTATGGTATCTTCTTGGCTGGGTTCCTGGACCATGACCGGTTGAAATCTGCGTTCCAGGGCTGCATCCTTTTCAATGTATTTTCGATATTCGTCAAGGGTGGTGGCTCCAACGCAATGAAGTTCCCCACGGGCCAGGGCAGGTTTGAGCATATTCGAAGCATCCATGGATCCTTCGGCGGCACCGGCTCCTACCAGAGTGTGGATCTCATCAATAAAGAGGATGATGTTACCTGCTCGTTCTTCTACTTCTTTGAGCACGGCTTTGAGGCGGTCTTCAAATTCTCCTCGATATTTTGCTCCGGCAATAAGAGAGCCGAGGTCAAGGGCAAGGACCTGTTTTCCTTCAAGGGTGGCTGGGATGTCACCATTGACTATACGTTGAGCAAGGCCTTCGGCAATGGCAGTCTTTCCGACACCAGGTTCACCGATCAGGATGGGGTTATTCTTGGTGCGTCGTGAAAGAACCTGGATGATTCTCCGGATCTCCTCATCTCTGCCAATGACAGGGTCAAGTTTCCCCTGTTTCGCGACGTCGGTCAGGTTTCTGGCATATTTTTCAAGGGCTTGGTATTTGTCTTCCGGGTATTGGTCAGTGACCCGCTGGTTTCCGCGGATGGTACTGAGGGCATTGAGGAAATTTTTTTCATCTATCCCGAGCTGCTTCAACATCTTGGCGCTTGTTGATTTGCTGTCTCGAATAATAGTAAGAAAGAGATGTTCCTGACTGACAAAGTCGTCCTGCATTTGACTGGCAGTGGCAAAGGCCTTATCAAGAATCTGTCTCAATTCATTGGAAGCGTAAACCTGACTGACACTGCTTCCGCTGACTGTTGGGATTCGCCCAATCAGTTTTCCTGTTTCCATAAGAGCCATCGCTGGCTCGACCCCCATTTTCTGAAGGACTGGAACAATGACTCCTCCTGGTTGTTCGAGGATGGCCTTGATGAGGTGGGCAACTTCGATCTCTGGATTGCCGTTGTTCTGCGCCAGTTGCTGGGCTGCCTGGACCGCTTCTTGTGATTTTATGGTGAATTTATCAAACTGCATATTTTTTCTCCCTCCATGGGTAATGAAAATGAGTTCATCAGACCGTGTTGTTTGTGGCTTCTCTGTGCGGAAAGTTAAGGCTGAGGAAAGGGGGTGTCAAGTTTTTGACAGAAGATTTGCGGTGAGAAAGTTATATGCAGGGATGAAGAAGATGAGATAAGGAAACGGTGAATCCATAACATATGCATTCACCGTTTCCTGAAGCTGCCCAGGTAATGAAATCTGGGAACTGTAAAAGTGTACCACTGGTATAAATTTGTTTGATCTGATCAGCCACTCTCCAGCTCCTTATGGGGCTAAACAAATCAAAAAAGGGGGACACTAGTGAATTTTTTGCAGATCAGCCGCAGCCGCCTGATCCGCAAGATCCAGAACTACATCCTCCACCTCCCCCAATGGGGTTGGATGAGGTAATACCAAATCCGGAGCGGGGGCCTGCGTCGACAAAATCGACACGAATAGTTCCGCAGGTGTTCATCAGGCCTTCTTCTACCAGAAATTTAAGATCATCTTTATCGTAAACTTTGTCGTTGTCTTTTGGCTCATCCAGAGCCAATCCCAATGAAGGGCCAGCTCAGCCGCCCTGCATCAAGGCAATACGGAGAGCAGAATCAATATTGTTCTGTTCAAAGTATTCCTTGAGTTTTACCACTGCCTGGTCTGTTACGGTGAAATCAGACATGTAATCCTCCTGTGGAAATATTAGTAAATAAATGTTTTTATTAAGCTGACGAGTCAAAAACACCCTGATTTTATAAGGATGTCAGATTAGACTTTTCAACATGTCCAAAAATGATATCATATAATGAATCATGGAGTAAATGATAAGTAACCCGTAGCGAGAAGTCAATCATTGTTCCACCTTTAATCGTGATCTGAATGGCTGGGTGGGTGATATTTTCTCTTTGGATATTGTACTTCAGGGTCGGCAAAGCAATCGAGTGTGTTTTTTATTATTATATAATATTCACATGTTATATTGAAAATGTGAAGAGGGAAAGGTTTTTATATGAAAAAAATAGTGATTTCTACCGGAGGTGGTGATGCCCCGGGCTTGAATGCTGTCATTTATGCCGTAGTTCACGCCTGTTATCGTAGGGGGTGGGAGGTGTATGGAAGTCGAAGCGGGTATAAAGGACTTCTCGATACGGATGAATTGGTACGACTTGGCCTGGATGATGTGGAAGATATCTATTCCACGGGTGGTACTATTATCGGCTCGACCAATAAGGGAGATCCCTTTGCTACAGCTATCCAAAATTTGGCAGGAGAAATTCAGATTGTTGATCTTTCTGAAAAAATACTCCATAACTTTCAACGGATGCGTTTTGATTGTCACATAGCCATCGGTGGTGACGGAAGTCTTGAAATTGCCCGTCGTTTCGCAGAAAAGGGGATGCCAGTTGTCGGAGTTCCTAAGACTATTGATAATGATCTTGAGGCAACAGACAGGACCTTTGGTTTTGATACAGCCGTATCAACGGCCACTGAGGCCTTGGACAAACTGCATTCAACGGCCAAATCCCATGACCGGGTGATGGTTGTGGAGGTCATGGGCAGGGAGTCGGGATGGATTGCCCTCTATTCCGGTATCTCTGGAGGGGCAGATGTTATTCTTATTCCAGAAATCCCCTTTGATATGGCAAAGGTCTGTGAAAAAATAACGGACAACGAACTCCACGAAAAAGACTATGCCATTGTCGTGGTTGCTGAAGGGGCTGTTGCCCAGGGTGGGGAGGTCATCAATAAGGGTGAAGGAGAGCTTGGACGCAGCGAAGTGGTTCTTGGTGGAATTGGCGAATGGGTGGCCTCTGAGATTCGACTGCGCACGGGAAAGGATACCCGCTCTTTGGTTTTGGGGCATTTGCAGCGAGGAGGATCGCCAACTACTTTTGACAGACTGTTGGCCATGCGCTTTGGAGCTGCTGCCGTGCGTCTTGTGGAAGAGGGTGTCTTTGGTCATATGGTAACCCTGGCTTCTTCCCGGATGAGTTCAGTCCCCTTGGCCGAGGCTGTCAAATCCAGGAAGAAGGTTGATCTGAACAGTGATAAGGTGCTCACCGCCAGGGAAATAGGGATTTGCCTGGGCGATTGAGTGAAAGAGCGAGGGGGGCAGGCTTGCTCTTTCACTCGCATTGCCCTCCCGTGTCCAGGTAGTGTGGCTAACTTAATGCAAAAAGAAAAAAAAGAATCTTTCCTGCGGGTCTATGACCGGTTGTATGACCATTTTGGTCCCCAGAAATGGTGGCCGGGAGAAACACCTCTGGAGGTGATGATCGGTGCTGTGTTGACCCAGAATACCAATTGGCTCAACGTCGAAAAGGCAATCCTCAATCTTAAAGATGCTGGCCTGTTGTCCTTTCCTCTTCTTCTGGACCTGCCACTGGATACCCTTGCCGAGTATATCAGGCCCTCGGGATATTATAATATCAAGGCGAAGAGGTTGAAAAATTTGTTACAGATGATCGAAGAGCAGTATGGGGGGGAGCTTGAGCTTCTTTTTGCTGATAGTCTGGAAAACAGTCGTATCAATCTTCTCTCAGTAAGAGGCGTTGGCCAGGAAACAGCAGATTCTATTCTCCTCTATGCGGCAAGTCAGCCGGTGTTTGTTATTGATACCTATACCCATCGTGTTTTTTCACGCCATGGATTGGTGCCAGAAGAGAGCGATTACAAAACGCTTCAGGAGGAATTTCAGGGACGTCTGCCTGAAGACGCGTTGCTTTTCAATGAATATCATGCATTGATTGTGGCTGTGGCTAAGGAGTTTTGCAAAAAGAAAAAACCCCGTTGCAGGGAGTGTCCCTTGCAGGGGGTTGAGGAGGAACGTTTTTAGTTTTGTCGATTTTAGCATATTCCTGGATGAGGGAAAACTCAAATTTTGAATGGGGTCAGAAGGGAATTTCAGATGTGAGGCCTGGATAGAGCATACTCTGTCAATGTCCTCAGGTGCGTTGGGGCAAAGGAGCAATTTTCAATAATAAAGCAGATGAAGAGCGTTTAGGGCGCCAGCAGCATCTGCACTGTCAGGCTTTAAGCTTGAGAAGGCTGCCCAGCATTTCATCGGCGACCTGAAGCGTTTTGAGGTTTGCCTGATAGAAACGGCTGTTTATGGAGGCCTCTGGGAGTTCCTGCCCGAGGTCGACATTAGAAAGCTCAACAAGCTCCATCCCAGTACTTGTCTGTTCGGGAGTCATTGTTCCAGGTGTGTCTATCTTGTCCACAGAGGCTTTTACCCCTTGTGGCTCTTGGTTTGTCAGAGTGACCCGTGTTTTCTTGAACCCTTCTGATGAGACATTGGCAATATTGTTGGCATTGGATTGGAGCTTGGTACCAAATGCCTGGAGAGCGGAAAGGGCTGATTGAGTAGCAGTTATCACTTTTTCACCTCAGATTTGCTTCATTGTCTTGTCAACGTGGTATTGGTATGAAAATCATTGCGAGAATTATGCCACCTGCGTGAGTAGGGCTTTCAAGATTGTGTCCGCTTGGTATTGTGTCGAAAGCACAGGTAGATAAGAGAAGGTGACCTGGAGATGCTCTTAATTCCTGCAAAGGAAGGTCATGCAGAAAACGTAACAGAGATCACATTTTTGTTGTGCAGAGGCGCCAGGTGGCGGACGAGAGGACCGTTTCTGACCGAGAGGGAAAGGAGGAGCAGGGGGGCTGTATCGCTGCAAAGAGCAGTCCAACCATATGGCATGGAGATTTCTTTTTTTTCTCAGGAGGCAGTTTGTTCACTGCTGTGGTTTTTTCCCACCACGTTTTGATGAATTGCCTGAAGGAGAGGTATGCCAGAGAAATTGTCGGCAGATTCCCCGGATGATGTTCGCCTCTTTAGAGTTCAGGCGTATTCTGCTCAAGAGTTGTCTGATGTTGCGCATATAGTAGGAATGGCTTTTTTCCTGGAGAAAATCGACTTGTAAGAGGGCATTTTCCAAATGTTCATACATCCCTTCCAACTCAAATGAGCTGGCAATGGCAGGTGCTGAGCGGACCTTTTTCCCGCTATACACAACAGCTTGATAGATCTCGTAGCAATGGATTCCCACAGCCTGAGCCAGGTTGAGAGAAGAAAAGTCGGCTGTGGGGACGGCTGAAATAAGTTGACAGTATTTGAGGTCATCATTGGTCAGACCGCTGTCTTCCGGGCCAAAAAGAAAGGCCACCTGATTTTCAGGGAGCAGGGGGAGAATGGTCTCCATAACATCTCTTGGGGTGTGTTGGAGAATACGTTGGCGGCCTTTGCGGGCAGTGGTGGCCACGATCTGGGAAAATGGTTTTAAGGCCTCGCCTAAGTCCTGGTGGAACTCCATGGAGTCAAGGAGGGGGGCTGCCTTGTGGGTAGCCATCTTGGCCATCCGTTCATGATTCGGATACTCGTCTGCGACAATAATTATGCGTGTCAGGCCCATATTCCAGGCTGCCCGTGCTGCAGCACCTATATTTTCCGGGTATTTGGGGTGCATCAGGACAATGGCGATGTTGTCAAGGAGGTGGCGATTGAGAGATCTAGTCATTATGAAGAGAAGGGAAAAGGAAAACGGCTATGAAACAGGTTTCCAGTTTCATAGCCGTTTTGCATTGGAATTTTATTAAGTAAAGGAAGCGTGTTTCGTAAGTGATCAGTATTTGCAAAAATGAATAAAAGTCAGAGTCCAAGATGGCTCAGGAGTTACAGACCAAACCAGGCGGATACTTTTGCTCGTATCCCTGTGTGGACTGATACTCACTGACCTTAATCAACTCTCAATGTCTGGCAGACAAAGCGTAAAGACATCCCCCCATCAGGCCTTGGCCAAGTTATCCTTGAGGGAGATTCTGCTTAATCTTTCGTACTGTTCTACCTGTTTATCCGGGCTGGTGGGCATTAACCGTTTAAGGAGGGGAACCACACCACTTTCTGACTTTTCAAAAAGATTTTCTGCCTCTTTGAGGGTGATCTGCCAGGCGGGAGCAAACCCAGGAGCCTTTTCAAACATGATATCCAAGGCCGTTTGATAGATATAGTACTGGCGAATTTCCTTACGCCCGGGTTTTTGGTTCAGAGACTGGACAGTAATGCGCAGGTTGTCTCGTTCTTGTCTCAGGATCTTGAGCTCCTGTTTGCGGCGTTCATTTTCCTTACCATCAATTTCAAGTTTTGTGTGCAGGTGGGTACGCAGTCTCTCTACTTCCTGAGTCAGTTCACGGCGACGGAGAAAGCCTCTCACGTATATAACAATACAGAAAAGAAGGCCAAGGGCAAGTCCTTTGGCAAATGGATTGCCAATAATAGTGGTGAGCCAGTTCACTTCTTCAATATTCATACTCGGGTCCTCCACATGAATGGTTGAAAAGAGCCTGTAAGGATAAAAAATCTGATGCCTGAACTATTTAGGCGAAATAGTGTTGCAAGTCAAGTGGCAAGCGTACAGGAGGCGTCTGGGAGCCTAACGGACTGAGATATAAACCCGACAGCCCTTTAGTATCCTTCTTCTGCCAGGACAGGGCTGAAATTAACCCGATTTCTTATGGTGTCAACATCTTCCAGGCGAACCCGGATAAGATCTCCGAGTTGGAATGTTTTTCCACTATGTTTTGCAATAATACGATGATGTTGGCCATCAAAAATATAGTAATCATTTTTAAGGGTTGAGAGCGAAATACCGCCGCTGACAAAAAGATCAAGGAGTTCGACAAAGATGGCGGAACTGTTTACCCCTGCAATGACTGCTTCAAATTCTTCTCCTACTTTATCTTTCATATAGCGAACTTTGAGTCGGTCGTTCATCTCCCGCTCTGCACTGACGGCAACACGCTCGCGGGCAGAAAGAGCCACTCCCATGTCTTTGATTGATTCCCCTGGTGTCTTTTTTTTATTTTGTTTTGATACCTGGCGCTGGAGAAATGTTTGCAGCGTCCGATGGACGGTGAGATCAGGATAACGACGGATAGGTGAGGTGAAGTGGGTGTAATCTGTGGCGGCAAGTCCGAAGTGGCCCACATTCTTCCTGTCATAACGGGCCTGTTGCATGGCTCGTAGGAGGAGATTGTTGATTACGTATTCTTTGGGTTGGCCTTTTACCAGATTCAAGACCTGACCAAACCAGTCTGGGTCCTCGCGAAGAGGAGGGAGGTCCAGGCCAAGGCTGCGGGCAAATTCGACGAATTCCTGAACTTTTTCGGGGGCTGGGCGCTCATGGATCCGATAGAGGCCTTCCAGGTGGTACTCGGTGAATGTTTCTGCCACGGCCTCATTGGCCGCAAGCATAAATTCTTCAATCAGTTGATGGGCAAAGCTTCTCTCCGCACGGGCGATGGATGCGATTTTTCCCTCTTCATCAAGGGCAATAAAGGGTTCTGGAATTGTAAAACCGATGGATCCCCGCTGTTCGCGGATATGCATCAGTTCTGTAGCCAGTTCTTGGGCCCATTTAAAAGGAGTAAGAAAGGGTTTATGTGCCTTACGCACATTTGGGTCGCGATCAATAAGGATCTGGCGGACAGTGGTATAGGTGAAACGGTGTTTGCTGCAAATGATGGATTTGACAAACTGTTTCCTTTTTTGGTGCCCTTGTCTGTCAAAATCCAGAATAGCAGTGAAGGCATAACGATCTTTGCCTGGTACCAGGCTACAGAGGTCATTGGAGAGTTTTTCCGGTAACATGGGAATCACTCGGCCAGGGAAGTAAACGGAAGTTCCTCGTTGATAAGCATCTTTGTCAAGGGCTGATCCTGGCGCAACATAGTGGCTGACGTCGGCAATGGAAACGTAGAGACGGAAACCTGTTCGGGTCTTTTTCACTGCAATGGCGTCATCAAAGTCTTTGGCTGTTTCACCATCAATGGTGACATGGTCAATATCTCTAAGGTCCAATCTGTTGGCAGAGGGGACAATATCTGTTGGAATTTCCTTTGTCTGTTGAAGGGTCTCATTGCTGAATTCATGGGGCAGGCTGAATTTTTCTATTACCAGCCGCATCTGCACATCCACAGAATCGGGGCTTCCCAGAACTTCGAGCAGGGTTCCCAGTTGCTGGTTGAGCCCAACCTTTTCGTCCGTGATTTGAACAATGACCGCATCGCCATCTTCCAGGGTTTCTGGGATGTTCCCTGTGAGGAGGATAGAAAAGGGATAACGGTGATCTTCTGGTGTGACCACGACTTTGCCATATTTCATGGTGACAAAACCGGCCAGGTGATCTCTTCCACGTTCCAGTATGGCGATGACTTCTGCCTCTGGACGGCCATCTTTTGTTATTTTGAATACTTGTATCAGAACCTTGTCACCATGCCGGGCAGAGCCTATATTATTGGGGGACAGGAAAGGATCTTTGGAGTAGCGAGGTGGAGTTGGTCTTGAGGTGAGCTCGTTGACAAAGCCGAATCCTCGAGCATTTTGGTCCAGGATTCCTTCGGCCAGGCTATGTTTGGGACCCAGGTGGTAATACTGGTTGTCGGTCTCTTGTATAAATTTTTTCTTTGTCAACTGGAGTAAGAGATTGTGGAGGACTTTGCTGCCAGAACGGCCAAGATTTAACTGCTGGAGAATATCCTTGCTTCTCAATGGTTCTGCGCTATTGTAAAGAAGAGTCAGCAGATTGTGTTCAAGCATCTTTTCTCCTTGCTGTTTTACTTCCCGAGGAGAGGAGAGACGCTTCGATTTTATTGTATGCTGGGATTTTCTTTTTCTTGTCATGTTGTTTTTTTGCTTTTTCAAGCAGTTTGAATTTTGGTAGAGTTGAATGATTGTTGGATACTCATCGTATTCTTCTAAGGATAGTCATAATGGCTCAAAAAGCAATTTGATTCCTCGTCCCCTTCTTTTAATTATAAAAAAATATGCAGTATATTTCTTTTGATCTTGAATTGTATCGTAGTCAGATGAGGCGACTATTGGGGGATACGCCAAAGGCCCATGTGTTCTGGGATGCTCTGGATTTCGCAACGGATGCTCACGCTGATCAATGGCGTCGATCGGGTGAGGCCTATATTATGCACCCCTGTTCTGTGGCAAGGATCCTGGCAGAAGAGATGGATGTGGTGGACCCGGAAATTTTGGCGGCAGCTCTCCTCCATGATACGGTTGAAGATGTGGAAGAGATAACGAGTGAATTGGTCGGTGAAAAATTTGGCTCTTATGTGGAGGCCATTGTTGAAGGGTGTACCAAGGTTACTCAGCATTCCGGTGATAAACAGACCTTATCGAAAAAGGTACATCGCAAAATTTTTTCAGGTGCAGCCCTGCGGCCGGAAGTGATGCTGGTGAAGCTTGCAGATCGACTTCACAATCTTCGCACCTTGAGTGCCATGCCCAAACACAAGCGGCAGAAAATTTCCGATGAAACTCTGGATATTTATGCCCCGTTGGCCTCAGTTTTGGGTCTGTTCAGCCTCAAACGAGAAATGTATAGCCTGGCCTTGTCATTTAAATTTCCGAAGCAGGGGGCGAAGTTATTCAGTCAGATACGGCAGCTGCAGCGGTCTCCTGCCGCTCTGGAGATTTTGAAGGCCTTGAAACAGAATACCAGAGAGGTCTGGCTGAATTGTGGGATAAGCATACGAACCAAGGGGCTCTGGGCCTATTATGATTCCTCGAATCGTATTCTCCGTAAACAGATTGATAATCCACTCGAAATACTGATCATGGTTGACGATATCCAGTCCTGTTACTCCATGCTTGGTATCCTGAATCAGACGTTTCCACCAATTCCACGAACCATCCGTGATTTTATCGCCAACCCCAAACCCACTGGCTATCAGGGCTTGCATGCAAGAGCTAATATCAAGGGAGAAAAATATCTGTTCAAGATTCGTACGGAAGATATGGCTCGTCGTGCTCAGAGGGGATTGTTCAAGGACTGGACCTCAAAAAGTACCACTCAGCGTCGTTTTATTAAAGAAATACAAGAGCTTTTTGATGTGATAGGATCCGAGGATTCAGGTTCGTATCGAGAGGTGATTGCTGCCAGCGGCAAAAAAGAGATCTATACCTACACGCCTGGAGGAGACCTGATCTGTCTGCCGGCAAATTCAACTGTGCTTGATTTTGCCTTCAGGGTCCATACAGAGATTGGCCACAGTTGTATCGGGGCAATGATTGGCAGGAGGAAATTTCCCAGTAATCATCGCTTGCGTGATGGAGATGTTATCCGAATTTTGAGAGTAGAGTATCCCCTCCAATTCCAACCGTCCATGCTTGAACTCTGCCAGACTCCCCGTGCACGGGCCGAGCTGTCTCGAACCTTTCGCGTCCGTCGCCAGCGTCTGTCGCAAGAAATTGGTCTCTCCCTTGTCAAGCAGGAGATGCACCGTTATGGCCTGCCCATTGAGCTCCTCTCTAAAGAAGGTCTCCAGAAGATTCTCGATTTTTTTTCTCTGGCCGATCTCAATGAGCTCTATGTCTATGTAGGAGAGGGGAGGTTGCGTTTGTCCACTCTGATCCGACAGGTGAAGCAGGAATTGTATGATGGGTACTCACCCCTTGTGGAGCCAACCGGGGAATTTAATAAGGTGGAACTGACAAATATTGACCCTATTGCTGTTAAAATTTCCGCCTGCTGCAAGCCCAACCCCACAGATAAAGGGCTGTTTGCGCTTCTGAGTGAAAGAGGTCTTTCTCTCCATAATAAAGATTGTCCCCAATTGCAGAAGGTTCGCTTTCAGCGGGAAGACATCGTTGACCTGCGTTGGAAGCTGCGTGAGACCAGAGTTGATAAACCCCAGTCTCTGATAATTATGGCAGCAACCCGGCAACGAATTATGATGCTGGTGGGAGTGGCTCCAGAAGAGATGAAAATTATTGATCTCATGGTCTTGTCTAACACACCCACCCCGAATCCAGACTGGGAGCTAAGTTTCCAGGTTCCTGATCTCTATACCTTGAAAAAAGTTTTGCGTCACTTCGATAAATCAGGCCTGCTTTATGAATTTGATTTTGAATATTAAGGCCATCCGGTTCTCCCTTCATACGCCTCGCCTATGAACTCTCTTCGCCCTGTTCTGCCACTTTCTTTTCATCAACCTCTTTGCTGTAATTTCGGAGCACACTGGTCAGCATGTCAGGAAGATCGTTTTTCTGCCTGGAGCTTCTGTGGAGCTGTTTGATGGTTTTTTCCAGGGTCAGGACTTCACCGAGAAAGACATGTCGGAGGATCAGGGAGGTCAATCTGGTAATTGTAGTGAGATTGGAGATCCGAGATTGAAGGTGGTCGTCGCGGTCAAATGCTGTGGAGGCAAAAATTTCCACGGGATTTCCTTTCATTTCACTGATGGATACATACCAGGTGTTCAAATCTCTATCTCGTGTTCGGTAACGGACGGCATCAAGCACTTCCGGGAGTTCAATAAAAGGGCTCTTCTGATACTCCTTGTTATCTTCTCCATTGTGATAGAGGTCGGACTTGATAAGGGTACAGATCTTTTTGATCGTTTCAGGGCTTTCCCGCATGGCAGTGGCAAGCAGGAGACACTTATCACAAAACTCGTTTCCTTGGGTTTCCTGGAGTTGGCTGATCTTGCCGCAGCCGTCACATCGCTCAGCTGTATTTGCCTGTTTCATTGGTTCAGTTTTCCTGAGGAGCAGACTTATTTATGTGGAGTTGAAGTAAATGACGAAATTTAGCTCCTGAAATTTCGCGGGCTCCGAATGTTATGAGATGACTGGTGGTCATCTGACAGTCGATAAGGACAACACCTTGTTGCTGTAACTGGTCCACCAGTGCGATGAGTGCTGCTTTTGATCCGTTGCTGATCCTGGTGAACATGGATTCGCCAAAAAAAATATTTCCTAAGCGTACACCATACAGTCCACCGGCCAGGGTATCTCCTTGCCAGCATTCCACGGAGTGAGCATATCCAGAACGGTGGAGGCGACAGTAAGCCTGTTGCATATCCTTGCTGATCCATGTTCCTTCTCCGTTCTCTGTCCGGATGTTGGCGCAGGAGGTGATGACCTGGTCGAAAGATTGGTCAAATGTGATATGGAAATCTGTGTTTCTCAATTTTCGAGCCAGCCGCTTTGAGACCTTGAACTCTTCAAGGAATATGACCAATCTTGGATCGGTAAACCACCAGAGGGGAGGTTCTCCCTCTGAATACCAGGGGAAAATTCCCTGGGAGTACGCTGCCAGTAATCTTTCAAGTGAGAGATCGCCGCCAACGGCAAGAAGACCATTGTCCTCTGCCAGTGAAGGATGAGGAAAGACAGGCAGATCGGTGAGCTGAAAAATAGGCATGGGCAACTCTACTGGGAAGAGATATGCTTTGTCAATCAGCTTTCCATGAAGGAAAACGTACGAGGAGGGAGGGAACAGTTTTTCCTGCTGGCCAAGACAAAAAAGTCACAGAGGAGTCCACTTCTTTTGTGCTTAACAGTCTGTTTGAAGTCTTTGGGGAAGAGGAACGGTGGCTGCAATTTTGAGGGGGAGCTGCTTTCAGTAGGTCCCTTGCGTTTTTTCGTTGATAAACGCTTTCAAGTTTTTACGCTGTCTTTCGCTGAGGTTGAGAAATTGAATAGAACGTTGTCGGGTGGATATCTGCAAAAAGACAGAACCTTGGGCGATCAGTTGGTCCGAAATCACTTTGGTTGTGATCTTATCGATCAGGACATCATCTGATCCGAGAAATATACCAAGGGAATCAGAATGCGGTTCAGTTGAACTTCCTTCAAGATAACGAAAAGACAAACCACCCATGCTGATATTGATAACCGGTCCAAGGGCGTGGTCGTTGACTGCTATGGTGCCGCCTTTAGGACGGTAGCGAACGAATTGCCGTCGTTCTTCTCGAGGGCGTTCTTTGATGGGGGAGAGGAGCATTGGGGTAACCTGATGCCTTTTTAATACATTAGGCCTAATGTTCTTACTTGGTGTAGCCAACTCATGGTCTGGAGTGGTATAAAAAGTTGGCAGTATCTGTTATGCTATTGACTCATGAGGATTTGAAGAGGTGAATCCAACTGTCATGTTACTGATAATACTGTGGTGGAGGCAACTGGTCAATAGGTAGAAATACCCAATTTGAGAGTAAAACGGTAAATTTTTATTAGCGCCTGTTCATGATAATGTTGATCAGGCTGTTATCACGACTGCTTTTTTCTTTATGAAAATTTCTCTGTATGAAGGGGAGGGTGATTATGAACTCCGCCCCCTGATCTGGATTGCCTTTTGCTGTAATGGTCCCCTGGTGTCGGGCAATAATCTTTTTACAGATGGAAAGGCCTATACCGGTTCCCTGGAATTGCTGACGGGTATGGAGACGTTGAAAGATATCAAAAATGAGTTTCTGATATCTTGGCTCAAAGCCAATTCCGTTGTCACGGATACTGATTCGGAGATAATTCTGATTGTTCAATGGGTCGGGAAAGGGGAGGCGCTTAATTGTAATTTCCGGCTTACGCTCCTGGTGATGATATTTAAGGCTGTTCCCAATGAGGTTCTGAAACAGCTGCCTCATCTGGAGCGGTTCGGCCTCTATGGTGCCAAGATCGCCTTCCACAGTGACGGTTGCTTGGTTCTTTTCAATCCTGAGGGCCAGATCATCAAGCACTGAGTCAATGACTGTGTTGAGTTGCAGCAGTTCAAAGGGGTTGGCTTTACTACTGACCCTGGAGTAGAGAAGCAATCCGTCAATGAGGTTTTGCATTCGGGAGGTCGAACTTTTTATGCGTTCCAGGTAGGCCTTTCCTTGTTGCGAAAGGTTCGCCGAGCACTTGTTGCTCAGCCTTTCACTGAAGGCACTGATGAGCATCAGGGGTTCTTGGAGATCGTGAGAAATCACATGAGTGAAGTCCTCAAGTTCCTGGTTCCTGATGCGCAGACGCTTGGCTGTCGATGACAGGGACTCTTCTATCTCTTTCCAGTTACTGATATCTCTTGTTACCTCTATGATTCCCATGAGTTTTCCTTCCGGGTCACGAAAAGGAGTGGCGGTGACAATGCAGGGGATGGCTTTTCCGTTGTGGCATACCTTTATTCCTTCAATATCGACCCGTCCTGCACCTCCAAGTATCTTGGTAAGGGGGCATTCCTCTGTGTGGCAGAGCTTGCCAGCCTGGATCTCATAGCATTTATGGCCTTGGATTTCTCCGGCATCTTTGCCCGTGATCTGGCAAAAAGCCTTGTTGGCGCGAATGACATTGAAGTGACGATCAATGATATGCATGCCGTCTGGAGCACTATTGAATATCTGGATAAATTCATCGCTAATGGCAACAAGTGAAGCCTCGATACTCTGCTGTTTTTTGATCCTGGCATCAAGGGTTGCATTGGTCTGGCGGAGTTCTGAGGTGCGGTTATCAATGAGGGTTTCCAGATTCTCTTTGATGCTAAGAAGTTCTTTTTCTGTCTGTTTGCGTTCATCGATCTCCTGTTGCAAATGTCTGTTCGCTGCCAGGATATTTCTTCGGCTCTGGGCCAGGCGGCCACCAAAAAAGAGGATTCCTCCTATGCCGGTCAGGGCGACAAAGAGATGACTGAGGATGAGCGGCCAAGGTGATTTGTGAAAGCGTATGGGGAGGCTGACAGAGATGGCTCCGCCAAGGGAATTTTCTTGTTGCTCATCTCCAGAATGGCAGGGGAGACACGATTTGTTGAAAATCAGGGGGGCCATATAGCGGAATATTTTTCCTTCTTTCGCTTTGACAAAACTACTCTGTTCCTTGACTCCATGCGTGAAGGATTCTAGCCATGGAATTTCCCAGGGGTAGGGAGCGTTTGCATCTTGAAGAGGCCGAAGGCTGGTGATGTGAAAGTGGATCTGACCTTCTGGTTGACTGATGTCGGCAATTTGCCTGGTCATAGCGGCGGGGCTGATCAGGGTAAGGCTACGGCCGTTTTCATCTCGTATGGCTTGTTTCTCCTTGGGGAGGTATGGATTGAGTGGAGCTTCTTCATTGGTGTAGACATAGACTCCCCCGTACATGATATTCCATTGTCTTGAGGCTATGATCTGTTCAAAAAAAGCCCTGGCTGTTTCCAGGGCGATGGCGTTTTGTTCACGGATATTGTCTACCGTGTTCCAGGCAAGGGAGGAGGTCACAGCCAGAAGCCAGATGACTATTGCCAGAGGGCGATAATAGGAGAATAATCTATTCATGTGGGTGACAGATTATGATTGCGGCGCCTAATGGGATAAAGGGGGTTGTCCATCAGTTCAGGAGGTTACGTTAGAGAAGGCACGTTTTATTCTGGAGTTCTCTCTGCAGCACTTTTTCGTTTTCGGAATAATCGACAGGGACTTCAATGAGATGGACTCCCGGGCTGTTGAGACATCGAGACAACAGGGGGGGAAGGGTGTTGTTATCAGTTATTCGATATCCTTTGGCTCCATAGCTCTCTGCATATTGTATAAAATCTGGGTTGCCAAAATCAAGGCCAAAGTTAGAAAACTCCATTCCTGCCTGTTTCCATTTGATCATTCCATAGCCGTCGTCGCGCAAAATGATGATAACCAGATGCAGGTTCAGTCGGATTGCTGTTTCTATTTCCTGGGAGTTCATCATGAAACCACCATCACCGCAGACCGCAATCACCTGTTTTTCGGGATGCACCAGTTTGGCAGCAATGGCAGCCGGCAAACCTGCTCCCATGCTGGCCAGGGCATTATCGAGAAGCAGGGAATGGGGGGCGGTTGCTTTAAAATTACGGGCGAACCATATCTTGTACATCCCGTTGTCCAGAGAGACGATGGAACTGTCAGCAACCGTTTTCCTGATATCATTGACTATATGTTGAGGGGTGTTGGGAAAGGAATCATGTCCCTGGTCTTGAAAGACATGGGTATTGATTTCCAGATGGATACGATGAAAATAGTCATTATCTTTTTCTTTCAATTCAATAAGGTTTTCTCGCAGTGCATCCAGGCTGTGACTGATATCACCGATTACTTCGTACTGAGGGAAGTAGACTTCATCAATGTCGGCCTGAGAAAAGTTGATATGAATCACCTCCATTGTTCCCTGATTCATGAAAAATGGAGGCTTTTCGACCACATCGTATCCAACGTTGATGATAACATCTGCGCGATCAATGGCACAGTGAATATAGTCATGGTCTGACAGGGCTGCAGTTCCGAGGCAGCGGGGGGAGTGTTCGTCGATAACGCCTTTTCCCATCTGGGTGGTGAAAAAATAGATGCCAGTAGCTTCGACCAGTTTTCTGGCTGCAGCGCAGATGTGGGGTCGTTTTGCTGCAGCACCAAGCAGGAGCAGTGGGTACTTGGCTTTTTTGATTTTGGCTGCCGCCTGGAAAATGGAGCCAGGTGCAGCCAGGGGGCGCAGGACAGAATGGCAGGCAAAGGGAACCTTGATTACCTCCTCTGCGGCAATGTCTTCCGGCAGCTCAATATGGACTGGGCCAGGTTTTTCATCCACTGCAATTCGGAAAATATCTCGTGTCAGCGGTGGAATGTTGCCGGCATTGACAATTTGTCTTGTGTATTTAGTGAGCGGTGCCATCATCCTGACCACATCGAGAATCTGGAATCGGCCCTGTTTACTTTTTTTAATGGGTTTCTGGCCTGTGATAAAAACCACGGGTATGCCGCCGAGCAGGGCATAGGCGATTGCTGTCACCAAATTGGTCGCCCCAGGCCCCAAGGTAGCCAGGCAGACGCCTGGTTTACCGGTAAGTCTGCCATAGGTTGCAGCCATAAAACCAGCGGCCTGTTCATGTCGGGTGAGAATCAGGCGAATGGAGGAGGAGCGCAGGGCTTCGAGAAAGACCAGGTTTTCTTCTCCGGGGATACCAAAAATGATCTTGACGCCTTCATTCTCAAGACATTGGACCAGCAGTTCAGCTCCGTTCATTTTTTCCTCGTTGCGTAGAGAAATTGTTTGATTTTGTACCAGGTGATGATCATCATCATACCCATGAGTACGAGAAAGGTAAATAAAAGCGACAAATAAAGATTCTGGGAAAATCACCTCTGTCATATTAAAGTGATTCCCGGGCCTCTACCGATGACAAGGGGGCTGGCATATTTGAGCAGTGTTGAGCCAACAATAATTTCAGGGGGCGGTTTTTGATATCCGGGTGTTTCCCTCTTTTCAATGGAGGAGCGGTCGTAGGCACGAGACTGTTTAGTTAGTATGCAGTGAGGCGCTGTCTCCTTGCTTTCAAGAACGTGGCTTAATCGCGGTATTGCCACCAAGGCTGGGCTTGAATCGATCATTCCCTGGCTGAAGGCGGCCAGAAGAAAAATAATATCCACAAGTAACGGAGCAAGCAGCCGGTATAATTTCCTTGAACAGTCGGCCTGTTCTGTATACATTTCTATTGCAGGAGTTATCAAACTGGGTGCAATTCCATTTCTTTTGCTCTATTGAAAGGAGTTACCGATATCAATTATACAGTGTTTTCTTTTCCTGTGATATTTTTTAAGGGTAGCAATGAAGGGGCCAGCCTTTCTTTTTCAACCCGAAGAAGGGCTTTGATCGACCATTCTTATTTTATTTATTATGCAAACGGAAAAAAACAGAGAGAGGGTCACCCCTTTTCAGGAAGATTGTAATACCTCATTTTTCTTTTTTGGGGGTGGCCGAGGAGCCGTTTATGATGATCTGAAGGCTGCCTTTCAAGGGGGGGTGGATCTGATTACCCTGATTGGCGAAGAGGGGAGTGGGAAGACCATGCTCTGTAAAATGCTCCAGGAGAAATGGGCTTTTTCAGGGAAGATACTTTTCCTTCCTCAGCTTGCTGAATCCTTTGAGGATATTGTCAGGGTAGCGGCACAAGAGTGTAATGCCAAATTTCCTGTCGAGGCGAATCGGGCCGATGCGAGAAACATTTTTCTGGAATTGGTCGCTTCCTTGCGTCAACAGGGAGAGTCTCTTCTCATTATCTGTGATGAGGCGGAGAAGATGTATCTGGCCACCCTTGAACGTATCCGTAAAATTCTGGATGATGTGAACAGGGAAGGGGGAGGATTGCAGGTCCTCTTATCTGGAAGAGCAAGTCTGCTTGGCAACCTGGAACAGCTGGACCTGTGTAATTTCGAACAGATCAGCGAAAAACAATTTTTTCTCTCACCGCTTAATGAAGATGACACCTGGAAGTATCTGAATTTTTGTATGCAGGCTCAGGAAGGGAATGAGCCTCGGGAGGTGTTCAGCAGGGAGGCCGCAGACAAGATTGCATCCATGGCCAGAGGAAATCTGCGAATGATCAATGTGCTTGCTGAGGAATCGCTTCAGTCTTCCACTGCCGACACGTCATTTATGGTTCTCTTGGATCATGTCAAAGACTCCTGTCCTCTTGAGGAAATGGTACCGGCTTCTCCCTGGATTCTGCAACGATTGCCGTTGAGCCAAAAGCAGATGCTGGCAGTTGGGGGGGCGGTGCTATTTCTCTTGTTTCTCATCGTTGTCTTCAGTGGAGATGGTGATAAGGAAATTGCCGAAAAGGCGCAGACGCCGGAGGTGAGCGTTGTGATCTCGCAACCGGTCAGCGAGAAAGAGGTATTCGATCAAAGAGTAGCCGATGAGGGGAAGGAGGTGGAACAGGCACCGTCTGTACCCGTTGCTGAGGTGATAGAGCCCCCCGTAATGACGATAGCTCCGGTGGAGATAATGGATGATCCTTCACTCGTGAAGCGGGACAGAGTGATTGAAGAAGCGACTCCTCTCCTCCCTGTAGTTGAACCACCAGAGCCGGTCCATGACCCTGATCAGCAAGTGGAGTCGGTCGCTCAGATTCCCCTCGACCTTGAAGGAGAAGTGGAGAACGAAGCGGAAGAAGACCATGCTCCGCAGCAGCGTCCTGAAGAAATTGTAGCGACTGTGGTACCTGAAGAGACTGTCCCGGAATTATTGGCACATGGTAAAGTGTTACCGGGAGGGGGAACAAAAAAAATTGTTGTAGAGCGGGGAAAACAGTTGTCAGGAGCCAAAGAACAGGTCTCTGTAAAAGAAGAAGAGCCAGCTCTTGTCAGTCTGATCGGGGCTGGAGAAGAGTGGCAGGCAGGTGCAATGGATGATCAATTCACCATCCAACTGATGGTCCTGACCTCTAATCAGGCAGAGGAGAATTTAAAACGAATTCTCTCCCAGGAGGAGTACAGGGACTTGGTCGATGATTTGGTTGTCTTGAAACGCCCATCCAACCCTCCTGTTGTCTTGGTGTTTTATGGGCTCTATCCGTCTATGGCCGCGGCTCGAGAGGCGCGCAACACTATGCCCATGGTTTTTCGGCAGCATAATCCCTATGCTATTTCGGTACGAGGCGCAGTGGAGAAAGGGCGTTTCCAGGAGTAATACTGTAATATGTTGAATGCTAAAACTTTTTTGCCAGACCTTTCGCAGCCGCTTCCTTTGTCGGCATCTTTCTAATCATCCTTGATCAGGATTGCAATCTGTGAGGAAAACAAAACGCTCTTGGCCGGGGAGATCTTGTGCCACCCTGGCGCGTTAGTTGTGTTTCATCCCATTTATCCTTTCTTGAAGTTGATTCTGCCATACCTTCAGGTCGCCTGATCAGAACGGGGTATTATTCGTTGGGTAAGATAGCTGCTACGGAGTACCCAGTAGCCGGGAGGAGAGGTGCACCTGCTCGAGAGCATCTTTGCCGTGGCAGGAGGAGTGTTCCGAATACCTCAATTCTTTTGCAAAAGATTTCCACTGAAGGGAATACGCCATGTCGGTTGGTACAATGCGAGTGACTGTGAACAAAAAAAAGGATGTAACAGGAGATTGCTCCTGTTACATCCTTTTTTTATCTGGTGGAGATGTGGGGGATCGAACCCCAGACCTCATGACTGCCAGTCTCGTGGTCGTGGTTTCGTATGGAGCGTCTCTGTTTCGTATGTCTTGCTTTACTCTTTGTTTTTCCTTTATTTTATTGCCAATCTGTGGTATCATTATTCGTATGGGGTGAGTCGTTTTACCCTGCTGAGATACATATTTCATAGGACGGGCATAGGACCGGAGGGAAGATTGAATAAATTTAATTTCACAAAAAAGAAGATTGAAGAGATTCTTCCAGTTGAGAAGCGGCAATACTTTTTTGATGAGAAGCAGAAAGGCCTCAGGCTGGCTGTTACTTCTGCAGGATCCAAAACTTACCAATTTCAAGCATGGAGTCCTGCAAAACAGAAGCCTGTCAGTAAAACTTTAGGTAAAGTTGGGGATATTAGCGTTTCTGAGGCTCGAAGAAGGGCTGCAGAACTATTGAGTGAAGTTTCTTTAGGTGGAGACCCTGAGGAAGTTCAAAAAGCTAAGAGAGCAGAACAGAGTCTATCAGAGGTCTTTGATCAATATATTGCGATTCATGGGAAAGGAAAGAAAAGGTCTTGGCAGGAGAATGAGCGAACTTTTAAGAACTGTATCAAAAAACTTTTAGGGGGCCTCAAGGTTTCTGAAATAACCTCAACTAGAATCAAGTCGTGGCACGCTAAAATTGGACGGGATAGAGGGCATTACTCAGCGAATAGAGCCCTTGCTTTGCTGAGTGTTGTCTATTCTAAAACATTGGAAGGTGTGGCGAATCCCTGTACCACCACGGATAAATTCAAAGAGACTTCCCGGGAGCGATATTTGCAACCGGAAGAGCTGAAGGGGTTTTTTGAAGGTTTGGCAGTCGAGAAACAAATTTTTCAAGATTTTTTTAACCTTCTTTTGCTTACAGGAGCAAGAAAGAATAATGTCCTTTCTATGAGGTGGGATGAGATATCCGGTGGAGTATGGACTATTCCAGCAAAAAAAGCCAAATCAGGGAAAGCAATCAGAGTTCCATTGATGGAAAAAGCTTTGGAAATCTTGGAGACTAGGGAAAACGATTCAGGCTTTGTCTTCCCTGGACGTGGAAAATCAGGGCACCTTGCAGATCCTAAAGGTGCGTGGGAACGTATTCTTGACAGAGCAGAGATTAAAGACTTGAGAATCCACGATCTGAGGCGGACTGTAGGCTCTTATCAGGCTGCTACGGGTGCGAATGTAGCGGTCATCAGCAAAACCTTAGGGCATTCAAGCGCGAAGACTACGGCCATTTACACACACCTAGATCTTGATCCTGTCAGAGATTCTCTGACTACTGCAACAAATAAAATTTTTGGTGATTCGGATGAAGAATAAAAGACCAAATTATGATGCAGTTTTCCTTTTTGGTGAAGAAGGTACGGTTTTAAGTGAAGAAGAAGTTGAAGAGATAGGTGTTACAGAAGAATTTGAAGGGAGACATACTGCGGAAATGAAAAAGATGGTGCTTATCTTCAAGCATAAACCAACTTTCTCGCTAGCTCGAAGAATTTGGGTTCATTGCCAGGATCAGGGTTTTGATGTTCCTGCAGATGTTCACAAGGAATTCGTGGAAGGAATCCGAAAACAGATAGTGGAAAAAGAGGATTCAAAGAAAGCACTTTTTCTAAATAGCCCTTCTTTTTTGTATAGCAAATCTGAGCATAGAATTGCTATACAAATTGCTATTGAGGAATGTTTGAAAAACAACACACCAACAAAATGTTTCGAGAACTTGGCTAGGGAATTCGGGACGACTGAGTGGGCGATTAAAGAAGAAAAATACAGAATGGATCAAGGAAAATGAAGTAACACAAAATTATAAATTTCACTGTTACATACATAAGGCTCCATGAAGACTATGGTTGAACATAGCTCATCAGGGAGCCTTTTTTATTTCACCATACAAGGGGGATTCGTATGAAACAGGAAATTAAACCAAAAACTCTGAACACCGTAAATTCAGCGCGATATCTCGGGATGTCCGAAGGTTATCTGCGAAAAATGAGAGCCCAGGATGAAGGCCCGGTTTTTATAAAGATCGGAGGACGGCGGATTATGTATTTGATCGCGGATCTAGACAGCTATCTGAACTCTTGCCGTGTAGCGACAGCAGAGGCTGCGTGATGAAAATACGCAATCTACTGCAGGGCCTTGCAGGTGAGCTGACAATTGAGGATGAATCTTGCCTTCAGATAATGACAGAATTCCAGGACACTCGGGCGGCTGTGTCAATTATCGTACGAGAATTAAAGCTTAATCAGATAGCTGAGAATATCTTGTTTGAGTCGTGTTTTGAGGATGGAGCAACAGAAGTTTGAAATGGAAGCGTAACATTGAATGACCCTGCCACCGGAACAAAGTGTGAGCAGTCCCCAAAAACTAAAAAGGAAAAATAATGGCTATTGCAAAAATAAAAGGCCTATTCCGAAGAATAGACCTTTCAAAGCTCGCTGGGCAAGCGGGATACTGTAAGGAAAAGATAACATGTATACGGGAAACAGTCAAGAAGCAACAGAAACACCGGTAGTTAGCGCAATGCCCCCATGTGGGAAAGCGAATGCTCCAGAAGGATATCTTACTTATTTTCAATCAGAGAAAAACCGAAAACGACACTTTGTAGATGCTGTTAAGGCCGTTCTTGGGCCGAGAGACAGGTACCAAAGTTATCCTACCTATTTCTCTCATAAACCTTTGTCCCATGACGATGAACCAAATCGGATAGCAGATTTGTATATCGACTTTGACAAGGATGGAGATATTCAATTGACTGTTGAGGAAGGAATCTTAACTATCACACATTTTGAAAATGTCTATGATGTTCCGGTCGATGAATGGCGGATCTCTTTTAGTGGTGGAAAGGGGGTCCACCTTAAGCTGAAGGCCTCTGTGCTCGGCTTGGAGGATGGACGCTTGAATCTGCCACTCATACTCAAGCAACTGATGAGAGAGGTCATTGAGGAACTGAAATTAACGACCGTTGACCTCTCAATTTATAATATGAGAACCGGGAAGCCATTTCGACGGGAAAACGTCAAGCGGGAGAACGGATTCTATGAGGTGCCTATTGCTCATGAGGACTTGGCCGCCTCCAACCATGACTCTTTCATCCTGTCCCCGAGAGAGCTAATTGACACCCGTCCTGGGACGCTTAACGACAAACTGTGTGCGAAGTGTAAGAGCATTGAAACAGAGTTGAAGAAAGTAGCTGAGACCAATTCTAACAATGGCGAATATTTTCCCCTTAATATTGAAAATGAACCACCTTGTATCCCAGCCATATTGAAAAACAGAGAAGTGACCGCAGGGAAGTGTGATTTCAATCAAAGTATGATGACAGTTATCCGGTGGTACCTGGCTAATGATATTGAATATGATGGTGCAATGGAAAATGAATACTTTTCGTCCTTTGCCTATGAGTTCCCCTCAGGTAGCCTGAAAACACGTAAAGATCGAGAAACCAATGTCCAGGACAGATTCACCAGTATGGCAAGGGCCGGGGCCGAATTTGGTTGTGGTTATGCCAAATCCCTTGGCATAAGCCTAGGCTGTGATAGTTGTTCAGTGTTTGTTGATGAGGAACCAGAAGGGGAAGAAGCAGAGATTATTGAAGAGGCCAAGAAGGCAGCTGAACAATATCAGAAAAAAGATGCAAAACGAGTAGGAAAACTGGATCTGGGTAAGTTACCTGTGAAACTGCGTAATCACATTAAAGAAGGGATGAAACGTCAAGATGGTGATCCCCTCCTATTGCTGCCAGCTGCGCTTGCCTCTGCAGCTGCCTCTATCGAAAGGAACGTTTCCTATGCCTGGCATGGAAATCATGCCCTCTTGTACTGCAATCTATATTTATTGACAATCGCTGGCTCTGGGGCTGGTAAGACAACAGCAATTAATTCTGGGGCTCTCGACGTTAGAGCAATGAACAGAATGCAGAAAAGTGAAATCGAAACAGAAGAGAAACTGGATGAACCGGACGAAGACCTGATCCAGGAAATGAAGAAAAAGTTAATGATAATACCAGAACGGACAACGCTTGAAGCACTGGTGAAAATATTGAATGAACACAACGGCGTAATTTTCACAGCAGAATTCAGTGGATTCCTGAAATCCCTCAAAGCTGGTGGCAATGCTTTCGGGATGATGGAAGTGGTCAGTGATATTTACGATTGCACCCATGACGGATGGAACAAGGCCACTATAGGCGGGGGACTGTTAACATTGGCTAATCCTTGCTTGTCAATCTGCGGATTTTCAACTTTGGATTTTCTTCGTGGAGAGTTGGCAAAATCTGATATTGGGTCAGGGGCTTTAGCACGATACCTACTCTTTTATCCTCCGACCTCTGACAACGCTCCAACACTTCCAAAATCACTCCCCCCTATGTCAAAAATGACAATCTATGAAGAAATGGCGGATATGGACCCAATTACGATGACATTAAGCAAAGAAGCAGAGAAACGGGCGAGTGAATTATTTAAGCATATCCATGAAGACATTAAAATCTACGGAAAAAATGCAGGTAGTTTCCTGGAACCGTTTGTCAGAAGGTGGACGGCTCACCTTATCAAACTAGCTATGATTTTGCAGCAGTTTGAGAAAGTGGGTTCAGATGTTATCCAGACGAAAGCCCTTGAAGGTGCCTGGCATATCGTGAGCTTGGCTATGGAAAGCACCAAGTTGTTGTTTGATGAAAAATTAGGGATTAGTGAGCACCAGGAAAAATGTAACCGGGTTCTGGGATACCTTGCCAAGAATGGTGGATCTATGACTAGGGGGCAAATGCTAAAAAACAAGGTTCTCCAGAATGGGGTCAAGGAATTGGATTATATCCTTGAGACCCTCATTCACTCAGGAAGAATTACAACAAATGGGGACAGTTTGAAGCCGAAAACTGTCCTTTATATGAAAAATATCGGGTGAAAAAATGGAATCGCGGGGAGCGTCGGGTGGGTATCGGGAAGTCGAAAAACGGGTAACTAGTTGGAATAAAAGTTGTTTGTAAAATTTATCGGGTAACTTTTTGAGTTAGCCCCCCATAGAGGGGTACCTTGTAAAAACAAGTACATTGAGAATGGGGAAATTATGCCAGAGTTTGGAAACCACCCGATAATTTCCCTAAGAACATTGAGAGAAAAGCTTTTAAGTATATGTTATTACGGTTATAATAATATATAATATATATTATTATATATACCCGATACTCTCCCGATACTCTCCCGATATCTCCCCGACGGTCTTCGGATTTTTCATATCTTCAATGTTCTAATGCTCTACCAACACAAGGACAATTATATGCAATCTCCTTTACGAATTATTACTGACACCGACCGAAACCTTGAAAATCTCCAGGCTACAATTGATTCTCTTGCTGGTGAATTATCCAACTATTCAGGGAAGCATCTATTGGTAAAAGCAAAGATTTACGAGTCGCTGGCTCGACTTATTAGGACAAAGGAAGAATTGCAGGCAAAAAGAGACAAACTTAATTCAGTGAGCATAGATAAAATTGCGTCATATCTTGCCCGTAAAGGTTCGATCACCCGGAAAACATTATTGAAGTCCGGTTGCTTCCAGGGAGGTGTGAAGGTCTTGGACGAAACACTCAATGTTCTGGATGAGCTAGGGATGCTGAAAACAACAATCAGCAAAAACAAGCAGGATATCGTTTATGAGTTCATTGAATCAGTGCCACAGATTATTGAGCAAGAGGAAAAGTAATGACATTACGAACAGGATCAGTTTGTTAGTGAGAGATCTATTAACGTCCAATTTTTTATAGCTGAATCACTACCACCAAGAAACTGAACTTTACAAGTGTAATTGGTGCGTACAGTTGCTCCAAATCCATTTTGAGCATCAACATACGATTTGATAGAGTATGTATTAATGTCATCTTTCCTGGATGCATAATCAAGTAATGGAAAATTAGCAGTTGCAGGAGAATGAAGCTGACGTTTCACGAACTCTTTGCATTGAATAAATGCCATTGTCGAGGTTTTTGTTTCCTTGGGTTGAGTAGGAGTAGGAGCTGGATTGTTCAACTGATACTTAACGAAGGGGATAAGCAATAATAAAACTATAACCAATCCAATATAAGCTATTTTACTCTCAAAGCGTTTGGCTTCAGCTTCTAATTTAGCTACTTCTTCTAGTGAGATTAAGTAACCACAATTGGGACAATGTTTTGCGGTGTTGCTAATTTTCTTACGACACTCCGGACAGTTAATTGACGCCACCAATACACCTCAAAATTTTAATATCTGATTACGTATGAAACTCCGCCATCCTCAGGAGTTCCATACGTAATCAGAATTATTTTTGTCATAAACTTTTCCACTAATTGTGATAATCAAATGGATAAATTGGAAAACTAACCGTATCCCTGATACCCATTCAAAAAGAACAATAAAGGGGTCTACTCTTGACTCTTCTCCTTGCCCCATTGACACCATATGAGTCAAAAGCAGACCTGACCCATTTTTTTATTCTCAACACGGGCGACGCAGTCGTCAAGAATTAGTTGTTAGCAGGAACAATCTTAACCATATATTCACCAATGAGTTGTCCAAAGTCCGATGGCATGTCTCTGTCATAAAGGAAGATGCTATTAGATTCACCCGAAGAGGACAGGGAAGCAAAAAGCACTTTTCGATGAACAACTTCCTTGGTATCTGAATCCCTTATTTCAAGTTGGATATCCATATAAGAGTTTCCAGTAAAAAACCCTCCAAAGATACGAGCTGCCCCACTTACTATACGCATGTTGATAATCTCTAGGGACACAACTGCATTCTTTCCAGGATGAGTCTTGTTAGTGCCGTCTGTGACTTTTTTGAATGTATTCTTGCTCAAGATTTGTTCAATAATGTGTTTTTTGCAATCTGCAACGGCATTCGGGTAGTCATTTTGATATTGTTGACTGCTCGTAAATTTTTCAATAATGATGTTGTCATACTTGTGTGTGAGAGTTGGCCCTGATGGGATAGTTTTGATGGAGGACAGTTTTATCTTTTCGACCCCAGGAATCTCCTTACGTGTCGTGGTACTTTGTTCGTCCCCTGGTTGTCTGGAAGATCCTCCTGCACATGCAGTTAATAATGACAAAATGCAGATAAGGGATAGGCTATTCACTAGGGCTTTTTGATACTGTCTCATTTGTATTCTCCAGAATTTATATTTTGGCTATATCCGGGTTTCCCAAACGGGTTTTGTGCGTAACCGCCCTACAGATATAAGCTGAGCACGCAAAAGGCATGTGCAAAATTCCGAAGGATTACAGTTCTCCAAAACTGCAGTGTTTTCCACCTCAACCTCGGGCTCAAAAGCTAGTAGGGGCGCCCCTGCACCTTCATCGCCGTCCGCGTCAGTCCTTGGGTGCGGGTGAGACCGACGCCGACGGCGACGAAGCTACAGGGGCTTTAGCCCGCAACTTTTATCCAACAGTGTGCTGTTGGGAGATTCGGATTGACCCTATATTTTTAATCTTTAGTTTACGAAAGTGTTAGCGATGATGGATGACGAAACGAGTACAAAAAAAAAGGAAAGGGGCAAGTTTTCCTTCATTTTTCCATTTTCGTCATACCACTTTCTCAGTTTATCTAGCAATGTTGAGAATGTGTTCGTTATCCAGCGTTTTTCTATTAACCCCCCCCCCACCGTTTTTGTCTGATGTTTCCATTAATTCACCAGATTTGTTGTACCGTTTGCCGTCATTAACCTTCTTGCCGTTCGTGTATGGCATTTCTGCCATCAATTGGCCAGACTTATAATACCATTTTTCAATTCCATCTTTTTTGTCATTTGTGTATGGTGTTTCCTGTATCAATTGACCTGATTTCCTGTAAATTCTTTCGACACCATTTTTCTTGCCATTCGTGTATGGCACTTCGAGCTTTAATTCACCAGAACTGTAGTAGCTTTTCAAAACACCATTAGTAGGGGGAACCGGTGTCTTATTGTAAATAGAAACAATGGCACTTGTTGGTACTGATTCTTTAGAAGCTTGCGTTTTGCTTGTATTAGCTAACACAGCGCTAACAGTCATAAGCAGTAACATAATAAATTGGCAGATTTTTCTTTCAAACAAATCTATCTCAAGAGCGTTGCAAAACAGTGATTGAGAGTGAAGTGGAATACTATCTCAATCACTGTCTTTATTTAGTGATCAGGTAAACAACATCAAAACTCCCACGCAAGCTTTAATCCGATTTCTGTAGAGTTGTTTTCTGGCTCATATATAATATTTACTGGATAACCATAGTACGTAAGCACTGATGGGTCAGAATCGTCTATGTTCCAGTATCTTACGAATGGTTCTATTATAAAATTTGACTTCTGGAGTGTTATGGATCCTCTTAGCCCATATCCATCATTTTGATCATTTTCAACATCATTAAAACCAGGTTGAAAGTCACTCATAGAGCTTGTTTGTTTCCCGCTCCAGAAAAGATCATATTCTACTGTAACACCGATAGACCAGCCATTTTGTAGTTTAGTAAGAGTTTTTATCCCTATAGGGCTGTATAAGTAATTTGACTCTCGTCCATACCCATATATAGATGCCGCACTGAAGTCGTCAAATAGATACCTGTATCCTAGACCTATGTAAGGCGTAAGAGTCGTCGAGGTGGACACAGGAAAATCGTAACCTCCAAGACCTCTGATTTCTACTATATAATCATCTATATTATCAACGTTCAGTGGTGTTCCGTCTTGCAACCCTCCTTCGTAGTCCACCTGTCCATATTTAAAAACTCCCTCAGCTTTAAACATTATGTTGTTATGATAAGTGTAAGAACCACCTATACCTATCATAACTCCAGTTTCTTCCATGAGGCCAGGCTCTTCGTATTTAATGCTGGATAGTTCAGCGCCTAGCTCCCAAGAATGAATGCTATTTGTTGAAACGTCGTCTTGACTTTCAGTTGCTAAAACACTCCCTGAACTAAACAGCCCAATTGCCAATCCTAGTGCCATGACTTTGCTTCTTTGTTTTTTCTTCATTTTCGCTCCTTTTTTGTTGTTATCAGCAATGAGTTATTTCGTCGCCGAACGTGGAGTTAACAGGCGCGCTTTTTGCGCGTCCTTGTTCAACGATTAGTTATCTGTTTTAAATACAAAGGGGTCATCAAGTCTCTCCTCTGCCTCCTCTGTCTGCGTAGTTAGAGACAGGCAGCTTTTATTTGTTCATCGGCCATTCCAATTTTTTTCATTTTCAAAATTTGATCTGTGGTGCATGTCATTTCTACCTCAGTCGATTTTTGGAAATTGGCTTTGTTATCGTGTATGTCTTGTTGGGCCTCAGCCTGTTTCCCTGTAGGTACATTTTTTGTTATAGTTTCATCCTCAATGTCCTTGGACTTGAAATTTGTTCCATAATCAGAATATGATAAATTTTGATTAAGCCCTTTAACGATTGAATCACTCGTCAACAGGTTTTCAACAGCCGATTTAAATTCAAGATCTGGAACAGCATTGTCTTTATCATCCCACATTTTTTTCTCAACCGTAGAAGATGCCAATAATCTTCCCTTATTATCGAACACCTCAAGTTTCATTGAATATGACATTCTCGTTTTATACCAAACATCAAAAAACCATTCATTGATCGTAAATAATAACAGCCTGTTATCTCCTGTTGCTTTGAGTTGAGTCAGTACTTGTTTTTTGTTTTCTGTCTCTGGCAAGGAAACTAAGTCGACTTTGTAACCATCTTCATTTAAGGAATTGCCAATATTTTGTAAAAAATCGTCGGCCATTGGCGAGCCACTTTTAGTATTTATATTCCAAGGCACGTATGCAGGACTTCTTTGCGTTCCTACATATTGTGGATATTTATCGCCATTTTTCACGTATTCTCTCTGATCATGAACACCAAGGGCAATCTTCTCTTTATTGCCTTCAAGGTGCGGATCTATAGGAATCGCAGTATAGTCATAGTTTCTCCCTCCGGCACATCCTGTTAGAATTGCAATAAGAACTAATAAAATAGAGAGATTAAATTTTCTCATTTTTCCACCTTTATGAATTTTATATAGCAGGTTGTGTCTGCCGAACGGTCGCTGTTGAGAATCGGAGTCGGCTCGAACGTGTTAGATAGGTGGAGCGCGTAGCGCGGAGACTATTCGGCATGTTCGAGGAACTCGACAGCGACTGATAGGAGCGCCCGCTGCGCGCCCGCTCCTATCAATACAAATAAGAGGAAATTTTCCATCATATTGACAGTAATAGATAGCGTCTTTTTCCACTTATTGTTATAATAAAACCGGTAACATGGCAACAAATATTATTCCCAATGCCCACCCAAAAATGAATGACAATTCACCTAACCATAGATAGATGAATTTTCATATGGGTATATTTACCCAATTTCAAAGTTATTTTGAAAAAATATCATGAGAAATCCATTAGAAAGACCACACAGTGGCAGGTAAGCAGAAATCAGAGTTTATTCCTTAGTGTTTTACGCAACCTACTTACCAGAAACACATTTGAGTCGTGATGCCCTTCTCAGAGCATCCTGCAATGGAATTTCTAACAGTTAGGGCCAACCTGCCTATTCCACGAACAAAACACAAGTAGAGTAATAAGGTGGTATTGAAAAAGTGGATAAAAAATTTAATAGGAGAAAAGAAAATTTTGGGGAGAACACATTGAATTCTATCTGGCTTTATTAAAATTTAAGATGCATGATAGTGTTTTTGCTGCTTCCAATATAACAGTAACGACGTTATATTAGAGGGATACCCAAAATACAGCGACGAGTGATGAATCAGAACAACCTACAACGAATCCTTGCTAAGTTACTGCACCCCTTTAATGATAAGTCCACCATGAAAATCTCATTGCTAATAATACTACTATCATTGTTATCTAGTTGTACTACGAAACAGTACACAGACGCTCAATGTTTGGAAGCCAGGCCTCTGTTGAGAAGTGCTTGGGATGTTGTAAGGTTCAACCGACACTGCGAGAAATATAAACTTCAGGGCGAAAAAACATGGAAGCGTTACACAATCGAGAGTACGACGAATGGAAAGACCACTAGGAAAAAGGTTGTTGTTAAATGAAGCACAAAAAGAGTAAATGGCCTCATGAGATGGTCATTAAGTTTTCCGATGACCAGTATGACTTTCTACGTTCTAAGAAAAATGCTTCTTCTTATCTGCGGAAGCTAGTTGCTGCTGATATGAAGAAAGGGGATTCATTCACAGTCTACATGGAAAGCCTAGGTCATTTGCCAGAAGAATTTCTGGGATGATTTTAGCACATAGGCGATTCTGACAATACTTACTCCGAATCTCTATAGACACTATATATCCGCGATGCCCTCACTCCGTTTCCCCATCGGTATACGTCTGATATTAAATTATCTGTAGCCATGAACTTCCTCTGGTATGAGACCAGACAATTTTCCTGCAATAAATCACCTCATAGAATCGCGAAAAATGGCTCATTTCATAGGACGGACATAGGACCAAACAAAAAAAGGACTTAGGGGCAAGCCCCTAAGTCCTTGATATTTCTGGTGGAGATGTGGGGGATCGAACCCCAGACCTCATGACTGCCAGTCATGCGCTCTCCCAGCTGAGCTACACCCCCAGTCGTTTCCTTCAACTACGTCAATTGTGGAGCCTCTTTACCAAGCTTACACATAGATGTCAACTTTTTTTCACTCCTTTGTGCTGAGATCTCCATATACCTTGATAATATGCCAGAGTTTTGGTAAAATTAAAAGTTTAGTATGTTGATGGTATAAAGAGGATTGAGCCGGCACGTGTCGAGTGTCGGCTTTGTTGCTTTTTTTCCAAGGGATGAAGATGCATATTCTTTCCTGATTTGAATTCTTGACGTTTTTTACTGTTCACTGCCAAACGCTGTAGCGTTTACTATAAAAGGATATTATTCATGTTTTCACCATTCAATTTTCTGTTTGGCTGGTTATCCAATGATCTGGCAATTGACCTTGGAACTGCGAATACCGTACTGTATGTCAAAGGTAAGGGGATAGTGCTTCGTGAGCCTTCAGTGGTTGCCGTGCGTCAAGATGCCAGGGGATATAAGGTGCTGGCAGTAGGCCAGGAGGCTAAAGAGATGTTGGGGAAGACTCCGGGCAACATCAGAGCTATCCGTCCTATGCGGGAAGGTGTTATCGCCGATTTTGAAGTGACAGAGGCGATGCTCCGTTACTTCATCAACAAGGTCCATAACAGGCGTACGCTGGTTCATCCTCGGATTATTATTTCTGTTCCCTCGGGAATCACTCAGGTTGAAAAACGGGCTGTCAAAGAATCCGCCGAGTCTGCCGGGGCTCGGGAAGTGTATCTTATTGAAGAACCAATGGCAGCAGCAATAGGTGCAGGTCTTCCCATAACAGAACCTACTGCCAATATGATTATCGATATAGGCGGTGGTACCACCGAAGTCGCCGTAATTTCTCTTGCCGGTATTGTGTATGCCAAATCCGTACGCGTAGCTGGAGATAAGATGGATGAAGCTATCCTCCAATACATTAAACGCAAACATAATTTGGCTATCGGTGAGCGAACAGCCGAACGTATCAAGACGACTATCGGTAATGTTATACCGGAAAAACCCTATGAAACGATGGATATAAAAGGACGCGATCTCGTTTCCGGAGTTCCAAAGGCCCTGACTATTTCTGCCGATGAAATTCAGTCGGCTATCCAGGAGCAGGTCGACGTCATTGTCGAGGCGGTACGGGTTGCTCTTGAGATGACTCCTCCCGAGTTGGCTGCCGATATCGTTGATCAGGGGATCGTCTTGACTGGTGGTGGAGCCTTGCTCAAGAATCTTGATCGCTGTCTCAAGGAAGAGACCGGAATGCCGATTATTGTCGCTGATGATCCATTGTCTTCGGTGGTACTTGGCTCTGGACAGGCACTTGATAACCTGGATATTCTTAGAGAAGTAACCATCGAATAGGTGGTACAGGTCCCAATGCACTGTGCAGGCAAAACAGAGCGACTTGGTCTGCATCTGCTTGATTGTGTCAGAGCGGCTGAATTGCAAGGATCGATGAGAGTCAGATAGTGAAAAAAAAAAATAGCGACAGAAAAAAAACGCAGAGTTTTGTCTTTTTCCGCCTCTTCCTGCTTTTTTTGCTCTTCATTATCCTTGTTCTCATTCTATTGAGTTCCACGGTCGGAGGACGTTTTGGCTTTTTTCATCAACTGAGCCTGGAAGCCCTGGGGCCGGCACAGAGTTTTTTTACTCAGCTCTCCCAGGGGGGAGTTCGTTTAAAAGATAAGTATATCGCTCTGTGGAAGGTTCAGGAAGAAAATGAGCAGTTGAGAATCGAACTAGATACCTACCATTCCCTCCTTGATGAGTATCGGGAAGCGTATTCCCTGAACCGCTACCTCCAGGCTGAACTGGAATTTAAAAAACGGGAACCTTTTCCCGCTCTCATGGCCCGCGTAGTCGGTAAAGATCCGTCTTTTTGGTTTCAGACTCTGATCGTTGATCGTGGGAGCAAGGACGGTGTAGTGGTAGGAATGGTGGCCCGCACTTCGCGGGGGGTGGTTGGACAGGTGATTCAGGTTGCCACCAATTATTCTAAAATTCTCCTTGCGAATGCACCTAGTAGTGCCATTGATGTTATTGTCCAGAAAAGCAGGGTCCGAGGAATTCTCAAGGGCGCCGGAGAAAATGGGTATGTTCTCCATTATGTTCTCAAAAATGCCGATATCAATGTCGGAGACACTATTGTCACTGCCGGAATTGGTGGAGTTTTTCCCTCTGGTATCACCCTCGGTACTGTTTCACGTGTCTATTCCAACCGTCGGGGGATGTTTCAGGAGATTGAAGTGAAACCCGCAGTTGATTTTGCCCGTTTAGAATCGCTTTTTATTAACTTGTCAGAAGAACAGTTGATAATCGATGAAATGAGCCGATCTTCTGCTCCCCAAGGAGAGTAAGGCTGATGGTGACCGTAACTTTTATCCTCCTTGGCGGTTTCTTGATCGTCGCAGAGACGACCTTCCTGCAATTTTTCCCTGACTGGCTTGGCCGTCCGGATCTGGTTTTTATTCTCCTGGTGTTTACGGCCTATAAGTTTAACTGGTTTCGCGGCCTCCTCCTGGCCTTTTTCCTCGGCTGGTTGTTGGATGTTGTTTCAGGAGTCTTTCTCGGTTCCTATCTTCTCCTCTCACTCCTGCTTTTTTCCATAGTAAAATTTCTCAGTCAAAACAGTCCGGTTAAGGAAACGGCCTATCAGATTCCTTTGGTGGGGGTGAGTTATTTTGTGGTTCAGTGTCTCTTCTATCTCTTTTTTTCCATGGCGCAGCCAGGTGCTCTTCCTCCCTGGTCCTGGTCAAGAGTGTTGCAGGAGACTATTATTCTCTTTGTGGCCTCTCTTCCCTGTTTTGTGTTTTTAAACTGGTTGTATGAAAAAGTTTCGCAACGGCGTCTGGTGTTTAGATCCATGAAACGTCGTTCTGGAAATCGGTTTCGATAGAGGGGAAGGAATGAAGTGGGCTGGGTATAAAAATCTCGAAGAGATCAATGAGCACGATGATGCGGCTCTTGATTCGTTGAAACGCAGGGTTACACTCGCAGGAGTTGTTATTCTCTGTTTCGTTTTTCTTATCTTTGCCAGGCTCTGGTTTCTCCAGATTCATAAGGGAGAAGAATACAAGAGTCGCGCCGACAATAATAGGGTGCGGAGGAGTGATATTATGGCTCCTCGAGGCTCTATTTTAGATCGTGCCGGCCGGGAACTGGTCACCAATCGTCCTTCCTTTAATGTGGTTCTCGTGCGGGAAGATTCAAACGACGTCGATAATCTCCTCACAAAACTTTCAGGGGTCCTGAATGTTGATATCTCTTTGTTATGGGAGAAGATTCGGGATGCAGGGACTAGACCCCGTCATATTCCTATTCGTCTGCTTGAAGATGTGGATTGGGCAACTCTGGCCTACGTGGAAAACCATAATCAGGAATTACCTGGTATTCGTATTGAGACCACTCCTTCCCGGGTTTATCACTACGGTGATCTTGCCGCTCATGCCATAGGCTATCTCGGGGAAATCAGCCGTGAAGAATTAGAATCCCGTGATCCTACGATTTATCAGGGCGGCGATCTTATAGGCAAGATGGGCCTTGAACGATTACGAGAAAAAGATCTCCGTGGTGAGAAAGGGAGTAGTTATACCGAGGTCAATGCCAAGGGTTTTGAACAGCAGCTGCTCAAAGATGTGGAACCGTTGCCCGGGAATGATATTCAGTTGACCCTTGATGCAGAACTGCAGAAGGTGGCTGAAGACATTATGAGCACTGAAGAAAAGGCGGGAGCCGTGGTGGCCATGGAGGTGAAGACAGGACGAATGTTGGTTTTGGCCTCTAATCCGGTCCTTCCCTTGGAGCAGTTTGTGGGAGGAATTTCCCATACAAATTGGAATGCACTGCTGGAAAACAGCAAACATCCTCTCATCAACAAGGTCGTGCAGGCAATGTATCCACCAGGGTCGACCTATAAGATAATTACTGCGATGGCAGGCCTGGCAACCGGTGTGATTGATAAGGATACGGTTCTCTACTGTCCGGGCCACTATTCCTTTGGAAACAGGCGCTACCATTGCTGGAAGCGTGGCGGGCATGGGGCTGTGAATTTGAAACGAGCCCTGTCCGAGTCATGCGATGTCTTTTTTTACCAGGTTGGCTTGCGTGTGGGGGTGGATAATATGGCCGAGTATGCCCAAAAATTTGGATTGGGCCATAAATCCGGGATTGAATTGGAACATGAAAAAAGCGGAATTACGCCGACCAAGGAGTGGAAAATGGAAAAGCAAGGGCGTAAATGGCAGGAAGGGGAGACGCTTTCCACAGCGATTGGCCAGGGATTTAACCTGGTAACCCCTCTTCAGATTTGTCTCATGACAGCAACGGTGGCCAATGGGGGAAAGCAGTATCTGCCCCAGGTTATAGAAAAGATTACTGACCCTGATGGAAAGGTCGTGAATCAGTTTGAACCGGTGGTGGTGGATGAGCTGAAAGGCGAAAAAATGCATTTGGCTGAAATACGTGATGGGCTGGTGGAAGTTGTTCAGGGGAAGAGGGGAACTGCAAGACAGGTCCGCATAGAGGGGTTAACCATCGGAGGAAAAACAGGAACTGCCCAAGTCGTGCGTCTGGCCCAATATAAGCACTTAAAAGAGGATGATATTCCCTATAAATATCGAGATCATGCCTGGTTCACTTGTTATGCCCCGGCAGAGGATCCTGAAATCGCAGTCACGGTGCTGGTGGAGCATGGTCTGCACGGTGGCTCTGGTGCCGGACCTATTGCCAGAGCAGTAATGGAAAAATATTTCTCAGATCGGTTGCCGCTGGTCGAGGAAAAGGACGGGAAATGAGACGATGAAGCAAGATTTATCCGCCGACTTGCACTTTACTTTGCAAAAGAGGACTCTATGCTCCGTGTAGATAGACGATGTTTTCATAATTTTGACTGGGTCCTGTTTTTCTTACTGATTGCGGTCAGTATAATGGCCTTGTTGAATCTGTACAGTGCATCCTATCCTCCACTTTCCTCTGGAATGCCTGCCTATATTAAGCAATGCTACCTGTTTCTTCTGGGAATGATGGGCATCCTTTTTGTCTTAAGCTTTGATTATAAGGAGTTACACTTTTGGAATTATCCCTTCTATATTTTGATTATCATCCTGCTGGTGCTGGTTCTCTTTGCCGGGAATACTGCGGGGGGGGCGCAGCGTTGGATAAATCTTGGTTTTGTTAAGCTTCAACCATCAGAACTGGCCAAGTTGATGCTGGTGGTTTCTTTGGCCAGCTACTATTCGCGCAAGGAGGTGGAAGGGGGCTATGGTCTTATGGATATGGTGACTCCGGTTCTATTGACCCTCCTTCCTTTTCTCTTGATCATAAAACAGCCTGATCTGGGCACTGCACTCATGTTGTTGATCATCTTTGTTTCCATGACGGTGTTTGCCAGGCTACGCCTACAGGCCTATCTGGTCGGTATGGGACTGGGGCTCGGGGCAAGCGTCTTTGCCTGGTTTTATCTCCTGAAACCCTATCAAAAACAGCGTATCGAGACCCTTCTTAACCCAGGGAAGGATCCCATGGGCCAGGGATATCAGATCCTGCAGTCAAAAATCGCGGTGGGCAGTGGTGGAAATTTCGGCAAAGGGTATCTGGAGGGTACCCAGGGGCATCTCCATTTTCTTCCTGAACGGCACACCGATTTCGCATTCTCTGTCTGGGGCGAGGAATGGGGGTTTTTCGGCAGTCTTTTTTTTCTCGGGATTTATTTTTCCATGCTCCTTTGGGGATTGTATGCTGCCATGACTGCCCGTGACCGTTTCGGTGTTTTTCTTGCATTTGGGGTGGTGATGTTGATTTTTTGGCAGGCAGTGATCAATCTCCTTATGATCTTGGGTTTCTTACCTGTGGTGGGTATTCCCCTGCCTCTTGTCAGTTATGGTGGTTCTTCTCTGCTCACAACGTTGCTGGCACTGGGCATACTCATGAATGTGAGGATGCGTCGATTTCAGACTGGGTTGGGGCATGGACAAGGGGAGCAAGGAGTCTGAGTTGACCTGACAGTTGTGCTTGTCTTCTTTTGCAATTGTCCCTTTTTGCGCTAGTGATGCAAGAAACACGGGTATGTCAGGAGCAAATCAAAAAGGAAGGGCATTTTCTCCCCCTCCTTTTTGGGCCAAAACGTATTGATTTAGCAAAAGGCCTGGGATGCGGGTCATTTGGTGACAGGTCGAGCCTAAGCGAATGTCTGATCCGCCTCTGTTGCTCGGGAGCCTGTTGTTTCCTGGCCAGGGGGGAAGAGTTTACCCTTTTCTGTGCAGTAATTCTTCATAGGCCTCTGTAAGGCGGACAAATTTTTCGTGATCGCCACCTGTGTCTGGGTGCAGGGCTTTTGCTTTTTTACGAAAGAGTTTGGTGAGTTCTTTTTTGTCCAAGCGGTGCAGGGTCTCCTCCGATTCCTCAAAGATGGAACTGATCTCATCTTTGCTGACCGTGCTCTTTTTCTTAGGCCAGCGAAACTGCCGGTGTCCATTCATGAACTCCCTGGTCTGGTTGAATCCTCTAGATTGACGTGGGAAGTTCGAGTCAAAAAAGAGAATCACATAACGAATAAGATAGTCAGGCAGATGGTCGTAGTCTGCACGCTCCTGCCAGAAGTCGTGGTTGTCGTTGAGGAGACAGAGTTCGTGGAGAAAGACTTCATCGATTTTTTCTGGGGGCAGGGCCTGAGGGATTGTTCTGGCATAAGATTCGCTGAAGTGGTGCTGCAGATTGAGGGCGGCATAGAGGTAGGATTTAAATTCATGTTCCCGAAGCAGAGACTCCTCTTCGAGAAAATACTGTTCCAGCTCATCTCGTGATCTGTTGAGGAGTTTGGCCAGGAGACGAGGCGGCAGGTGAAAAACTTTCCCCTGATCCGTTGCGCCGAAACGGAGAAAGTGGAGACGACGCTGGTCAAAGGAGTGAGGGGGAAGGCCATCAAAAGAGAGCAGTTTCTTGCCTGGTTGCAAGGGGGCCTGTCCCCGGCCTCGATGGAAAAAATGATCCATCTTCTGCTGCACCGAGGGGTCTACAAAGGGCCAGAAAAGGCGTTCCAGTTCTGGTTCGCTGTCGCGGCCACAAAGACTGGAAAGGTGGGAAACTAAATCCGGGTCCAGGTGAAAGGAGGTGTCGTTCGGGTAACGGATGAAGTTAGCTGGTGACTCTCCCAGATCGACCAGTTCCCAGGTCCGAAAGCAGTTATCTGTAGAGTGCCAGGAGGAGAGGCGGAGGGAGAAGTGGATCGGATTTTTGAACACACTCCTTGCCAGATAGAGTTTGGGCTCCGGTTCGCCTGGTTTCCTGAGTGTCTGATTATCGTTTTGCGCTGAGGACAAGTTCTTTTAATCCTTCAATGAAAAGCGGTTCACAATTGAGTGCTGAAATGGATTCCAGGCGTATGCCAAGCGCTGTTGCCTGGTCACGATAGAGCATATTGATTTCGTAGAGGGTTTCCACATGGTCTGAGACAAAGCTAATGGGGACCATGAGGATGTTTTTGCATCCCTTTTGGGCCAGTTGTTCCAACATCTCGGGGGTGGAGGGGGAGAGCCATTCCACCGGACCGCTGCGGCTTTGGAAACAGAGATGGCCCGGGAGATTTGTGAGTTTCTCAATATTGCTGATGCTTGCCTTGATGTGATTCACGTAAGGGTCACCTTTCTCGATGAATGAGACTGGCAGGCTGTGGGCGCTGTACACCACTTGGGGGATTTCAGGGGCAAAGGTCGCAGCAGTCTCCTGAATTTTATTGGCCAGAGCAGTGATGTACTGCGGCTGTGTCGGCCAAGATTCGATCACTTTGAGGTCGAAAGAGGTGTTTGCTTGCTTCATGGCATGTTTGAGGGCGTTTATCGATGAGCCCGTAGTTGCGCATGAGTAGTGAGGATAGAGGGGGAGGGCAATGATGGTGCCGATTCCTTTGCCAGTAAGTTTTTGCAGGGCTGTCGCACTGTCTGGCTGCCAGTAACGCATGGCTGTAACCACGGTATAATCGCCATTTTTGAGTAATAATTCTTCCAGGGCTCTCTCTTGGGCAAGGGTGATGGCCGTAAGCGGTGATCCACCACCAATTTTTTCGTAGGTCTTCATGCTTTTTGGGGCTCGTCTTCTGGAAATGAGCCAGGCCAATGGCTTTTGCATGAAACAGGGACCAAGGCGGATGATTTCCCGATCGGAAAAGAGATTGTAGAGAAAGGGACGCACGTCGGAGAGCTTTTCGGGTCCCCCCATGTTGAGAAGGATAACCCCTGTCTGATTTTTTTGCATCTTTTGCACCGCCCATGGGAAAAGGCCTAACCGGTTGCGGAAAAGGTTTTCCTCGCCTGTTTTTGTTTGGAAAACTGAATTGTTAGCCTGTTGAGTATACCAGGAAGAGTGAAACGAGAAAAGGAAAATGATTCCCGTGTCCTGGCTGGGAAAATGAAATAATAGGAGACAACAGTACTTGATTATCCCTGTGAGAAGAATATAATAACAGTAAGGCATGTTTTTGCCGTTCAAGTGGTAAGGCGGCACAGGAAGAGTCCTGTGTCGCAGCCATCTGAGAGTAAAGGCCTGCCAGGGTGTGTATCTGCGGATACACGTTGGAAATGATGGCTTCGGTGATCATTGTAGTTTACATGGAGGAACCGTATGGATTTAAAGGTTGAAACCCGGAATGTTGAGTTGCGAAAGGGATGGCAGGCCAAGATTGATGAGGAGCGTGAGAGACTCACCCGCCATTTTGCCAACTTCGTTCTCCATCTCCGTGTCTCCATTGAGGCAACAACCCATTACAAGGAAGGCGGCTATGAGCTCAAGCTTGTGGCCACTGTCCCACAGGATACGGTTGTTGTCGCTAAGAAAGGGGAAAATGTAGGGCCCCTGCTTGTGGAAGCATTTGATGTTTTGTCTCAACAGTTAAGGGAGATTCTACGTAAGAAACGTAAAAATGAAACAGCAGCTGATGTCTCTTCTCCTGCGGCTGCACAGTATGGGGTGATTCGTAAGGTTTCACCTTATGAATCCTATGGATTTATTGTGACTCCAGATGAGCGAGAGGTGTATTTTCATGAAAATGCCCTGAAGGATGTTCCTCTTGATCAGTTGAGTGAAGGTGATGAAGTGATGTACGGTGAGAGCCTGGGGGACAAGGGACCGCAGGCCTCGTGGGTCAGAGTTGCCCGTTAAGAGCACTGACGATATATTTTTCAAAGGCCCTGTGCGGATATGTTTCGCACAGGGCCTTTTTCTTTTTCGGGGCAGGGAAAAGGGAAGGCTTCTGGTCTTGCCAGAAGCCTATGGCAATGGTAGAAGGAGGACGAGCATAAAGGTGCATGTCTGGCCTTTTACTAATATGATAAAAGAGCAGAAGGAGTCGATGGATGCTTTTACAGCAACAAGATCTGGGGTCTGAATATTTTAATCTCCAGCGTGAGGAAATTCTTGAACGAATTGGCTGGCGAAAAAAAGAGTTACGCGATACGGTACTTATTCTCTGTCATCATTATCAGAACCAGGATCTGTTTCAGTTCGCCGACCTCACAGGAGATTCTCTCAAGCTGGCTCGAGAAGCGGCAGCCATCAGTGATCGTCAGTTCTTAATTTTCTGCGGCGTCCATTTTATGGCAGAGTCGGCGGATATCCTTGCCCGGGAGCATCAGAAAGTGCTGCTTCCCCATCTCCATGCCGGTTGCCCCATGGCTGATATGGCCACGGTCGGGGCCGTTTCCCAAGCCTACAAAGAATTGTTGCGTGTCGGTATTATGAAAGAAGAAACTGATATGGTTCCTGTGACTTATGTGAATTCTTCTGCTGCCATCAAGGCCTTTGTTGGCCAACGCGACGGATCTGTTTGCACCTCTTCTAATGGTGAAAAGGTGTTGGATTGGGCCTTAACCAAGGGAAAGAAGGTCTTTTTCTTTCCGGATGAGCATTTGGGAAGGAACTGTGCCTCGGCCTTGGGAGTCGCTGACGAGGAGGTTCTCCTCTGGCGTCGCGGTGAACTCCTGGGAGGAAATAGTGTCGAGCAGCTGCAGCAGGCAAGGGTCGTCCTTTGGGACGGATACTGTGAAGTCCACATGCGTTTTCTCCCTGACCATGTTCGCCAGTGGCGCTTGCGAGAACCTGAGATTCAGGTGATGATCCATCCTGAATGCAGCCATGATGTCGTGAGTATGGCAGATCAGTATGGGTCCACCGAGGCCATCATAAAGGCAGTAGCAAAATCAGCTCCAGGAAGTAAGTGGGCCATTGGTACCGAGATTAATCTGGTTGAGCGTCTGCAGCGCCAGCATCCTGACAAGGAGATCCATCTTCTTGCCCCAACTTCCTGCCAATGTACCACAATGGATTGCAATCAGCCTGTAAATCTCCTCTGGCTCCTTGATAATCTGGCAGCAGGGAAGGTAAAAAATCAGATCAAGGTCGAACCGGAGATAGCCTCTCTTGCGGCAAAGTCCCTTGAGCAGATGCTTGCCATCTGTTAACTGGAGGATGACTTGTGACCCATGAAGTATATCTAGTTGATGGAAGCGCTTATATCTATCGTGCCTATCATGCGGTTGTCCCCCTCTCCAACAGCCAGGGATTACCAACCCATGCCGTTTTTGGATTTCTCAATATCCTCCGTAAACTCCTTCGCGAAAAGAAGCCAAAATATATCGCCGTGGTTTTTGATGCCAAGGGGCCGGTATTTCGGCATGAACTCTATGGCGATTATAAGGCCAATCGTCCTCCCATGCCTGAAGATCTCGTATCACAGATTCCGTATATCAAGGAACTGGTCCAGGCTATGAACATTCCCAGCTTTGAGATCGAGGGTCTTGAAGCAGATGATCTTATTGCCACTGCAGCCAAAATCCTTGGAGCCCAGGGGTGCCGGGTTGTTGTTGTCTCTGGTGACAAGGACCTTCTCCAGCTGGTCGATGAGCAGGTGGTGATGTGGGATCCCATGAATGACAAAATCATGGATATCTCCGCTATTGAGGCGAAGTATCATGTGAAACCCGAGCAACTCTTGGACTGTTATGCATTGATGGGGGACAGTTCTGATAATGTTCCAGGAGTTCCAGGTGTTGGGCCAAAAACTGCAGAGAAGCTGATCAATCAGTATGGCAGCCTGGAGGCGATCTATACAGAGCTGGCTGGTATGAAAAAGTCAAAGCTTAAGGATCGCATCGCCGAAAACAAGGAGATGGCCTTTCTCTCCCGCGATCTGATTCGTCTGAAGTATGATGCGGAAATGCCGTCCCGGATTTCTGCTTATCAGCTCTTAGAGGCAGATGAAGAACTGCTGCAGGATCTGTACAGGCGTCTTGAATTCACCAGTATGGTCAAAGACAAAACAGAGACGATCCCTGTCCCCAGGGAAGGGTTTCAGTTGATTAGTAGCGGTGAGGAACTGCAGTCCCTTGTCGACCATCTCTCCTCGGCAACTCTGTTGGTCATCGATACGGAGACCACTTCCCTCGAGGTGACCCGGGCATCTCTGGTTGGGATATCACTGTGTACCGATCTTGATGCCGCCTGGTATATTCCGGTGGGGCACCGTTCAGAGGACGGAAAAAGGCTTAAGGGACAATTGGACCAGGACCTGGTGCTTGCGGCCTTGCGGCCGTTTTTGGAGGCCAAAGAGCTGCCTAAACTTGGTCACAACATCAAGTATGACTATTCGGTATTACGTAGCTCCTGTAACCTGACCATGGCCGGGCCACTTCTTGATTCCATGATTGCCGCCTATCTGGTGGAACCCGAAAGAAAATCCCTGAAACTCGACAACCTCTGCCGGGAGCGAGGGTATGCCATGACTCCTTTTGCGCAGGTGGTAACAGATGTGAAACGGGACAGCTGCTTTGCCTATGTCGGTCTTGAGGCGGCCCGTGATTATAGCTGCGAAGATGTCTTCGGAGCTTTGCTCCTTTGGCAGTGGTATGAGCCGATATTGGATGAGCTTGAGCAGCGCGAACTCTTCTTCGAGGTGGAGACCCCGTTGATCCCTATTCTTGGTGAGATGGAACTTGCAGGAATTGGTGTCTCGGGCCAGGCACTGGAGGCGTTGGCTGAGGAATTTCAGGAAGAGCTTTTCTCTCTCGAGAAAGAGATCTATGCTCTTGCTGGTTATAGTTTCAATATTCAGTCGCCGAAACAGATGGGACAGCTGCTGTTTGAGGAGTTGCAGCTCCCGCACGGGAGAAAGACCAAAACAGGCTATTCTACTGATATCAAGGTGTTGGAAAAACTGGCCAGTAAACACGAAATCCCGGCAAAGATCATCCGGTATCGAACGCTGGCCAAGCTGTTGTCAACCTATGTGAACAAATTGAAAACCCTGATTGATCCGGTCAGCGGTAGGGTACATACCTCGTTTAATCAGATGGTAACAGCCACAGGTCGTCTCTCTTCCAGTAATCCGAATCTCCAGAATATTCCCATACGGACGCCAGAGGGAAACAGGATTCGTCAGGCCTTTGTTCCGGAAAAGGGGCTTGTTTTTCTCTCTGCTGACTATTCTCAGATTGATCTTCGAGTTTTGGCCCACTATTCTCAGGATTCTGCTCTGTTAGATGCTTTTCGCCATGGTGAGGATATCCATGCCAGGACCGCAGCTGAGCTCTTTGGCGTCTCGCCTCTCCTCCTGACCGCGGAGATGCGACGTGTGGCCAAGTCTATTAATTTCGGTATTGTTTACGGGATGAGCAGCTTTGGGCTTTCAGAGCAGCTTGGCATGAGCCGAAAGGAGGCAAGTAATTTTATCGATAAGTATTTCCGCCTTTATGGTGGGGTTAAGGAGTTTATGGAAAAGACTGTGCAACAGGCACGTGTTGATGGTTATGTCACGACCCTTCTCAAGCGGAGAAGAATGTTACCTGACATTCTGGCAAAAAATAAGACCAAGCGAGAGTTCTCTGAAAGGACTGCTATCAATACTCCCATCCAAGGTACAGCTGCAGACGTGATCAAGTTGGCTATGATCAAGGTGGTTTCTGTTTTGCGGGAAAAAGGGCTTGTCGCCCGACTGCTCCTCCAGATTCATGATGAGTTGGTTTTTGAACTTCCCGAATCGGAATTGGAACGAAGTCGGAAAGTTGTACAGAGTGCCATGGAAAATGCCCTGCCACTCGATGTTCCCGTGGTGGTGAACTTCGAGGTGGGTACGAGCCTGGCTAAAGGGTGATGTTTTTTGATGAGAGTGAAGGGATTTGACTGAGGGCCTGTGCAAGGAGGAAAGGCCTGTAGCTGATTGTTCAGGTACAGGCCCTTGGTCAGTATTTTTGGCAGGAGCTTTTCAGACTCGCTCGTGAATAGGGACAAAGTCCCGTTTTACCGGGCCGGTATAAATCTGTCGTGGTCTGCCAATCTTTCTGTCTTTTGTGTCATGCTTCATTTCCTGCCAATGTGATATCCAGCCCGGCAGCCTGCCCATGGCAAACATGACAGTGAACATGTTCGTGGGAATTCCCATGGCCCGGTAGATGATACCAGAGTAAAAATCCACGTTGGGGTAGAGGTTTCGTTTGATGAAATACTCGTCATTTCTGGCGATTTCTTCGAGTTTCTCAGCAATTTCCAACAGGGGATCGTCAACATTCAGGGCCTTGAGTGTCTGTTCGCAGGCCCGTTTGATGATTTTGGCTCTGGGGTCGAAGGTCTTGTAGACTCGATGACCAAAGCCGGAGAGGCGGAAGGGATCATTTGGATCCTTGGCCTTTTTGATGTACTTGCCAAAATCATTGTTATCCCTGTGGATTGCCTCCAGCATCTCGACAACTGCCGAGTTGGCCCCTCCGTGTAGCGGTCCCCACAGGGCGCTGATGCCGGCCGAGATAGAGGCGTAGAGGTTAACTCCTGCACTGCCCACCAGGCGAACCGTGGAGGTGGAACAGTTTTGTTCATGATCTGCATGGAGGATCAGGAGTTTGTTGAGGGTGGCCACCACTTCCGGGAGAACGACATAGGGTTTGACCGGTTTATCAAACATCATGTTGACAAAATTTCCGCAATAGGAGAGGTCATAGCGGGGATAGATCAGTGGATGGCCAACAGATTTTTTGTAGGAAAAGGCGGCAATGGTCCTGATTTTTGAAAGGAGACGGGCCCCGATAGAGAGCAGGGCTTCATCGGAATTAGTATTTAATTCCGGATAATAGTTGCAAAGGGAGTTGACCATGGTTGAGAGAATGGACATGGGGGGAGCATTGGGTGGAAAATGATCAAAAAAATGGATCATGTCCTCATGGATTAGAGCGTGCTCAGCCATAAGCGAGCGAAAGTTGTTCAGTTCTTCCCGAGTGGGCAGTTCACCGATAAGAAGGAGGTAGGCCACCTCAACAAAAGAGCAGCGTTCAGCAAGCTCTTCAATGGCATATCCGCGGTAATTGAGGATCCCTTTCTGTCCGTCAAGAAAGGTAATTGCAGAACTACAGGAACCGGTATTCATGTACCCTGAATCGAGGGTAATGTATCCTGTTTCTTTGAGCAGTGTCCGAATGTCCACGGCCTTATCGCCTTCACTTCCTTTGATCAATGGAAGTTTGTAAGTCTGTCCTTCAATGGTCAATGTTGCATGTTTTTCTGACATCGTGTACCTATGTTTTTTGTGCTCTATGAGAGCGTATTCTTCTGTAGTGGATTCTTGTCAGCTGGCCACAGGAGATGCTATACAGGGAAAAAGGGGAAGACGATATGCTATGCTGCAGTGGGCGAACAAATCATCAGTCGGTGGAAGGTATTTGCGAAAACATGACAGCTGCTTAAAAAATGCGCTGTACTGCTTTTCCACAAGCTGTATAACAGTTACTCCCAATCTTTCATTATAACAGAGATACACTAAAAAAGCAAGTTTTGAGCTAATACCTATAATTCTCCCATTGCTGGTTGGCTTGCAGTCTGGGATAAAACTATTTTACTATGACAACAATACCAGGTGTTACAGATCAGCAATTGTATTCACGACGGCTGCATCAGTTTGTGGAAGAGGTTGCCGTCTATCCGGTCAGCTGTGAGCGACTGGCTGCAGGACGCAGCGATAGAGAGTGGCTGGATAATGTCCTGAGCGGTGGGGCGAGGATAGTGCAGTTGCGTGACAAAGAGAGCTCTGATCGTCAGTTACTGGAAAAGGCCCGCTACTTTCGAGAAAAGACTCGGGAGGCTGGTGCACTATTTTTTCTTAATGATCGTCTGGATATTGCCCTCCTGGTCGACGCGGATGGCATGCATGTGGGTCAAAAAGACCTTCCTCCTGTCGAGATCAGGAAATTGGCCCCTAATATTCTCATCGGATTTTCCTGTAATACCGAGGACCAGGTGAAGGCTTTGGGAAAAGAGGTGGCACAGGGACAGAGTGCAGTTTCCTATTACAATATTGGACCTCTGTTTCAGACAGGTACCAAAGAAGGCTTGCATCATTTTCTCGGGACAGAGGCTGTTCCTCTTTTTTCACGTCATTGTTCATTACCTTTTACCGTGATGGGAGGGATCAAGTTGGAGCACCTCGAGGAGTTACTCAGAGTCGGGGTAAAGAGAATAGCTGTGGTCACAGCCATCAGTCAGGCAGATAATATTAGCTTGGAAACGGATTGCTGGCAGCGACGTATTGAGTCTGGTCGCACAGGAGGGCGCTGATGTTGAATAATGAGGCTTTGCAGGAGCAGGTTGGGGCAATCGAGCTCCTTATCCGTTATGCAGTAGCAGAATCTGAGCAGAATCTTGCCCTTGATTTTCTCCGAATTTTTCATAAGGATTCTTTTGCCCTGGATATAATCCAGGATTATTATCGTACCCTACCTGAGGCCCGAGAGGAACCGTTAGTAAAAATATCGGTGCTCGAGAGCAAAGAGCAGGTCTTTCTGTTGTTGCTCAGCACCAATAAACATCATTACTTTTATTTGGCCAATGACGACGGCGGCTTGCTTCTCGATGAGTGGGAGCAGGGGCTTTCTGCCCCTCAGGTCCTCTCTTTTTTTGGTTATTCTGACCACGATGCCTTTAGCAAGCAGCATCAGTCTGTGGAGAGCTGCCGGGAGTATGTGGCCTCGGAAAGGTTGAACGAGGATATCTGTCCTTCCTGTGGCGCCGAGGCCGGTAGCCTCCACATCCTTGGCTGTCCGGTTGAGGTCTGTCCGTGGTGTGGAGGGCAACTCAGCCGTTGCAATTGCCGTTTTGAACAGTTGGATGTGGAAGAACTGACGGATGAGAAGATGCTGAACCAACTGGAAGAATGTTTGGCGAACAAGGGACGTATCCCCTATGCCAGGGAACAGCGCCCTTCCTTTCTTGCCAAGGAGAACACTGCTTGACGAGTTGCTTTTTGGCTGTCGCTTAGCCAATGCCTACAAGATGAAGGTTTGGAAGCGAGACCTTCATCTTGTAAGTGCCAACGCGGCTCTCAGAAGTAGCCGACGCCCCTATTTTGAACTCTCAACCCTTTTGAGGTAACGAAAAAGGTCAGAGTCTGAGGAAAGTATGAGTGAGGTGTTGGACCCGATTACTTTAGGATAGCTCTCCAGGGTCTTATAAAAAGTATAAAAGTCAGCATCCTGGCTATAGGCGTCACCGTAAATCTTGGTAGCGGTTGCATCGGCTTCGCCTTTGATTCCTAAGGCCTCTCGGTTGGCTTCAGTGAGAATGACCTTGAGTTCTCTTTCTACCTTACCGAGAATCTCAGCTTTTTTCCCTTCACCTGTGGAACGCTTCTCTGCGGCAATACGCTTTCGTTCAGAGATCATTCTGTCATAGACCTTCAGGCGGACCGATTCGATATAATTCACCCGTTTAAACATGACATCAAGCAACTCGATACCATACTGGGGAGTCGCCTTGGCCGCAGCCTCCAGGATCTGCTCGGCAATGGCGTCACGTCCTCGATCAGGCGCTCCCCCAGCATGGGAGGTGGTGGCAGACATGGTATCCGCCGACCAATCCGAACTGCGGATCAGCTCGATCAAATTGTTTTTGTTCACCATGTCGCGTACCGTACCGTCAAGGATGTCATCAAGCATGGACTGGGCTCGGGTCTCGGTTTTGACGGCCTGCATATATTTGAGGGCATCGGTGATACGCCAGCGGGCGGTGACATCAAGATAGACATAGGTCTTGTCATTGGTGGGGATCTGGTTTGGGTCTCCGTCCCAGATCTGGGTCCGCTTGTCAAAAAAATTCACGTGTTGGACAAAAGGTAGTTTAAAGTGTAAACCGGCATCGGTCTTGGGCCGACCGACCGGTGCCCCAAACTGGGTGATCATGGCCTGCTGATCTTCTCGCAGGGTGAAAAAGCCATCATAGACCACCGTTACAGTAAGGAGAATCAGGCCGATCAAAAGAAATTGAACTATTTGTTTCATGCGTCTTTCCTCACTGTTTGCTGGGGGGGAAGGGGACTGGAGAACTGCTACCCTTGGAGAGATTGAGCAGGGGCAGTGGTGTCTGCTGGTTTTCATCCATGATATAAATTGATTCCACAGCGGGCATGATTTCCTGCATGGTCTCCAGGTACATCCGTTTTTTCGTTACTTCCGGAAAATTTTTGTATTCTTTGAATATGGCTCGAAAACGAGCAGTCTCACCCTTTGCATCGTTGACTCTGCCCACCGCATAGCCGTGTGCTTCTTCGAGCATTTGTTTGGCGCTACCTCGGGCCTTGGGGATAACCCTGTTGTAGGTCTCTTCGGCCTCATTTACCAATCGTTTCATATCCTGATCGGCCTCGTTGACCTCATTAAAGGCTGGCTTGACCTGGTCGGGTGGATTGATGTCTTGAAACTGAACGGTACCGATGGAAACTCCGGCATCCAGGTTATTGAGTTCATCCTGCAATTCCTGTTTGACACTGGCAGCCAGGAGGTCTCGGTTGCTGAGGACATAATCAAAGTCCATGTTACCGACGATTCGTCGGGTAATGCTCTCCGAGATGTCACGAACGGCCTGGCGGACATCCTTTATCTTGAAGAGGAATGCCTGTGGGTCTTTCACCCGATATTGGACAATCCAGGCCACGTTGATGACATTTTTGTCTGCAGTGAGCATCAGTGATTCCATGTCATAGCCACTGCGGTCAAAGGTGGTGTTTTGTCCTGGATAACGACTGCGAAAACCAAACTCTTCTTTGCGGATTTCTTCGACATTTACCTTATAAAGAGTATCGATATAGGGAATTTTGAAATGCAGACCAGATGCAGAGGTCCGGTTGTATTTTCCAAGGCGAAGGATCACACCTACTTCACTGGGAGATATCTTATAAAAAGAGGAGTAGAGGGACTGCAGTACCAGAACAGCAAGAACGATGGCAAACAGTTTGCCAATGGCGGCAAATGGGTTGGGGGGCGGAGAATTCCGAACTCCTTCGCCCGTTGAATGTTCCTTTTTAGGGGAGTCAGAGAAAAAGTCTTGAAGCTTTTTGATGAGCTGGGCCACCATTTCTTCTGGGGTCTGGGGCTTCTTCTTCTGTCCCCATGGTGGTTGTTGATCCTGATTAGACATAAAAGGTCTTCTCCAAGGTAGAGTTTGTTGCTTACTGTTAAGGGAATAAACTCAAGATTATAGCAAAATGATTTATATAAAGTAATTGTTCTAGACGTGAACGCAACGTTTTATTACGAATTTTTTTTAGAGTAAGGCGCTTTTCCAGGCAATGAGGACACCTGTTATGAAAAGGAAGAAAAGGATTGTTTGAAATAGAATGGAGTGGCGGATGGTTAGCAGTGATTTTCTTGAGAGGAACCAGCCGGCAGCCAGGCCGCAGCACAGGCCAAAGAAATGAGCACCCAGGTCTGTTCGTTCTCCGGAACTTCCAAGCATGGCCAGGAGGGCTGCGCCGGCCATGAAGGGCATGAGGTGCAGGTAGCCTGTTCGTTTTTGATTTTGACGACTGAGCATGGCCAGCATGCCGATGATGGAAAAGACAGCAGTGGAAAATCCGACAAAGTGGTGATTGCTGCCATGGAGGACAACGTTGATCAGGTTGGCAAGTGTTGCGGTCAGCAGCATGCTGAACAGTCCGAGGCCGTTCCCAGTAAGTCTGCAGAAAAAGTGGAAGAGAAATCCACCGAGTACACAGTTACCTAGGAGGTGGGTGCTGTCGGCATGAAGAGTGAGGGCTGTGATAAGTCTATACCATTGACCATTGTCCAAGATGGCCTCGGCATCTCCTGCGCCTCTGGTAAACCAGAAAGAATGATTGGCCCAGGGCCCGGTAACCGAGTAAAACAGGGCTAATCCACCGATGAGGAGCAAGGTCGGCGGTTGGAACAGGGGGCTGAAACTGCTAGTGGAAGCAACGGGACTTGGGGGCCAGTTTTTGTTTTCGTAAAAATAGGCCCGGATCTGGGCTTGAGCTTCCTCAACATCATCTGCAGTCACAAGGAGGGTCAGGGTATCAGGAGTTTGAGCGAGGTGATGATTGATTCCTGCGGAAGACAGGACAAGGGAGCAGGAAAAGGCAATCTGCTCTTCACCTGTCTCAAAAACTGTTTCACTGAAAACGGTTTTAGGGCTGTCTTCTCTGTCTGGATGAGGGGTGGAATGATAAGGTAACATGAGCTATTTCGTAGTCACTATGTATGTGTTTGGCAATTGGGGTTGCCCGATTTATCCATCGTCGTCAGCAGATAATCGAAATTCAGGTGGCACTGAGGGCTGTCCGTGTTTATCTGTACTTCAGACCTGAAAAGGTACTAAGGATTTCCTCGTCTGTTTTCCAAGGTGCATCATTCTTGCGGCGAGAAGGTTGAGATGTTGAGGGATTATTAGCCATTCCCGTCAGGCCTGAGAAGAGGAGAGGTGCCAGGAAAAAGCCTAAAGCTGGTTCCCGGGATTGCGGGAAGGTTGGTTTCGTGCTATACGGGCAGTGACAGGGGGGACTTCCAAAAAAAATAAGGAGCTTGAAAGTGAAAAAGAAGACAAAAGAAAAGGGGTTACAGCTTAAAATGCTTGTAACCCCTTATTCGATTGGTGCCGAAGAGAAGACTCGAACTTCCACGAGCATACGCCCACTAGACCCTGAACCTAGCGCGTCTACCAATTCCGCCACTTCGGCATAACGGTGGTTAATATGCTTGTCCTGAGAGGTTTTGTCAAGACTTTCTTCTGGACAGTTGGAAAAAAGAACAACCTTTAAAATGAAAATGAAAATATACAGAGACCTGAAGCAGATCGAGAAACCCTTTCCCCATGCCTGTGTGACCATCGGTAACTTTGACGGAGTCCATCTTGGCCATCAGCTCCTTTTTGGGGAAGTTGTTCAGCGAAGTTGGCAGAGTAAAGGAACCAGTGTGGCAGTGACCTTTGATCCTCATCCTCTCCAGATTCTCCGACCTCAGGGGATCAAACTGATCTCCACCTGTGAACAGAAAATTGAACTTATTGAGCATGCAGGTATTGATGCACTGGTGATTATTCCCTTTTCTAAAAAATTTGCAGCACTCAGTGCTGTCCAGTTTGTTGATGATATCCTCCGTAAAATCATTGGCGTCAAAGAGCTGGTGGTGGGGTATGATTATGCCTTTGGCAAGGGGCGGGCCGGGAATATTGATTTTCTCAAAAAACAGGGCCAGGAAAAAGGGTTTTCTGTCAGTGTGGTGAAGGCCCATTATGAAAATGAGATGCTTGCCAGTTCCACCAAGGTTCGGGAGCTGGTTGCCGAGGGGAGGATGGCTGATGCGAGAATGTTGCTTGGGCGCTATTATCAGATTCGCGGTGAGGTACAGCATGGTCAGCAGCGGGGCGGGAAGGAGATTGGATTTCCAACGGCCAATCTGCATATGGACCCAGAAGATCTGATCCCTAAGATGGGAGTCTATGTCTGCCAGGTGATCTGTGACGGGAAGTGTTATGGCGGTGTCCTGAATATTGGGTTCAATCCCACTTTTGGTGAACAGCGCTTGGTGGCAGAAGCTCATATATTTGATTTTGATCAGGATATTTATGGGAAACCGATCAAGCTCAATTTGTTGAGATTTTTGCGTAGTGAAAAGAAATTTTCTGGAATAGAGGAGTTGGCGGCCCAGATTGGTCGAGATGTGAGTCGGGCAAAAGAGGTCCTGATCCAGCAGCAGAAAGAGTTAACGCTTTCCTGTGAAGAACGGTTTAATAGCTAGGCCCTGTCTTCTTGAATAGACCATGGAGGGCTGGCAAACTCTTCCTGGGATTTTCTGCTTGCATGTCAGCTGAAGGTGTCTATAATGTAGTCGCTTTGACGGCAGGAGAGTGGCTGGTCACAGTTTTTCTGGAAAACTTCAAAAAAGAATGTCGCAGTCAAATAGAAATAGAGGAATAAAATGTCTGAACAAAATACAGAGAATTTGAGTGAAGATCTGCCAACGGTTATTGCTGAGATGGAAAAAAAGTGTAAACATAATCCAGACAATGTAGTGGCCTTTCATCATCTGGGGTTGGTCTATATGAAGGCTGGAAGGATTGATGATGCCATTACGGCTCTGGAACGTTGTATTGAACTTGATGATCAGGCCAATCAGGCTATGATTAATCTGGGTGCAATTTTTTTCGGTATGGGAAAGTTAGATAAGGCCCAGGAACTAAACGAAAGGGCAATCCAGGTGCAACCGGACACCTCAGCTCAGGCCCATGCCAACCTGGGACTGATCTGGCAGCAGCGCAATGAGTTGGATAAGGCCATGGCCGCCTACAATACTGCCATTCAGTATGATCCGAAGCTGGCTACGGTATGGATGAATCTTACCTCAGTCCTGACTATGAAAGGTGAAGACGAGCGAGCATTGAAGGCCGCCCGCAAGGCAGCAGAACTGGAGCCTGACGCACCTCTGGCCCAGAACAACCTGGCAGTGGCGCTCTTTTTCAGCGGGGATTATGGCACGGCCAAAATACACATGGAAAAAGCGGAGGAACTAGGCTACTCTGTTGATCCGAATTTCAAAGCAGGCTTAGAAGAGAAGCTGTCCTGATGGGTTGCGGTCGGAAGATGGCATCAAGATCGTCTGGGAAAGAGATGTAAGCAATGAAAAACAGGAAAATAACCACTGATCCCTGGTGCCCGTTCTGTGGTCAGAAAGTAGGTCGGGCCAGTGATGCCATTGAGCGGAAAATGAATGAGTTTCAGGTTGGGCGCTGTCAATGCGGCGCTGTCTATACCTCTGACCCCACTGGCCATAATGTCGGATCAGCAATAGTTGAGACACTGGTTTTTGCCTGTGGTGATAACTGGGATTTGGCCTGGGATCTGATGCCGGAAGATGATTATCTGACTGGCAGAGTGGAAGACTATGATGAGGTCACTCATCGAGTGGTCAATACCGGTAATATTGATGGCCGTCCGGTTCGTGGCGTTCTCTATTTTGTCCGTTTGCACACCGATATCGCTGAGATAGCTCAGCGGGTTCGTGAGAAAAAAGAGGCTGTGGCCCATGGGGGCCCGACCCCTGTGACCGCCTCTGCGGCAAATTCTCCAGCAGTCACTCGGGAACCGGATCTTGATCCTCACAGGGTGAAGGTTAAGGTCACTAAGAAGATGGTTTCCGAGGCGAGAGAAAAAGGTGATATAGATACTCTGGTTGCGCTCTGTTTTGATAACAAGAAGACGCTGCGTCTCCTGCAACGACTCTTGTATGATGTCGATGAGGGCCATCGTTGGCAGACGGCGTGGATTATCGGACAGGTCTGTTCACGGGTGGCTACAAAGGTTCCAGGACAGGTCGCCGAACTGATGCATCGACTCTTTGAGGCCTGTTCCGATTCTGCTGCAACCCCTTGGGGTATGGTAGAGACTCTTGGAGAGATTATAGCCGGAAGGCCAGATGTCTTTGGGGCCTTTAGCCGGCACCTTCTCAATTACATGGGAGATGCTTCTACCCAGGTTCAGGTTGTATGGGCTCTCTCTAAGATTGCAGAAAAGAGACCGGATTTGATTCGGGAAATGACTTTTTTCAACCTTTTTAATTATCTTCAGCATCCGGAACCGTTAATGCGCGGTCTTGTTGTGCAGCTCCTGGGTCGAATTCGGGCGACAGAAGTAACCATGCAGCTCATGGAGCTCAGTGATGATCATGCGACATTAATAATCTGGGAACAGGGAAAACCTGAGGAACATAGAGTTTCCGATTTGGTGAAAGTGGCACTTGAACAGATACGTCCCTCTGTGTGAAATAGTTACGTAAAAACATATAAGATGCTAAGAGCTTGAGGAAGCCAAGAGAGGGATAGGAACTGTAGAGGGTCTTGTTCAGCTCGGCAGTGCTCATGAAGGAGAGAATTGAAATGAATAGTAATATTCAACCCATGGCTGATATTCAGCAGGTTGGTAAGAAAAAAGAAAAAAAGCGTTCTCAAGATCCGATACAGGCAGAGTTTGAGGATGGAAAAGAATTTCTCAAGAAAAAAGAACTCTCTCAGGCTGCCCTGGCTTTTCATAATGTCCTGCGGGGCTTTGAAGAGAAAAAAAATCAGGACGGGATTGCCAATGCCTGCAATCAATTGGGAAATGTCTGTCTGGAAAAAAAAGAATTCGAAAAAGCCCTCCAATACTATAAGCGATCTTGGGAAATATGTGATCGTTTCAATGATCCCATGAGCCTGTTAGCTCTCTCTAAACAGCTGGTGATCGTTTATCGGGGACTGGGAGAGTATAAAAAGGCACTGCAGAGCTGTCTTGATATGCTGGAAACCTATGAATTGAATAATAATCCGCAGGGTACTGTGGAAACCATGGAATCTATGAGCGAACTTTATCTGGACCAGGGTGAGAAAGATAAAGCGGCAGATGCCTTTCGGACCATTGCCTCCATTCATGCCAACTATAATCATAAAAATATTGCTGAAGGCTTTCTGAAAAAGGCAAAAGAGCTGGAAGGTTCCTGAAGGGAATAGGCAGAAGACGATGTTCACAGGGATAGTAGCAGGTATCGGGAGATTACTGGCCAGGCACAGTGCAGGTGGAGGGATGGCCTTTGATCTCGAGGCTGGTTTTGAATTGAATAATCCTGTGGAAGGAGAATCCATAGCTATCAATGGTGTCTGTCTGACTGCTTACCATATCCAGGGCCCAAAGTTTACGGTTGATGTTTCTCCCGAGAGTCTTTCCCGGACGACGCTAGGTGCGCTCAGCGTCGGATCGCTTGTGAACATGGAGAGAGCCCTCCAACTTTCCGACAGGCTTGGCGGCCATATCGTTTCCGGACATGTGGATTGTGTGGCAATGGTGCGAGAACGTCAGGCCAAGGGAAATTTCACCCTCTTCTCTTTTTCTGTTCCCCCAGCCCTGAGTCGTTATGTGATTGAAAAAGGTTCCATTGCCATAGATGGAGTAAGTCTTACGGTGAATAGTTGCAGTAACCAGACCTTTGAGGTCTCCATTATTCCTCATACTCTGCAGGGAACCACCCTTGGCCTCCTGAAACGGGGAGGCAAAGTAAATATTGAAGTGGACATTATAGGTAAATATGTGGAAAGGCTCCTCGCAGGCAAGGGCAGTGACGCTACCGGAGAGGGCTTGGCAAAGGGGATAAATTCTGCTTTTCTTGCTGAAAATGGTTTTTTTTGAATCGATTTTTATTATTTTAAGTCGTAATTTTATATAAATAGGTTGGATATTATGGCGGTTAGCGCGATTGAGGAAGTTATAGAAGATATTAGAGCCGGAAAGATGGTTATTCTGGTTGATGATGAGGATCGTGAAAATGAAGGCGACTTCTGTATGGCCGCTTCTGCCGTCACCCCTGAAGCGATCAATTTTATGGCCAAATATGGCCGAGGCCTGATCTGTCTGACTCTCAGCCCAGACTTGGTTGACAAGCTGGAACTGCCCATGATGGTCTCTAAAAACAAGTCGCCCTACGGTACAGGGTTTACTATTAGTATTGAGGCTACCACAGGGGTTACCACCGGAATATCGGCAGCAGATAGAGCGCGGACCATTGAGGCCGCTGTTGCCCCGGACGCAAAACCCAGCGACATTATCAGTCCCGGTCATGTTTTTCCCCTTCGGGCCCGTGAAGGCGGGGTCCTGGTCCGCCTTGGGCAGACCGAAGGCTCTGTTGATCTTGCCCGTCTTGCCGGCTTGACCACAGCAGGGGTTATCTGTGAGGTCATGAAAGAAGACGGGACCATGGCCAGGATGCCTGATCTCGAAAAAGTTGCCGCTGAGCATGATTTGAAAATATGCACCGTTGCTGATCTGGTCTCTTACCGACTGCGTGAGGATATTCTGGTACATCGGGCTGCTGAAGCAAGAATCCCCACCGATCATGCTGGCGAGTTCACGGCTATTGTATATAAAAACGATGTGGATAATTTTGAACATATCGCCTTGGTTAAGGGTGAGATTGACTCCGAGAACAAGGTTCTGGTCAGGGTCCATTCCGAATGTCTGACCGGAGATGTCTTCGGCTCTTCACGCTGTGACTGTGGCAAGCAGCTCCATGCCGCCATGAGGATGATTGATCAGGAGGGCAGTGGGATTCTTCTCTATATGCGTCAGGAAGGGCGAGGTATCGGCCTGGTCAATAAAATCAAGGCCTACACCCTGCAGGATGGAGGCATGGATACCGTAGAAGCGAATCATAAGCTGGGTTTTAAAGCTGACCTCCGTGATTATGGTATCGGAGCTCAGATCCTGCGTGATCTTGGTGTGAGGAAGATGGGCTTACTGACCAACAATCCTAAGAAGATCATTGGCCTTGAAGGCTATGGCATTGAAGTGGTTGCCCGCTATCCCATTGAGATGGAAGCCGGGAAAGAGAACAAGGAGTATCTCCAGTGTAAGCGGGATCGCATGGGGCACCTGATCGAAGTGGATGACGAATAAGCTCTTTGCTGAACAGGTCACGCGCTATTAACTCTCAAGGACAAGTTGAAAAGGAAAGTGGAAGGTATGGCAAATTATATTGAAGGAAACCTGAAGGCTGATGGGAAGAAGTTTGGCATTGTTGTTGCTCGTTTCAACTCCTTTATCTGTGAAAAACTCCTTGAGGGAGCCATAGATACTCTGGTTCGTTCCGGTGCCGCAGACAGTGACATTGACGTAGTCAGGGTTCCTGGGGCATTTGAGATTCCCTTGATAGCCAAAAAGATGACTGCTGCCCAGAAGTATGACGCAATCATTTGCTTGGGTGTGGTCATTCGTGGCGCCACGCCTCATTTCGACGTGGTGGTAAATGAGGTCTCTAAGGGGGCAGCTCAGGTCAGTCTGGAAAGCGGTGTCCCGGTTCTCTTTGGGGTGTTGACCACCGAAACCATTGAACAGGCCATAGAGCGATCTGGGACAAAGGCTGGTAATAAGGGTGCGGATGTGGCTGTCGCTGCCATTGAGATGGCCAACCTGGTTACCAATTTTCAGTAAAAGACAGAGGGCCTGTTCGTCGGAGTTTGCTCTCCGACACTGGCTCTCCTCAGTTGACTCCTTTCTCGTGGTGGTTCTGTGCTATGGGTGTACGCCGAAATGCTCGTGAAGCTGTTCTCCAGTTTCTCTTTCAAGATGATTTTTTAGGGCTAGACTCTAATCAGGAGGAGGCAGCAGAAGAGCGATTCGCTGACTTCTGTTCCCTGTACGACGTGCAGAAAAAAGCGAGGCCTTATGCCTTGTCACTTCTGCAAGGGATAAGCAGACAACGTTCGAATATTGATGACTCAATTCGCAACCATGCCAGTAACTGGAGGCTTGAGCGGATTGATGTGACTGACAGGAATATTCTTCGCATCGCTGTTTATGAAATGACCTTTCAAGATGATGTGCCTCCTGAGGTGGCGATCAATGAGGCCGTAGAAATCGCCAAACGCTTCGGTACTGGAGATTCTCCTGCTTTTGTCAATGGTGTCCTTGATAGTATTAAGGTCTCGCTTGCCTGAAGTTGCTTTTGATTGCCGCCCAGGTTCAGTTGTTTTTTTTCTTCATGACGCATACTGTATGAGATACCAGGTCGCTAGGCTTTAGGGTCTCATGTGCAACAACGATGAGAAGGCCTGAGCTGAAGTCCCATGAAAAACTGTTTCCTGGTTACTCCAGTTGTGTTCTGCCATCGTTTCCCCCTCTCAGGAGGGCCGTGTTTCCCTCCTCGATTGACTCATCCTCCCTCTGTTTTATTCTTGCCACCTTGATTTTTTTAGCAAATCTGAGTAGAGCAATTGCTCATACTCTCATTGAGAAGAGAGGATTTCTTCTCCCCTGAGAGCTGCTTGTATTCTCCCTTTCAATTTGATCTTATCACGTAACAGAGGTGTAATGAGACGACCATGGCACAAGTCAGCAAGATAACTCGGCCCGGCCTGAAACAAGAAGCAGCTGCCGTCTTGGGCATTTTTCTTTCCCTGTTTCTTTTTCTCAGCCTCATTTCCACAAATCAGACCGGCGAAGGGAATTGGGGGGGGGAGCTGGGAAAACTCGTGGCCCAGGTCTTAATGGGATTCACCGGCTGGGGTGCCTATCTTCTTGCTTCTCTGCTTCTTCTTCTCTCTTTTCTCTTTTTTAGCCCCAGGATGTCATTTGAGCGTCTGCCGCAGATTACGGCTGGACTGACCGGTTCTGTCATTGCCGCCTGCGCGCTCCTCTCTTCACTTTCTCTCAAAGGCTTATCTTCAATTGAGAGTGGTGGCTTTCTCGGTAAGACCGTCTTCACACTGATGCAATCTGTTGTCGGGGGGCCGGGGGCAGTCCTCTTTCTCCTCCTTCTTTTTGTTATCTCACTGATGCTTTCAACCCAGTTTTCTCCCTACCAACTGGGCGCTTTACTCTGGCGGATGGTAAAACGATTAGCCATAGGATCGAAAAATTTTCTGGTTTCCAGGAACGAAAAAAGGGCCTTGCGTAAGGAAGTCATAAAAGAGGGTAAAGAACAGGCCAGGAAAGAGGTACTTTCCGTTGACAAGAACAGGTTGCAGATTGCTTCTCCAGCGCCGTCATTGTCTGTACCCGTGGTTCAAGAGCTCTCTCAGGCCAATAAGAGGGCTGATGTGGATGATGAGTTCGCCGCCCAGCCGGTGGCGAGGGGGGATTGGAAAATCCCCCCCATCAGCCTTCTTGATAAAAATATGGATGCGCAGGAGAAGGTCGATAAGGAAGTCTATTATCAGGTTTCTAAACAGCTTGAGCAAAAGCTCAAAAACTTTGGGGTGTCGGGTAAAGTTATTGGTATCTCACCCGGTCCGGTGGTTACCACTTATGAATATGCCCCGGCTGCGGGAGTGAAGATTAATAAGATCGTGGCCCTGGCAGATGACCTTGCCCTTGGTCTCAAGGCCCAGTCGGTACGTGTGGTTGGCTCGGTGCCGGGAAAGGCTGCCCTCGGGATTGAGATTCCTAATCCTGTACGCTCTGTTGTCTATATTCGCGAACTGCTTGCCTCAGAGCTCTATCGCGAGAGGAAGCATAAGCTTGATATAGCTCTGGGGCTTGATGTGGTGGGCTATCCGGTTTTTGCCAACCTGGCAAAGATGCCGCATCTCCTCATTGCCGGTGCCACCGGGGCTGGAAAGAGTGTCGCCATAAACACTATCATCGCCTCATTGTTGTTTAATGCCACTCCTGAAGAGGTCCGTTTATTGATGATAGATCCGAAACGGATAGAGCTTTCAGGATATGAGGGCATTCCGCATCTCCTCCATCCTGTGGTGGTCGAACCCAAGCTTGCTTCCCGGGCCTTGATGTGGGCAGTTCGGGAGATGGAGCGACGTTATAGGCTCATGGAGGAGCAGAAGGTGAAGAGTTTTGATTCGTATAATGAGGCCTGTGAGGAAAAACTTCCTTATATCGTCATTATCGTTGATGAGCTTGCTGATTTGATGATGGTTGCCTCAAAAGATGTAGAGTCCTCCATTGCCCGTCTTGCCCAGATGGCACGAGCTGCAGGAATGCATTTACTCCTGGCAACTCAGCGCCCATCCGTGGATGTGCTTACTGGGCTCATCAAAGCGAATTTTCCGACCAGGATATCTTTTAAAGTTTCCTCCAAGATTGATTCCAGAACCATTCTCGATACCTCCGGGGCTGAACACCTCCTGGGGGCCGGCGATATGCTCTATCTGGCTAACGGATCCTCAAGCCTGCAACGTATTCATGGTGCCTATATCTCCGAGGCCGAGACCGAACGTATTATCACTTTTCTTAAAGAACAGGGCAATGCCTCCTACGATGATTCAGTGACAGCTGCCGTCGAAGAGGGGGAAAACGGTGGGGAGAATGGAGAAGATGGTGACCATGACGAACGCTATGATGAGGCAGTGGCAATTGTCTGTGAGTCCGGACAGGCATCAATTTCCATGGTGCAGCGACGTCTGCGGGTTGGGTATAACCGAGCGGCCAGGATGGTAGAGACCATGGAAAAAGAGGGCGTGGTAGGACCTGCCGATGGGGCCAAGCCGCGAGAGGTCTTGACCCGTAACAGTTATGACTGAACGGGCAGGGGGTAGGTGAATGAATTTTCTTGACAATTATTCGGCAACAAACTATAAGATTAAGCTTGTGAAAATGAGTGATGGTTCATTTACTTTAGCCAGTTGTTGCTAACAGCCTAACTCATTTAAAATATTTGGTTTTATGTGGAGTTGGAACGGCACGGAAAAAGCCTGACTTTTTTAACTGTTCCTTTATATGGCGGTATAGTTGGCCCGGTCTGTTCCGGGTCGCAAAAGTAAAAAAAAACTGAGGAGGTAGTTTAATGCCAAGTTATGTAGATCCTTCCAAGTGCGATGGTTGCAAGGGTGGAGACAAGACTGCATGTATGTACATCTGTCCCAACGACCTGATGGTACTTAACAAAGAAGAGATGAAGGCCTACAATCAGGAGCCTGATGCTTGCTGGGAGTGTTACTCTTGTGTTAAGATTTGTCCCCAAGGCGCTATTTTTGTACGTGGTTACGATGACTTCGTGCCCATGGGTGGACAAGTCCATCCTATGCGTAGTGCTGATTCCATCATGTGGACCGTTAAATTCCGTAACGGAAACATGAAACGTTTCAAGTTCCCGATTCGTACCACTGCTGAGGGTGCTGCTAACGCTTATGCTGGCCAAAAGGGTGCAAGTCTGGATGATGAGTGTCTCTTCCTCGAGTCCGCTCTGCCGACCCCTAAATAATTCTCCCCTCACATTGTTGAGAAGAGCCGACTGAATTATTTTAAAAATATTTTAAATCTATAAGGAGATTTGAATATGGCGTTACCAAATAAACCCAATGGCGAAATCGAGGCCGTTGTCAACCCCGAGGTCGTGGAGCACGATGTAGATATTCTCATCGTTGGTGGTGGTATGGCTGCTTGCGGCACCGCTTTTGAGATCAAAAAATGGGCTACCGATGACATGAAGATTGTCCTTTGTGACAAGGCTTCCATGGAGCGTTCCGGTGCTGTTGCTCAGGGTCTCTCTGCTATTAATACCTTTATCGGTGAGAATCCCATCGAGAACTATGTAAAGATGGTTCGTAATGACCTGATGGGCGTTGTTCGCGAGGATCTGATCTACGATTGTGGTCGTCACGTTGATGAGTCTGTTAAGCTGTTCGAGGAGTGGGGTCTGCCCATTTGGAAGAAAGATGCTGCCGGTGAGAATCTTGATGGTTCAAAGCCTGCTCCGACTCTGCGTGAGGGTGGAACCCCCGTACGTACCGGTAAATGGCAGATCATGATCAACGGTGAGTCCTACAAATGCATCGTTGCTGAGCCTGCTAAAGCTGCACTGGGCGAAGAGAATTGCCTTGAGCGTATCTTCATTGTTAAGATGCTGCTTGACAAAAACAAAGCAAATCAGATCGCTGGTGCTGTTGGTTTCTCCACCCGTGAAAACAAAGTTCACGTTTTCCGTTGCAAGACTGCTCTCGTAGCTTGTGGTGGTGCTGTTAACATCTTCCGTCCCCGGTCTACCGGTGAGGGTAAGGGTCGTGCATGGTACCCAGTATGGAATGCTGGTTCCACCTACACCATGTGTGGTCAGGTTGGTGCTACCATGACCATGATGGAAAACCGTTTCACCCCTGCCCGATTTAAAGACGGTTACGGACCTGTTGGTGCTTGGTTCCTTCTCTTCAAGGCCAAAGTACAGAACGGTCTTGGTGAGTTCTATGCAAACAGTGCTGCAGTAAAAGAAGAGCTTTCCAAGTTCATGCCTTACGGAGCCTCTGCTGTTACTCCTACCTGTCTGCGAAATCACCTGATGATCAATGAGCTGAAAGAAGGTCGCGGACCCATTTACATGGCTACCGATGTTGCCTTGAATGCCTTCCTTGATGATCGTAAAGCCGCAGGAATGAATGACAAGGATCTGAAGAAATTCTGGAAACACCTCGAGTCTGAGGCCTGGGAAGACTTCCTTGATATGTCCGTTGGCCAGGCTGGTCTCTGGGCCGGTGCCAACGTTGAGCCCGAGAAAGTAGGTTCTGAGATTATGCCTACCGAACCCTACCTCCTTGGTTCTCACTCCGGTTGTTGTGGTATCTGGACCTCTGGTCCCAATGAAGCTTGGGTACCTGATGTCGCCAATGATTCCCGCGCCCATAAGTACAAATGGGGTTACAACCGTATGACCACAGTAGATGGTCTCTTCACCGCTGGTGATGGTGTTGGTGCTTCCGGTCATAAGTTCTCTTCCGGTGCCCATGCTGAGGGACGTATCGTTGCCAAGCAGCTGGTAAAATTCTGCCGTGACAATGCTGACTTCAAACCCGAGTTGAAACAGACCGCTCAGGAACTGGCAGACGAAGTTTATGCACCCGTTAAGCTGTATAAAGAGAATCAGGGCCTCAGTACTGCTTCTAACGTCAATCCCGCCTACTGCAAACCAGCAGGTATCATGATGCGTCTCATGAAAGCCACCGATGAGTATGGTGGTGGTGTTGCGACCTATTACATGACCTCTGGCAAACTGCTGGGTATCTGTATGGATCTCCTTAAGCTTCTCCGTGAAGATGCTGAGAAGATGGCTGCCGGTGATCTCCATGAGCTCCTTCGCGCTTGGGAGAACTATCATCGTATCTGGTGTGTTGAGATGCATATCCGTCACATTCAGTTCCGTGAAGAGTCCCGTTACCCAGGATTCTACTACAGATCTGACTTCCCGGCCGTTGATGACGAAAACTGGAAGTGCTTCGTTAACTCAACCTTCAATCCTGATACAAAGGAATGGCTGTGTGAGAAGGTTGAATGCATCAACATCGTAGAGACTGACCCCTGGCTGTAATCTCAGGGCGTTTAGTACCTGAGAAATGATTTTATACTTTTGTCATGAAAGTTATTTCGTAAGGGTACTTATTCCGGGTAGTTGTTTAGTGTTACCGGGATAGATCATACGCATGAATTAAAAATCTCCAGGAGTCTTCGGATTCCTGGAGATTTTTACTATCTACTGATTGTATTTGATCAGAGTCAAGGGGGGGGATGGAATCATCCTTGACTCTGATGAAATACAATTTTTAAAAAAACCTTCGGGTTGTGTTGTTTGGAAATGATGCTCTCCTTTAATGACTGCGCTTGTGCAGAATAAACGAGGGGGCTTCAAAGGTAAATATTAAGAGTACTAATGGAGGTTGGTATGACTGACGAGCAAGGCACCTCTGGTGCAATTTTGGTCGTAGGCGGTGGTATCAGCGGGCTCACCGCAGCCCTCGAAGCCGCTGAAGTCGGAAATGATGTGTTTTTGGTCGAAAAAAATGCCTATTTTGGTGGCCGTGTAGCACAGCTGAATCAGTATTTCCCTAAGCTGTGTCCCCCGAGTTGTGGATTGGAAATCAACTTTAAACGTATCAAGGACAATCGGAGAATTCGTACCTACACCATGACCAGTGTCAAGGCTGTTTCAGGTGATCCAGGTAACTATGAGGTTACCCTGGAGACGACTCCACGCTATGTGAATAGTAATTGCACCGCTTGTGGTGAGTGTGCAACAGCCTGTCCTGACGAAATTGATAACGAATTCAACTTCGGGATGAACAAATCTAAAGCGGCTTATCTTCCCCATGAGATGGCCTTCCCTCGTCGTTATGTCATAAACAAGGATGCTCTTTCCGCAGAAGGTGCCGCAGCGGTCAAGTCTGCCTGTAAATACAATGCAGTAGATCTTGATATGCGCCCTGATACCAAAGTCATTAATGTCGCTTCCATTATTTGGGCCACTGGCTGGACTCCTTATGATCCTACAAAGATGGATAACCTTAAATACGGTCAATCTCCTTCTATCGTTACCAATATGATGATTGAACGTATGGCTGCTCCCGGCGGACCAACGAACGGTGCTATTCTTCGTCCTGGTGACAATAAAGAACCTAACTCTTTTGCCTTTGTGCAGTGTGCAGGTTCCAGGGATGAAAACCATCTGGAGTTTTGCTCCTATGTCTGTTGTATGGCCACCTTCAAACAGATGACTTATATCAGAGAGCGTTATCCAGAAGCCAAGATTTATGTCTTTTATATTGACCTTCGTACTCCAGGGAAATATGAAAAATTTCGAGAGAAACTGATGAACGACCCTAATTCAACGTTCATCAAAGGCAAAGTAGCGGAGATTATTCCCGAGTCTGACGGTTCTGTAACCGTGGTAGCTGAAAATGCGGTCACTGGCCAGAAAATCAAACAGACCGTTGATATGGCAGTTCTGGCAACCGGTATGCAGCCAACCCTTGGTGCTGAAGCCGCTTCTGTTGCACTGGATATGGATCCGAGCGGTTTTGTTATCTCGAATCCAGAAAGTGGTGTGTTATCCGCAGGCTGTGCATGCAGAGCCGCAGATGTTGTTACTAGCAATCAGTCAGCTACCGCTGCTGCCTTGAAGGCAATTCAGGTTTCCAGGAGGTAATTATTAATGAATAAGAAAATTTGTACATATATATGCACTGGTTGCGGCATAGGAGAAGCCCTCAATATTGAAGAGCTTTCCGCAGTAGTCACCGGTGAGATGTCGCAGGAGTGCAAGACCCATCCGTGTCTTTGCGGCACTGAAGGAAGAGCGTTTCTCGAGAATGAGCAAAACAGTGAAGGGGTAAATACCTTTAATATCTGTGCCTGTTCTCCACGTGTAATGCAGAGAGAATTTTCTTTTGGCGATGAATCCATCACTGTCCGTGCAAACCTCCGTGAGCAGGTAATCTGGGTGGCTGGCGCTGCCGAGGAAGGCCAGGAAGAGTCCCATCAGGAATGGTTGCAGGAGACAGCATCCGATTATGTCCGCATGGCCTGTGCTCGTGCTGCTAAAACCGCCCTCCCTGAAGCCTTTCATCTCGAGTCCATGAACAAGGATATCCTGGTGATGGGTGGTGGTATTGCCGGTATTACTGCTGCAATAGAGGCATCCAAGGCAGGTTCAAAAGTAACCATCATTGAAAAGGCCGATGTTCTGGGCGGAAAGGCACTTGGTTGGGCGAAGCAGTTCCCCACCTCATATCCATATGCCGAACTTGAGGACAATTCCATTGCCTCTATGGTGGCTGCAGTCGCTGCTGATACAAATATCACTGTTAAAACCGGAACTGAGGTCGCCCGTATAGGAGGTGCTCCTGGTGCGTTTAAGGTGACCCTCAAGGCCACCGGTGCAACATCTGAATGGACAGCTCCGAAAAAGATTACGGTCGATCAGCAGGACCTGATTGATAAGGGTACAATTGCAAATCCGAATGCTGGATTGAAAGCCTATGGCAAAGAAAATCCGGATGCTGAGACCTTTGGAGCTGTCGTACTTGCTACTGGTTGGGTCCCTGCAGATGTTTCAGAGTTTACCCATCTCGGCTATGGTACCAATGATAAAGTCGTCACAAATGCTGAGTTTGAGGCCATGGCCAAAAACGGAAAGCTTGATGGAATCAACTCTGTTGCTTTTGTCATGAGTCCAGGTGGCGAAGAGAACGATCAGGATTTTCCCTATTGTAACTCTGTTACTTCTATGGTCGCTCTCAAGCAAGCCAAGTATGTTCGCGAGAGCAACGCTGATGCCAAGGCATATATCCTTTATCAGCACATGCGTACCCCTGGTCACATGGAGCTCTTCTACAAAGGTGTTCAAGAGGACGACGGCATCTTCCTGACCAAGGCCACTGTTACCGGTGTGGAAGGTGGAACTGTTCATGCCAAAGACACTCTTCTTGGTGAAGATCTGGATCTGGATGTAGATTTGGTTGTCCTTGCTGCTGGTATGGTCCCGACCACCAAGCTTGAAAATACCATTAATCTAGCCTATCGTCAGGGACCTGCTTTTCTTGATCTGGATCTCTTTGACGGCTATGCTGATTCTCACTTCATCTGTTTCCCCTATGAAACCCGACGGACAGGTGTTTATGCCTGTGGTGGTGTGCGGAAGGCGATGAATATGCAGGAAACCATGGACGATGCTACCGGTGCTGCTCTCAAGGCCATTCAGTGTATCGAGTCTTCCGATCGCGGTGTCTCTGTTCATCCCCGTTCCGGCGATAAGACCTTCCCTGAGTTTTTCATGCAGAGATGTACCCAGTGTAAACGCTGTACAGAAGAATGCCCGTTTGGCGCCCTTGATGATGATGATAAGGGAACACCTTTACCAAATCCGACGCGCTGTCGTCGATGCGGTACCTGTATGGGAGCGTGTCCTGAGCGTATTATCGGCTTCAAGGACTATAACATTGATCTCATCGGTTCTATGATCAAGGCCATCGAAGTGCCTGAAGAAGATGACGATAAATTACGTATTCTCGTCTTTGCCTGTGAGAACGATGCGTATCCTGCCCTTGACATGGCGGGTATGCGTAGACATAAACTGAACCACATGATTCGTTTTATTCCGGTGCGCTGTCTTGGATCCGTGAATATGGCCTGGATTCGTGATGCCCTCTCTGCAGGTCTGGACGGTGCCATGCTCCTTGGCTGTAAGTATGGTGATGACTATCAGTGCCACTTTGTTAAGGGATCAGAGATCGCCAATACCCGTATGGCAAACATTGGTGATACCCTGTCCACCCTTGGCCTTGAGCCTGAGCGTGTTCGGTCTGAGCAGGTGGCCATTACTGATTACGATAAGATTCCTGATCTTATTAATGAGTTCGTCGATGAAATCGTAGGGCTTGGCGCGAATCCGTTCAAGGGCTTCTAGTTCAGTTTTTATCAGGTACTGGTGGGACTCTGCTTGCAATTAAGTAAGAACACCAGTACCCTTTTGTCATTTAATTAAAGACTAACGCTTTTATATCTTATTTGAAAAGCCTTGATAATTGAACAGGAGGAGAAGAATCATGAATGTGCAGCCGGATCTCGATTTTATTAAGTACCTAAAAACAGCGGGCGGTGACACGATGAAAAGGTGTTATCAATGTGCCACCTGTTCTGTCGTTTGTCCGCTGTCAACCGACGATAAGCCCTTTCCGCGTAAAGAGATGATCTGGTCCCAGTGGGGTATGAAGGATAAGCTTGTTGCCGATGCCGATGTATTTCTCTGCCATCAGTGTGGTGATTGTACTGCATATTGTCCCCGTGGCGCTAAGCCTGGCGATGTTCTCGGTGCTATTCGTTCATACGCCTATACTTTTTATGGTTGGCCCACTGGACTTGCAAAGTTGGCCTCGAGTGCCAAAGGACTTCCTACCCTCATTGCAATTCCAGCAGTTACGATTTTTGTATTCTGGTTGATTTCAGGTGGAATGAGCATCCCATCTGTTGAGGATTTTACAAAATATGGATACCAGCATTTCTTCGGTCACTGGGACTTTCACTGGTTAACCAAAAATGTTGCCTTTATTGATACCTTCATGCTTGCCGCCGCTGGCCTCGCCGTTTTTTCCTGTTATAAAGGTGTGACCACCATGTGGAACAAAATGGCCGAGAATGAAGGTGTGAATTCCAATTTCAAACCGTCCCTGGTGCAGATGGTTCAGCAGTTCATCTGGCCTTCGATCATTGAAATTGTGCAGCATGCTCGTTTTAGGGAGTGTAAAACCAATATAGATCGAGTGACCGGCCATCTGCCTCTGATGCTTGCTTTTATGGGCCTTTTGGTTGTTACCATCTGGTCGGCCCTTGCTAACGATGTCTTTGGCTTATTTATCCCAAGTCTGCATGGACCTATGTCTGTGTGGAATCCGATAAAGATTCTTGCCAACGTCTCAGCGGTTGCCATGATCGTAGGTGTCGGCATCCTCTGGATCAATCGTGCCAAGGCTGAAGCTGCGAGCGGGGTTACGCCAACATTTTATGACTGGTTCCTTATCTGGGAAATCATGGCCGTTGGTGTGAGTGGTTTACTTGCAGAAGTATTACGTTGGGCTGGACTTGCAGCACCAGGTTACATCATGTATTACATCCATCTTGTAGCCGTTATGATGCTTTTCATGTATATGCCCTATACTAAGTTTGCTCATCTTGTGTATCGTACCACTGCATATACCTTTGAGAAGTATAGAGAGAGCGCTTTTACCAAGAATCCTCTTGATAGCTAAAGTGTCCTCCTGAAAAAGGTGGTAAGGCTGTGTCTCAGGACACAGCCTTTTTTTTCCTAAAATATCCAAGGATGTTTTAGGAAAAAAAAGGAAAAAAAGAGCGTATTTTTCGTAGGTTATTTTTCTGTCGTCGTGAAAAAGAGATGAGATGTTAAAAAAACATTGTAATTCATGAATCAATTGGGTATATTCTTCCAGCTTGTACGCTGGCGTAGCTCAATTGGCAGAGCAGCTGATTTGTAATCAGCAGGTTGCGGGTTCAAGTCCCATCGCCAGCTCCAGATATTGATGCTTGCGTTACTGAATAAGTATTGTATGAAATATACTGTTTAGAGATAAAAGGTTTCGTTGTTGTAAGTCAGTGGAGGGGTTCCCGAGTGGCCAAAGGGAACAGACTGTAAATCTGTCGTCAGAGACTTCGGAGGTTCGAATCCTCCCCCCTCCACCACCTTTTTTCTTATTGCAGCCAAGGCAGATATTGTTGCGGGAATAGCTCAATTGGTAGAGCATCAGCCTTCCAAGCTGAGGGTTGCGAGTTCGAGTCTCGTTTCCCGCTCCACAAAATATCTGTTTTTTTGTTTTAAATTTAGGCCCACGTAGCTCAGTTGGTAGAGCGCATCCTTGGTAAGGATGAGGTCACCGGTTCAACTCCGGTCGTGGGCTCCATCGACCATTAAAGAAGATTGCAAACAAACGGCCAGGGGAGACTACGACTATGTCAAAAGCAAAATTTGAAAGGACTAAACCGCATGTCAATGTAGGTACCGTAGGTCATATTGATCATGGTAAGACTACTCTGACTGCTGCAATTACCGCTGTACT
>JAHIUA010000028.1 GCA_018817385.1 Pseudomonadota bacterium
TAAAATACCTCCGTGATGGATTGGGGCAACCGGAATAGTTGTCCTTCAAGAGATATTTTACTGAATAAAATCAGAAGAGTGAATAAAAACAGGAGGTGGGGGCCGGGATGTCTTTTCCGCGCCAGCGGTTCAGTTCAACGTGGTTTAGGCCTCGAACGCATTTGCCGAAAAATTTTTGTTCGGCCTCCAAGCGTTCCGCATTTGCCCGTAAGATTCCTGTAAAATCAAATGCTCCAGGTAGTTGATAATTGTAATCAGTATGGTTGTTTTTAAATAATATATTTCAAGTAGTTAATACATAGCTTCTCGTCGATCAAAAATCAATAAATCTTTCTTTTCCGTACGCATTGTCTAGTCTTGTTACCTGGTTAGTCGGATTCCATCTAACCAGGTAACAAGACGTTTCTTTGCCAGCGGGAAAAATCAAGATGGCGTCGTGTCGTCATGCAATTTCTTTTATCTCTATATGAAGACAAAGGGGGTCGGATAACGTGACGAAGTACGCTCTTGGCTTTTTTTGTAATTGGGGTTACATGCATTCATGGCCAGGCCATAACGCATAGAATTTCCCAGGCCTGGTATCGTGTCAGGAACCGGAGGCGGAGGGTATCTTTCTTTCTGCCAAAGAGTATCAGGTCGTCATCAAGGTTCTTGAGGAGGTGGCAGGGTTCTGGAAGCTTAGGCTCTCAGCGCATTGTCTGATGCCCGAATCACTGCCAGTTGATGGTTCACATTCCAGACGGCACTCTCTCTCGGGGCATGCGTTATGGTAACGTGGGTCTCTAGGAGCCTGTCGGACTTAGACATAAATCTGCTGCAAATTGGACAAATCGGCCCATATTCCCATGGCTTTTCGTTAAATAGGTCTGCTATTCGCCTCAAATCCATGAAAATCTGGTCTCGATTTCTCTAATTTTCGCTACGATTCTCTAAATCCGACAGACTCCTAGCCCGCGCTTCAATCGGTAGCATCAGACCGATGGCCAATTATTCCGAGGAAGGTATAAGGCAATATTGATAGAAGCGGACAGGTATCTTCTCGAAGAGTGCGCTAACTCCATAGAAATCCACGACGAGATGGTATAGTTGCGACCTTGAAAGCGTTTCTCTGGAGCCGTCAGCAGGGGTATATTTCGAAGGCCGGAAAGGGGAGTGGCTGCCAAAGCTGTTTTGTTGTCCTTGCTCTGCAGAAAAAAGAGTGCTCGCTTGGGTCTCCTGGCGAAATTGTTTTATGGAAAATAATTGCTGGCCGATCTCCACAAGAGGGTTAAAGATGGATAGAGCTGTTGGATTTTTAAAAAAGAAATGGCCTGCCTGGATAGTGACTGTGCTGCTGTTTTCCTTTCTTTTATTATTGTATGTAGATGGCCTGTCGATTCATCTTTCTGTTCCGGCTGGAGAGATGGCCTGGGTATGGCCCAACAAGTATCTCACGGGGTTGTTCTTGCTGGTCAGTCTTTTGCTCCCTGGGGTGGCATATTTGCTGATGGGTACTGCCGGTGAGGGAAAATGCGAGAGTGACGTCTCCTTGCAAAGAACTTGCATTCCTTTACTGTTTTTGCCTTTTACCTTTGTCATTTTTCTCCTCTGGCCATTCACCCCATATCATGGTCTCGCTAATTTTTTTATTTATATTCCTGCAATGATATTTGCTTTGGCTTTGTATCGTTTGCCGGGTCTTCCTTCCCAACGTCCTGTTCTTTTGCATCTGACGCCTCTGAAGACAGTGTTCCTCGTTATTTTTTTGATGTCTCTGTTTTTTTGGCTTACGGGCTACTATTTTACCCTTTCCTGTGGCGCCCATAGTGGAGATGAAGGCCATTATCTCATTCAGGCGAATAGTCTTTATTTGGATCATGATCTGGATATCTTGAATAATCTGGATGAAAACGAAAAGTCGATTGTTGCGACTCGCGGCAAAGATTATATGCATATATCCCCCAACTCCAGGGGGGGACATTATTACTCGTGGCATCCTTTCGGCCTTTCATTTTTACTCTCTTTTACGGTTCCCGGCGGTGTGCTCTTCCGTCATCTGGTTCTTGGAATGCTGGCGGGTTTGGGCTGTGGCGGCATGATACTCTTGAGTCAGCTGGTGGGGGCAGGGAAGCGGTCGAGTTTTTTGTTGTGTGGCCTGTTCTGGCTCAGTACCTTATGGGGGATCTATGCCAGCAGGGCCTTACCCGAAACCGCTGGTGCGACGCTGACGATTTTTCTCGCAGCCAGTGTCCTGGCAGTGAAAAGATCACCACGCCTTTCCCTTTTTGGGGCCATGGTTTGCTGTCTGGGGTTGCCCTGGCTTCATGTTCGCTTTCTCCCCATCAGTGCAATCGGAGCCTGTTTCTTTCTCTTGCAGGGGTATAGGTTTCAACACCAGGTTTTCAGGAAGTGGTTGCTTCCGATCTTTCTCTTGGGTGTGTTAGTCGTCGGTGGCTTTTATGTTGTGCTGGGTTTTTATCTGTTCGATTCCGGTACCGGGTACAGTTCGTCAGGATTCTTCAACCAGCCTCTTGCCATGTTCACGTATATCGGCGGTAGCCGTGGACTGGTCACTGTCCTGCCAATAATTTCCTGCAGTCTATGGGTTGTTATCTGGTCAATCGTCTTTGATCGGGAGAATCGAGAATTCTCTCTAATGGTTCTCCTGATCTTCCTGGCGATTCTCGTCACATCGTGCTCGAGTTCGTCCTTTTATGATGGCGCCGCAATGCCCGGAAGAATGATGCTGGTCGGCGTTCCGCTCTCGATCCCTCTTCTGGCTCGTTTTTTTGATAGAGCCAGTCCTGTCAACCGTTGGTTTTTTCTCTTTCTCAGTGTCATACCCGTGCTGACGTTTTTTTTGCTTTTGCTGTATTTGCCGGATGTCAAACGAGATTTTGCAATGCCATACAAGGTCTTACCCGTTGTTGCTCCTTTCCTTCGCAGCCTGTCCAATCCTTTTGCTTCCCATGGGGCGCTGTTGGCTGGTTTGTTATTTGTCGGTTCTTTTGTGTTGATTTTTTCGCAGCAGAAAAGGACACGCTTGCATGTGCTTATCATCTTTTTCCTTTTTCTGGCGGCATGTTACAGCCTGAAACCTGTGCCGCTGCAGGCAATCCTTTCTGAGCCGATGAAACAAGAGAATTCAAGGATAGTCTCAACGATTGATCTCGGGAAGGCGAAGATATGGGCCACAGGGAAAGAGACCCCTCAGCGATCCGTGTATGAGCTCTTCGCCAATGCACTGGAAATGTATACTGTCGACAACACGCCAGTTGCGAGTACCATGGAGTTGTCTGAGAAACAGGATGGCAGAGTGGTCTTGCAAAACGCATTGGAGGCCAATGACTGGAAAGGGCGTATCTATAAATGGGTCACTATGGCCCCTCCGTTTTCCGTCTCGGAGAGTGCTTCTTTTTTCTGTCTCGGTGTGGAAAAAGGTGGGACATCCCATGTGGATGTTGCCGCTGTTGAGTTGTCTCCCTCCCGCTCCAACCCTCTGCTGGAAAAAGAAATATCTTTTGGTGTCGATGGCTACGCGAGGCAATGTTATGCCCTTGAGCCACAAGGTGTCGGCAAGGTTTATTTGGCGGTGAGGCTTTCTGGTGAGCCGGGTTACCTGCGTATCCATGCCTTGCACTGGTTGCCATTGGATGCTCGTCTTCTTGATACGTTCCATCTCAGCCTGCCTTATCCGTTATGAGCGATTGGGGCGGGGGAGAGGAGTGGGGCATTTTTATCATGTCAGGGGGCCAGTCCGTTCTCGGCCTTTATTGATTGTTGGAGGCGGAAATTTTGTTGACGTTCATGTCATTACGCATAATGATACGCACAACGCCGGGTGCTGGCTTGGGAGGCTACGGGTGTAACGGGCATTGGAAATGAAAGCCGTTGTCAGTCGCACTGGAGCCTTCTTTGGTGGCAAGAACAGTATCCTGAGCAAAAAATCCGCCGGATAAGCCGGTGGCTGAGACATGATGTTAAACAGAAAAGGAGTACGTGTGAAAAGTTATCGAAATTACGTGGCCGTTGTTGTTTTTCTTGTCCTGGCGATGCCTTTGTCTGCATCGGCAGATGCCTTAAAGCTCTATGCTGCCGGGAGCTTGAAGGCTGCCCTTGGTGATGTTGTGGCTTCCTATGAACAGACCTATCAGGCCAAAGTAACCACCAAATTTGGCCCTAGTGGTCTCTTGCGCAAGGCCATTGAAGGAGGGGAAAGTCCAGACGTTTTTGCCTCTGCGAATATGGCTCACCCCGAAAAACTCGCAGCCAGTGGCTGGGGAAGTCCTGTTGTGCTGTTTGCCCGTAATCAGCTTTGTGCCCTGGCTCAGCCTGATGTAGAGATAACAACAGAGACTCTTTTGCATACCCTGATGGACTCAACTGTCAGAGTGGGGACTTCGACACCAAAGGCAGATCCAAGCGGAGACTATGCCTGGGAACTCTTTACAAAGGCAGATACAATACAGGCGGGCAGCTTTGCAACCCTTTCCGGAAAGGCGCTCCAGCTCACTGGCGGCCCAGACAGTGAGAAGGCTCCCGCAGGTCATAATCCATACGGTTGGGTTATGGGGGAGAAGAAGGCTGATGTCTTTCTGACCTACTGTACCAATGCCGTGTTGGCACAAAAAGAAGTGCAAGCCCTCAAAATCATCAGGATACCTGGAGAACTTTCTGTAGGAGCCGATTATGGTCTTTTGGTGAGGGACGGAGCAGTGAATGAGGCTTGGCGTCTGGCCATGTATATTCTATCGCCCGAGGGCCAAAAAATACTCAGCAAGTATGGATTTGAAGCCACTGCGATTCCGATACAAAACTAACACTGGTGATGGAACGGTACGCCGGCACCCAATACAGTATCCCCTTGAGGGCTGAAAGTACTTTCACCAAATTTTTTCCAAAAAAACAGGAAAAGAATTTCTAAGGTACTTTCAGCCACCAGGGACATCACTGCCTTTTCTTTCTCCCCCCTCCAGCAACACCCCATCCCATAGCAGATACCGACAAAATGTTCTTTTCGTTAGCCGACCAAGGGTGGGCTGACCCCTGTTGCCTTCAGCCAAGGACAGCCACTGCCTCTTGGTACCCCTTGGCTATGATCGGTTCGACCTTGTCAAAATCATAGAGATTGAATTCGGCCAGTTCTGGTTGCAGTGAGATAATATTTTGTTGCTGTGCACAGGCCGTGCGGGTCTGATTCTGGACCATCAGGTAGAAACTGCGTTCATACATCTCTATAATCTCACCCGGAAGTTCGAGCCATGAGGGATGCTCTGGCTGATAGGGTCCATTGGCACGGGCAGACATGACATCAACAGCAATGATGGGTTTTTCGGGATCCGATACCTGCTGTACCGGCAGGTTGGCGCAGAGAAAACCGTCAACATAGGCGGTGTTTTCCAACGGCACTGGCGGAAAGATGACCGGAATCGACATGGAGCAGGACACGGCCTGGTGAATGAGGACGGAGTCCCCGGCCTGAAAAACACGAATCTGACCATTGTTGAAATCCGTGGCAATGATTTTCAGGGGAATTTTAGAATCCTCCATGCCCTGTTCTCCAAACAGGCCGTGGAAAATCTTCTCCAGTTTGTGGGAATCAAGCAGTGCCGGATGGGACAGTGAAGGTCTCAGCCAGCGGCTCAGTTTCGAGAACTTTATGATATGATTCGTTATTTCATCTGGGCCGAGACCGACTGCACAGGCAGCGCCAATCAGCGCTCCCATGCTGGTGCCGATGATCTCATCCGGCAGCAGCCCCCTTTCCAAGAGATAGGAGAGGACGCCGACGTGGGCATAGCCCCGTGCGGCACCACCGGAAAGGACCAGGGTGAACCCTTTGCGGAGCTGGGCATGGTCTGTTTTGTTGTGTAAATTCATGGGCTGCTGCTGGTCCAGTCCCTCTCCACTATTCGACATCAGCGAAGGGTTCTCCGTTGCTCGACCTTGGGGAAGAGGCTGAGGTCGGTGTGGGGCAGAAAGATGGAGGCCACGTATTGATCTTTGAAGCTGGGGACCTCGGAGAGCTCGAAGCTGGTCATCTTGCGCACCACCTCGACCACATCCTTGCGGATATGGTTGGAGAGTTCACTCATCCAGGCACCCATGAGGGAGCCGTTGCCCACATAGAGAACCTTGTCCGGGTCCACTTCCGGAAGCAGACCCACAGTCATGGCACTGTCGAGATCGATAAAGGAGCCGAAACCGCCGGCCAGGATGATCTGTTCCAGGTCGCTTACCTGCAGCCCTACCAGCTCAAGGAGGGTGGTGATTCCGGCAAAGATGGCACCTTTTGCCCGGATAAAGTTGTTGATATCCACCTCGTTGATGGCGATGTCGTGATCGGCCGCACATTCATCCTTCCAGGCCAGGACGTATTCCCGGCCGTTGCGGCCTTCCCGGATGCGCGGATTATCAATGGCATTGAATTTTCCGCTCTGGTTCAGTACCCCGTGTTCAAAGAGGGTGGCCACGAGAATGAGGAGCCCCGAGCCGCAGATGCCCAGGGCCGGTTTCTCACCGACGGTGACATTCATCGGTTCCAGGGTCTCCGGGTTGATGCTGAAGTCACTGATGGCCCCTTCCACGGCCCGCATGCCGTGGGTGATGCCGCCGCCTTCAAAGGCAGGCCCTGCCGAGCAGGCAGCGCAGGCCAGCCATTCCTTGTTGCCGATAACGATCTCGGCATTGGTGCCCACGTCGATGAAGAGGGTGAGGAGTTCAGTGCGGTACATGCCCGATCCCATGACGCCGGCGACGATATCGCCGCCCACGTAACTTGAGATTGCCGGATAGAGGAGGGCCACACAGTGGTGGGGCAGGGTGAGGCCCAGGTCTTCGGCACGCATGGGAGGAAAAAAGGTGGAGACCGGGACATAGGGGGAACGTCGAATATTGTCCGGTTCCAGCTCCAGGAGGAGATGGGTCATGGTGGTGTTGCCGGCAATGGTAATGGAGTTGATCTCGTCCCGAGTGATGGGACCGTGGCTGGAATTTGGTGGGGGGGGAGCTGTCTTCAGCATCTTAGTGATGATCTCGTTCATGGCATCTGTCACCAGCTCATGCATCATAGCCAGGCCTCTCGGCTTTTCGGCATGGATAATCCTGGAAATCACATCCTCGCCATAGCTCATCTGGGGATTGTAGCAGGAGTCTTTGGCCAGGATATTGCCGCTGTTGAGGTCGATCAGGACCCCGTACACGGTGGTGGTGCCGATATCAAAGGCCAGGCCGAAATTACGGTGAGTCCAGCGGCCTGGCTGGATATTGAGGAGGTGACTTTTGGACATGGCGTTCACCGGCAGCTCGATGGTCACCGTGACCAGGAAATCGTTTTCCCTGAGGGCCCGTCTGATCTTTCTCAGCACCGTGAGGCCGGTGACCAGCCGGTGCCTGTCCATCTGGTCGGCCAAGCCCTGGATAAGCCGGCCCACGTCGGCCCGGTTGTCATGGACATCCGGTCTGGACAGTTCCAAACAGACCTTTTCCACAGGGGGATAAAAGATCCCTTCCTTTTTGAGGTCTTCCATATCAAAGATATGCATCCGCGCATGGTGCCGGGGCGGGATGTCGGTGCTCAGACCGCCTTTTTGGCGCCCCGATTCCTCGGGAATGCGCACGGTGATCTCTTCATGGATTTCGGCAATACAGGCCTGGCGGTAGCCACGGGCATAGTCTTCCGCAGAGAGTTTCTCACTCCTTCCCCCTCGCACCTCTCCCGACTCCAGGAGGACCCGGCACTTCCCACACACCCCCGCCCCGCCACAGGAGGCATTGATATGGAGACCAGCCTTCCTGGCCGCCTTAATCAGACTGCTCCCGGCATGGACTCGTATGCTCCGGTTTGCCGGAAGAAAGGTAATCGTATATTTCGATTGAGTATCACTCATTCAGACCTCGTTACTCTTGATGGCTATCGTGATGCAACACATAGCAACACAGCTTGAATCCGGGTGACCACACCAGGCCCCCTTTCCCCCAACCCGCAAACCCCAACCCGCAAACCCCAACCCGCACACCTCAAACCGCAACCCGCATACCGCATACCGCAACCCGCATACCCTCAACCCGCCCCTTCCATACCCTTCAGCTGGGCAAGACTGAAAACCGGGCCGTCCACGCAGACCAGCCTCCCATCAAGATGACAGTGGCCGCAGATTCCCATACCGCACTTCATGTGCCGTTCCAGGGTGGTAATGATCGCTTCGTCGGCACAGCCCATGGCAGAGAGGTGGGCAATGGCAAAGCGGATCATGATTGGCGGGCCGCAGACCAGGGCCGTTGTCTTCTCTGTTATGGGACACGCTTCCAGGAGATCTGTTACCAGTCCCACTGCTCCCTGCCATTCTTCCTCTGCCCTGTCCACGGTAAGCCTGCAGTCAACACCCTGCGCCTGCCACTTTGTTATCACCTCCTGGAAGGCGATGTCAGAGGGCGTTCTGCTGCCGTAGAGCAGGGTCATGTCCTGCACCGAGTCTTCCTCCAGTTCCTGTTGAAAGAGGCTGTAATCAATCACGCCCTTGAGGGGGGCCAGGCCTATGCCGCCGGCGATGACGAGGAGGTTGCGGCCGCTGAAACTGGCCACTGGAAAAGGTTTGCCAAAGGGACCGCGAATGCCCACCTGGGCAGCGGCCTTCATCGCGTGGATGGCAGTGGTCAGTTCTCCTGCCTTACGGATGGAAAGATCGATCAGGGGCAGAGCGGTGGGGGACGAGGAGATGGAGATGGCTGCCTCGCCGCAATGGGGCACGGAGAGCATGAGAAACTGGCCCGGGAGAAAGGTGAAGGGATGGGTCTTGTTCAGGAGTTCCAGGCGAAAGGTACGGATCTGTTCATTTTCGATGATGATCTCTCGGATCACGGCGCGCTCAGGAATAAAGTTCTCTGTCATGGAACCTCCACCGTAGTGACCAGATGAATAAAGGTGGTGATGTCGACTCCGCCGAAGCAGATGTCGATACAGCGGCCGCAGCCGGTGCATGAGACCTTTCCGTGCCGGCTGAAATCATCTTTGAGTTTGTGCAGAAACCGCCGTTTGAGGGCGTGGTGACGACGATCTACGGGGTTGTGACCGCCGGCCATCCGGGTGAAGCCACTGCTGGTGCAGGCATCCCAACTCCGTAGTCGCAGGCCCTCGCTCTCGTTCAGGGCCATATCATCCACTGAAAAACAGGTGCAGGTAGGACAGACATAGGCACAGCCTCCGCAGTCGTAGCAGCGGCGGGAGAGGGCGTTCCAGATTGTTTCGGGGACCGGATGCTTTTCCAGCCTGCGGCAGGCATGGGCCACCTGCACGTTCCTGGTGAATTTTCCTCGAGCTTCAAGGAGGAGCTGATAACGGATCTTCCGGTCTTCTTCGTCTACTTCTCTGAAAAAATAGCCCCATTTCTTCAGGAGGTCTGCTCCCTTTCTCCGTCCGGCAGAGACAAAATAACAGTCGCCAATATCGATGAGCTGCAGGTCGTAGCCATATTCCAGGGAGGGCCCGCTTCCGGTGGCTTCACAGAAACAGTTGGCAAAGGGGTCGTTGCAGCCCAGGCTGATGATCAGAGACTGGTTGCGGCGAGCGTAGTAATTGCTGTCCTTTGTTGGCTTGGAAAAGATAAGGTCCATGTAGAGGACAGCGGTAAGATCACAGGAACGGACACCGAAATAGATCGTTGCCTGTTCGGGTTTCGGCGGGGTAAAGGTATAGCCATCCTGGTCAATGCTGTAGTGGGCCAGGGTTTCCTGCTGAGGGAGGAGAAATGGCTTGAGGGAGGCCTGGGGCTGGTTGCTGAGATCGATCTCGGTGGCATCAAGGTCAGAAATTTCCGTGAACAGGGTGTCGCCGTAGGTGTTCTGCACCGGTGCGATCAGCCGGGCCTCTTTGCCCAGCTTGCGGAGCAATGGGATGAGATTGTCCTTGGTCAGGATCAGTTCTTTGAGATTAATCATTGGCCACCTTTCGCACATTGACTGCACAGACCTTGAACTCGGGACACTTGGATTTTGGATCCAGGGCATCGATGGTCAGGCGGTTGATCGGCACCTCCCAGAAGTGGAAGGAGGTGAAGACGGTGCCGGGCTGTACCCGCTCTGTGATCTGGGCCTTGACCCGGACCCTGCCGCGTCTGGAAACGAGTTCCACCAGTTCCCCCTCTTGCAGGCCCAGTGTCTCACAGTCCAGCCGGTTTATTTCGACAAGCGCCTCCGGATATTCGCGTACCAGTCGTCTGGATTGGCGGGTCATGGTTGCGGTGTGATAGTGATGATAGGAACCTCTGCCGGTGACCAGAGTGAAGGGGTATTTATTTTCGACCCCTTCACGTGGTTCCTGGTGTTCGGTGATGGTGAATTGTCCTTTGCCCCTGGTAAAATAGTATTTGTGGAGAAAGGTGGTGCCCGGGTGGTCCAGGTTCCAGCAGGGCCACTGCAGGCCCCAGCTCCCTTCCAGCCTGTGGTAATGGATGCCGCCGTAGATCGGGGCGAGGAGGCTGATCTCTTCCATGATCTCTGCCTCTGAGGCAAAATCCATTCCCGGGCAATCCAGGCGTCTGCCCAGTTCCATGATGATCTGGCTGTCGGAGCGGCAGTTGCCGATGGGGGTGATGGCCTGGTGACAGAGCTGGACCCGTCGTTCGGAGTTGGTGATGGTGCCGCTTTTTTCAGCAAAGGATGCCGCTGGGAAGACCACGTGGGCAAGCTTTGCGGTCTCGGTGAGGAAGATATCTGAGACTGCCAGAAAGTCGAGGTGCTCCAGGGTGTCTTGGACGCGCTTCTGATGCGGGTCGCTGAGCACCGGGTTCTCGCCCATGATGAACATGGCCCGTATCGCTCCCTCACTGCCGGAGTGGGTCATCTCGGTGAGACTCTTGCCCGGGGTTTCGGGAGGGGCCACACCCCAGACCGCCTTGAATCGTTGCCGGACCTTGGGAGCTGCCAGATCCTGGTACCCGGGGAGGACAGCAGGCAGGGCCGCCATGTCGCAGGCACCCTGGACATTGTTCTGACCACGCAGGGGATCGACGCCGCCGTGTTCCTTTTCCACATTGCCGGTGAGCATGGCCAGGTTGGCCACGGCCTGGACATTGTTTGTGCCGCAGGTGTGCTGGGTAACTCCGAGGCAGTAACAGATCACGGACTTGCAGCTCCGGGCATAGGTGCAGGCTGCCTCGCGTATGGTCGAGAGGTCGATTCCGGTGATCGCTGCCATTTTTGCAAGGTCGAGACGATGGAGATAGTCGCGCAGGGAGGTGAAGTTCTCGGTGCGCATGGAGATAAAGAGATCATCGGCCAGGTCTTCGTCGAGGATGATCCGCATCATGGTGTTGATGAGGGCAATGTCTGTGCCCGGGCGCAGGGCCAGATGGATATGGGCCTCGCGGGCCAGATCTGTTTTTCGGGGATCGATGACGATCAGTTTTGCACCCCGGTCTACGCCTTTTAAGATGTTGCGGGCGATCTGGGGATGGGTCTCGGTGGTGTTGGAGCCGGTGACCAGCAGGACCTCGGCGCCTTCCAGTTCGCCTATGGAGTTTGTCATGGCCCCGCTTCCAAAACTTGTGGCAAGACCTACCACTGTGGAAGAGTGTCAGAGCCTGGCGCAGTGATCGATGTTATTGGTCTGCAGGCCTGCCCGGGCCAGTTTCTGAAGGAGATAGTTCTCTTCATTGCTGCACTTGGCAGAAGCCAGGATGCCGAGGGCGTCAGGGCCGTGTTGCTCCTGAGTTGTGCGCAGGGCCTTTGCCGTATAGTCCAGGGCCTCCTCCCAGCTTGCCGGGCAAAGGGCGCCGTTTTTGCGCAGCAGGGGTTCGGTGAGGCGCTTTGGCGAATGGATGAACTCATGCAGGTGCCAGCCCTTGGAGCAGAGATTACCTTGGGAGATGGGGTGGTTTTTGCTGGGATAGGAGCCGACGACCCTGTTCCCTTGTACCCGAAGGTAGACTCCACAGCCACAGCCGCAGTAGTTACAGATGGTCATAACGTCATGCATGCAGTTCTTTCCTCCAGAGGACGTTTCTGGTTAATAGATCTCTCTCCTCTCAGAGTACGAGACTAAGTGAGTGAAAGTCAAGAAATTACGATGAAAACAGGTGGCTCTGGGGCATGGCGGTGATCTGCCTGGGAGCTATTGTCTGCTCGACTTTGTCAGGAGATAGTGTTATCGGGAACTCTTGAGAATACTTTTCACTCTTAACTATCAACTGTTCACTCAGAACTCCGTATATGCCGCATCGAATGGTGGTCACACTTCTGCTGTCAGTCTATATCGCTCTCCTGGGCATTGGCATCATTGTTCCAGTGATGCCGGTCTTTGCCACCGATCTGGGGGCAAGTGGTTTTGGTCTGGGGTTGATTATCGCTGCCTTTTCCATCAGCCGCGGCCTGCTGCAGCCCATAGTCGGTACCCTCTCTGACCGCTGGGGCCGGAAGCGTTTTCTGGTCAGCGGTCTTTTTGTGTACACCCTGATCGGTCTTATTCTGCCCCAGGCCGCCTCAGTCGGTAATCTTATCCTGATCCGGGCCCTGCATGGGGTGGGATCGGCAATGATCGTGCCTGTGGCCATGGCCTATATGGGAGATATGGCAGAGGAGGGCAAGGAGGGCCAGGCCATGTCCATGCTCAATATTGCCATCTTCTGCGGAATTGGTACCGGTCCCCTGCTGGGTGGAATCTTTACCGATTTCTGGGGCATGGAATCTGCATTTTATGCCATGGCAGCCTTGAGTGCACTTGCTCTGATCCTGGTTTTACTGCAGATGCCTGCCTCTGCTGCACAGAGCGGGACTGGCCCTGAGTTGAGCACCTTTCAGGTCCTGACCGCTCTCCTGGCAGGCCGGAGGAGCAGGGGCATCCTTATGGCCCGGATGTCGACCATGATTATTATGGTTCCCACCATGGCATTTCTCCCCCTGCTCATGCATCAGTGGTTTGCGGCAAGTGGACTGCAGATCGGAATAGTGATTGCCTGCCGAACCTTTGTCAACGCCCTGCTCCAGACTTCCTTTGGTAAGCTTGCTGATCGCAGCAACAAGGTCTGGCTGTTGAAGGTCGGCTGTCTGGTGGTGAGCGGGGTGATGTGCCTGGTTCCATTGGCTGGGAGTTTTGCCTGGCTCCTCCTTCTCTTTGCCATTCTCGGAGTCGGGGAGGCTATTATCTGGCCGGTTCTGGGGGCTCTGGCTACAGAAGAGGGGCGGCGGTATGGCCAGGGGAGCATGATGGGCATTTTTAACCTGGCCATGAGCATGGGGGTGCTCCTGGGGGCACTGGGGGCAGGGATCAGCGTCGATCTTTTGGGGCTGGCCCCTTCCTTTGTCATGATTGGTCTTATCGTCCTGGGATGGACATTTTGGGCAGCCTCCTTGATCAGCAGGGATCCTCTGTTGGTGGAATGATCTCTCTCCCCAACTTTTTGCAATGCTCGAAAAACAATGGTCGCAATAGCAGACAGATGGCTGTGCTGATTTTTTGAGAAGTTGTCGATTTGGGAAGAAATGTTTCTTCTCGGACAACCTCATGTCACTGCTTTTGCTTTGCGATTTGGAAAGCTGACCATATAATATGGCAAGGAGTCTCTTGGATTTATGTCTAAGTCCGACAGGCTCCCAGGGATAGCTGATAGGCGTTATCTTGCCAAGAAAATCTCCTCAAGGGGGCGATGGTGCGAGATGCTGTGCTGAAAGTCATAGGTACAGGGAGTGTCCTCTTTCTGGTTGGGAGTTGTTTGTTTCTCTGTTCTTGTAGTGCCCCCCCCTGAAGGGAATGGCTCGGATGGGGCCCGCTGGTTTGCCATGCAGCACTGTGATGGTTGCCATGGAAAGGATGGGACAGGTGGCCGGGGTCCTGTGCTCAGGGGCCTGGGCTTAAGGTATTGGAAGTTGCAGGCAAAGGTGCGAAATTCGAGGTCGCCTGTTATGCCGTCCTATCCGCAAGAACGTCTTTCCGATCAAGACGTGGCAGATATTTTGGTCTTTCTGGAAGAGGTCCAGTGATGGTTGTTTCCACATGAGGTCAGTGGGTGAATTCATGCCGGGAAAACAGGTAGATATGGAAATGACAAAAAACAAAAATGATAACGGGTTGCTGCTGGCTGTTCTCTTTTTTGTTTGTCTTTTTTTTACCTTCTCTCCAGGGAATGGAGTCGCGGCCAGCTTCACTGTTAATTCCAGGGCTGATGTGCCTGATTTGAGCCCGGGAAATGGGCTCTGTGTGGCCTATGTCATTTTTGTCCCTCCCTTTTACGTCTTCCCCTTCTGTACATTACGGGCAGCCATTGAAGAGACGAACAGCCTGCCAGGTGCTGACACGATTACCCTTTCTTCCGGAGTCTATCTGCTCGAAGAGAGCGGTTTTGGAGAAGATGAGGCTGCTACTGGTGATCTTGATATCAGAGAATCAGTGACGATTTCGGGAGGGGGGGCAGGAGTTACTGTCATTGACGGCGGGGGACTGGACAGAATCTTTGATATCCATGGCACAGAGAGTCGTGTGCTGATAAAGAATCTTGGCCTTCAGAACGGAAGCCTGGGGCTTGATTCCCAAGATTCGAACAGGGGGGGCGGAGCCATTCGGAACAGCGGCTTGCTGACCCTGAGGGCAGTGACGGCCATGGATAACCATGTGCTCGCTGGAGCTGATATGAGCGGTGGTGGGGCGCTCTATAACCGGGGTGACTGCAGCCTGATTAATTCCTCCTTCTTGGCCAACACCGCAGGCATGGGCGGTGCCATCTGGAACGGTCTTGGGTCCAGCATGCGGCTGGATGGAACAACGGTGGCCGAGAATGGGAGTGTCGGTGGTGGCGGTCTTTGGAATCAGGGGGGAATGTATCTTAAAAATACCACGGTGAGCAGGAACAGGATAGCAGGTAATGCGCTTCCCCAGGGGGCCGGGATCCATAACAGCGGTGTCCTCGAAGTTGTTCAGTCAACCATTGCCGAAAATCAGGTCGACGGGTCAGGGGGAGGCCTGGTTAACGAGGGGCAAGTGATGAGTATCAACAGCCTTGTCGCAGGCAATGAGGGGAGGGACTGCCTGCTCTATTCCCCTTTGGAGTCCCTGGGGGGGAATCTGGACAGTGACGGGAGCTGCAATCTCAGTCACGGAACAGATTTGGCAAGGCGCGATCCTCTCCTGGGACCACTTCGTGACAATGGGGGACTCACCTGGACCCATGTCCTGCTCCAGGGAAGCCCGGCCATAGATAGTGGTCAGGATTTGTCTGCCCAGGCGATACTCTCAGATCAGAGGGGCGAGGTCAGACCTCAGGGGAAGGGCTATGATATCGGAGCGTTTGAGAAGCATTTTTTTGTAGTTCCTCCTTTTCTCCTCCCGCTCTTGCTGACAGCCGGCGACTAGCAGGGTCGCGGGAAGCGAGTCGAGGAAGGTGGGCTTTATTGTTGGAGCCGGCTTCAGCCGCGAATGGTGGTGTTGCGTGCCGCTTTCCTGAATGCGGGGTACGGGGTTGGTTCGCGGCTGAAGGTGTGGGCGAGCTTCTTGCGGGGAAATTAATTCAATGTTTTCGGAGCAAGGCGGCCAATGGCGTGTTCGACGCTGGCCAGGGCAGTAAGATATCCATAGTAGGTCACCACAAGTTCGTTTTGCGTTCTGGTCAGGCTGAGCTGAGCGTCATTGAATTCGATCACATCATATGATCCGGACTGATACCTCTTCTCTGCGAGGAGCAGATTTTCTTTGGCAAGTTCTAAGGTCTGTAATGCTATTTGAACGCCTTCCCGGTTTTCATCCGTTTGCAGGTAGCTCTCTGTAACCTCTCTTGCTACTGTTAATTCCAGGTCTTGCAGTTGGGCTTTGTTTTCAAGCAGGCGCCCCATCGCTTCGGCTACGGCGCCTTGAGTCTGGAATCCTGAAAACAACTCCCAGGTACAGGCAATGCCTACTTCCCAGCTGTCTTTATACAGGGACAGATCAGTATCATACTCATTATACTTGGCCTCGGCCGAGATGGATGGCCAGTAGTCCCCTTTGATTCGGGCAAGATTGGCCTTGGCGGCCTCTGTCAAAAGATGAAGCTGAATGATGTCAGGCCGTTGTTTTATCGCCTCTTTTTTCAGGTTGTCAAGGGTGTCGGGCAGAGGGGGCATAGATTCAAGAATGTTATCGAGTGGCAGGTCATCACTGTCTAAGGTGTATTGGTTTTGGTTGGGCTGTATACCCAACACCTGCACCAGCGCAACTCGTGCTGTTTTGAAATTATATTGGGCCCGCAGCAGACCCATTTTGCTGTTTGACAGTTCCACCTCGGCATTGATGACATCGAATCGGGTGCGTACCCCAGCCTTGTGATAGATCTTTGCCCGCTCCAGATGCTGTTCGAAACTTTTCACGGATTCAGCGGCAACTTCGATCAAGCGCCTCTTTTCAAGGACATTGTAGTATGCCTCCTTCACCTGAAAGACAATGGTTTGTACCTGTCTTTGGAGATGCGCATCCGCTGCTTGCAGGTTTGATTTTCCAACGTCAATGCTGCCTGTTGTCTTGCCGAAGTCATAGATGAGCTGAGAAAGGTTGACCGATCCGTGCACAACATCATCCGTTTCAGTCTCATTGAAGTCCGCCGTTATTTGCCCTCCGCTACTGCTGGTATTCTCAAATCCTTCAGACAGGGCCGAATCTTTTCTTTCTGTGTAATTGTAACGCCCTTGAATTGCCAGACGTGGCAGGTAGCCCGATCGTACCTGGGTGAGCAGACCTTGACTCTGGGCCAGCTTCTGTCGTACGACCTCTATCTTACGGTTGTTTTCCAAGGCAATCTTGATCAGGTTGTCAAGGCTGAGAATCTTCTGGTCGCTTTGGGATGCAGCGAGAGAAGGAGTGGGGGGCTCGTTTCTCTGAGGAGAGTCGTTTCCTTCGTTTGCAACAGCGGAAGAGAAAAAGGCGAAGCAAATGGCGGTGAGGAGAATTGAGATGCGATAAATATGGATCAGCATATTAGATAGTGACAAAGTATGATTGGGATCTTCTTTTTTTATTAACGCAACCTAGCATGTTTTTTGTTGTGTTATCAATGTATTTGTGTGATTGCCGGCAAAAAGCAGCACCTCGCCCCCAGAGCAGGCAGGAAGCTGTCGGGGCCAATGTGAGAGAGGTGCAAGGAGAGATGCCTGTCAGAGACGGATGAGAATTTCTCTGCCTGTTGCTGAGGAAAACTAAGATGTATGGCTTCAGCGGTCCCAACACATGAGAATGGTGGTGTTTATTCGCTCTTCTGGCGTCGTTTCCGGTAAACGTTCAGCAGTGAGCATTGGCTGATTCGACTCTCTCTTTCTTACTCTCCGGAGATAAAAACTGCTGGTAGAGTTCTGCCGCCGGCAGGGGGCGACTGCAGAAAAATCCCTGATATTGACAACAGTTTTCCTCTTGCAGGAAACGAAGTTGCTCTTCTGTCTCCACACCTTCAGCTATAGTCTCCAAGTCGAGGGCGTGGGCAAGAAATATCACCGATGAAACAATGGCGGAGCAAGTGCTTTTGTCGGGCACATTCATGATGAAGGAGCGATCAATCTTCAACTCGTCCAATGGCAGTTTTCTCAGGTAACTCAGGGATGAGTATCCGGTGCCGAAATCATCGATAGATAATTTGACGCCCAGGTTCTTTAATTGCTGTAACTGTTTGATTTTATCCTCAATGTTGTTGAGGAGCAGGCTTTCGGTAAATTCCAGGGTGAGAAAGGGTGGGGCTATGCCGCTTTCGTCGATAATGCGCTTGGTAACTGCGTAAAATTGGCTGTCCTGGAATTGTTTGGCAGACAGATTTACATTCATGCTGATTTTGGGGCTACCGGTTTGATGCCACCTGTTGAGTTGTCTGCATGCCTCAGAAAGAACCCAGTTGCCGATGGGGACGATGAGTCCGGTTTCTTCGGCCAACGGAATGAAGTCATTGGGCGGTACAAGGCCATTGCCGTCCCTGTTCCAGCGGACAAGGGCCTCAACCCCTTGGATCACGCCTGTTTTGATATCGATTTTAGGTTGGTAGTAGAGGATAAATTCGTTTTTTTCTAAAGCCTTTCGCAGTCGGTTTTCCATCCCCAGGCGTTTTGCATAGATGGTGTTGATATCCTGGGAAGAAAATTGAAAGGCATCACCACCGTCCTTCTTCACGAATTCCCTGGCATTATTGGCCAGGTGCTCGAGAGAGGCGCAATCTTTTCCCTCGTCGGGAAAAGTGGAGATACCGATACTCACTGTGGGATAGATATCCTTACCTTCCACCTGCAGGGGTTTCCTTATGAGCTGTAAAAGACGCTGCGCTATCATTACCGCCTCTGCAGAGCTATGAAGCCGTTCTATAAGCAGGAGAAAGGCACCGCCCTCGGTGCGAAATAATTTCATATCCATGTTTTCGCTGGGCAGGGAATGGGCCAGGACATCAGTACCTCTTACCATCTGTTCGATACGACGGGCAATCTGAAAGAGGATTGCATCACCCCCGTTGAGGCCGATGGAGGCGTTGATTCTGCCGAAATTATCCAGGCATATATTGAATAATGCTATCTGCTCCTTGTAGCGTTGTGCTCTTTTGAGTGCCCATTCAAAATGTTCGTGAAACATCTGCTTGTTGGGCAGTTTGGTCAGGGGATCATAATAGACGAGTTGGTCTGTGTAGGCCTTGGCGGCGAGGGTGTTACGCACCCGCAGCCGCAGTTCACTCTGATCTACCGGTTTGGCGAGAAAGTCGGTGGCGCCGAGGTCCAGGGCCCGGAGTTTACTTTCATTGTCTGATGACGAGGTGAGGATGATGACGGGCAGATGTTTGAATCTCGAATGCTCCCGTACTGCGGAGAGGATTTCGAATCCTGAGACCTCAGGCATGACAAGGTCAAGGAGCAGGATGTCAGGTGCTACCTCTTCAAGGCTCTGTATGGCCCGCGAGGAGTGTTCCTCCAGGTAGAAATTGTTATATCCATCTTCTTCAAGAAAGACCTGCACCATCTCCATGGTGATCGGTTCGTCATCGACCATCATGATTGTGGCGTCAGTCAACTTGTAATATTGTTCCCTCATGAATTTTCAGCCTCTTTCAAATAGATGCAATTGGTAAATTGTCAGTTTGTATGTTGAATCTCAGGGTTGTCAGGGTGTTTCCGGCGGTACCACGGCGCTGGCGAGAGAGCGTATTTCTGCAACTGTCTTTGCCGTCTGTTCTATCAGGCCTGCTTTGCTATATTCCTCAAGTCTGGTAGCAGGTTCTGTGAAATCGTCATATCCGACTGTGCCCGCCGAGCCTTTCAACCAGTGGGCAAATTCTGCAAGTTCCAACAGATCACGACGCTGCCAGGATTGTTCCATGTGTTCTATCTGCGCTTTGAGCTTTTCCACAAAGTGAAAAATAGGGCGGTGAAATTGAGGATGAATTGCCAGGCGTGAGACTACCGGCTTATTGAGCCCTGTCTGGGGCCGGGAATCAATGTCGGGCTCTTTTGTGGCAAGCGTATCAGGTGGTAGCCCACTGGGGACAGAGGTGAGTGGTGATTGGTCTTCAAGGCTGGCAATCCTGTTTGCCAGGGCGTGAAGCTCGGCTAACAGAGTCCCAAGCTCTGCTTTTTTTCCCGCTTTGGCAAGAAGTTCCAACTGGGCAGCCGGCTCGGTAAAGTCATTAAAACCCACTGTTCCTCCTGCACCTTTCAACCAATGGGCAAGATCGGCGACTGCTTTCAGGTCATTGCCTTCGACGGCCTCGTCCATGGTCTGCAGCTGCTCACCGAGACGGTCGATAAAGCGTTGTATCAGTGGTCGGAATTTCTCATTTTTGCCGTGCAGTCTTGAAAAGATTGGGCTGGTGTTTTTGAATTGGGCCTTTTCACTACTCCTTTCCTGCTCGTCTGTGGCAAGGGGAGAAGAAGCTGTTTCGTCACAGATTACCTTGCCATTAAAATGAGTGGCCATATAGCCCATGAAGCGGTCCACTTCAATGGGTTTAGAGAGATAGCCTGAGTAGCCTGCATCCAGGCATTGCTGCTCAAAACCCTTCATGGCGTTAGCGGTGAGGGCGATGATCGGCATCGTCAGCCCTTGCCGGCGCAGGGTTTGGGTGGCGGTGAAGCCGTCCATTACCGGCATCTGGACATCCATCAAGAGCAGATCGTATTGATTGGCAACTGCTTTCTCCACTCCCCTCTGTCCGTTTTCAGCTTCATCCACTGTCAGACCTGCATCTTCAAGTAAAAATCTGACCAGCTCTCGGTTCTCAGCTCCATCATCTACTACCAGAACGGAGCCTGGGGAAAATTGCCATCGCGACTGGCGGTTATCTTGCAGCTGTTGCCGGGCAGCCAGCAGTTCCTCGGGGTCAAGGAGGGCAATGCCCTGCAAATCACCAGTTGGCAGGGTGACGGTGAAACGGCTCCCTTTGCCGGGTTCGCTTGCCAAGGTTATGTCGCCATTCAGGGCCCGGGCAAATTTGCGGCTGATGGCAAGCCCTAAGCCCGTGCCGCCGAAGCGCCTGGTAATCTGGGCATCCGCCTGCACAAAGGGATCAAAGACAGCATTTAATTTATCCGGAGCAATACCGATGCCGCTGTCGGTTACCTGGATCACGAGCTGTGGATCGCCCTGACCCTTTTGCAGGCGACAGTCGACTGTGACCTTGCCCCTGTCGGTGAATTTGACCGCGTTTCCCACCAGGTTGAAAATAATTTGCCGCATCCGTGCCTGATCGGTCTCTATGGTCTGCGGTAGGGGACTAAGTGCTTTAAACTCAAGGGCAATCGATTTTTCCTCTGCTTTGACGTTCAGGATCTGGAGGACTTCGATGAGGATGCGATGGGGGTCTACCCGATCTTTTTCAATTTCCAGGCGTCCCGATTCCACCTTGGAGAGATCGAGAATGTCGTTGATCAGGTCGAGCAGATTCTTGCCGCTGTTATTGATAATATCGAGATACCTGAGGCTATCCTTTTCATTTTTGACATAGCCTCGTTTGAGAATTTCGGTAAACCCGAGAATGGCGTTCATGGGGGTGCGGATCTCATGGCTCATGTTTGCCAGGAATTCACTCTTGGCTCGATTTGCAGACTCTGCGTCATCCTTGGATTTACGCAGTTCAATTTCTTTTTCTTCAAGCGGGGTGATGTCGTCAAAACTGATGAGAACACCGGCATATTTTTTCCCGGAACTCAGTACTGGAGAGCAGTTGATATTAAAGGTCAGTTGTTTTCGATTTGGAAGAATGAGGCGGAGCCTTTTGTTTTTTTGCACTTCGCCCAGCGTTATGGCCTGAACCCATGGGCGTTGCTCTCTCTTTAGTTTATTTCCTTCCATGTCCCGCCAGGGAAACGTGCCAGCCTTATAGCCCAGCAATTCACCGGATGCTTTTCCCAGTATATTTTCAAAAGCCTGGTTGGCCAGAACGATCTGTTCCTTGTGGTCAAGTACCAGCAGACCTTCAGCCATGGTGTCGAGCGCTGTCCGGACCCTGCCTGGAACGGCCTGGGATGGATCGAGGAGACTCAACACCTTTCCCAGATAGAAGTAAAAAGCAATAAAACAACCAATGCCCATGAACAGCACCGTACTGATCAGGGGAGATTGTAATACGCCGAGGAATCCATTTCCATTGAGCGGTTTGAAGTGGAGCTCAAGTTGACCCCATTTGTCTTTACCTTTCCATATGGGAATCTGGACCTGCGATTCCCTGGAATAATCACCCTCCATGTCCTGCCAATACTCTTCGTGACCAGGAGTTGCGGATATGGACTGGCCGTCATTTTTGCGCAGACCAAGTGAGAGCAGGTCTTCGTTACGCTCTGTCATCAGGGTGAAATCGTTGTTTAATCTCTTCAACTCATTTTTCATCACCAGTGCTGTGCTGTGGATGGCTATGGACTCTGCTAGTCCGGTCCTTCCTGCACGGATTGCAGCCAACTTATCCGGAATAATACCGAAATAGGATGCCATCATAATAAGACTGATAATGATCCCCGACAAACCAAGGACGACGCGGAATTTAGTACTCAAGTGTTTTACTCCTGATATCCGGAGAGGACCAATCGGTGTATGGAGAACATGGCAGCGATTTCATAAGGTATCTATTTTCGTACCAGGCGTTGGGTGTGCTACCTTTTCAGCCTCAGCATTTCTTTTTTCCTGCTCATTGCGTGTACCGTCTTCAATGATCGTTTCCAGAGTCTCTCCATCGTCATCTTCTTCCTCTTCGTTCTCTCTGCCATGGGCAAGAAGGGGCAGGGGGTCGGCGATCTGCCAGGCGGGCATGGAAAAGAGTACAGAGCTCAACAGCATGCCACCTCGGATTAACCATACCACGTAGCCTACGGACAAACCGGTAGATACGGCAATGGCTGAACCGATGACGGTTTTGTAGTATTGGATGTCACTGTCTGTCGCTTCCTTGAAGTCATCCAGTGCATTGCGTAACTGTTCAAAGGCCCTTGTATACTCCAATTCGCTGTCAAAATGCATCTGGTCGAGATATTTTTTCAGGAGGATAGAGGTGGGGGATATGTCGGCCGTCTCTATCTTCTCTGTTGCTGTAGGACGTGTGGATCCAGTTTCTCTTTGCATTTCAGCCGTTATCACAAACTCGGCAGGAGTGTTTGCAGATGTCTTATCGGAGAGTAACGGACCTGTATCCTGTTCTGTGGGTGCGGCAGCCTCCGCGGCAGTCTCGGCGGCAGGTGGAGTGTCGGTAACCGTTGTCTCGTTTTTGTCTGAATTTTCCATGGGTGGCCCATTGGAGGTTACCGCCTGCTCGTCACCGGCGATGAGTTGTTCCTGCTCTGTTTGCTCCTGTACAGGGGCAAGGTTTTCTTCTCCTGATTCAAGTGGCGGCTCTTCTGGATCTGTATTGTCTTTTGGGGGAATATTGGGTGTGTTATCGACCGGAGCGACGGTGATGGTCATGGTGGCGATGGTGGAGTTCAGGCTGCCGTCGCTGGCGGTATAGGTGAAGGTATCGACTCCATACCAGTCCGGATTGGCGGTGTACGTGAAGCTGCCGTCCGCGTTAAGGGTGAGGGTGCCGTTGGCCGGTCCGCTGAGCAGAGTGACAGTCAAGGCATTGCCTTCTGTATCGGTATCGTTGCTCAGCACATCTCCGATGATGGTTGTGCCTTCATTCCCTGTCGCCGTGTCGTCTGTAGCCACCGGCGCATCATTGACGGGATCGACGCTGATGGTGACGGTGGCAATGTTAGAGTCGAGGCTGCCGTCGCTTGCGGTGTAGGTGAAGGAGTCGGTGCCGTTCCAGTCCGCATTGGCGGTGTAGGTGAAGCTGCCGTCGCCGTTGAGGCTGAGCGTGCCGTTGGTAGGTCCCGCGACGAGGGTGGCGCTGAGGCTGTTGCCCTCTGTGTCGCTGTCGTTGGTGAGGACGTTGCCGCTGATGGCGGTGTCTTCATCACCGCTGGCCGTGTCGTCTGTAGCCACAGGCGCATCATTGACGGGATCAACGGTGATGGTGACGGTGGCAATATTTGAGTCGAGGCTGCCGTCGCTTGCGGTGTAGGTGAAGGAGTCGGTGCCGTTCCAGTCCGCATTGGCGGTGTAGGTGAAGCTGCCGTCGCCGTTGAGGCTGAGCGTGCCGTTGGTAGGTCCTGCGACGA
>JAHIUA010000029.1 GCA_018817385.1 Pseudomonadota bacterium
ATAAATGTTATAATTTGTTCATACTCAACCATGGAGGTTAGACTATGAACAAATACATTGTGACACTCACCAAGGAAGAACGTGAACTGTTGAGTGGCCTTGCATCCAAAGGGGAACACAAATCACAAAAAATTCTCAATGCCTTGATTTTGCTCGGCTGCGATGCTGGTGATTTTCAAACACACCGTTCAACGAATGAAGAGATGGCAAAAGTTTTGAATATAAGCATGAAGAAAATTGACCGCGTGAAGAAACGGTTTGTTGAGGAAGGGATTGATATTGCTCTCGATAAGAGAAAAGCAGATCGAATTTATAAAAAAAAGACAGACGGAGACTTTGAGGCGCATATCGTTGCCTTGAGTTGCAGCGATCCCCCAGAAGGCTTTGGTCGATGGTCCTTACGATTACTGGCCGACAAGGCAGTTGAACTTGAATACATAGACAGTATTTCTCATGAAGCAATTAGGCGTATTTTAAAAAAAACGAACTCAAACCTTGGCAGCAAAAAGGTTGGTTGATTCCACCGGAACACAATGGCAGTTTTGTTGCCAATATGGAAAAGGTGCTTGATGTTTATAAACGGCCTTATGATTTCCTTCACCCTGTAGTATGCATGGACGAGTCACCGAAACAATTGATCGGGGAAACAAAATTGCCGATTCCAGCAAAAGAAGGACAGCCGGAAAAGTATAATTTCGAGTATGTTCGTCATGGTGTTTGCAATATTTTTATCGCCTGTGAACCACTGACGGGAAAGCGTATGGTGACGATCACTGAAAGAAAGACCAAGCGAGATTGGGCGGTTTTCCTGGAAGAGATATCAGAAAGATATAAAGAAGCAGAAAAAATAACTTTGGTGATGGACAATCTGAACACGCATCAACCTGGATCTCTTTATGAAAGTTTTCCGCCTGCCAAAGCAAAAATATTATGGGACCGGTTTGAGTTTGTCTACACCCCGAAACATGGGAGCTGGCTCAATATGGCCGAGATAGAGTTAAACGTTCTCACAGGCCAATGCCTGAATAGAAGAATTGACAATATCGAAGAAGTCAAAAAAGAAGTCAGTGCATGGCAAGAATATAGAAACAACAAAAACGCCAAGGTGAATTGGCATTTTACTACTGACAGTGCTCGGATAAAATTACTGCGCCTTTATCCGACACTTGAATGTTGACGAGACACTAGCAGAGGCTTGGGCAATCTCAAGCTATCACGGGGCTGGCAGGGTACAGCAAACGTTGAGCCTGAAGAAAAACCCTGCTTTCGCATATTTTGGGGATTCTTCACAACGCAAGATCAGACAGTTACAAACCATAAAATCAAGGAAAAGGACTTTTTCTCCAGCCTCGTTCGGTGCGGGAAAATATAAATCCAGTACAGTTTCTCGCTGGGTATCCTTCCAAAATTTTTGGAAATAAGATAATAACAGAAAAATACAGTAAACAAATCATACCAATTCAAAGGGAGATCATTATGAAAAGACTAACAATGTTGGCATGTGCATGTGCATTAGTATTTGCATCAAACCTCGGTGTGTTAGCTGCTGACACCCATAGCGGACAAGCTGTTGAGGACGCAAGCAAAGCAGGATCTCATGCAAGTGCGAGTGCTGCTCATGGTGTTGTTGCCTCAGGTCAAGTCACATCTGCAGCCTCTGCTGTTCCTTTAGCTGTAAGTGGTTCTGCTGGGGCTGTCAGTACAGAAATAGCCAAAGATTTGATGGAGGCTGCAACAGCTCCTATCGGAACCCCTCTTGAGATGACTGATGAATCAGTTGTCGCAGGTCCTCCACCAAACGAGGCGTTAGCCCCGAAAAAGCCTTAACAGGAAATATAGTTAGGAGAAAATATGAAATACTTAAAGGTCACACTACTTTTATTATCTGTTCTTCTGCTTTCATTGCCTGAGAATTCCGCTCTGGCAGGGAGTAGTCAGGCTGGTGGCGAAATTCATTTCAAGCCTGAAGAGATCATAAAGTTTTCCAAAAAGGTTGAAAAAACTTTAGCTCAAAAGGGTGCCAGGGTCGTAGTCATTGCCCGAGTCGGCAGACCGAGGGATGAATTACCAGAGGGAATAAGTTTTACCCACACTGCTATCGCTGTTTATTCTCAAATTACAACCGTAGATGGTAGGAAAATACCCGGGTATGCAATATATAATTTGTACCAGAGGGCAGGCGAACCCAATGTTAGTGATCTGGTACAAGATTTTCCGGTAGACTTTTTCGCTGGAGTTGAGGTGTTGGAAGCTGGTATCATTATTCCTTCTCCCGAGTTGCAAAAAAGGTTGATGGAGGTTCTTTCATCTCCGACATACAAAGAACTGCACAATCCACGTTATTCGGTGATAGCCAACCCATTCACGTTGGATTTCCAAAATTGTACAGAACACACTCTGGACGTTATAACAGCGGCAATCTATGAAACTAAAGATTTGAAAGTTATCAAGGCGAATGAAAAGGCATATTTTGAACCTCAGTCTGTAAATGTAAACCCTGTTAAGCTCCTTCTTGGTTCCATGTTCGCTGCAGATGTTACAACATCAGACCATCCAGGTTCCCCAGTAACATCAACGTTTACTACCATTGGGAAATTTTTAACAAAATATAATGCTGCGTCTGAAATATTAACTATAACGCCAGATGTTTAAGCAGAAGAGTAAGAGCATATGGTGAGTACATGAAAAAGGGGGTAGGAGTCACTATCCCCTTTTTTTATTAAAAACAAAGGAAAACCAACGAACAAGCGCATTCACCAGACGGCAAGAAGAGCAGTGGCGCTAACGCGGGAAGCTTGGGCCGCTGGTGATGAAGCAGTTAGAACTACAAAAAAAATTCTGATTACGTATGAAACTCAGCCACTCTCAAGCGTTGCTGCGACATAGGTGGCCTTTGTAACGCGACATAACAGAGGCGTGATATCATCTGGCTTAGGTCATACCGTCGGTTAAAACGGTAACAAAACTCAGCGAGATAGTGTGAAAAATGTTTTTTACTAATCGCATGAAAAGTACCGTGAAGGGCTTTCTTCAATTTCATACTGGTGGCCGAAGTATTTTCACGGCGGGACGATTGATAAAACGCTCTTAGTTTAGCGGCTCAACTAATAACATACGGAAGACTTACGCATGAACTTTTTTAATGATCTGATTCAAAAAGCTATCAACAATGAACCTCCAAAATCAAATGTAATTGGTTTTGGAGCGAGTCCCAGAAAAGGTGGGAATTCTGACATACTTTTAAAGCATATACTCAAAGGTGTAGTCGAAAACAAAACCACTGCTGATGGTCTACAACTGAGAGATTTTCAATATCAAGGCTGTATAGGGTGCGAGAGGTGTCGAAAGGATAAGATTTGTACCGGATTGAAAGACGGGATGTCATTAATTTATCCAGGCATACTTGAATCTCAGGGTTTGGTTCTCGTATCGCCTACTCACAACTATAATGTTACGGCATGGATGAAAGCCTTTATCGACCGTCTATACTGTTTTTATAACTTTGATAACAATCGTCCAAGAGGATGGTCAAGCCGTTTGGCAGGCCAAAATCGCAAGGCCGTGTTAGGTACAATTTATGAGCAAGAAAATAAAGAAGATATGGGTTTTACGCTTGATGCTATGCGTCTCCCTCTCCAAGCGCTGGGGTATGATATCATAGGAGAATTGGCAGTTCCCGGCATCTTTGACAGAGCGAAAATAAAAGAGAATAACGAGATTTTGAATAAAGCCACAAAACTTGGTTCAGATCTTGCCGAATCTCTTTTGCGATAATCTTATTTCGAATTACAGCGCTCCTTTCAAGGTAAACAGCTAACACTGGTGATGGACGGTAAACCGGTACTCAGTACAGTAGCCCCAAGGGGTGAAAGTACCTTCACGAAATTCTTCTCAAAAAACACGCAAAGAATTGCTAAGGTACTACACAGAAAAAGTGGTTGAACTCTCTATTTTTCATGTTGATATTTCGTTTGCAACCAGCAGTTCCAATTAATAAACCACTACGCTGAGTTTTGCGACTTGCTGCTATGCGAATTTCGACGGGTATCCTGTTTGACGGATAATTTGGGAAGTAGTGTCAACATGTGGCTGGTGAGGCAGGGCTGGAGAGTGCGCCTCCACGATCAGCCGTTGGCTTTTTAAAAAGTAAAACCAAGGAGGACACTATGTACGCAGTAGCCATAAACGGAAGTCCACGCAAAGGCGGAAATACCGAATTACTCCTCAAAGAGGTGCTCAGTGAGCTCAATGATGCAGGCTGGGAAACAGATCTTGTAAAAGTTGGAGGTACAGCAATTCGTGGTTGTATTGCCTGTGAGCAATGCTTTGAAAATAAAGACAATGAATGTGCAGTAAAAAAGGATAAATTTAACGACATATTTGCAAAAATGCTCACGGCTGATGCGATGATTCTGGGTTCCCCAACCTATTTTGCAGCTGTCTCAGCAGATTTAAAGGCATTGATTGAAAGGGCAGGTTATGTCGCTTATGCTAACGATCACGCTTTTTCTGGGAAAATAGGGGTAGCAGTAGTAGCCGTTAGAAGGGGCGGAGCCACCCATGTGTATGATACCATTAATCATATGTTCCAGATGTCAAGGATGATCCTTCCAGGCTCAACCTATTGGAATATGGGCTATGGCCTGAATAAAGGAGAGGTGATGGAAGATAATGAAGGCCTGGCTAACATGCGTCACATTGGAAAATGCATCGATTGGCTGGCCAGGTCCATTCAACCTAATATTGCCAACTTCCCAAAGGGCTAGCACTGCTAGTCGAAGTATTTTTAGGGTGGGACGAATGATAAAACGCTCTTCGTTCGGCCTCAATATACCTGGTACGAATTCAGCCATCTAAACACAATAGGATCAAAAAAATAGAAGATTTTTAAACTCTTACTTGTCTGATTATCAACGAACTTCAGCCATCCGGTTCCGGACAAAAGGCTGCAACGGGGTAGGTAATATGAATTATGTGCAAAGAGGTTTTTTTTGGGTTGGCATTTATCTTTGTCTGGTTCTGACACCACTGTTTGTTTTGCTATTGGCCCCTGGGCTCTCGGGCAGCGGTTTCTGGTGGGATTTTTCCATTGCCTTGGGTTTTGCCGGCACGTCGATGATGGGTGCCATGTTTGTTCTTACTGCCCGTTTTCGGCATGCCGCTGCACCGTTCGGCATTGATCTGATATATTATTTTCACCGCTGGATTGCTCTTGTGGCGTTTATCTTTATCATAGTCCATCCAGCCATACTGCTCTTTCTTGAGCCAGTCTTTCTTGAAGACCTGAGAATTTCAGTCATTTCCTGGCATATGCTGGCAGGAGTTATCTCTCTTATAACATTGACCATTCTTATGGTCACCTCGCTCTGGCGCCAGCAATTGAAAATTCATTATGATGCCTGGAGAATATGGCATACACTTTTCGCCATAACGGCGCTGGGGTTGGCCATTGTTCACATTGAAGGGGTCGGTAATTATGTTTCATCGCCCTGGAAGCGGATACTCTGGGCGGCCATTTCGGCTTGCTGCCTTATACTTTTGCTGTATGTGCGTTTGATAAAACCCCTGGTATTGCTCAGGCATCCCTACCGGGTGGAACAGGTGGTAAAAGAAAGGGGGGATGCCTGGACTCTGGTTTTGCGGCCGCAAGGGCACAGTGGTTTTACTTTTATGCCGGGACAGTTTGCCTGGCTGACTCTCAGAAACTCGCCCTTTGCTCTCAAAGAGCATCCATTTTCCATTTCTTCAAGTGCCATGCAGCCACAGGAGATTCAGTTCACCATCAAGGAACTGGGCGACTTCACGAGGAGAATCAAGGACGTTTTCCCCGGACAAACCGCGTATCTTGACGGGCCTTACGGCGCTTTCAGCATGGACCGCCATCCCTCCTCCGACTACGTTTTTATCGCCGGCGGCATTGGAATAGCCCCCATTATGGGTATGCTGCGCACCCTTGCAGACCGTGGCGATAGCCGCTCATTACTTTTGATTTACGCCTACAAAACCTGGGAGGGCCTTACTTTCCAGGAAGAGTTAGAAAAGCTTAAAGAGCATCTTCATCTCCGTGTCGTGTATGTTCTTGATACTCCGCCTGATAACTGGCAGGGAGAGAGCGGCTTTATCACCGATGAACTGCTTGCTCGCCATCTGCCGGTTGCTATGAATCAGCATGAATACTATCTCTGCGGGCCGGTTGTAATGACAGCCATGGTTGAAAAGGCACTGAGAAGACAAGGGGTGCCGCTTCACCAAATACATTCTGAAATTTTTAATCTTGCCTGATCAACAGCAGAGGGGATAGGTTATGCGTCTTTTTCTTGCGAAAATACTGGCTCTGACAACCGGCATTCTTATCCTGCTGCTGGCTGCCATGTTTGCATTTTTTCAAAACTATTAAGCATCATCCCAGATTGCCGGGAACAATGAGACATCCCCGGACAATCAATCACTTGTTTCCAAGCAACCAATTCATCTTGTTGGTTGCTTGGTGGCAATGTTGTTCTATTTTGCTGAAAACAAAAGAAACATATCTCTAATTAATTAATTCAGCAGACCTCAAGAGGCCCAGTTTGCCGATCGACAGGCCGTTGCCTCGTGGGCAAGGTCTGTAATGCTGTACGGCATCACTACTTCGGGCAGTTTATCAAGGTGTTAGTGCGCCAAGCGCAGCTTGGCGCTTCTTATAGAGTGCCCTGTCTCAGGCCGAGATGCCGCTTGGTATGCTGGATGAAACCAGAACAGTGGCCAACGAATGCCCTTTCTCCCCAACTCTTCGGAATTCAAAAAAATAATTCTCGCAATATCAGACAGATGGTAGTGTCAATTTTTTTTGAATTTATCGAGTTGAGAAGAAATGCCTATTCCCGGCCAAACCCCAGGGGGAACGGGAAGAAGGTAAAAGTTTTTCATGAACGGCAGAAAATTGATCGAGCCTGACTCCTTGATTTTTCAATAACCGCGTTGTATTCAGGAGAGAGGCAAGTGACAAAATGTTTTTAGGCATGGCCAATGAGAGAACATGAAGATCATACTCCCAATCGTTTTTGCGACAATTGCTGCTATTGGCAACGCAATGTTCGCACTTGGACAAAAAAAGTCTGCTGATGTGGAGAATGGATTAGTGTTTGTTAGCCTCTCTGCACTCATTGCCATTCTCATCACCCTTTTTTTTGCCCCGTTGCTGGGTGCATTTGATGTAGGAAATACAGTCAAGGGGAATTGGAGAGCTATTTTACTGAGTGGGGGCGGGCTTTTTTTGACCTATCTTGGCTTTAATCTTTTATATTCAAGGTATGGCGTTTCACAGTATGTTCTTTATGCTGTGATATCGATCATTACTACGACAATCTTTGTCGGGATTTGGTGGTTGAAGGAACCTGTAAATAATTATCACAAAATTGCAATTGTTCTGGCTATCCTTGCTGTTCTTGTTTTTTCAATCGGCCAGTCAAAGACATAATGATGTTTAGAGGATTTTATTGAATTTCTGACGTATTTACCGCTACAAGAGGGACGAGTACAAGAGCAGCAGCTCTTCATCTCCGCAGCACAATCCGCTAGAGAACAACTCTTCCAGGTGCTGGAAAAAAGGCTCCGCAAAAGTGGTTGCCGCTCCCTGTATGTTTTGTTAAGACTAATTATTATCCTTGATGGTGTGTAGCTGTTCAGCAGGATTTCAACTTCGTCCATTGAGGTCTTCTCGAATAGGACGACCATGCTTCGAAGTCCTCAATGAACGAAGATAACGCACTGCTCAACAGTTAGAGAGTGGTTGTTTGCCAATTACTGAATATTACCTGAATAAGTACGATAAGTTTATGAATACCACAGTTCGCCATAGTCGCTGTTACACAATTTTTTTTCTGATCATGCTGGTAATGGTCTGCGCCTCACAGCCGGCCTGCAGTTCTCATCCAGCCAAATCATCGCCGCTGATTCAGTCTGTTGAGACACCGCAGGGAGCTGAATTGGAGGAAACGGTAACGGTCAACGGCGAAACATATATCATTCCTCCACCATGGACGGGGAACAGGTTTGCCCCACCGGAGCTTGATTACTCTGATTTTCGTCGTATTCCCACTGATTATACGCACAAGAAGAGCAAAATCTACATCTTGGCCGCAGCATATCAGCCCGTGGTGGCTCTTCTCCAGGCCGCGGAAAAGGACGGGATCTTTCTTAAGGTTGAATCGGTCTACCGGAGCGTAAGGTACCAGAAGCGCATTTTCAAGCGGATGCTTGCCGAAGGCCGGACCTTTGATGATATCATTCGTTATGTTGCCCCACCTGGCTACTCACAGCATATGCTTGGTACCGCTGTTGACTTTTTCCCGAGTAACTGGAGTTTTTCCGATACGAATGCTTATACCTGGCTGCAGAAAAACGGAGGATACTTCGGTTTCGAAGAAACCTATTGCCAGTCCAACCTGATGCATATGCCGTGGGAGGCCTGGCACTGGAATTTTATTGGTAACACGCAGGAAGGTCAGGCCAATTCTGATTTGTTATCATCCAGAACGAAGAAGTCTGAAGCAAGTTCGCAGGAGTAGAGGCAAGCTGCACAGGTTGTCAGGGGAAGAGAGATTGGCGGCGAAGCATGTTCAGGTGCAAGGGGGCTGACAATGTTGCATCGGCCTTTAAGGGGCTTGCATCCAATCGCCTTCCCTAAGAGGAAGTTCGACAGCAAAAACAAAAAATGAAGGAAGGAGTTTATGGAACTCATCAAAATTATATGTGCCGTTATACTGCCACCTGTGGGAGTATTCCTCCAGGTAGGCATCGGCAAACATTTCTGGATTAACATTATCTTAACCCTGTTTGGCTATCTGCCCGGGATTGTTCATGCCGTCTGGGTAGTTGCTAAAAACAAATAGACTATCCAACCAGACTGCTAAAGATTTTCTGGCAGGTTGAGCTGAGGCAGATCGGTGGGTCAGGATGTCCGGGCTCATACTGAAGAAAAAAGAATGGAACTATCTTAGGCCACCTCGAAAAATTGCTTTTTTGCCCCAGCTCTTCGTCACAGTCAAAAAAAACAATGCGCATCTCAACGAGATGCTGCGCTTGTTTTTTCGTCTGCTGCTCGATCTTGAACAAAAAATCTAATTTTTCAAGGTACCCATTACTGAAGTGGAGTCTTTGGGAGAATGAACGCTATGAGTAAGAAACCCTTCGTTATTTTTACCCTGTTGACCTTGGCTTTTTTCTCTCTTTTCTCTCTTTTCTCCGGAGACCTGCCAGCAGCGGAATTACATGCAACCCCTGCGCCTTATGGCGTAGGACAATGGCTGGAGTCGGATCAGTTGTTTCTGGATCAATGGATGGCAAAGCTGACCGAGGCAACAGCATCCGGCCAAGAACCGTTGTTGCCTGTTGTTGCAGAATTAAAAGAAATAATAGAAGAAGATCCGCAACTATACATGTTATTCAGTCAGATGTTTGCTCAAGTACCGGCTGATAACGCTTTCAGCAAGGATCCTACCGGGAAGCCCCAGATAAAAAACTATCGCCAGATGCTTCGGGTGCTGAACCATATCTTGATCACCGCACCTGAGTTCAATAAAACAGGTCTGGTTGGTTTTCCCATCAATGCCATTATTAACTGGCCCATGGGGACCCCTGCCGGAACCTCTGTTTTCTTAAATGAAAAGGTGAACCGGCAGGTTAAGAAAATATTGAATCACTGGGCCCAGTACTTGGGTTCCGCAGATTCCCGCTATGTGTTAACTGATGATCCCGAGAAAGGGTGGTTAGGGCGGGACGCGAAAGCGGCGATGCCTCACTTGGTGGAGGATTTTAGATGTGATCCCGATTTACCCTATTATGGCTTTTCTTCGTGGGATAACTTTTTCACCAGAACGTTTCGGGAGGGGAGGCGGCCAGTGGCGAGTCCTGACGATGATGCGGTTATCGCCAACGCCTGTGAATCTGCTCCGTACAGGATAGCAAAAGATGTCAAGCTTGCTGACTCGTTCTGGATCAAAGCACAGCCTTATTCGTTACAGCATATGATGGCGATGGACCCCCTTGGCCCACAGTTTGCCGGTGGCACCATTTATCAGGCTTTTTTGAGCGCGTTAAGTTATCATCGCTGGCACAGTCCTGTCAGTGGACGAATTGTAAAGACCCGACTGATTGACGGCTCTTATTATGCGGAAGCCCTGGCTGAAGGTTTTGACCCGGCGGGCCCCAATAATTCTCAAGGCTATATTACGCAGGTGGCGTCCAGGGCATTGGTCTTCATCGAGGCCGACAATCCGGATATCGGTTTGATGGCGGTGCTGTTTGTCGGCATGGCAGAGGTGTCAACCAACGAGATAACGGTTTATGAGGGACAGCATGTGAACAAGGGCGAGCAACTGGGAATGTTCCACTTCGGCGGATCGACCCATTGCCTCATTTTCAGGCCGAACGTCAACCTCAAATTCGATTTACACGGACAATCCCCTGGACTTCATTCAGCCAATATACCGGTCAGGGCTCGAATCGCAACCGTCGGTAGGCAATGATACTTGAGAGGCAAGAGGAATAGCTCCGGAAAACCATCAGGCTTCCCTTGATGGCAAGGATAAAAAGATGAAAAAGAGATGTGAGTGGTGCGGGAATGACCCACTTTACCTGGCATACCACGATGATGAATGGGGTGTTCCTGTTCATGATGATCGATTCCTCTTTGAAATGCTGACGCTGGAGGGGGCCCAGGCTGGCCTGAGCTGGTTGACAATTCTAAAAAAACGCCAGGGCTACCGAAAGGCGTTCCATGACTTTGACTACACAAAGATTGCCAGCTATTCACAACCAGATATCAGACGTCTCCTTGCAGATCCAGGGATTGTACGTAATCGTCTCAAGATAGAGTCGGTTATCAGGAATGCCCAGGGAGTTCTGGCCATAGAGGAGGAGTTCGGGACTCTGGATTCTTTTCTCTGGCGCTATGTTGATGGTACTCCCCTGCAGAATGCCTGGAAGTCCATGGCGGAGCTGCCTTCACATACAGAACAATCCGATGCTATGAGCAAAGATCTGAAACGGCGTGGATTCAACTTCGTCGGTCCAACAATTTGCTATGCATTTATGCAGGCAGTCGGCATGGTAAATGACCATACAACAGATTGCTTCCGTTACAGAGAGATTGAAGCTGCCGCATAAAATCGTAGGAGACGGAGCGCCTGTTGCCTGTTCTCTCTGTGGATTTGCTGAAGTGTAGCTATTCGAAAGAGTTGGAATATGACTGCCAAAACATTTTTTAGGCGGCAGGAAATTGATCGAGTCTGACGCCTTGATTTAGTTCTTATGAAATTGTCAAAATTATGAATGGAGAAGAGAATGAAAGTACTCGGTGTATCCGGTTCACCTGTACAAAACAGTAATACAGATCGTGCCTTGAAAATTGTCCTTGAGGCCACCTGTATGAAAAGTGAATTTATAAAATTAAGTGATTATAATTTCGGGTCGTGCGATGCCTGCCTGGGATGCATCAAGACCAATAAGTGTATCAAAAAAGATGATGGGGTCATGTTGGCTGAAAAGACCTTCAAGGCTGATGCCCTGATCATAGCCGGTTTTACTCCTTACTCCTCTCTTGACAGTCGTACCAAGGCCTATATCGAACGACTTTATCCATTGCGTCATCGTAATAAGCTGATGGCCGGAAAACCTGGTGGCGCCATTGTCACCAGTGTCATTCCCTCCGGGCAGGAGCAGATGCCGCCTGCCGCTGAAATCGGCATAGCTGCCATTAAACAGTATATGCTGGACGAAGGAATGAAATTTTCTGGTGGCGTATCTCTACTTGGTAATGTCCCCTGTCTGCGTTGCGGTGAGGATGGCCAATGTCAGGTGTCTGACTTGAAAAGGATCTATGGAAAGGAGGCAACTCCAGAGAGCGTGGGGGAATTTGATTTTGCAAACGACCCTGAAAAGGTAGCTGAGCTGCAAAAATTAGGTGATGCAATTGGCTCCTCTTTTTTTAAGTAGATTCTTGAGTGGTTTCGTTGCAAAAAATGATGGGGGGCAGCTGTCAGAGGGAAGAGTATGTCTTTTCTTGGCAGCCAATGGCCTGAATTCAGGAAGAGCAGGGGAGCCACAGACTTGTCACGGAAGAGGAAGATTTGAAGACAAACAGCTTCGGGGAAATGTGAACCGGACAAGGTCATGGAACCCTGAGATGGTAGATTAACACACTAAGCTGTTCTTCTTTTGTGAGGAAGACAGCGGGTAACTCAAGCGATGAAAAAAACAAATTTTTCCTGCAGCCAGTGCAGCAATATCTGGCAGAAGAGCGGGGCCACGAATTGCTGGAGCAATGATCCTGAAAGCATACCTCCCAAACCAGGGAATTGTCCTTCACAGGAGCATCTGGAAGTGATTGAGGAATGTTTTGAACTGTACAAAGGCGACAGCGAAGATGCCAAAATAGCCAAGGTGGCGGCCAAGGTGGAAGGTCTCTGTTATCAGCCGGTTCCGGGAAGCGAGGCGGTGAATGCATGTTGGAACAGGGTTGAGGACACCATCGCTTTTGCTAAACTCATGGACTATAAAAAAATAGGAATTGCGACCTGCATCGGTCTCCTTGATGAGAGCAACAGGCTGGCAAAAATCCTCACAGCGCAGGGCTTTACCCCGGTCAGTGTCTGCTGTAAAGCCGGCAGTATCGACAAGCTGGAACTGGGCTTGGAAGAATCCAACAAGGTCCGGCCGGACACCTTTGAACCGGCCTGCAATCCGGTGGCCCAAGCCAAACTCCTGAACCTGGCCCAAACCGATATGAATGTTATCGTTGGCCTCTGCGTTGGACATGACATGTTGTTCAGCAAATACTCGGAAGCGCCGGTCACAACCTTGGTTGTCAAGGACCGGGTCACTGGCCATAATCCGGTGAGTGTCCTCTACGGTCAGAACTTCTATCACAAAAGGCTTCAGGTCCAAGTGGTTGATGTTGAAAGGTAAGGTATATCATGTGGTTATTTCTGCAAAGCGTTGGTCTCAACAGGGCGAATGCAGCAAGGGGCAGAAAATCAATCGCGTCTGCTCCCCTTTGCTGTAAAATACTTTCCGTTGCTGGAATTATATTCAGATGAAAAGGATTGTAATGCCTGAAATTCATTCCCACTGTTCATTTTGCGGAGGCAAATTTTCTGCAACCCAATCCTGGCCGAGACACTGTCAGGTATGCCGGAATATCAGTTATTTGAACCCGCTGCCGGTGGTGGTTGTCCTGTTGCCAATGGGCAATGGCCTGGTCGCCATCCGCAGGAATATAGAACCGCAGAAAGGCACCTTGACCCTGCCTGGTGGCTACCTGGATTTTGGGGAAAGCTGGCGTCAAGGGGCGAGCCGAGAATTGGAAGAAGAGACCGGAATTCGTATCGCTGCAGAGCAGATCAGTCTCTATGATGTGCTGGATGGCCTGGATGACACCCTGGTGGTTTTTGGCTTGACAACGCCACAGCCTGTAGAGCTGTTACAGCCGTTCTCATCAGCTGAAACCCAGGAGGTGGTGTTGATTGAAGAGCCGATTGAGCTGGGTTTTCCCTTGCATACTGATGTGATCCAGAGATTTTTTTTGAATAGGGATCAGTGCGATACCCTTTAGGCCACCTTTCGCAAGAATTGATGTTGACCTGCAGGCGGCGATTTTCCAGATCATGACCAGTTTTCATTCCAACATCAATAAACTCTACCTCTTTTCCTTCCTGAAGATGAGCCTGTTTCCGATGGCAATCATTACTCTCTTCTGGAAGGATGAGATCGGCTTGAGCCTGACCCAGATCCTGCTCCTGCAGGGGATCTATTCCGTGGCCATGGCGATTATGGAGTATCCGTCCGGCTACCTGAGTGACCGGATCGGTTACCGTGCCGCCCTCAATTTTGCTTCCCTGCTGGGGATTGTCGGCTGGGGGTGCTATTCCTTCGCCGATTCCTTCACCCAGGTCCTGGTTGCCGAGATCATCCTCGGGATTTCCTTTTCCTTTATCAGTGGCTCGGACAGTGCCCTGCTTTATGAAAGTCTCAAAGCCGAGGGGAAAGAACAGCACTACGCCCGTCACGAAGGGCGAATGCACGGTTGCGGTCAGAGTGGCGAGGCCTGCGGCGCGATCTTTGCCGGTCTGCTCTACGCAGCCGCTCCGTTGCTTCCTTTTCTGATTCAGGTGCTCGTCTGGGTGCTGGCCCTGTTGCTGACCCGAACCCTGGTTGAGCCACCGCGAAAAATGAAATCGCCGACCAGTCATTTTGCCGAGGCCTGGCAGTCGACCCGCTATGCCCTCTTGGAAAACAGGCGCCTGCGCTCCACCATCTTCTTGAATCTGGTTTTGGGGATGGCCTCCTTTTATCCGGTCTGGCTGATTCAGCCTTACATGCAGGATGGCGCTGTTCCGCTGGCTTGGTTTGGGCCGATCTGGGCCCTTGCCAATCTGAGCGTTGCCCTCTTTGCCCTGGCCAGCTACCGCAGCCATCTCAAACTTGGCGACCGGCGCATGGTGGTGCTCTTCATTTTGCTGGTCGTTGCAGGCTATCTGGGCCTTGGAATGGTTGGCGGGCTCTGGGGCTTTCTTTTCTATTACCTGCTGACCTGTATGCGCGGTCTGCGTGGTCCGATGCTGCTTAACCATGCCCAACAGGAGATCCCGTCGGCCAATCGGGCCGGAATCCTCTCCCTCCAGTCCCTCGTCTTTCGCCTCAGCTTTGTCTGCACTGGCCCACTGGTCGGTCTGCTCGCCGATAGGGTCGGGGTGCAGCAGACCTTTCTCCTCCTTTGCTATGCCTTTGCGCTGTTGTTGCCACCGCTGGCCTGGCTGTTTCTCAGACAGGTTGCCAAGGATGAACGCCCTCGGGGAACTCGTCTCACTTAGGAGCCTGTCCGAGGAGGCCCTTTTTTCCAACCTCTTCGTTGTTTCAAAAAATAATGCTCGTAATATCAATCAGATGGCTGCGCTTATTCCTCAGGAATGCCTCGGTTTTGGCCAAAATGCCTATTCTTGGACAAGTTTCTGGACAAACAACGCCTCCTTCTCTCTCTCTCAGCCACTCTTGCACACCATTTTTTCTCAAGGTGGCAGTCCGAATGTTCGTCCGATCAGCAAAGAGACCATGATTTTGAGAGAGGTGAAAATAGCCTGACCCATAAGTGCCCCGAATGTTCTTGTCTTTACTTCTCATAGATGTCCCCTATTGTATTGTTATGGACTGACTGGTGAAGGACACCTCCGCAGTAAGCTGCGGGAAAATAATCCAATAAAGATTCCAGGAGGCGTAATTATGACAATAGTCCAAGCAGCAACAGTTGAAAAGTTCAGAGAGCAATTTCGGGGAGAAATACTTCTCCCTACAGATAATGGTTATGACGGCGCCCGAAAAATATGGAACGGCATGTTCGACCGCAGACCAGCGATCATCGCTCGCTGTGTCGGCACGAGTGACGTAATAAGGGCTGTAGATTTTGGCCGCGACCAAGACCTGGTTATGTCGGTGAAGGGTGGTGGGCATAATTCAGCCGGCAATGCGGTCTGCGACGATGGAATCATGATCGACCTCTCCCTCATGCGTCGAGTCAACGTGGACAGGGGCAACAAGAGAGTGCGAGTGGATGGTGGTGCCCTGTTAAGTGATGTGGACTCAGAGAGTCAGCTTTACGGTTTGGCTGTCTCAGGGGGGATAGTCTCACACACCGGCATCGGTGGGTTGACTTTGGGGGGAGGCTTTGGCTGGATCAGCCGCAGCCATGGTCTCTCAATCGACAATTTACTCTCGGCTGAAGTCGTCACCGCAAATGGTACATTGGTCACAGCCAGTGCAGAGGAAAATTCGGATCTCTTCTGGGCTATCCGCGGCGGTGGAGGCAATTTTGGTATTGTGACCTCTTTTGTCTTTCAGGGGGCCGAGATCGGTACTGAGGTCTACTCGGGTCTGATCGTCAAGAAGTTTGAGGACGCCAAGGAGTATATTCAGTTTCATCGAGAGTACGTGCGCACCCTGCCCGATGAGATGACGGTGTGGATGGTCGTGCGTCACGCTCCGCCGCTCCCTTTCCTGGCCAGCGATGTCCACGGAAAAATGGTGGTGGCGGTACCGTTTGTGTGGCTTGGTGATCCGGCTAAGGGCGAAGAGCTCATTAAGCCACTCCGCGAGATAACAGAGTCGCATGGTGAGGCAATCGGTATGAATCCGTGGCTGGGCTGGCAATCAGGTTTCGATGCTCTCAATAAACACGGTGCTCGTAATTACTGGAAGTCGCATCACCTGAGGGCGTTTCCCGATGACTGTATTGACAAGATCATTGACTTCGCGGGAAAGATGCCCACCGATGAGTGTGAAGTCTTCATTCCTCACATGGAAGGCGTTCCGAGTCGCGTACCGACGAATGAGACAGCCTTTTCGCACCGTGGAACGCCCTTCGTCCTGAATATCCACACCCGATGGCAGGAATCCTCGGACGATGAGAGATGTCTTGCTTGGGCCCGGGCTTTCCACCAATCAACCGAGTCTTTTGCCCAGGGCGTTTATGTAAACTTCCTCAGTGATGAGGGTGAGGATCGCGTAAAGGAAGCCTACACCAAGGAGGTTTGGGAGCGTCTGGTGGAGGTTAAGAATAAGTACGACCCTAATAATCTCTTCCGAATGAACCAGAACGTCAAACCTTCATTGTGATTGAGTGAATAGTGGTTGGCCATTGTTTACCAGGGACTGCCAACACTAACATGCTGCCTGCCCCTGAGCCAGGGAGGTGAGAAAGTATGGGCATCGCGCATTCAGGGAGTACCTTTCTCGGCCTCAAAGGTACTCCCTTCGTTTCTGATTTCCTGGAGGTTATTTCTTGTTGCAGACGTTCGGATTCGCATGCCTCTCGGGTTTTTTTCTGGGCAGCCTTGATGACGGCCTTTAACTGAGGATCATCTTTCTGTCGAGGCGATGGTGGTCGAGAATGCCAGCTGTAAAAACCGTTTTCTGACAATTCCATCTGATGCAAAGGGCTCTGCCTGTATAGTGGAGCCGAACTTCCTCGATTATGGCATTCTATAACGACTCCTTGGCGAAATATGTCGAGGCTGTTTTCATCCATAGGACATAAATAATATGTCCCGCTGCATCGTTACCTGGGCTGGCACTCTTTTTAACCTGGCCAATTCAAGCTCAGTTCAAGCCGTTTCTTTCCTCTATTACCCCGTTTTCCAACCTTTACTTACCCGGACCCTGTTTCATAGGTAGATGCGGGAGCATCAAGACGCGTGAGACGATGGCGTGCTCAGTTTTTTTTCATGTTGCCGGATATTTCAAGCAAGCATGAGTCTGTGGGAGTGAATTCAGCCGCGAAGAGGAAACGGGATACTTGACAAGGGAGTTGAATCCTGAATTTCCTGGACAATGCTTGGTGTCACTTGCCATTTAATAACCTGCAATGTATATTCATTTTCTGGATTGTTGGCGGCCAGGATACTCGCCGCCGCATGCGTCGGAGGCGGCGGTGTCGTTAGCTTCACCGGCGTCATTCGGAGGTAGAGACCGTTTTTTGCCCATTTTGAAGTGGCAGATGGTGTCCTGTGAGGATGTTTCTCTCTCTTGGCCATTTGCCCGGCAAAGCGATCACGTATTGTTTTGTATCTTTATGCCAATATATCAGTATGATGAATACTGTTTAGTGTGAATGGCCCTATTCCTTTTTGTAACTGGAGGCGTCTGTGAGGCAAACAAAAAATACGACAATAATGCTGGTTATGCTGTTTTCCGTCATGTTCTGCGGTGCGGCTGAGGCGGGGGATGAATCGTTTTCTGGGGTCTATCATCTTTTATTTATTGCTCCAAAGACCATGGCCGGACCGAATGTTTTTGCTATTACGGGCACGACAGCGATTTTGTCGGCGACGATTAAATAAAGATGGAACCGGTTACTATCTGATACGTACGGCCACAGAGGCCGAACCTGTTGTGGCGGAGGTGCTGGCTGGGCCTTCTTTTCCCATGAGCGCCAATGTGGCAGGGAGTGCAACGCTCACAGAGCTGAGTCCTTTTACTGCTTACAAACTCTACTTTGTTGCCAAAAGCACAGCCGGTAAGGTGCAGGATGCCTTGCAGGACGTGGCCTTTACGACTGTCACCGGTACCTTCACTTCGACCCTCAACGATACAGGTATTACCTGGGGCGGCAGTTATCCCTCTGGCAATACTATTGATTGCAGCGGAGAGGAGATTGGCGCCCAGGATTGCTCTCATGGCCGTGACGTGGTCTCAAATGATGATTCTGACGGTCATGCCGGTTTCAGTTTTACGAAATTAGATGCCAGCGGCAATCCGCTTGCCAATCAGGCTGCTGCTTACGTCGACACTCCTTGGGCCTGTGTCCAGAATAATGTCAGCGGTCTTATCTGGGAGGTGAAGACCACTGACGGTGGCCTCCATGACCAGAATGACACTTATTCCTGGTATAATAGCGATCCCGCAACCAACGGCGGGGCGGTCGGTTATCCTGATCAAGGGAATACCTGTGAGGGCTATGTCGTTGATCAACCGTCCACTTCTTGCAACACCCAGGCATACACGGCCAGGGTCAATGCTGCCGGCTGGTGCGGTGCGTCCGACTGGCGCATGCCCACCCGTAAGGAATTGCTGGCTATTGTTTCCTTTGATCGCCTGAATCCGACCATTGATACAGCATATTTCCCTAATATTACCCCTTATTCGCTTGTCTGGTCTGGGGTTCCTTATGCTGGCGACCCGGAGGGCGCGTGGATTGTCTGGTTCTACAATGGCTATTCAGGTAAAGAGTTGCGCGACGGCAGCATCCAGATGCGGTTAGTGCGCGGCGGGCAGTGACTCGACGAACCGTCCAACCTGAATTTGGAGTCTGTTGATGACTGATGACTGATGACTGATGACTGTCCAGTAGCGTGGGATAGGGAATGTGATGGAAAAATTGATCTGCTTTGATACACAGTGGATAAAAGAAAATGAGCGGTATGGCTGGGTGCTGATTTTGCTTTTGGAACCGAGGGGACATCTGTACAGTGTGCTGGCAAGTTATTGGAGCCATTTCAGGCATGCCTGTCATTATCGGCTTGCCCACTGGGTAGTTACCTGGTTCCCTTGGTTGTCCTGTTTATTGCAATTGCGGAATAATCGCTTTATTCCCCTCCGGCGTCGTGTGAATGTTGAAGGTTGCCGGAGCCAGCAGTAATTTTTCTTTCGGCGCCGGTTTGCTTACACGGAGATTAGAATGCAGTATAGGGCCGTTTTTGACAAGGTTACGGCAAGAGGACAGTCTATACCGCGGCAGGGCGGGGCGGCCGTATCCGCAAGTCCGGTCGCTCACCCCTGTGGGCAATCAGCCGTTGTTCTTCGGGATTTTGTCACAAAAGTTGTCGTCCGCCAACAGCGATACTTGAAAGGGGGCCTGCGTCGTCGTTGCCTTGAATCCTTAATCATCCTTCCCTTATCTCACATCGGAGTTTCATTATGCGCTTCTTTTGCTCCCTGATTTTCTGTATCTGTTGTCTTGCCACCTTGCATACCGCCCAGGCTCAGACCTGCAACGCCAATATGTCCGCCTCAACCCAGGATAGTCAATTGACGGATAATGGCGATGGTACCATCACCGATAGTGCCACTGGCCTGATGTGGAAAAAATGTTTGGAAGGGGTGAGCGGCGATATCTGTGACAGTGGTGATGCAGGCTCCTTTACCTGGCAGACTGCCTTGCAACAGGCGGGTCTGGTCAATGGGGGAGGAGGCTTTGCCGGTCATCAAGACTGGCGTCTCCCCAATATCAAGGAACTGGTATCCCTTGTGGAAGAGAAATGTTATGACCCGAGCATTAACCTGAACCGATTTCCCAATACTCCATCTTCGGTTGTCTGGTCTGGGTCTCCCTCTGTTGACTACCCGGACAGCGTGAGGATTGTCTTCTTCTATAATGGTGTTTCTACCTCCGGCGGAAATCGCACCGGCAGCAACCTGGTGCGCTTAGTGCGCGGTGGACAGTGATTTTTGCGGTTTGCACCTGGCGGAGACTGATCTCTCGACCAGAAAAACACCTTTCTCTCAATTAGTTCCGTATCGGTGAATAAGAACCGGGACTATCATGTTTAAGATATTGCTCCTTTGCTTATATCCTGGGCCATGGGGGGCATTTGCCTCCAGAGGATTAAAGGGATATGCATCTGCATCTCTTTCTCCTGCCATTTGATTCAGGTACTCCTGTTTATCGGTATACATGTCCCGGTCAAAATCAGAGGTGGCGTGAGCGGTGCTTAGGTTACCGAAATAACTGATCTCCCAGTTATCGTCAATTCCATCATGATCACTGTCGGTCCCTGGAGTACCGGTGCCTACGGTTGTGAACTGGTCCTCAACACTATTGGCCGTATTCCCCGAACTGTCAGTTGCCTCGGCAGAAAAGTAATAGATTGTCCCCGGAAGTAAGTTAGTCAGGGTGAGCCTGTGCTCCAGGGCTAATTCGCTCAGAGAAGAAGATTGATTGAGATTGCCGCTGCTGAGCCCATAATGGAGTACTGTGGAAGCCGCTTCATTGGTTTCCCACTCCATGACTGCCTGTGTTTGCGATGTGCTGTAGGGTCCAGGGGCGATAGTGAAGGTGGGAGCTGTGTTGTCCGCGGCAGCCAGAGTAGTGAAACTGAAGACGTTGCTCACCGTTGGACCGTTACCGCTTGGATCCGTTGATTCAACTGTGTAATAGTAGGGAGTGTTGGCACTGAGATTGGTTAAGACGACGGTGTGCTGATCCGCATCGATAATATTTCCCGCCTGCAGAGTTAAGGCCTCGCTGGTCAGACCATAACGAACCAGGGAGTCTGAAAATTCATCTGTTGTCCATTGAATGGTGGCACTGGTATTTGAGCTGCCGATGATTGTCGGATCAACTGTGATAAGCGGGGCCGTGATATCTGGATCAACCAGAGTATTTGCTGTGGTCTGAGGGATGAAAAGACCGGCATCGCCGATAAAGGCGAGGCGTATCCGGGAGTCGCTCAGGTTGGCCAGTGTTGTATTCCCGTCTACATCCGTTGCCGCAACGGCAATATCATAAGCAGTGCCGGGAGTCAGTCCCTTCAGGGTTATCTGGTGTTTGTTCTCTTTGGTCTCTTTCGACCTCCGTATCGGGGCCTGTCCTGCTGGGGTGTACTCAAGAATCGTGTCGGTTGGCTCGTCTGTCTCCCAGAGTATCGTCAGGGTATCATCTCCACTGTAAACCGCCTGCGGTGTCCTGGTCACCACCGGTTTTTTGCTATTGGGAGCAGGATCAGTGGTAAAACTCCAGACTCGGCTGGTACTGGTGTTGCCGACAGCATCTGTGGAAAGAATTCGGAAATAATGGGTGGTGCCTGAGGCAAGACCTGTGAGGGTCATATTATGGGGGCGGGTCAAGGCAACATGGCTCTCTATTGCAGTCAACTGAGTGGGATCCAGGCCATATTCAATGACACTGGAAGCCGACTCGTCGGTACGCCAGGCAATGATGGCCTGCTGATGATTGACGTGCTTGACCGGATACTCGATAATAACCGGAGGATGCGTATCTGCTGTGGCAAGTGTGGTGAATTGCTTTTCAGTACTTAGGGTTGGCCCGTTATTCAAGCCATCCCTGCAAGAGATCGTGAAGTTATACAGTGTTGCTGGAGAGAGATTTTCAAGATGAACACTGTGCTCTGTCACCAGGGCGTTGTCAGAAAAGACTCCGTAAACAGTTCCGTCATTATAGGATACCCCGCTGGTGGCTGGCTCATCGGTGGTCCAGATGATGGTTGCGCCGCTACCTGTTATATCGATAGCCATCGGTCCTTCAACAAGAAGAGGAGGGGCGGTATCGGGAGCAGTCACGGTGTTGAATTCCATCAGGTCACTGAGGGTGGGACCGTTGCCACTGGCATCGGTTGCCTCAACTCTGAAATAATAGATGGTCTCGGCGTTCAAACCACTGAGAGTAACCTGGTGAAAGGTGGAGAGGAGACCGTCACTCTCTGATTGGCCGAGAGAAACAGAGGTGCCGGAGGTCACGGCGCCGGTGGATGGTTCGTTGGTGCTCCATTCGATCACAGCGCTGTTGTGAGAGATGGCTGTTACGATAGGTCCGGAGATGATGACCGGGGCGGTAATGTCAGGGGTTGTTGTGGTGCGAAAGGAGATCACCCCACTTTCCACCGGGCCATTGGCAGAAAGATCGGTTGCGGAAACCTTTACATAATAGAGAGTATCCGCATTCAGTCCTGTCAGCGTCTGGGAATGGACTGTCACCTGACTCGTTTCTGTAAGGCCAGAAGTGGGTGCGCTGTCCAGGCCGTAATAGAGGGTGCCGGAGGCCAGTTCATTTGTCTGCCACTCCACCGTTGCGGATGAATCTGAAATATCAGTGACAGTGGGGCCGGAAAGGATTACCGGATCTTGGTCGTCGATAAAGGTGAGAATGACATTCATCAGCATGTCCGCTGACATGGCCATATTATTGACGGCATTCTCGGCAAAGCCGCTGCCAAGGGGCGGCACAATAACGATCGATCCAGTGCCAGCGGTCACCGTATACGAATAGGCCCCGGTGGTCGGGTGTGAGACGACATTGTTTTTTACCGTGTTATAGGTGCCGCCGCCAAAAAGGATATAATTCATGTTGATTCCGACATTGCCGACCGGGACGCCATTGCGGTCAGTGGTAAAACCACTGACCGTGGCAAAGGGGAGGGTTATGTCCCGGACGGTGTCTGTGGTAACAATAAAATCAGTGATCAGGGGCCATAGAGAGAAATCCTGGGGGGTGGGGATGGTAGGGATCAGTTCAGTGTCTACAATATCAATTCTAAAGGTGCCCGGAGCCAATGGTGCGGAATAATAGCCAGCGCTATCTGTTGTCGGTTGAGCCAAAAGAGTATTGCTTGCCTGATCACTTATTCGAACCCGGATATTGCCGGCCGGCGTAGTCCCGTCCTGGGCGTAGACAGTGCCGCTGACAGTGACCGGGGTCTGTAAGACAAAATTATGGCTCATGTCGCCATTCATCTGAAAGTCATTGAGGACCTCTGCAGCATATCCGCTGCCATCCGGTGGAAGAAGGGCGATGGCTCCGGGCCCCGTTCTGACGATGAAAGAATAGGCCCCGCTGATCGGGTCTGAGACAACAGTATTTTTTACGGCGTTATAGTTGCCGTCGATCTGGAAAGTATAATCCATTTTGATCGTTACATTGCCGACCGGGTTACCAGTACTGTTAACGGTAAAACCACTCACAGTTGCCAGGGGCAGCGTTATGTTCCGTACCGTATCTGTCGTAAGCACAAGATCCTCGATATATGGCATCATGGTGAAATATTGGGGGAGGAGACTGGAATGCTGTCCGCTTACCCAGATTTCATAGGTTCCCGGAGCCAGTGATGCCGAATACTTTCCAGAAGCATCTGTAGTCCGTTCAGCCACAAGATCGCCGCTTGTCTGTTCATTTATGCGAAGCGCAACATTGCTGGCCGGCGTTATCCCATCCTGGATAGAGACAGTTCCACTAAAAATGAGCGGGGCCTTTAACACAAAATTATGGCTCATATCACTATTCATCTCGAAGTCACTGATGACCTCCGAGGCATAGCCGCTGCCTTCAGGAGCGATGATGGAGAGGGTTCCCGGCCCGGCCATCACGGTGAAAGAATACTCTCCGGTGATTGAGTCCGAGATGATATTGTTGATTGTTGTATAGCCGTTAGCGGGATCAAAATAATTCATTTTGATCTCCACGTCAGGGACCGGATCACCAGCGCTATTGACGGTAAGACCGCTGATGGTCGCCATGGGGAGTGTCAGATCCAGTACCGTGTCTGCCGCAACAACAAGATTATCAAGGAAGGGCGCCATATAGAAGGTTTGCGGGGTAGGGACACTGGAGGGCTGAGCAGATGATTGGGCATAGACTTTATAGGTGCCTGGAGTCAATGAAACCGTATAGGAGCCGTCGGCCTCCGTTATGGGACCAGCAACATAAGTGGAGGTTGATTGGGTTTTTATCTGAAGGTAGATGTTGCTGGCCGGTGTTGATCCGTCCTGAGCATAGACAACCCCGCTTAAGGTGACTGAGCCGGATACCAGGACAATATTTTGGGTGACATCAGCACCGCTGACTACAATTCCTTCAACAGGTGAATTGGCAAAGCCGCTGTCAATATATGGAGTTACAAACAGATCATATGTCCCCTCGATAACCTCGGTGAAGGTATAGAAACCGTTGCCGTCAGACGTGGTCGTGTCAAGTGGGGCACCGCCTGCCGCATCGAACAAATCGATTGAGACATTGGAGAGTGGTGAACTATTCCCATAAACTGTACCGCTGATGGTAAAGGCAAAGGCCTGAGTGCACATGCCAGAGAGGAATAAGAATAACAAGATAATTTTGTTTACAGAGTTCATACTTCCCGCCTTGTGGACTGTGGTTTCTGAAGAGCTCGCTATCCCTGTAGCGAGTAGATTTTGCCTGCATCTGCCAGCGCCGCCTTCTCGCTAACGTGGCTTGAGAAGGCCAGGAGCCTGCCCGAGAATACTCTCTTCCCAGACCCTTCCGTATTTCAGGGGAATAATTCTTACAATAGTATGGAGATGGCGCGCATTTTTTCAGGAATGCCTCTGCGTTGGATAAAATGGCTATTCCTAACGGCTACCTGCTTGGTATACAAAAAAAAGCCAAATCACCTGATCTCAGGCAATTTGGCTTTAATGTTAGAGTAACCCGGCTTTTTCAAGGTGAAACCCGTGGCTTTCCGTCCCAGCCTCACGGCAGGTTTGGCTTTGTATAATTAAGATATGTTATAACTAACTTTCGTTGAAACGCTGAGTGAAGTCAAGGGGTAAATGAAAGGGAGTTTCTTTTAAAATCAGACTCTCTAGGGAATTAATAGAAAAGTGGCCGTTTATTTCTGTCATCGAATAAGAGGATATGATTACAAAAGAAGCACGTGAGAAGTAAAAGAATTCTTGCTTTTTTAATCCATGATTGCTAGTCGTCTACCGGCTGATATCCGTTTACTTTAAGAGGAAAAGAGTGAGTATATTGCCAATTATTTGAAAAATACGAAATTACAGATACCTTCCATTCAATGGATATGAGATCTGGACAACGATACCTTCAGTGTGAAAAATGCAATTATCAGATCCCTGAGTCTGCTTATTCATTGTTGTCCATTGGTTTTCAAAGTCCGGGAGAGAGAGAATGGGATTGTATGAAATCCCATGATAACGATTGAAACCAGGCTGCATAAAACGGCTGCATAAAACTATGACAACTCCAGATGTACTCAAGGCTGAGCAATATTTTCTTGCCATCGCCAATACAACGAATGACATGATTCATCTCAATGACCCTGCAGGTCGAATCATATATGCCAATAAAGCCACCGAGAAAATTCTTGGCTATTCACTCAGTGAGTTAATAAATACCCAAGCCACTGGAATCATTCATCCTGATGATTGTGAGAGGATAAAAAACGACATGTTGTCAGTTTCCGCTGAGAATCAATTACCAGCAAGAGATATTCGCCTTCTTAAAAAAGATGGCTCATATCTTGATGTTGAGGTGAGAGGGTTTGTTGTCGATTTCAGTGAAAAAAAATATGTTGGGGCAATACTTCGTGATATTTCAAGCCGGAAAAGGATTGAGAAGGAATTAGAATCGTATCAAAATAGTCTGGAGGAGTTGGTTGAAGAACGGACAGAGAAACTCAACAAGGCATTGGAGGAAGTGAAAGTATTAAAAGGTATATTGCCTATCTGTTCATTCTGTAAGAAAATTCGCGATGACCAGGGGGGCTGGAACCAGATTGAAGAGTATATAAAAGAACGTTCGGAGGCTGACTTCAGTCATAGTGTCTGCCCGGAATGTGTGAAAAAACATTATCCAGAATTTGAAAATAGCGGGGATTGAGATGGATAGAACATCTTCCAGGACAGACTCCTGGTGTCGATGTCACCATACAGAATTGATTCTCATATGACTGCGGGAGTCGGCAAACGAGTTGCTGAACAGCCAATTTTCCTCATCGCTTAGATTTTCTTACCTCAACAGTGGTGTTTTGGAAATTCCACTGCTTATCCCAGAATTGTTCTTAAGTTAAGAGACAGATCTTCTACGTTAAAAGGCTTTTGAATAAAACCATTACAGCCTCGTGCCAGGATTTCGGCAGCTTCTCCATCTATGCTGTAGCCACTTGCGAGCAGCACTTTAACATCTGGATTAATTTTCTTTAGCTGGTCATAGGTTTCACCGCCACCCATAGTGGGCATAATCATATCTAAAATTATTATGTCTATCTGACCTGGATTCTTCAGGTAAACCGTAAGAGCCTCTTTACCATCCTTGGCCGTCAGTACCCGATAGCCCATGAACTTCAACAATTCCCGGCCGACGTCCAGGACAACTTTTTCATCTTCTACCAGAAGGACAGTCTCGCTTCCTTTGATGATCTGGACACTTTTTTTCACAACTGGCTGGATCTTTTTGTCAGATGTGGACAGGTAAATATTGAAGGTGGTTCCCTGACCCTCCTTGGATTCAACATCTATATAGGCGCCATGACTCTTTATGATCCCGTAAACAGAAGCCAGTCCCAGACCGGTGCCACGGCCCTTTACCTTGGTGGTGAAAAATGGATCAAAAATGCGGGTCATAGTCTTTTGGTCCATACCTATGCCTGTATCCGCTATAGTCAGTTGCACATAGTTCCCGGTCTTTACATTATACGCCTTTTCCATCATGTCCCTGTCGGTAACATTTTTGGTCTTGATGGTCAGGTTCCCACCGCCAGGCATGGCATCTGCGGCATTGACAAACAGATTTAAGAGCACCTGCTCTATCTGCCCGGGATCTGCTTCTATGGTAGGCACGTCCTCGGTAAGCTCTTGGATAATGGTAATTTCTTTTCTGGTCCTGCCAAAGGTCTCAGCAGTCTCTTTTACCAGTTTGTTCAGGTCAACTGGCTTGATCTCGTATTTGCCTTTCCTGGCATATCCGAGGAGATGTGCGGTGAGTCTGGCACCCTTGCGGATTTGTTTTTCAATCGTGTCTAAACGCTCACAATATCCGGCTGTGGACTCCTTATTCATGAGCATTAAAGAGACATTTCCCTGGATACCGGTGAGGAGATTGTTAAAGTCGTGGGCAATGCCACCGGCCAGAGTGCCGACGGCCTCCATTTTCTGCGCTTGTTGGAGTTGCGCTTCGAGACGCTTGCGTTCGGTCACATTACGGATGATGCCTTGGTATCCGAGAATACTTCCATCGTCACCACGCCGGACACTGGCGGTGAGCAGGCAATCCATCACTGCTCCGTTCTTTTTACAGAATCTTATGGCATAGTCACCGACAGATCCATTTTGCTCTACCTGTTCCTGAAATTGCTTCCTGTCGGCAACTGACAGGTAAATTTTTTGCGGGTCCAGACCAATCATTTCTTCTCTGCTATAGCCAAAGAGGTTAAGGGCGGCCTGGTTGACATCAGTAAAACCGCTTTCTCTGGCAGTCATGTAAATGGCATCTCTGGAATCTTCAAAAAGGGTGCGGTAACTTTTTTCACTTTTAATCAGCGCTTGCTCCACTTCCTTGCGTTCGGTGATCTCTTTGTCACGGGAGGTCATTGTTTCTTGGAGGTCCGCAGCCATCTTGTTGAAGGCGTGGCCCAGCTCTCCTATCTCATCTTTGAGGCCAAGGGTTACTCGTTGTGACAAATCGCCCTTGGCTAAGCGGCCAGATGCGATTACCAGGCGGCGAACCGGTTTGGTTATTCCCTTCGCTGTTACTAACGAGATCAGTATGCCCATAAATAAGACGATCGATGAGACTGCCAACACTGTATTTTTAAAGGTGGTTGGGGCGCTCATAAATTCTTCGTAGGGCAAGGTCGCTATCATCGCCCAATTCGCTCCCTCAATCGGTGTAAATGCAACATAGCCATCAATATCCATAATAGTGGCACGGCCAAAGCCGGATTGCATTGCTGTGATTTGTGCCAGTATCTCTTCTGAATGGGTTCCCTCGACAACCACCTTTTTGAGAATATTCTTTTTCTCGATATGGGACAGTACATTTCCCTGGTCATCTATGATCATGAGAAAACCTGTTTTGTCGAATTTGAATTCTCCTATTTCTCTTATCAAATCAGGGATTGGAATTTTCCCTGCGATAATTCCTTCGAATTCACCAAAGTAACTCTTACGACAGAACGCAAATTGCATACATGCTGCACATGCTGAAACGGCACCAGTCTCTGGAATAGAAAACATGCTGAAGACCTTGTTCGGTTGCCATGTTGCCTCTTCAAAGAGTATGGTTTTGCTTATGTCAGGAAACGCCTCTAACCTTTCACTCTTAACCAGTGTTACCTCTTCAAATCCATCTTCGTTAATATATGAAAGCACCGGAAAATCTGCCATGACGCTGTCAAAATACTGCAGGAGTGCGGGTTCTTCATATTCCAAAGAGTAGGCGAGAATCGCCTCGCCCATGGCAATTTTCTTGAATTGATTTTTCTTGTCATTTATGTGGGAGATCAGGTGTTCAACGTAATATTTAGTAATAAACGTAAGATTCCTTTCCTGACACCTGGTAAGAGATTTGATCATCAAGAAGTAAGTGGAACATCCCAAGGCAATAGAAAGAAGAAGAACGAGTCCAATTTGCGAGGTCAGGATCTTTGTGTTGATTGATTTGAACAAGTCAATTTCTCCGAAACAAATTTCTAAATAGTTTTTTTCTCGATCAGTTACTCGGGGACTGCACCGTACTCAGCAATAAGCCTCTTTCCTTCTGTACTCGAGAGAAAATTGACAAACCTTTGCGCCAGTCCTTTAAGTTCTCCCTTGTAGACTATGCCAAAGGGAACCACCAGTTTGTAGCGGCCACTCCTTATATTTTCGGCTGAGGGATAAACACCATCTACTGTCAGTATTTTCAAATCCTTGCCAATGGTCATTGGCATAGGGAGAAAGCCGATGGTTTTCTTATGTCTTATTAAGGTCGCAACGGCCTCTGGAGTGTTGTAGATCACCTTCGCTGTTGGCTCGGTGATATCCTTGAAACCTGGGATGCGTTTATTAAGGACTATCCTGCAGGAATCCCCCACTTCTCTGGTTATGGCATATATCTTTTGGTCTTGACCGCCAAGCTGTCCCCAGACATTGATCTTGCCGGAGTAGATGCCGATTATGTCTTCACTCTTCAGGTCTTCAATACCGGTCACACTGGGATGGATTACGAAGACAACTGGAGATTTGGCAAAGCATTTGTAGGTCAGCCCCAGTTTTGTTTCATTTTCTTTGAGTGGACGGGCAACTCTTGCCAGGTCGATTTTGCCGGCAGCAACTGCTCGTATACCACCGCCTGAGCCAATGCTCTCAGGAACCTCGATTTCACCGCCTCCAAGCCTCTCTTCCAGGGCCTTGGCTATCTCCGAAAGCAGGTGCTGACTATCTCCTGTGCCACCCACAATTATTTTTTGCCCTGAAAAACCGCGTATGACCTGGCTGGCCTTAGCTAAAAATGTTGGCGGTATTTGGTATCCGATGGCATCTGCCGCATTGGCATTAATTATGATGCGTTGATGCTCCAAGGTGGTAATGGGAATGTCTTTGGGATCTTTGCCGGTGGTTAATATCTCAATGACCGCAGGAACACAGAGTCTGCCCAATGCTTCATAGTCGACCGTAACAGAAATCATGCCTACAGATTCTCCCTGGGCAAGTACTTCAATTCCTTCCAGACTGCTGGAGACTACGGGTAATTTGGCAGCCTGGGTTATCCTGCCCACGCGTTCCATGTTGTGGTAAACCAGTACTTCTATTGGCACCCATAAGGCGTCAATGCCTTGACTGATCAACTTCGAAATCGCATTTTCGATTTGATCGACATTTTCAATGGTTGCTTCCTTAAGTGTGATTCCTAACTCCTGGGCCTGTTTTCTGGCGTATTCGACCTCTACAACCGGAACAGGATTTTTTGGGTTATAAATAACGCCAAGTGTCTTCAGGTGAGGAATGCCTTCTTTGAAAATCTTTAACTTGTGTTTCCCGTCAATCCAATTGCTGCTTCCAGTGACATTTCGCCCCTGGCTTTCCCAGCTATTGGCTATCCCTGAAGTGACCGGGTCGGTAACTGAAGTAAAGACAATGGGGATGTCTGTTGCTTTCTCCAATGCCCAAAGGGTGGCTTTGGTACCTATGGTACAGATCAAATCGATCTTTTCATTATTCCAGGTGCGAATAAATGCCTTGGCTTTTTCCTCATTACTGTAGGCCCGTTGGAGATCAAAGGTATGTGGGATGCCGCTCAATTCTATTCCAGCCTTGAAACCCCTCAGGGCCGCTTCGTCATGATCGGTCTCATGCCACATCAAGATGCCTATCTTCCATGGTTTTTCGTCGCTGGCATGGACAACACCGGCCATCGATAACATCAAAAAACCTATGATAAGCATGAACAGTTTTTTCATTTTACATCACCTTCTATTTTTACGATGTTCTTTGGCTACTCTTCTCCATGGGTCCAGGAGGGCTACTTGTGGGGGATGACTGTATGGGGACAAGTGTTCTCAAGGGTGGCGTTGTCTTATGGCTTCGGTCAGTTTTCAGTCGTAACGGTTGTCGACCATTGCATGTAGTTAGTATTACCGGTGGAGGACCAGACCGGGTTGAGAATTCCGAGGATAAGTGGGGAAACATACTGTTATTACTCAAGTGAAAAGAGCTAGTCGCAGCCAGAGTCAGGTGATGAGTAGAAAGCATTTTCCACGAGACCTTGTTGCGTTTTGGGAACATGTTCATCATAGGTGGGCGCTGAAGCATATGGTACCAGAAAGTTGCTGTATTGGAGGGTGAACTCCTTCGGTGTCGCAGTAAGTTCTGATAGCGGCTGATCTTCACAGGTGATAAAAATTATTAGATTTTGTCTCGCTGTGCGTGAGTTCTCCCTGACTATTAGTATAGCATTAGTGAAACGTTGAATGCCAATAAAATTTTACATAAAACTGGGATGTTAACCAGGAACTGAATATTATCGGAATTTTAAGTCCAGGGGGGGGGATTGAAGGAGATAAGTGAAAAGAAAAAACCAAAAGAACCTATAATGTGTTAGGCGAGCTGGCTATCAAGTACCGCCATGTGGTATCTTGGAGCGGGAGAAAAAATGTTTTTCTGGTACTATTTATTTATTCATTCGAGATAGATATAAAAATATTCTCTTTCTCCGTCATTCTGATAATAAGTATTAACTGGAGAGTCCATGTCGGGGTATCCGATAGAGAGGCTGAGAACATGGAGATGAGTGACTGGAATTGTTAACTTCACCTGTGTAATCATCTCATTCAGGTCTTATCAGGATGCTAAACAGGGCATGGTTGTCGTAGTGGAGGTTGTCCATTGGTCCCATTATCCTTGTTGGATATTTTTGCTCGGGTGTCTGTTTATCAGGTGAAGCAAGAGAACGAGATTCTGTTAAGGAAGAGGCGTGTCGACATGGCAAGAGAGGGGGAGAGCCAGGTTTTGTTTCAGAGCTCAGGTGAGGTTTGTATTCCCAACAGAGAAAAAAGAAACCGAGGGGTTACCTGCGGGAGAGCGAATCATGGCCATATGCAAGGAAAAGGGAAATTTGGCAGGAACTGGCTGAAAAGGAGCGGGAGAGATAGGATTGTTACCCATTGTAGTGGAACAGGGCACCAATATGCCTAGTATCTTCAGGAAACTGATAAGCGAAAGTCACTTTTGTTGCTGTTTTTCAGCCAGCGAAACATGTCGGCTTACAGTATGCCAATGAATACTCCTATCAGCTGGTGCGCTTCAAGCGCACCAGCTGAATTCTTCAGGAACGATTTGTTTTCCATGCCCTTTCCAATCTGACTTCGATTTCATTTGGCCAGATAAATCTGACCATGTTGACAGTTCATGGTGATCATTTGGCCATTTTTTAATTTCTGACCGGCATTTTTGGCTCCAGTGATCACTGGGATGTTTTTTTCCCGACCAACAATGGCAGCATGAGAGGTGAGCCCATGTTGTTCAGTAATAATTCCAGCTGCCTTGTCCATAGAGTCGAGCATGGAATTATTCGTATCATAGATCACCATAATGTTACCGGCTGTGAAGGTATCCAGATCCTCAGGTTCGTTAATTACCGTAACCCTGGCTGTAACAGTTTTTTTGCCTATCCCTTGGCCATGGAGATTGACTCCTCCAACATCATGAATTTTTAGCATGTTTGTTGACCCAGCTATTTTGTATGGAATTCCGGCAGTGATGACGATGAGATCACCATGTTGCAAAAGATCGCGATCCATAGCGCATTGGATGCCATGATCAAAAATTTCGTTAATTGAATCTGTATCATGAACTTTGAGGGGTATTACGCCCCAGATCAATTGCATCTGCCGCCTGGTTGCTGCATCTGGACTCATACCAATGATAGGGGGCCTGGGACGATGTCGTGCCACAAGGCGGGCAGTATGGCCGGTCTGGGTTGCGGTAAGGATAGCCTGCGCTTTGAGGTCATTGGCAATGGCACAGGAGGCATAACAGATGGCGTTGGAAACGGTCTGAGTGGAATAGAGAGCCCCGTTGCTGAGCAGTTTTTCGTACGGCAAGGCTGTTTCAGAAATTGCAGCACTTTTTACCAGAAAACGAACTGCCTCCAGCGGGTAATGTCCCACAGCAGTTTCACCAGACAGCATAACCGCATCTGTGCCGTCAAAAATAGCATTGGTCACATCACTGGCCTCAGCCCTGGTGGGCCTGGAATTGGTTATCATTGACTCTAACATCTGCGTCGCAGTGATGACAATTTTTCCTTGGCGATTGGCCATCTGAATAATTTTTTTCTGATAAAGCGGTACGCTCTCCGGTGGCAGCTCTACTCCCAGATCTCCTCTGGCCACCATCAGACCGTCTGAAAGATCAAGGATTTCCTCCAGGTTGTCAATAGCCTCCTGATTTTCAATCTTGGAAATGATCTTCTGTCGACCACCTGATTTTTCAACAACACGGCGGACTGCCAGGACATCTTCTGCCTTGCGAACGAAGGATACTGCAATAAAATCAACCTCCATTTCGCTGCCGAAACAGATGTCGTCAATATCCTTATCAATCAATGGTGGTAAATTGACCTTGACGCCAGGCAGACTGACCCGTTTATGTGCACCGAGACGTCCTCCAACTATGACCTCTGTCTCTATTTCAGCGGCAACATTCAAAACACGGAGGGTGAGATTACCGTCATCGAGGAGGATCGTGTCACCTATCTTGAGATCATCTGTTATACCCTTATAATTCACCCCAACCCTCTCAGGAGTTGGGGGGACTGCTTCTGTTGTCAAAAAGAATTTCTGGCCTTGTTGAAGGTCAATGGATTCATTGCCGACCCCAATAGTCCGGATCTCAGGTCCACGAGTATCAAGAAGAATGGCAGTCTCACTGGCGGCTCGTATTCGGGCCTCTTTGATTGCAGAGATCAGAGTAGCCTGGGATTGATGATCTCCGTGGGAGAGATTGATACGAAAAACATTCACTCCGGCGAGAATCAAATCATGAATCTGTTCTACACTGCTGCTGGCAGGCCCTAATGTTGCGACGATTTTTGTTTTTATCATTGTCTGGTACCCTATTATGGTGGAGAGTTATCAGGGGGTGATATTTTATAGCCTCAACGGACAAAGATATCTGGGTTGAGAATTGAGGCCAGTGGGCTTTTTCAGGACCAGGAAAGTACCTCTGTCAATCAGTTCGCCAGGATTTCCGGAGCAGAGCCATATATTCAGAGACCGTTTGAAGCGAGAGGTACAGAAGATGGGATGGCCAGGGGGTATTATTCGACGAGAATAATCCGTGATTCCATCACATTGGTATCGGTTGGTCCGGTTTTGTAGAGATCACCCAACTTCTAAAAAAAAGATATGAATCGTTGTTATCAAGATATTTTTGCGAGTCAAGGCCAGCTGCCTGGGCTCGCGCTAACGTTGTCTCACCAGCCATTGCTCCTGCAGCATCGGTGGGGCTATCTGAACCATCGGTTCCTGCACTGAACACCACTACATTTTTCATGCCTGATATTTTAAGAGCAGCAGCTAACACAACTTCCTGATTTCGTCCCTCTTTCCCTGTTCCCCGGATCCGAAATAAATCCTGACCGGTCTTTGGGGGTCCAGGGAAACCACCAGCAACACCTTTCTTGATATGGTTAAGAACGCTTGCCGGAATTTTATCTTCAAGTGCATATTTTGTAAATAGCCTTTTACAATCGTTGAAGGTCCTTGAATCAGGAATAGAGGGACCGGATGCGATGCTATCAAGATCATCGCCAACAACATCGGACAGTATAAGGGGGAGCAGAGTGGTCGGATAGGCAGCTCGCGCCAGCCCCCTCCTTTGATAGCAGAAAGATGTTTTCTAATGGCATTGATCTCATGGATAAGAGCTCCACAGGCCATCATGAGCCTGGTTGTTTCCTGCTTGTCTTCGTGGGGAACTTCATCGACTGGTGAGGGGAGCAGGGCCGATCCGCCTCCAGAGAGGAGACAGATAACCAGGGGCTTTTCATCAGCAGAAGTCGAAAGTGCATGTATAGCGTGTGCATTTTCAAAACCATTTTTATCGGCAATCGGATGTCCTGCTTCCTGAATGCTTATTTTTTGTTATGTTTCCAGGTGACCGTATGTGAAAGTGATAATGCCCTCTGTGACTCGTTCTCCTAACATTTCTTCAATGGCCTTGGTCATCGAGGCTCCGGCTTTGCCGGCACCGAGAACAAAAATCTTTTCAAAATAATTAAGGTCATAGCTCTAGCCGTCAACTGTAAATATGTTCTCGGTGAGTCTGCAAAAAATTTTGAGTATCGGGCCGGGAGCGACAGCCTGTAATCCTGCTTGAAATATTGCTACTGCATTCTTATAGTCAGTTGCAAGTTAGATGTGTCATGTCCCATCCCAGACCTTTTCGCCGTATGATGCATGACCCTGTGAACAGATTCCTAAGCTATAAATAATGAACTCCCGGTATGATTATGAAAATAACGTCTATCTGAGGCAGCTAACTGATCCATGGCCACCTTCCCGGTACAATGGGAAACCCCGAGCAGCTTCAAATTTGTTTTCTGGATATAGTTCATGGAACTCTCGAAACTCTTTTCGGTGGCTTCAACGAGATGGATACCACCTAATACGGCATATATTGGCCGTTTGATCAGCTTAGTGGTGAAATCAAGCATATTTTTCATGCCAGGGTGTGAACATCCAAGCAAGACAACCAGCCCTTCACTGGTATCGATGACCAGTGAAATCTCATCATTAAATGGATCCGCCTGGAATGATCCATTTTTCAAAATCTTGAAACGTGGATTAATGACTTCATCTTCATGAATTCGCGGAAAACAGGTTATGATGTATACATCTGGGAGGAGTGTTGTGAGATTCTTTTGCACAAATTGGTATGATATCTGCTGGTCAGTCAGGAACTGTTCATCAAAATTATTTCCGATATACTCAGAGGAATTCTTTTTGCAGCTATATTTCTTATCAAAAAAGTCCTGGCCCAGGATCAGTTTGAATTCTGTTGTGATCGTCAGTAGAGACTGCAGGCCGCCGGAATGATCATAGTGACCGTGACTCAATACAACATAATCCAGGGATGTTATATCGACTCTGAGTTGGGCAGCATTTTCTATAATTGCTCCTGATTGTCCGGTATCGAATAAGAATTTGTGACCATCCTTTTCAATAAAAAATGAAAGTCCATGCTCTGCTTTTAGTGCATGATGCTCCCCAGGACTGTTTTCAATCAGAGTGGTTATTTTTACTGACATAGTTGTTCCTTGTTGAAAGACTTGAGTTACCTGTTTTCAGCTTTAGTCCTGCTACTATTAGAGGGGGAGATTGGAGAGAACTTCGAAGACATACAGATTGAATTATGAACTCACCAAATCGCACCTCTTGTTATCTGCTTAGCAGATATCTACTCATAGCATAAGTAAAAAAAATGTGTGGCCATAAGAGGAGGGAAATTGTCAACAATAGAAGCTGAAAAATATCTCTGCGTTAAAATATTTTCCACGGAAAACCTTCTGGTAACAGGGGACGCAGATCTTGATCAGTATACCCCCCGTCCTGATGGTCTGCCTGGTTTCAACCTTTGGGGTCCTTGTGGAATCAGGCAGTTTACTTTTTTAAATTGATTGCTTGAGTCGGAGGGAATAGAAAAATTCGTTCCAAGAGAGAACTACACAGTGGAAAAACAGGTTCGTCATTCAAGCAAACTATTCAGTTACCGGACGTCATAAGAGCCAGGAATATTTATTAACATAGTGCCATGTTCGTTCGACTTACCGAAAATAATTCTTTTTAACAATTCGAAGTGTCTTTGATTAGTCTACAAGAAAGTGCGGTGGTTAAGGAGTTTTTCAGTGAGTCATTGAGAATGAATAGCGATGAAATGCTGGAATACTATATCGTCACCTTAGAGAAAACATAACATATAGTAGCATATTATGGACAAAAAATGGAAAGATAGAGTTAATGAGTTATATACTAATGAACAATTGTATGGTTTAATGTAAATTGATTGAATTAAGCAGATATCTGTAATGAGTCATTGGGTTCTGCTGATGGTGATCTTATGGTACATCTGAAACTTTTTTTCGGTAGAAGTGAGGGTGGTTTATTTGTTATCGTCCTCTATTCTGGGCCTCTTCCCCGTAAGGGGAAAGTCCTCTGGGTAATTCCTTATGGTATTTAATGATATTGTTAAGCAGGCCAAAGAGAAGCCGACTATTGACTGGGATGCCTACTGTGAATGGAATATCATGTGTAGCGGCAGTCTGTGGGCAGACAGTGAATCTAAACCGGGACTATGGAAATGCTCCTGTGGAGGGCTCAATGCCTCTGTAATAGGGGAACGATATGGAAAATGTAAAGATTGCGGACTGGTCTATATCGCCTCATCTGAATAGTCTCATGTTCAGGTGGTCTTTTCGTAAATAAATCAAATGATAAAAAAGATGGATTTGTCAAATTCCTTGCCAGCGTTGGGGGGAAGGGCTCCTGTATTGAACCGTTCAACAGGTGACATTCCCGCAAGCATATGGCTGGATCCCTCCCCTCTGCAACGAATGGAATCGTTTTCATTGGTACTTTGATGGCCGTTGGAAGCAGGTTTCTCACCATGGCTCGATAGAAGATGCAAGAGGATGAGAATATCATCAATATGCTGTAATAATGGAAAAAATATGGTGAAGAGGTGGGAGAGACAGCGAAGGCAACTCTTACCAGGTCCTCGTCAAGAAAATTTGCTATCCCAATGCAGACAATAATTGTTTTGTTTGTTGTTTACTTGTATATAATTATTTGCATTTTTTGTTTCCTCTCAATGCAGCTTAGATCTGAGAGAGGTGATGATTTTTTGTCGTATCTGCTTGTTGTTTCTGTTGAAGAAGATTCCAGTGTATGGTTTCAGATGGTGTCTTTGTTAGATAGAATTGATCTGTGGGCAGGATTATACAGTCTAGAAACTTTTCCTGGCAGGGGGAAATAACTCCTGTGCGTGGCTTATGAAGTGATTAGAGGGTGTTGCAAGGTAAGTTCTGTAATGGCTTACGGTCTGAATCGGTTTTTGATTGTTTTGTGACTGGTACACTTGTTGCGGAGTTATTTTGCAACTATGGAAAAAATGAATACCAGGCAAAACAAGGCGAATTGCAAACGATGAGGAGTAGAATAAAATGGACAGGCGTAATTTCTTAAAAATAACATCGAGTACAGTTGGTTTGAGTATCCTTGGGTTGAGTAGTAGTGCTCATGCATTGTTAAATTGCAGCCCCTTTAATGCTCAAGGTGTACAACAGTGCGAGGCTGGTATCGATTCGAGGATTGCGGCTGTAACTTCTGTTGCCTCTGGTGGTCAGCATATGTGCCAATGGTGCTGGGCGGCCTGTATAGAGATGGTTTTTAAGTATAATGACTTTTATATCTCTCAAGAAGCAATAGTGCAACAAGCCTTCGGTAATATTGAAAGATTTCCAGGCCAACCACGTCATATCCTTACCCAATTAAATCGGAATTGGAGTGATTCCAGTCAGGCAAAGTTTTCTGTATCCGGTGAATCATATTCCACTAACCTTATTACCGCCTCACAGGATTTATCTCAAAATATGCCTTTGATTATCGGGAACATGGGGCACACCATGGTGTTAACTTCAATGAAATATGATAAAGACAATTGGGGCAATGGTCATGTGAAAGAAGCTGAGGTCATAGACCCTTGGCCAGGTCAAGGTCAACGAATATTATCTCCAGAAGAGTGGTTGGGAACCTCTTTTCTGGTATGTCTCCGAGTTTCGCGAGGCTAACCTGTTCCTCGTTCCAATAGATTGCTCTGTGCATCTCCTTTACTACTAATACAACTGGAATACCTAAAAGCTTTCGTTTTTTCCCGGTCCTGATTTTTTCTGGCTTCTCAAGCGGTTGTTGGGGGCAGGATTTGGAGGAAATGCCTTGGCTGTCACGGATGGGGGCGTCTGTAGCACAGATGCTGTTTTCCCTAAAGCCATTCAGATCGGTTGAAATTGGCTGGTGGAGAATTTGGCGAGGAGGCAGCTGATTCTTCAGGTTCAGTTTAATATTCAAGATTTTTTCTGCCACACGCTAACTATTGCGGTGAAATGAAGGTGCTGACTGAAAAGAGTGTAAGAGTGTCAACATGAAGATATCAATAATACTGGCTAACCCCGACCCAAAGAGTTTTAACCATGCGATAGCAGCAACAGTTCTTGCCGTCTTGAAACAGAATGGGCATACGGTCTGTTATCATGACTTATACCAAGAAAAATTTGATCCATTATTGCTCACTGCAGAAATTCCTAAGGATGCGTCCTTACCAGCTGACATTGCCCAACATTGTAAAGAACTAGCTGCAACAGATGGGATTGTTATTGTTCATCCCAATTGGTGGGGCCAGCCCCCGGCAATTTTAAAAGGGTGGATAGATAGAATTATCCGCCCAGGAGTTGCATATGAATTTCTTGAGAACGATAAAGGAGAAGGGGTACCCCATGGTTTGTTGAAGGCTAAGGCAGCTATTGTTTTCAATACATCAAACACAGAAACTCAAAGAGAAAAAAATGTATTTGGCGACCCCCTTGAAAGCATTTGGAAAAGATGTATTTTTGAGCTCTGTGGAGTAACTAATTTCCATCGAAAAATGTTCACTATCGTTGTTGTCAGTTCTGAGAAACAAAGAAAGGAGTGGTTGCAGGAAGTCAAGAAGACTGTAACTACATATTTTCCTGCGTCTTGACGCATCTTCTTTGCAACAGGGATGGGTCAGTAGGATTTCATAGGCATCATTTTTTCTCTAAGGATTTAATGTATGCAATAAGTGATTCCATAGTCACTGATTCTTCACTCAAAGGCTCTCCCTGCAGTGGGCCTTTGATGCATCTATTGATCATCTCTGCAAGTCCGGACTTGGTACCAGCTTTTTCCATGCCCTCACCGTTCGGGTGACAGGAGCCGCAGTTCGTGGAGTTTTTTGAGGTCCCCAGGCCTGAGTCGTAAAAGAGTTGCTTGCCTCTTGCCACAGATGGCTCTTCTGCATGGGCTGAAGAAGTATATGAAAATAATCCCATTGCCAGCAGGCAGATGATCTCTCTTCTTTTCATCGTTTACTCCTTGTCTGAATTTTAATACAATTGTCAGGAGATGACTATGAGTTGCCTATCACGTCTCAGTGGCGAATATGTTCTGATAACATTCTATGTCGAGTGGAGCGGAAATAGCAAAATATTTTTTTGAATTTCCATTTTTCGGAAGGATAACTTACTGTCAGGGTTTATAGGGTGAGAGAGTCAATGAACTGTCTGAAGAGAGATATGATTTTCTTGAAGGGAAAACGTCTGTGGTGTAGAGAAAGGAAGTGGTATTTGCTATCTGTACAATAAGAAACAACAGGAGGATAAGGTACACAAACCCGGTCCTGAAGGACTCGGGCCTTATCCCCCTCTTGGGAAGGCTCCAGAGATACTACCGCCCTTTGTTCTCCTGCATTTTGCCACATCATAAAACCGGTTGATCCGAGTTGCGCAGATCTGGCCTGAATGACGATCTTTTTCACTTTTTAAGACAATAATGTGGTATGATATTCTGTAGCCGTGGACGCTGAAATTTTTTGGCACCTCTGGCCGTCAAGTTATCTGGAGGGAAGCAATGAGCAAGTTATTTGAAGAAAGTTCAATTAACGGAATGCTATTAAAAAATAGATTCGTGCGCGCTGCAACCTGGGAAGGATTGGCAAGCATCGAGGGTGAAGTCACCCCCGAATTAGTAGAAATGATGATATCGCTTGCCAAGGGTGGGGTAGGTTTGATCATAAGCAGCCAATCATATGTGGCGCTGGAAGGCCAGGGAGTGCCTTGGCAACTTGGTATTTATCAGGATGAACTTATTCCCAAATTAAAGGAGATAACTTCGGCCGTTCATGAAAATGGGAGCAAAATTGTTATGCAACTGTCCCATGCAGGACAGTTTGCCGAGGAATCATTGACAGGTCGACCTGCCTTAGCTGTGTCAGATTCTGACGATTTTTCTGGAAGATATGTGAAAATAATTACAGACAAAGATATACACCATATTGTTGCCTCGTACTCCCAAGCAGCTAAAAGAGCGCAAGAAGCTGGGTGTGATGGAGTTGAAATTCATTCAGCCCATGGCTGCCTCTTAAGCCAGTTTTTATCGCCAACATTTAATAAACGTCATGATGAATATGGGGGCTCAGTTGAAAACAGAACTCGAATACATCTCATGATATATTGGTCAGTTCGAAAGATTGTTGGAGAAGATTACCCAATATTAATAAAAATGAATTGTGGTGACTTTATAGAAGATGGAATGTCAATTGATGATTCTTTGTCCACCGCAAAACTATTTTCTGATACAGGATTTGACGCAATTGAATTAAGCGGCGGCATGCTGAGGGATGGACAAATTGCCTCAAGCCGACCTGAGATAAGCATTGTCGATAAAGAGGCTTATTTTATGGATTATGCTTTTAGGTTAAAGAAAGAAATGAATATTCCTTTAATCCTTTTAGGTGGTTTAAGGTCTTTTGAAGTTGCAGAAAAAATTATAACTGATGGAATTGCTGATTACATTGCAATGAGTCGACCATTTATCAGAGAACCTGACCTGGTCAATCGATGGAAAAATGGGGATTTGCGTAAGGCAGAGTGTGAACTTGACAACTTGTGCTTCAACCCGGGATTCGGTGGGGAAGGAATATATTGTGTGAGAAGGGAAAAAGAAAAAAAACAAGAAACCCAATCAGACATATGAGTAGTCACTTGAGCAGGTCAACGTCATAGAGGGTACATGGAAAAGCCAAGGGGTAGACCAACTCAATCCCTCTTTCTTTTCAACATCTCCTGTGCAGCCAGCCGGCAGCGAATGTCTTTCATTAGAGGGATGAAAATATTCCAGACATCCTGACCAGGGAACCTGTGAGTATTTTGTCCCTTTGCCTCCCTCCTGCAGTGCGTTTCAGCTTTTTGTCACGACCTTGATGAAAAATGGGGGCGAGGGTAATGGGGCAGAGTTTAGAAAAAAGGCATCTGAGACGGGTGTAAGCATAAGGTCCGCCATATAAGGTTAATGAAGAGAAGATATTTACCCTGCCCTTTGTGCGAGGCCCCTCTGGCAAGCAGTCATTTTCATAGAGATCGGCATCGTGATTATTACAGGTGCTCTCACTGCCATCTTATTCATGTGCCGTCCTCTCAGTTCCTTTCCCCAAAAGCGGAGCGAACCGAGTATGACAAGCACCAGAACTCGCCGGATGATGCCGGCTATCGTAAATTCCTCAGTCGTCTTTTTACCCCACTGGACAATCGTCTCAGGCCGTCTAGTCATGGCCTGGATTTCGGCTCCGGTCCGGGTCCGACCCTCTCTCTGATGTTCGAGGAAGCGGGGCACCATGTGGCTCTGTTTGACCCCTTTTATGCCCCGGAGAAACATACCCTTCACAGACAATACGATTTTATCACCGCCAGTGAGGTGGTTGAACATCTCCAGGCTCCGGCTACAGAGTTTGCCCTCCTCTGGTCAATTCTGAAGCCTGGTGGTTGGCTGGGGATCATGACCAAGCTGGCCTTGAATCGAGCGGCCTTTTCCCGTTGGCATTACAAAAGCGATCCCACCCATATCTGTTTCTATTCCACAAAAACTATGGATTGGCTGGCCCGACAATGGCAGGCGGAAATCCTGCAGGTCGACAAGGATGTTTTTCTATTTCAAAAACCGTTCTAATTTTTATTTTGTTCCTCTCTGAGGTCAGGCCGGGAGAGTATCTGGCTTGAATAATACCGCGTTGCCTGTATTATTCTGATGATGACATTTTTGGTGTAAGCTCTTCTTCTTTGCTGAATTCTGAAGGCAAAGAATTACAGATTTGAATATGTCGTTACCTGCTTAATTGCCTTTGTGTACACAGGTGCTTCCTGCTGAGTTTTGTTGAATATATCCAGAGAGAAGGGTAATTATGGGAGCGACAGGGATTCGATGCGTTTGCCTAGTTGTTCAGGTAATACTCAATAATTGACAAACAACCGCTCTGTAATTGTTCATCAGTGCTTGATCTTCATTCTTTGAGGATTTCGAAACATCTCGTGCTATCCGAGAAGATCTCAATGGACGAAGAGGGCGTGCTGCTGAATAGTTACCCGTTTGCTGTGTTCAGCTCAGGAGGTCGTTTTTGCAACACCCGTATATCTTATACCATCGTGTCCATTTTTTTATCCCTTCAGTTTTTTTAGCTGATTATACACAACGAGAGAGATTTTTCAGAGTAACTGAAACACCTGCTCTGTTGCTGGAGACAAGAAATGTTTGAGGAAAAACGAAAATTCAAGCGTATTGCAAGTGAAGTTCTCGTGAGATTCAGTGAACAGGAAGTTGACAAGGGGACACAGCAATATCTGCAGGGTGTAGCCAGAGACTGTGGTTTGAGTGGGATGTTTCTCGCCACTGATCATTTGCTGGCCAAAGGGAGTGTTGTTGCCCTTGACTTCTTGTTTTTTGATAAGGAACAAGAGGTCAATATTCAGGCCAAAGCTATTGTCCGCTGGACGCAACGATTCCGTAAACCAAAAGGCATGGGACTGGAGTTTTTTGAATTCAAAGGGCTGAAAGGTCGCGATTTTGAAAAATGCCTGGAACAACTGTTACGATAAGAGGTTCACTTCCTGATCTCTAGTTCTTGTCTAAGGGGGTTGCTTCCCTTGGCCCCGTGACTGTGAAAGTGGGTCTTAAAACCGTTCTTCTGGATCTTCTCTGGGCATGAATGCCTGACGGGTCGGAGTCTGATTGGGAGAATATTGGCAGCAAGGAAAAAAGCGGTGCCACAAGTGGAAATCGAAACAAATCTGTACGCAACCGTATTCATCTATTAACCAAATCTCAACAATTACCGCCTATCCTTCTCTCCAAGAATAATCAATAGCAGAAAAGGAGAGTATGGAACCATATAGTTCGATTGAAGAAAAAGCCCTGATCAAGGCAGCGAAACTGATCTGTACCTTGAAATCCGGTGTTTGTCCCATGTATGAACCCGACTTTCTCGGTTGCCCCCGTACCTGTAACGAAGAGATCCGACCCTGGCAATGTTGGGTGGTCTACCTGACCACCATTGTCAGAAACAAGGAGAGAACACACACAAAACGCCCCTTGCGGCGAGCTGCCTAACAAACAGATCATCAGGGCATACGCTTTCTGGGAAACGAGCTTTTATCAAATTGTATTCTTGAACAAGAGTGTTGAGCTGGCAGGGATTATTGACTATTATTTTTCAAACTCCCTTTGTTTCTCGAATTTGCACTCACCACACCTAAATTTTTTTATTAGCCATCCTCGAATTTAACTTTTTACGAGCGTGTCCTGTTTGCCAGATCTCGGGAAATGGTGTAAGGGAAGGCTATGGACAGAGCCTTTGAACTCATAGCACCTTACAATGCCTCTGGAGACCAGCCCGATGCTATTGCTGCCCTGACCCGTGGTGTGGAGTCGGGTGCCCGCAGCCAGGTTCTCCTCGGGGTCACAGGATCGGGTAAGACGTTTACCATGGCCTCGCTCATCGCAAAGGTGCAGCGGCCGGCCTTGATTATAGCTCCTAATAAAATTCTCGCGGCCCAGCTTTTTTCTGAATTCAAGGAGCTGTTTCCCAAGAATGCTGTGGAATATTTTGTTTCCTATTACGACTATTACCAGCCCGAGGCCTATATTCCTCAGTCCGACACCTTTATCGAAAAAGACTCTGCTATAAATGATGCCATTGACAAGATGCGTCACTCTGCCACCCGCTCTCTACTCACCCGCAGGGATGTCCTGATCGTTGCCTCAGTTTCCTGTATCTATGGCCTGGGCTCGCCGGATGAGTACAAAAATATGCATCTCTTTCTTCGTTGTAATGAAGACTATCCTCCCGAAGAGATACAGAGACGGCTGGTCTACATGCTGTATGAACGCAATGATATCTCCTTTCATCGGGGAACCTTTCGGGTTCGAGGTGATGTGATCGATATTTTTCCTGTCCATGAGGAGGATCGCTCCATCCGCATAGAGTTTTTTGGAGATACCATTGACTCCATTGTTATTATCGATCCTCTTCGTGGTGAAGTCTTGGAGCGGTTGGAGGAGTATACGGTTTTTCCCGGAAGTCACTTCGTAACCTCCAAGGACCGTTTGCAGAAGGCGGTGGAGACCATCAAGGTGGAACTGAAGGATCAATTGAATTACTTTCACAAAGAAAATCGGCTGGTGGAATTGCAGCGTCTGGAACAGCGCACCATGTTCGATCTGGAGATGATCCAGGAACTGGGCTACTGCAACGGTATTGAAAATTATTCCAGGCATCTCACCGGCAAAAATCCTGGGGTACCGCCCCCCAATCTCCTCGACTATTTCCCCGAAGACTATCTTCTCTTTATTGATGAATCTCATATCGGAGTCCCCCAGTTAAACGGTATGTACAATGGCGATCGTTCGCGGAAGAAGACCCTGGTCAATTTTGGTTTTCGGTTGCCATCGGCTTTGGACAATCGCCCCCTGCGCTTTGAAGAGTTTCAGGAACGAGTCCACCAGGTGATTTATGTCTCTGCCACACCCGGGGCGTATGAGTTTGAACAGGCGGAAGGAAGGATTGTGGATCAGATTATACGGCCCACCGGTCTTCTTGATCCAAGGATAGAGGTGCGACCTGCCGTCAACCAGGTGGATGATCTGCTGGAAGAGATCCGTCTCCGTACAGAAGAGAATGAGGCGGTACTGATCACCACACTGACCAAGCGGATGGCCGAAGATCTTACCGACTATTATGAGAAGCTGGATGTCAAGGTTCGTTATCTCCACTCGGATATCAAGACGTTGGAACGCGTTGAACTGATTCGCGACCTGCGCAATGGTGAATATAATGTCCTTATCGGCATCAATCTCCTGCGTGAGGGGCTGGATATTCCGGAGGTGTCGTTGGTGGCAGTGCTTGATGCTGACAAAGAGGGATTCTTGCGTTCGGATCGCTCCCTGATTCAGACCTGTGGCCGGGCTGCCAGGAACGTCAGGGGCATGGTGATTCTCTATGCAGACCAAATGACCGGTTCCATGCAGCGGACTATTGAGGAGACGGAAAGGAGGCGGAAAATCCAGGAGGAGTATAATCGAGAACATGGTATTGTCCCGCAGACAATTCGTTCCAGAGTAAAGGATTCCATGCAGCAGCATCTTCAGGCCAGTGGGTATCAGGCTGCTGATGCCATGGAGGCCGAATTGCTTGAAGCTGCAGAAGAGCTTCCTGTCTATTACAGTATCAAGGAGTTGGAGGCAGAGATTCGCAAACTGGAAAAACAGATGCAGGAAGCTGCCAGGGAACTGGCCTTTGAAGAGGCGGCTGCACTTCGTGATAAAATAAAGGTGTTTCGAAAATTGGAGATAGAGATAGGATGAAAGATGGTTTCTGGTATAGGGTTTCGCTACACTTTGTTCCCTTTATTTTTGTGTGGCTGACCCGAATCTGGTTTGCCACTTGTCGCATCAGGATTCATGGCCAGGAGTACCGGGATCAGATTGATGCGAGTAAGGGGCCTGCTGTGGCAACGTTCTGGCACTATACCATCTTCTTTATTTTTTATTTTATGCGCAAAGAATCCGGTGTGGCAATGGTCAGTGCCAGCAGGGATGGAGAATATATCAGCCGGGTTGCCAATAAGATGGGTTTTGTTACAGTGCGTGGCTCACGGAAGAAGGGAGGGGTGCAGGCCATTAAGGGACTGATTCGATATATGGGCGAGGGAAAAAATGCGGCTATTGTAGCTGATGGTTCTCAAGGGCCGGCCAGGGTGGTGCAGGCCGGCTCCATTATTCTTGCCTCCCGAGCAGAGGCGCCTGTTCTTCCCATGCTTTGGTCCTGCAATCGGTACAAGCGATTTGGTTCCTGGGATGGGACAGTTCTGCCGTACCCCTTTTCTCGTATCGACTTTTTTTACGGCGAGCCACTGGTGGTTCCGCCCAAAATCAAGTCGGAAGAGGTGGAGACGTATCGGCTCATTTTGGAAAAACGTCTCAACGATCTCTACAAAAAGGCGTGGAGGCAGCAGGGCAGGGAAGAACATTAAGAATGTTGTGCTAGTCCTTTATTTTACTACTCTTATTTAGAACATGCAAAGATGACAAAAGGAATTGTGGTTGCCGGTCTTTCCGGTGGATCTGGGAAGAGCGTGGTATCTGTGGGATTGACTGCGGCCTTGGCTCGCCAGGGAAAGGTGGTTGTCCCCTTTAAGAAGGGACCGGATTATATCGATGCCGGCTGGCTGAAACTGGCTGCCGGAAAAAACTGTTATAATCTTGATCCCTACTTGATGAGTATGGAGAGTATCAAGAATTCTTTTCTGGAACAGAGTGCAGGGGCGGATGTGTCAATTCTTGAGGGAAACCGAGGTCTGTATGACGGTGTGAATCCTGAGGGTGGATATTCGACAGCGGAGCTGGCCCTGACTCTTAAGCTACCAGTGCTTCTTGTGGTCAACTGCACCAAGACCACACGAACTGTTGCGGCCATGGTCCTTGGTTGTCTGAAACTGGATGAACGCATCGATATTCGAGGAGTTGTTCTCAATCAGATTGGTACCAAACGGCATGAGTCCGTTGTCACTCAGGCGGTTGAAACCTATACCGGGGTCCCTGTCCTTGGGGCTGTTCCACGCATGAAACGAGATATCTTCCCCATGCGCCATCTGGGTGTAACGCCTCATCAGGAATATGAAGGCAGTGACGAGGCCATGACGTTGTTGGCTGATCTTGCTGAAAAACATCTGGATATGGAGCGAATCCAGGAGATCATGGCTCCGATTGCTCAACCGGAGGTTCCTTCTGTTCCAGAGGTGCTTGGCAGGAAACTCCGTATTGGTCTGCTTATGGATGCGGCCTTTCAATTTTATTACTCGGAGAATCTGGAAGCTCTTGAACGTGGAGGGGCAGTGCTGGTAGCCATTAACGCCATGGACGAAAAGGTGCTTCCTGAGCTGGATGGTTTGTATATTGGCGGGGGCTTTCCCGAGACCAGTGCAGGAGCACTTGCCGCTAATCAATCATTCCGTGATTCAGTTAAAGCAGCAGTAGCTGCAGGATTGCCCATCTATGCAGAATGTGGTGGCCTGATATACCTGGGTGAGTCCATTGAGTTGGAAGGAGAGGTGCATTCCCTGGCCGGAGTTTTTCCCATACGCTTCGGCATGTCCAAAAAACCTCAGGCCCATGGATATTCTATTTTTGAAGCAGATACAAAAAATCCATTTTATCCCTTGAATGTTGAGGTCCGGGGGCATGAGTTTCGTTATTCTACTATTCTTGAATGGCGGGGAACTTCGGAAGAGCTTGCCTTGAAAATGAAAAGAGGAGTGGGTTTTATTGGCGGAAGAGATGGCTTGATCACCAAAAATGTCCTGGCGCTCTACACCCATGTCCATGCCTTGGGGACGCCGGAGTGGGCTGAAGGGTTTCTTGCTCGTTGTCGAGAGGTCAGGGACGGAGGTCTGCCGGAATAAAGAAGTATTCCGGCAGACCGGATACCTTTAGCTGGTGGCAGGCATGGTGCCGAGTACCTTGGCGCTGATTATCTCCTTCTCGGATTCGGAGGGCTCAGGGGTCGCCCAGTGAATAAAGGCTTCGGTGACACGCATGAAATCGCCGTTGTCTTCCTTGCACTTGGGGCAAATGCTCTCTGCCTGATCTCGATATATAATGATTTTGGAGGCTGGTTCACCGTCTTTGGCAACAGCTGCCATTTTCCGGCAACCGCATTCCAGTCTGACAATCACCACGCCTATACCTTCGGGACTGCCTTCGAGGATACCCGCGACCATGGCTTGTTCATTTTTTTCTGCTACCAGGGCCTGTTTTGCTTCTTTCTTTTTGGATGTCTTTGCCATTTGATCTCTTCCCTAACCAGTGAATTGTTTTAAGTGAATGAAGTGTTACAATATAAGACACCTGTGTCTGTGGTCAATCTTTTTCCTGAGTTGCTCGAAGAGGGGCTGCTCCAATTGCGGGTCTTTTTTTATTCCGGATCCCTGGCCGTGTGAGCGAATTTTTCTTGACAAAAAACAGGGGGTGAATTATTGGAACTATACACGTAATATGAGTTCCAAGAGAGCGGTAACGCTGCTGGATATTGTAATAAGTATCTTGTTATGCTTGTTCGTTTATTATTATTTATTTTAGGAGATTATTATGGCTTGGGATGTAATTGTAGATAAAGACAAATGTGCTGGTGATGAAGAATGTGTAAACGCTTGTCCTGCTCAGGTTTACGAGATGGTAGACGGCAAGGCCGAGGTTGTTGAGCCCGATGAGTGTCTTGGTTGTGAGACCTGTGTTGAGGTTTGTCCTGAGGGTGCCATCACCGTAACTGAAGTCTAATTCTTTTAGAACTCAGTTTGTTGCAAGCCCATTCCTCCTCAGGAGGAATGGGCTTGTCGCGTTTTAAATACGCAGTTGCAGCTACCGAACCTATTTCGGCAGCTGCAACTGCGTATTTGTATCTTGGTAGAGAAGATGCAGGGTTGTGGCAAGTGCATCAATAAAATGTGTTAGCTGCAGTTCATGGCTAAGCAGAAAATTCTTCTGAGAAGATATTCGTAAAAAATATGGCAGCAGCTGGAAATATTTTACGACTCAAACCGGGAGCTTCTCGGAGCTCTCATTTACTGGTTTCTGCCTTCCTTTGGACTGGAGTCGGGATCATGCTCATGCTGCGTGGCGGGGTCTGGCTTTTCTCAGTTGGTAGCCTGTGGCTTCTGCTCCCTGCCTTTATTCTGGGTACGGCAAAGTCGCTTTTGATCCTTGATAAATCAGCGCAAAAAAGTATCTATCGCATTGTTCAATTTCAGGATGGCAAGTGTCTTGGGGCAGTGTATTCTGTGAAGACATGGGGGCTGGTTTTCCTGATGATGGCAGCAGGATGTCTGTTGCGTAATTCATCTTTGCCCAAGGAAATACTCGGTGTCTTTTATGTGACTGTGGGATGGGGCTTACTTTTTTCTAGCAGGCACGCCTGGCGGACCTGGCAGCGTGGGGCTGATCACTTTCCAGGTAGCAGGAGCGATGGCAACAATTCATAATCTATTCTTCTATGTCTGTTACTTCCTTTAATCAGATCCGTGTGAGCTCCGCAGCTCTACGTCATAATTACCGTCTCCTGCAACAGAAGGTCGGCAGCGTAGTCAGCATATTGGCCATGGTCAAAGCTGATGCTTACGGCCATGGAATGCTCGAGTCAGCCCAGGTGTTTGCCTCTGTGGGGTGTAAGAACTTCGGGGTTGCTGAAATCGATGAGGCAGTTCGATTGCGATCCTCTGGAATCCGTGGCAATATTCTTGTTTTTCTTGGTTTCAGGCCCGAAGAGGCTGAGCTTTTTTTCGAATATGGCATTACGCCGCTGGTTTATGATCTGCAAAGTGGGGCAGCCCTTTCCAGGGAGGCCGTGAAACGTGGGCAGGAGATAATTGTTCACCTGAAAGTGGACTGCGGCATGGGGCGGCTTGGTATTCTTCCGGAAGAGGTGGAAGCCTTTGTGGCAGACCTGCTGCAGTTTCCGGGCATTGTCATAGGTGGTATCCTCAGCCATTTTCCCAAGGCGGATGAACCAGAGTCTCAGCACAGCTTTGAACAGTTCAGTCGCTTTGAAGGAGCTGCTGCCAAGGTGGGGAAACCATTTTCCCTGGTCAAGCATATTGCAAATTCTGGAGCAGTACTCTATTTTCCCCACACCTGTTGTGATATGGTACGGGCAGGGATTTCTCTTTATGGTTATTATCCAGATGGCCCTGGCGGAAGAGAAAGAGAGCAGGGGGAGAAGCTGCAGCCGGCCATGTCCTTTATCACCAGGGTCCTGCAGGTCAAGACAGTCCCGGCCGGTACTGGAATAAGTTACGGCTACACCTATACCACCGACCGGGAGACACGGCTTGCTGTTCTGGCGGTGGGATATGAAGATGGCCTTTCCCGCAGTCTGTCCAACAGGGGAGAGGTCCTTATCCGAGGAAAACGTGCAAGAATCCGTGGACGCATCTGCATGAATTTATGTATAGTGGATATCTCCGACATCGAAGGGGTCCAGGCCGGGGATGAGGTCGTAATCCTTGGTCATCAGGGGAACGACTGTATCAGTGGCGACGAGATCGCAGGATGGATGAACAGCATCTCTTATGAGGTGCTTTGTCTGTTTGGAAATAATAACGAGAGAACGAGTGGATAATGATTCGTGAACGTCTGAAAGAGATCGTTGATACCTGTTTTGCAAAAGGGGTCAGTGAAGGGAAGTGGTCGGATGCGGCTGCCGGGAAGTATACGTTAGAGGTCCCCAAACGTGAAGGTCAGGGAGATTTTTCTACGAATATGGCCATGGTGATGGCTGGTATGGAGAAAAAAAATCCCAGGGAGCTTGCCGGGGCGCTGATGGGATTGCTCTCTGCCGAAGATACGCTTATTGACAAAGTGGAAATGGCAGGACCCGGCTTTGTCAATATCTTTCTGAAGCCTCAGGTGTGGCAGGAAGTCCTGGGTTTTGTCCGCAAGACAGGCGATAATTTTGGCCATTCCACCTTGGGAAAGGGGAAAAGGGTTCTTGTTGAATTTGTCAGTGCCAATCCAACCGGGCCTTTAAGTATCGGTCATGGGCGTCAGGCGATTCTTGGTGATTCCATTGCCAGGCTCCTGGAGATTACCGGACATGAGGTCACCCGTGAATATTATTTTAACGATGCCGGACGGCAGATGCGTGTCCTTGGAGAGTCCACCCGTGCCCGTTATCTCGAACTTCAAGGGCTCCCTTTTGTGTTTCCGGAGGATGGGTATCAGGGAGAGTACATCCGGGATATCGCCCAGGCCCTCCTTGATGAGCAAGGGGATAGACTTGTTGCGCAGGAGGATGTGACCCCTTTTACGAAAAAGGCGGTGGAGCTTATTTTTGCCGATATTTCAGGGACGCTTGAGCGAATGGGGGTTCGCTTTGATAATTACTATAACGAACATACCCTCTATGATGCCGGACATATCGATGCGGTGGTCAACGAGCTCAGAGAAAAAGGACTGGTCTACGAAAAAGATGATGCTGTCTGGTTCAAGACTACGGAATTTGGTCAGGAACAGGACCGGGTTATTATCAAGTCCAGTGGGGAACCCACATACCGTCTCCCCGATATCGCTTACCACCGGGAAAAATTTCGTCGTAACTTTGATTGGCTGGTGGATGTCTTTGGTTCTGACCATATAGCCACGGTTCCTGACGTTCTGGCTGGAGTGGAGGCCTTGGGCTATGATCCCAAAAAGGTGACGGTGGTGTTGCATCAGTTTGTTACTCTGACCCGTAACGGCAAGCTGGTAAAGATGTCCACTCGAAAGGCCACCTTCGTTACAGTGGACGAGTTGCTTGATGAAGTGGGTGCCGATGTGGCCCGTTTTTACTTTATGATGCGCAAGGCAGACAGTCAGCTTGAATTTGACCTCGATCTTGCCACCAAAGAAGAGAAAGACAACCCCGTCTACTATGTCCAATATGGTCACGCCCGCCTCTGTTCCATCCTTCGTCGGGCAAAAGAAATGGGTATTGATCCCAAAAAGCTGGAACAGGCAGACCTCTCTCTTCTTGTGGAAGCAGAAGAGCTCCAGCTGTTAAAGAGTATCGCCGCCTTTCCGGCAGCCATTGAAACAGCAGCCCTGGAGCTTGCTCCTCACAAGGCCATCTTCTTCCTGATGGAACTTGCAGGAGAACTGCATAGCTATTATAACAAACACAAGGTTATTGATCCTGAAAACGTACCCTTGGCAGTGACCGAAGCCCGTCTCTGTCTGGTGGTGGCTGTGCAGCAAGTCTTTAAGAATGGATTGTTGATGCTGGGTCTCACAGCCCCCGAGAAGATGTAATTCCCTTAGGTAAACCCCCGGCTTTGCCGGGGGACAATAAAAGTTTGACGGTTCCTGCAAAATGAAGAAGCCTCCAAACTCGTGGACCGCTCAAAGTCACGAGAAGGAGGCTTCAATAAACAACATAAATAGCTTAAGTC
>JAHIUA010000030.1 GCA_018817385.1 Pseudomonadota bacterium
CTCGATTGAAGCGCTGGATATATACGCCATTGCTTACCACACGCAGGAGGAGATGTTGCCGTCCAGAGTATGGAGCAGCAGATGGTCAGGGGTAGACATGAGACAGTAACCGGAAACTTTGAGAGTATATATCTCAGCGGTTTCCTGAAGAACGATAAGGAAAAGTGGATAGTCATTGGACAAGAAGAATATCTTCTCCCTTCGCCTGCCCCGGTTCATAATGTAATACCAGGCTCCTGGATATGCTATGTGTAGTGGTCTGAAACTCTTTTTCTCTACCACACATTCCCAGCAAAGGTCAAAAGGAGCTTTGACCCCTTTTTCTTTTTTTCTTAGAGAGAGTTATAAAGGATGAGGGGTGAGAAAGGTTAGCGAGCCACTTCGGTATGTGGGAAAAGAGAGGTGTGTAGAATATAAACACATATCAAGAATTACGATTTGGTCTTTGTTTACCTGCTATTACTTGACTATTACCCATGGATTCCTTCTGATTTTTTTTAGAATTAACATGAAAATGGGTAATTATACCTATTTCAAAAACAATCTATCTGTGGTTAGATACGTGGTGATTCATTTTTTAGTTTAAATAAAAAAGCCAAACTTTGAGCGATCAAAGGACGGAAAACTACGGGGCTATAATAGTCATCCGGGTTGCAAATTCAGTGCAGCCCGGCTTTTTTTGTCCAGACAAAAAGCATTATTTTTCAGAATAGTGTGTAACCATGTGGACTTAGCCACTCGGCAAAAGGAAGGAATAGGGAGATTCCAGACCACGGGTTTTATCACTGATTAGGTCAAGTGAAAAGATGTTTGATACAAGAGTAACAAATATACTCAAAGCAAAAAGCAACTTAACAGATGAAGAAATTGCATCCATGACAGATGCTGAGGGTTGGAAGTGAATATACAAACACCATCCTCCCAAAAAAGATCCAGATAAAAACAAACCACAAATCTGTTTTACTGGTTTTCGTCCTGCTGAAAAAGAACAACTTTGGGAATATGCGCAACAGAATAGGTTGAAGATTGTCAAATCAGTTACTCAAAAATTGATTTTCTTATGTATTGGTGAAAATGCTGGGCCAACAAAAATCAAGAAAGCAAAGGGACAAAATGTTGACATTTTAACTCCACATGAGCATGTTAAAATGTTTCAAACTGGTAAGTTGCCAAATAAATAAATTGAAGGAAAGTAGAGTGAAAGTAGAGTGAAAGTAGAGTAATAGGAAAGCAATAGGACACAAATTACTATTGGTTTTATTGATAAGACAAGGGGATTAGCACGGAAAACCGTGGTCTGTCCCCTTTTGTTACCCAGAAGCCCCATCTCATGGATGAAATCCGAAAGGATATAACGAATAACGTGAGCAGCAAAGTATCATGGTCGGACAGTGAAGAACAAACGACTAGGAGATGGGCTTTTGGCTGTCTTAGCGGATCATAGTACCGATGGCCAAGGGCCCTGCAGCAGGGAAGGTGAAGCTGGGTATAACGTTTCTTTGGTAAGAACTATGGGAGATACTCAGAGATCACAAATCATCTCATCGGAACATCAAAGAATTGCGGAGCAAACAGTGCCTGGCAGGGTAGTAAATTGTTGTACGCCCAACGCGGTTTCGCCTGTTGGGTGAGCCATTGGCGTAGAGCCTTTGGTGGTCGAGGAACCGGATGAGGGAAATCTTCCCGTCCGCGACTGTGGAGGGAGCGCCGGGTAAACGGTGCTTCTACCCGGAACGCTGACCCCAGCCACGTCCGTTCTCTGGCCTTAAGTCAGTTTCGTGTTTACTTGCATCGGCTACTATTGGCTTTGCTTGGGGCAGGTTATCAAAACGTTATAGTGATACTAATTGTCACTGCTTTTTCGTAAAAACTGGAGGAACAAAAATGATTGAACGACATGCCAATCTCATGGGAGAGTTAACAACCATTGCATTAGCCACAGATGGTTCAAGCTTCAGTGACGGTGCTATAAAGGAAGCCATTTTCTTCTGCCGTAGCTGCGGTGCCAGACTTGTTGTCCTCAATATCATTGCAGTAGACTCAGGATCTGAATCTGGTGTCTCAGCACAGGCAACATATTCAGTTCAACGTCGTGAGGTCATACAGTTTATCGAAAATATTAAAACACAGGCTGCTGAGAATGGCATTCCTTGTGAGGTAGCAATTGAAGAGTCCTACCAGCCGGATAAAAGTATTGTAGAACTTGCCGACAAATACCAGGCTGATCTTATCATTATGGGTAACCATGGAGAAAATAATCTGCTGAAGTTAAACATGATAGGAGGCAGTCTAACTTCAAAAGTTATCGGACATCGTTTTCCACAAGTACTTGTTGTTCCGAAGGAGTGCTCCATCAATATGGAGAAAATTCTGTTGGCAACAGACGGATCTTGGTTTGGCCAAATGGCACTGAAAGAAGCACTCAACTTGAGTTCCCATGAAAGCACCTTAAAGGATGTTTTTGTCCTCTCTGTTGCAAAAAAAGAACTGGATTTGGAGAAAGCAAGAGAACTGACTGAAACAGTGTGCCGAAAGGCAATGGAGAAAACTGATCAGGTCACCTTCACTCCCCTGGCTCTGGTTGGAAAGCCAGCAAGGGTCATTGTTGAAAAAGCAAAAGAGCTTGATGTTGGCATGATTATCATCGGCGGACATGGAAAAGGTTTTAGCAAACTGCTAATGGGACATGTGACGGAACAGGTCATCGACAAGGCCCACTGCGCCATCTTGGTGATTGAAAAAGAACAGTAGGGTGTCATAACAAAATCCGCTGAGATCAGGCGGTCTGCAGTTGTTTTGTTACCACGTTATTAGAAAAACTTGGATAGCTTCATAAGGATAACGGGTTTGGAGATATTGCCTCTTGGGAGCCTTGTCCGTCAGGCATCTCTGAGAAGGTTCAGTCGCGGTTGGGAATTCGCCAACTCCAAACCCGAGCTCCTAAAATCCGCCTTTCGTTTCTTCGCCTTCAATCCTTCCCCCCGAAATATCCATTCCTCCCCGCTTCCTCAGAGGCGCTGTTGAGCCGCAACCGCCGCAGACGGCTGAGCAAGCTTGTTTGCGGTGGCATCGAGGGGCGGAGTCGGCTCGAACGCGTTGGATAGGTGGAATAGCGCAAGACTCTTCAGTGAACAAAGGGTCAAGTCTCCTTTTGACCTTTGTTCGTTGGTTTTAAAAATGGAGCGAAATACCACACCTCAAGAAAATGACCGTCGTTATCCACAACCACAGCCTTGAAACGTCCACGGAACGACTACCCTTCATTTTTGTGCACTCGATTGAAGCGCTGGATATATACGCCATTGCTTACCACACGCAGGAGGAGATGTTGCCGTCCAGAGTATGGAGCAGCAGATGGTCAGGGGTAGACATGAGA
>JAHIUA010000007.1 GCA_018817385.1 Pseudomonadota bacterium
AATAAAACCCCAAAAAGGATTTTATTGAAGACACTAAATAAGGGCGTTCTTTGAATTACAAAGATGCCCATTTTGGTGTCGAAACACCAGTTTGGGCCCGTTTGCTTTTTGTATTGTTATTCAGTTTTCAAGGATCGTTGCGACACCAAAAGTGCCGTGCGGGATAACCCGCGACGAAGTCACTAGTCTACTCCGCCTATTTGCTCCTGTCAATATTTATTTTGACTTGAACCGTCGTTTTTGTGAGAGGCTCGTTCACCAAATTGTCTCTCACTCAAAGACCGAGGCAACCTACACAATCACTGACAGGGTGTCAACGAGAAAAGGACGTTTTCTGCTACTGTATTTGCTGATAATTGGTAAGGTGCGGTTTTACCGTTATTCCCTGTCCTATTCTTTTTGCTTTTCTTTTTCGGAGAGGGGAGGGGGGATTCTCCAAGGAGAGTGATTAGGCAAAAAAAACTGACAAATATGAACCCGATCGCTCCCTGTAATCTAAATTTTTTTCTTTTTGGGCTGGGGCTAGGAACTGTTTCGAGAAGAAAAAGATGATGCAAAGAAGAGAGTCCGGAGGTCAAATAAAAAAAGCGACTGAGAGAACAAGAATTCCCAAAGTCGCTTTTGTGGTTGCAGAGGTAAAAAATGTGGACGATTTAATCTTTCTGGCGGATACTCCTGATGAAATCTTTGGTCAAGGATGGGTGATCGGCGATGATTCCCGCGTTTTTGCTGGATAGAGAGGCATTAAGGAGTTCTCCAATCTCCGCATAGGTCATTTCTGCGGCTACAGCTTCATTGACAAGTGTTATAAACTGGTCTTTGTCTTCCTGGCTGGCAAAATAAGTAAGAATCCTATGCTCTGAATCCTGTACCTCTTCAGATTCTTGAGCAACGGTTGACAGGCTTTCCACTGAGGCTTTTAATGCAGTCAATTCTTCCTGCAGACTATTCACTGCAGTATTGACAACTTCCTGTACGTCAACACTCTCCTCTTCTTTTGCCGCAGCGGAAACTGCAGTCTCCAGTTCAGAAATTTTGCTGCTGAGTGGGGCTATTCCCTGCTGGAGAGAGCTGATATCTCCTGCAAGTTTCTTCAATGATTCATCAACGCTATCCATTGAGGCTTTGTTGGCAAGTCCATCCTCAATTGTTGTTGTCTTTGTAGCCAGGGTTTTGCTTTCCTCATGAGCTGCATCCACTGCAGAGGAAAGGGAATTGACAGTCTCTTGGAGAACAGTAACACTACTCTGGATCTGGGTGAGTTGTTTGCTGAACACGTTCTGATTGTCACGGAGAGTGACAATATCTTTCTCATAGGTCTCTTCTTGTTTGGCTGTACTGGTACAACATTTTGAGCCGAAAGACTTTGATAACGATCCCAACGATTGGAAAAGGACTGGTTTGAACTGGTCATAGGATTTTTTGCATACTTCTTGATCATACATGGCAAGAATTCCGAAATATATTCCAATCATAACCGCAATGCTCAATACTAAAGCGAAGGTAAGGCCGATTAGAAAAACGATTCCTGAAAAGAGTGAACCTATGGTGCCAGTGATACCTCCTGAATCACTGACAGCAAAGGCATAGATGAAAAAAATGAATACTGCCAGGACAATACCTGATTTGATAAGAGATGATTTTAGTTCTTGATTTTTCATAAATTGTTCCTCCGGACAATCACTAAAGATGAGAAAAAAAATGTTTATATATAAGGGACGGTAGTGTGTTCAAACGATAAGGTAATATCAGTATAAAAAAAAATATTCCAGGGAGAGCAAAATTGCTGAAAAATGAAAATTAGCGCCCCCTGAGCCTCTTCATATTTAATAAAGTGATTATACACGATTCTGCAAAAACTTGAAAAACAAAAATATGAAAATATTACATAATCTCATGGTTATGGTAGCTGGTATTGCATAAGTTGCTTAATCCTTTTTGTGACTGGTGGGTGACTGTAATGAAGAAAAACATAAAAAGGATGAGGGGTCAGATTAGAGAGGTTTGCTTTGCTTAATTTTTTCAATGCTTCAAGGAGTGCCTGATCAGAGGTGATACTGGTATGGGCATATAAGTCGGCCTGAAATTCATATTGGCGAGAGAGGAAATTTGTGAAGCAATTGAGGAGCAGGTTGATTGGTGTATAGAGGAAAGTAAATATGACCAGGCTGGTATACGTAGATGGTTGATTGAGACCAAAGGCCTGAGCAAGTGATACGTTTCCAAGCATAAGAGAGAGGATATAAAAGAGTAAAGCGGATTGGCCAATGCTGAGAACCAGTTGTTTATAGAGGTGATGATGTTTGTAATGACCCATTTCGTGGGCAAGTACAGAAACGATTTCAGCATCTGACAGTTTTTGAATCAGGGTGTCATAAAAAACAATCTTTTTAAAGCGCCCAAATCCAGTGAAAAAGGCGTTCAACTTTGATGATCGTTTCGAACCGTCCATGGTATAAATGCCCTGGAGTTGAAATGATTCTTTCTTACAGTAAGCCATGATTGAATTTTTCAGTACTTCATCGCCTATTGGTGTGAACTTGTTGAAAAGGGGCAAGATCAAGACAGGGGCCAGCAATTGGAGGACGATGGAAAAAAGACAGACACAAAGCCAACAGTAAACCCATGCCATATCCCCGGTGCTTTCAAAAAACCAGAGGATAAGAGAAAGTAGCGGGATACCAAGAAAGAAGGAAAGAAGAATTATTTTCAGCTGATCGAGGAGAAAGGTGGTGAGTGTTGTGTTATTAAAACCGAATTGTTCCTCAATAACAAAGGTGGAATAGAGAGAGAAAGGGAGATTGAGGAGGCCGATCAAGAGGAGAAGACTTGCGATGAAGATGAGGCCCGTCGAAATGGGGCCTTGTCCAAGGTGTTGGGCTAATCCGTCCAAAAAGGGAAATCCTCCTCCCAGAAGGAATCCTATGATTATAACCAGTAAAAGAGTCTCTTGGCACAGGGAAAACTGAATGGTGGCTCGTGTATAGTCCTGTGATTTTGCGTACTCTTCCTTGTCTATTACCTTCTGGAAGAGTTCTGGAACTTGGTGTTCGAGAGCTCTCAGGTTCAGAAGAGAGGCTGCAGATTGGACAAGAAATTCTCCGAGGAGAATGAAGAGGACAAAAAAAAGCCAGAAAAGGGTCATGGATGAGTGGCTGAAAAAGAAAGAAAAAGCCCTGTGAGAAACTCACAGGGCTTAGAAATGCTACTAGTATATAATCATCACGGCCTACATAATGGTCTGGACAGCAGTAGAGGCAAAGTCCACAAAACGTTGCGGGGTAACACCCATGATGACGATCACCAGCAGGAGAATGATTGAGGTCGCATTGGTGAGCATCGAAGAATTGATGGTAACCCGATCCTCAGGATCACTACAAAAAGTAACGCGAACCACTGACAAATAATAGAATATGGCGATGGCAGTATTAATAGCAGCCAAGATAACCAGAATCAGATATCCCTCTTTTAATGCTGAGGTGAGAATCATGAATTTTCCCATAAATCCGACAAAGGGTGGAATACCGGCTAGGGCAAAGAGGCCAACTGCCAGAGAAAAGGCCATGAGAGGAGAGCGCTTATAGAGGCCGCTGAGATCCTCGATCATAACATTTTCACCTTTTTGGGAAACAGTACAGATAACGAGAAAACATGCCAGATTCATGACCACATAACCGATAATGTAATAGAGAGCGTTGGCATAACCGGTGATTTGAAAGGTAAGGATACCAAGGAGGACAAAACCTGCATGGGCGATTCCTGAAAAACCGAGCATCCGTTTGATATCTTTTTGGACAAGAGCTGAAAGATTGCCGTAAAACATGGAGAGGACGGCACAGACCATGAGTACATTAACAATGACTTGTCCTTCCTGGTTGATGAGGCTGACCAAGCGGATAAGTAAGGCTACTGCTGCCAATTTGGGTACAGAGGCGATAAAGGCAGTGGTCTCGTTAGAAGCTCCCTCATACACATCTGGAACCCAGAAGTGAAAAGGAAAGATGGCCAGTTTATAAAAGAAACCTGCAAGGACCATTACCATGGCGATCACTGCAACTGGCTGGCTGTACATCAGAGAAAGCTTTTCGATAACGACTGAAAGTTGAGTGGAACCAGTCAAGCCGTACATATAACTCATGCCAAAGAGCATAAATCCGGTGGCCGTAACACCGAAAAGCAGATACTTGATGCCAGCCTCCATTTGAAACCTCAAGTTTCCGCTATCATCGCGCATGGGTACCATAATATATACAGCAAAGGACGAGAGTTCCAGGGCGACAAATATGGAGAGTAGCTCGACACTGGAGACCAACATCATAAGACCAAGTACACTCATGAAGAGGAAGAGGTAATATTCAGGTCGGACGGAGTTGTCTATTCCCTTCAGGTTGCCACCAAAGATGAGGACGATCAACATGGCCCCAGCAATCAAAGTCTTGAAGACCTGAGAGTAGAGATCTACCTGATAGGCGTCGTAAAAGAGCCTTCCTGTTTGGCTGAAGCTGAGGAGGGTGGCCACAAAAACTGTGGTTCCGAGTCCAATAGCTACATTTCTGGTGGTATCGGCACTGGTTTTTCCCAGACTGATTATGAAGACGATAAGGCCTGCACCCAGCAGTGTTAACTCAGGGAGAAATTGCATTTGTTTTACCTTCAGCAGATCGTTGAGGTTGAAATCTTTTAATGGAGAATTAAATCGGTTACTGCTATGGCTTGACCATGAAAGGCATGGTAGTTGTCAAGCAGGTTAGCCACACTGACATGAATGAGATCGATAAAAGGCTGTGCCCCTAAGCCAATCCAGAAAACAAAGAAGAGAAAAGGACTGAGGGTAATGATCTCACGTACATTCAAATCATTGAGCCATGACTGATCCGGGTTGTCGGTTCCACCCCAGACGATCTTTTGCAGCATCCGTAACATGTATGCTGCGGCCAGAACTGCTCCGGGAATGGCGGCCAGGGCCAAGGGAATACTGTATTCAAAGGTACCTGCCAAGATCAGGAATTCGCCGATAAAGCTGTTGGTTGCCGGAAATCCGAATGATGACAGAGAGAAAAAAGTAAGAAAGGTCACATAGATCGGCATGTATTTACCCACACCTGTGGCTGAACTCAGTTCCCTGCTGTGAGTCCTTTCGTAAATCATACCGATACAGAGGAACAGGGCGCCAGTGGTGATACCGTGATTGAGCATCTGGAGAATTGCGCCTTCCACTCCTGAAGTATTGAGGACAAAGATACCAAGGGTGACAAATCCCATATGGCCGACAGATGAGTAAGCAATCAACTTTTTCATGTCATGCTGTGCCAGTGCTGTAAACCCACCATAAATGATTCCAGCAATGGAGAGCCACAGTATGTATGGTGCCAGAGTCATGGTCGCTTCTGGAGTGATGGGAATGGCAAAGCGTAAGAATCCGTAAGTACCCATTTTCAGAAGAACTGAGGCCAGGATCACAGAACCGGCAGTGGGCGCCTCAACATGGGCAGCAGGTAACCAGGTATGGAAGGGAAACATGGGTACCTTGATAGCGAATGCCAGAAAGAATGCGAGAAACAGCAGTATCTGGGCGGTGCTGGAGTAGTTCTGCCACATCATATCCGGGATGAAGAAGCTGTAACCATTATAAATGTAAAGCCAGATAATGGCTACCAGCAGCATAACGGAGCCGGCAAGGGTGTAGAGAAAGAACTTGATGGAAGCATAGATCCTTCTTGGTCCACCCCAGATACCAATGAGGAGATACATGGGGATCAGCATTGCTTCCCAGAGGATATAAAAGAGGACAAAGTCAAGGGCCATGAAAACACCGAGCATGGCAGTTTCCATGATCAGGAGACAGACCATGAAGGCCTGAACTCTTGTCTTGATATAGGTCCAGGAGGCCAGTACACAAAGCGGCATGATGAGTGTTGTCAACATCACAAGCAGAATAGAAATACCGTCGATACCGATGACGTATTGAATGTTGAGAGATTTAACCCAACTGACCTGTTCAACGAATTGGTATTTGCTTGTACTGGTGTCAAATGCAACAACCAGGGGAATGGAAATGATGGCAGTCAATGCTGTGATGCCAAGAGCCCAGTAACGTGCAAAGTCATCATTCTTTATAAAGAGCAGGAGAAGACCTCCTGCCAGGGGCAGGAAGATCAGAATGCTCAGAATGTAGGGGTAATCTGGATTAAAAAGTAGTTGATCCATTTCCAGTGGTCCTCGGTATCAGTGGTTTATAACCAAACGTAAGCTATGAGAATAACGGCAGCAAATGAGACCGTATAGTAAATTGTCTGCTGAATCTGTCCACGTTGGAGCACAAGCGCTGTCCTGCCGCCAATGGCGCGGACACAGCGAGCGATGCCGTCAACGATACCGTCAATGACGTTCCAGTCAAACCATGACCAAAAGGCTGAAGTGGTCATCAGGGTACTTATGCCAACTACCTTGTAGGCGTTACTGATGGCTGTGTCAAACCACTGCAGTGGATTCTTGACAGTCCAGAGGAATGCCCGTCCCCCTTTGCGGTAGAACCAATCGAGATCAAGGCTGATGGTATTTTTCGGCATCACGTATTTACGAAGGTAGAAAAATGCCAGGCCGGTAAAGGCCATGATCTGTAAAGTCTCACTGAGGTGATAGGCCCCGTAAGGATGGTAGGCCACCTCGGTATTGGGCAGCATGTTGTAGAGAAAGGGCAGGTAGCAACCAATTAAGATACAAAGGAAGCCACCGATAACCATGGCTAAAGTCATATTCCAAGATGGATCCTTTGCCTTTTCCCATGTCTCTTCTGAACAGTTATTTGTGCTGAAGAAGAGGAGGTAGGGTAACCTGAGGCCTGCCGCCAGGAATGTTCCTGCGGAGACGAGGATCAGGGCAAAGCCAGCCCAGAGGAGATGGGACTCGAAGGCTGCAGTAATAATCATGGATTTAGAGACAAATCCTGACATCAGGGGCAGACCGGAAACAGCAAGACCGCCAATAAGCATAAAGATCAGGGTTAGAGGCATCTTCTTGTAGAGCCCCCCTAATTCGGTCAGTTTTTGTTTCCCTGTGGCATGGAGTATGGCGCCAGCTCCCATAAAAAGCAGACCTTTATAGAGGATATGGGCAAAGGCATGGGCACAGGCTCCGTTGACGGCGAGACTGCTTCCGATTCCAACAGCCGTGACCATATAGCCGACCTGGGAGACAATTTCCCAACCCAGAAGTCTGCGCACATCATTTTCCATGATTGCATAAATAATTCCGTAGATGGCCATGATGATACCGAGGTAGATCAGGACATCAAAACCGGAGCAGCTGCGGATCAAAGTGTAGACGGCTGTTTTAGTCGTAAAGGCACACATGAACACAGCACCGACGGCAGTAGCCTTGGAATAGGCATCAGGCAGCCAGGAGTGCAGGGGTGGAACGGCAGCGTTGAGCATGAGGCCGATCATAATCAGCCAGGTGTAGAGTTCAGGGCTCTGCACATTCAGTTGGCCAAAGCTCAAATCTCCGGTGGCCTGATAACGGAGGACAAATCCTATGAGGAGAACGACACCGCCAAAGGTATGTACCAGGATATACCGGTAGCCTGCAGCAAGGGATTCTTCATCTTTTCTCGCCCAGATCAGGAAGGTGGAAGCAAAGGCCATCATCTCCCAGAAGAGAAAAAGGACAATGTAGTCCGCCGCATAAATGGCACCAAGGGAACCGGCAACATAGAACCAGGCGGCCATGTGTTGCCACTCATCTTCTACATGCATGCCGTAGATAGTTCCGATTATGGCCATCAGAGCCATGATGAAACCAAAAATCATGGATAGACGGTCTACTCGGCCAAAGGTCAATTCCCAATCCATGAACTGATAAACACCATAGGTGCCTGGATGCTGGCTAAGATAGACAACATCTATAAAGGCCAGCAGCGGGATAAGGAACAGAAATGGTTTTCGAAACGGTCCTCGTACAAAGGGCAACAGAACTGCCCCTAGTATCATAATGAAGGCCGGATGGATAAAACTAGTTGTCATAATAGTCCTCCTGGGTCATGATCCCACCCTTGCCAAACCATCTGGCCACCATAATAATGATGGCACAGCCGCATAAGCCGAAGAGAGACCAGAATCCTGGTATCATTTTCTCTGCCCAGGTGTGAGCATGGCTGGTATCAACGGTCAGACTCCAGATGACTATGAAGGTCATTACCCCATAGCAGCAGTAGATCACGGCCTGTAGCCGCTCCCGAAGATAGTCGATAAAGTTTACAATCATCCTGTCACCGCCTTTACAAATTGCATCATAAAGTTAGGGAATATACCGATCAGTACTGATATCGTACATGCTATCATTATGGGGATAAGCATGGACAGCGGAGCTTCCTGGATACCTTGGTATGTTTCGCCTTCAGGTCGTTTACCAAAAAATGCCTTGTAGGTAATTGGGGCAAAGTATCCGACATTAAGCATGGTAGAGGCAATCAGGATGAGAAGTATACCCATCTGATGTGCCTGAATGGAACCGACGAGCAAGTTCCATTTGGTGACAAAGCCTGCCACCGGTGGTGCTCCAATCATGGAAAGTGAGGCCAGAAAAAAGCAGCCAAAGGTAAAGGGCATGCTCTTGCCCAGTCCACCCATTTCTGAAAGATCTTTTTTGTGGTGGGCAATCATGATGGCACCAGCGCAAAAGAAGAGGGTGATCTTGGAAAAGGCGTGGTTGACAATATGAATGAGTCCACCATCGATTCCTGCAGGAGTGAGCAGGGCAACACCCAGGATTATATAGGAGAGTTGACTGATGGTGGAGTAGGCCAGTCGTTCTTTGAGGTTATCTTTGGAAATGGCCAGAACAGAGGCGGCAATCACGGTGAATCCAACAAAATAGGCAGTGGGAATACCAAGATTCAGGGCGTGCATGGTGTCCACCCCGAAGACATAGAGCATGGTTCTTGTGGTGCAGAAAACACCGACCTTAACAACGGCCACAGCATGCAGCAACGCTGAAACAGGAGTCGGGGCGACCATGGCTCCCGGTAGCCAGTGATGGAATGGCATGACACCATTTTTAGCAAATCCAAAGAGGCAGAAGATATAGAGCATGATCACGATCCAGCTCTCCACATCACCGGAAAAGAGTCCGTCTGAGATGTTATGGGGGAAGTCAAGGGTTCCGGTTATAACATAAATAAGGATCAGTGCCGGCAGGAGAAAGAGCTTGGCTGTGGTGGTCAGATAGACAATGTATTTCTGGGCTCCATTGTATCCAGCCTTATCCTGAGCATGGGCAACCAATGGATATGTGCAGACTGAAACCACCTCATAAAAGAGATACATGGTAAAAAGATTGTCGGAGAACGCTACTCCGATGGCCCCGAAAATGGCCAGGGCAAAACAGGCGTTAAAGCGAGTTTGAGCATGTTCTTGATGGGCCCTCATATATCCCATGGAGTAGTAGACAGCAATGGTCCACAGGGAAGATGCAACGAGGGCAAAGATCATGGACATTCCATCGGCCCGTAGGGTAACGGTGATCCCGGGGAGGATGCTGAAAATGTGATAAACCAGAATCTTGCCCTCAAGAACAGCAGGGATCATTGAGGCCACCAGCAGCAGGAGGATGACTGATGCGGCTGATGAGACGCCCTCCCGGACATTCTCGTTTTTCCCCAAAAACAAGACACCGACGGTGCCGATTAGAGGAACGAGGAGCGCGATAAGAAGTTTTACGGAACTGACCGTTGTTATTTCCATGACAGATGTTCCTCTTTCCTAACCTTTGAGGTCGACGATATCTTCGGTGTCGACGGATTTATAGTTACGATATACCGCAATGGTGATACTGAGTCCGATGGCTGCTTCTGCTGCTGCTATAGCCATAATGAACAGGGTAAAGATTTGTCCCACCGTCGGGTCAGGGGCGGTGAATCTGTTAAAGGCCATGAAGTTGACGGAGGCGGCAGCGAGAATCAGCTCCGATGAGATCAGCATGCCAATGAGTGTTCGGCGCGTGACCAGGCCGTATATCCCCATCCCAAACAGCAAGGCTGCCAGGAGAAGATAGGTGTTGAGGTTATTGTGGAGGGTGAGGATAGACATTTATTTGCTCCTTCCTTGACGGGCTATGACCAGGGCGCCGATAATGGCGATGAGCAGGACTATGGAAACCAGCTCAAAGACCATTGAGTAGGTAGTGAGTAGCTCAACACCAATGTTTTCAACAGTGCCCATATTGATTTTAGGCATGGGGATAAAGTCGGTTTTCAGAGCCATGGCAGCCATGCCAAAGGTGACAAGACCTGCGGTGACAAGACCAAGAGGACCTGTCAATGGTCCTGCCGGACCGCTTTTCTTTTTTTCCTCAGGCGCGGCCAGCATGATGGCAAATGCAATGGTGATACAGACGGCTCCTACATAGATGAGCATCTGCATCATGGCCACAAAGGGTGAGTTAAGATAGTAGTAGAGTGCTGCCACACCGATAAAGCAGGCGATGAGGCCAGCAACAGCACGCACCAGTCGTTCAGCATTACAGGCTATAAAGCCACCGATAATGGTGGTTGCCAGCATTATCAGAAAGACAAGACCGACAAGTCCATCAGCAGTGAAAAGACCAGGAGCCTCGGAAAGGGCTATGGTTGGGTTCATGAGTTCCTCTCCTTCAATCTCTTAAGAAGATCGAAATGAAAATCTTCCTTACGGCTAGACGCAAGATTGTACTCTTTGGAAAAATCAATGGCCCCGAAGTTACAACTTTCCACACACTGCCCACAGAGAGAGCAGGTGGTGAAATCGAGATCGTACTTCGATAGCACTTTTTTCTTTTTGGTTTTGGTTTCTCCCTTTTCCTCGACTTGATACTCAACAGACGTTGATTCAAGGGTGATGCAGCCTGAAGGGCAGCCGCGTTGACACATACCGCAGGCAACGCATTTTGGTTCTCCTTCCTCGTTTTCAATCAGTTCAATGTGACCGCGATATCTCGCAGACATCTTGATTGTCTCCATCGGGTAGGAGACGGTCACCACAGGCTTGAAAAATTCCTTGAAGGTAATCCCCATACCGATGGCGAGGCTCTGTAATCCTCGGAAAATTTCGCTAAAATAGGCACTCATGTTAAAATACCTTCAGTAATCCCGCTGTCAGCAGCAGGTTAAACAGTGAGATGGGAATCAGTATCTTCCAGGACAGATTGAGCAGCCCATAGATAGTGGTTCGAGGGAATGTCCAGCGAATCCAGATAAAGGTGGCAATGAGGAGATAGATCTTCAGCAGGAACCAGAATACACTGGGGAAAAGCCCGAATGGACAACCCCAGCCACCAAGAAAGAGAATGGTGATCAGGGAGGCGCCAATAACGATGTTGGCATATTCACCCATGAAGAAAAGACCGAATCCCATACTTCCATATTCGGTATGAAAACCAGCAACCAGCTCACTCTCTGCCTCGCCGAGGTCAAAGGGGGCACGGTTGGTCTCGGCCAGTGAACAGATGAAGAAGATGAGAAAAGAAACCGGCATCAACGGGCTGGTCAGCGAAGGAATGATGTTCCAATGCCAGAAACCACCCGCCTGGGAAGTGGCCAGGTCGTGCAAATTCATGCTCCCTGTCATCATAACAATAGTGATGACAGTGATCAGCATGGGCACTTCATAAGAGATTGCCTGAGAAACGGCACGAACTGAGGCCATTACTCCGTATTTGTTTCGAGACCCCCAGCCGGCAAAGAGGATGGACATGCTCCCCAGAGAGGCAAAGGCAAAAATCATGAGGACGCCAAGGTCCATGGACCTGGCAACGATGACATCGCTGAAAGGGATGGTGACAAAACTCATGATGGCGGGAGCCATGGCCAGAACAGGTGCCACCATGAACAGTGCCTTGTCAGCGCCACCGGGGATGATAAGTTGTTTGGTCATCAATTTGGCGCCATCGGCCAGCGGCTGAAGCAAACCGAGAGGGCCGTTGACATTCGGGCCGGGACGGCGCTGAATACGACCAGCCCCCCGACGCTCTGCCCACACAAGGTAGGCGGCGTTCAGCGCAGCAAATCCGATGGCGATAACCACCGCAATAATTGCATTTAGTAGTGTTAGACTCATGCGATTTCTCCCTTACCTGTCGATCTCAGGTATAACTAGGTCAAGGCTTCCCATTAAGGCCAGGGCATCCATGATCAACATGCCCTCACAGGCCTCGTCAAACAGATGCATGTTGGAGTATGTTGGAGAGCGTAATTTGAAACGATAGGCGTTTTTGCCACCATCACTGACAATTCTGATACCGAAACTGCCGCGTGCAGTTTCCACCGCCTGGTAGTAGTCACCTGCTGGTGGTTTAATAAGTTTGGGCTTTTTCTCCGGCATGATTGGTCCGTCAGGCAGTTTTTCAAGGCCTTGTTCAATGATACGGAGAGACTGTTCCATCTCATCCATGCGGACCTTGTAACGGGCAAATGAATCACATTCATGATAGACCGGGACGTCAAAGTCAAACTCTGGATAAACGGAGTAAGGCTCATTTTTACGCACATCAAAATCGATTCCTGAACCTCTGGCGACTGGGCCTGTGGCCCCATATTTTCGACAGAGTTCCTTGGAGAGGGGACCGATGTCTTTGAGACGTTTTTGGAGAATGATGTTGCCGGTAACCAGGGCGTCATATTTCTTCAGGGATTCACGCATGCGCGGGATGAGGGCCTTGGTAGCAGGAACAAATTCATCATCAATGTCGTTGTACAGGCCACCGAAGCGATAATAGCAGTAGGTGAGGCGAGAGCCGGTCACCCTTTCCAGGATGTCGAGAATGTATTCACGGTCCTCAATGGCATACATCAGTGGTGTAAATCCACCAAGGTCCATGACAAAGGCGCCGAACCAGAAGAGGTGGGAAGCGATCCTGTTCAGTTCCACAGTGATGGCCCGAATATATTCAGCGCGTTCAGGGACCTCGATACCAGCAGCTCGCTCAATAGCCAGAACATGGCCATGCGTATAACCCAGGGCACCAAGGTAGTCCATGCGGCTCAGGTTGGGCAGAACCTGGGGATAGGTTCTGTTTTCTCCCATCAGTTCATGCATACGGTGGATATAGCCAAGTACGGTTTCGGAATGGACTATATATTCACCATCCATTTCCAGCTTTACCCGAAGAACGCCATGGGTGGCAGGATGCTGCGGCCCCACGTTCAGAGTAAAGGTCTCGCCCGGTTGGATATGAATTGGAGCACTCATGGTTTGAAATCCTTTAAGAGGGGATGAAAGTCAGCATCTTCGGGAAGGAGGAGAGGAATAAGGTGCGGATGCCCCTCAAACTTGATGCCGAAGAAATCGTGGGTTTCACGTTCGTGCCAGTTAGCACCAGAAAATATTTTGCTGATGGTTGGAACTTTGGGTTCCGTTCGTGGTGTACGGGTACGAATTACCACCCTGCAGAGATCAAAGTCGTATCGACTGAAGTCGTAAACTACTTCCAGTTGATTTTCTTTAATCCAGTCAACTCCGGTAATACTTTCGATGAAAAACTCAGCTTTATCCAGAATGAGAACCGCTGCCAGAAGTTCACTGGGATCAAGCTGTACGTCCAGATGATATCCACAGGCGTTATAATCACGTTCCAGGACACCATTGACTCGAGGCTCTTCCTTTTTTGGTTTTTTCTTGGCGTCTGTTTTTTCACCCTCGGCTGTTTCAGCAGGGGGTGTTTCTTCAACGACCGGTTCAGGAACGGGGAAGAGTTCCTGAAGTGCCTTTTTTACGGTGTCTTTTATCATATCCTTTGCTCCGAAAGGGCTTGAATAAGGAGAGTTAACAAGGTGATCTTTACATTCATTTTTTCTCAGGCCTTTTCAGGATCCTTCCACCGATTCCAGCCGGAAACCTTATTCTCCAATTCCAGAATACCTTGAAGGAGGGCCTCGGGTCGTGGCGGGCAACCCGGAATATAAATATCCACCGGGAGAAATGTATCTGCGCCGAGGACAATGGAATACTGTCCTTCAAAGACAAAGGGACCACCGGAGATAGCACAGTTTCCCAAGGCCATAACCCACTTAGGCTCGGGCATCTGGTCATAGAGGGTCTTGATTCCCGGCATCATTTTTTTGGTAATAGTACCGGCCACGATCATGAGGTCTGATTGTCTTGGTGAAGGGCGGAAAACCTCTGCTCCAAAACGGGACATGTCAAATCTGGCGCAACCGGTGGCCATCATTTCAATGGCGCAGCAGGCAATACCAAAGGTAAGGGGCCAGAATGAATTTACCCGGCCAATGTTGATGAGTTTGTCAGCAGCGGCAAACTGAACAACTGACGGAGGTATTTGTTCTAACGGTGAAGGTACGTTTTGCGTTCCCACTTGAATGCTCCCTTGATCCATGCGTAGACGATTGCGAGTGATAAAATTCCGACAAAAAGGATAACCTCAACGAAGTCCCGGTAGACAACACCCATGTTGTGAAGTGCTTGGCCGTCGTAGGCCATGGCCACAGGAAAGAGAAAAAGGACATCCACATCAAATGCCAGGAAGATCAATGCGTAGAGAAAAAATACTGTACCGTACCGAACCCAGCTATCGCCGATGGGTACCATACCACATTCAATGAACTGGCTGTTTCTGTTCTCAAATTGTCTGGTGCCGCGAGGCATCATAAGATAAACTATGATGATAGGCCCAAAGGCAAAGGCAAGCCCGCCAAGGGTAAAGGCCGTGATCCAGAGGATATCGTCACGGTAAAGAAAATCAGAAAATTGAAGCTCCATCTAAAGGCTCCTTATAGAGTTAAGTTAGCAAGGTGACTTTCTGATATAGGTCTGCTTTTTAACGAAATCGAAGGTGAATGTCAACTGAAAACTGAATGGTCATTCACTTGAGATGGTGAGTGATTAATCATTCACATGAAGGTTTAAAAAAAATTGAAATTCAGATGTTCAGAGAAATTCTATTGAGAAAAAGTATATAAATGATATGGTAAGAAATCCCTAATTAATAAAAAAGATGAATGGTATAAAATAATTTGAACAAGGATTTTGTGTATGTCTATTACCCTAAGACAATTGGAAATATTCATTGCAGTGGCTGAGACGGCACAGGTTACAAAGGCGAGTAAAAAACTGTTTGTTACCCAATCCGCTGTCAGTATGGCCTTGGCTGAGCTCGAAAATCAGCTGGGAGGGTCTCTTTTTGATCGTCATGGGCGTAGTCTACTTTTGAATGAGCGAGGTCGTTATCTGCTTCCACTCAGCAAGGAAATTATCTGTCAAGTTGGGAATGTAGAAAATGTGATGTCTGAAAAAAATGACACCTTGAGGGGGCAGATAGATGTGGTAGCCAGTACCACGGTAGGTGATTATATTCTCCCATATCTTATTGGCGCCTTCAGGCGTATGCATCCCCAGGTTCATATTAATATGCTGGTTCATCATACCCGTTATGCCGAGAGTCTGGTTCTTGATGGGAATGTCGATGTCGGTTTTGTCGAGGGTCCGGTTTGTAATCCTGATACCGTTGTCCGTCTCTGGTTTGAGGATGAGCTGGTTGTCATAGCTGGACCCACAGATCCTCTTGCGCACAAGAAAGTCTTTGATGTGGAGGAGGATTTTACGAATACTCGTTGGATTATGCGCGAGAAGGGTTCGGGTACCTTGGCTATTTTTGAAGAAAAAATGAAGGATTATCTGGATCAGATTCATGTTGTTATGGAAATGGGGCATCCGGAGGCCATAAAAAAGGCAGTGGAATCAGGGGTGGGAGTTGCCTGTCTCTCCTCACTTACGGTTTGTCGTGAGGTTGAGCATGGCTGGCTCAAAAGTCTCAAGATCGAAGGAGTTGATATGAGGCGTAAACTCCAGGTCATTTCGCGCAAAAATCTTGAGCTAAACGATACCCTTGCCGAATTTCTTGCTTTTTGTGACGTTATGTCCAGTTGTTCCAAGTCCAGGGCCTGTCTCTCTTCCCCTTGGAAACTGCAGTCTCTCTTAGCAAAACAATCTGTGCAGAAGAAGTAAGAAAAAATCACCAGAGTTCAACCTGTATTCGTTTGCGGCTCGTCGCATGGGCGCTAGAGAACCAAGCCCCAAACGAACGAAGGCTGCTGTTAATTTTTTTCCTGGATTATGAATTGCAGATGTTTTTGAATGGTGGCCTTGTTGTGAGTTGCTCATAACAAGGTTTTTTTACGGTTTTTTTTACTGATTGTATTTTTATTTGTTGTATTTGAACCTCCTTTAGCGGTAATGAAAATCTGCTATGCAAAAAAGCTGAGCAAAAAAAGTTTACAGAAAAGGCAAGACGCGCTATCAAGGAATTTGGAATAAATTTGGAATAGATTTGGACATGACTTATTTATATATAAAGGGAAATTATTATGTGGAAGACTATTCAGCCTGCGCCGCCGGATTCGATTCTTGGCTTGACAGAAGAGTTTAAAAAAGATCAGAATCCTGAAAAGGTGAATCTGGGGGTTGGAGTCTATAAAGATGATGCAGGAAATACACCTGTGCTTCGCTGTGTCAAAGCCGCTGAAAAGAAATTGTTGGAGACGGAGAAGAGTAAAAGCTACCTCCCAATCTCCGGTGATCCAGCCTATGGGGCAGCAGTGCAACGTCTTATCCTCGGTACCGAGAGTGAAGTAATCAGTTCTGGACGTGCGGCCACAGTTCATGCCCCAGGAGGGACTGGAGCCTTGCGGGTCGGAGCTGACCTCATTCATAAATTTAATCCCAAGGCCAGGGTGTGGGTCAGTTCTCCGACCTGGGCCAACCATAATGGTATCTTTGGTGCGGCCGGTTTTGAGATTGCTAGCTATGCCTATTACAATGCAGCCAGCAGGGGCTTAGATTTTGACAGGATGTACAGTGATCTTGAAAAGGTTCCTGCCGGTGATATCGTGGTCCTTCACACCTGCTGTCATAATCCCAGCGGAGTTGATCTCAGTCCAGATCAGTGGCAGCAGATTGTTGCCCTTGCTGTCAAAAAAGGTTGGATTCCCTTTCTCGATTTCGCCTATCAGGGATTCGGAGACGGTGTCAAGGAAGATCGTTTTGCTGTGGAACAGTTTGCAGGAGCCGGGATTGATTGTTATGTAGCCAGTTCTTTTTCTAAGAATTTTGGCCTCTATAATGAGCGGGCTGGTGCCATGACCGTGATTGTGCCTTCAGAAGCAGAGGCGGGGGTGGCCATGAGTCATCTCAAAACCGTGGTTCGGACAAACTACTCCAATCCCCCAGCCCATGGAGGCCTGGTGGCGGCAATGATCCTCAATACTCCCGATCTGCATGCCATGTGGTTACAAGAGCTTGTCGACATGCGCAATCGAATTGTGAATATGCGTAAGGCACTGGTGAACGGATTGGCGCAGCAGGGAGTTGAGGGGGATTTTTCCTATATCGAAAGACAGCGGGGGATGTTTTCCTTCAGCGGCTGGTCAGAAGAGGTGGTGAATCGTCTCCGAGCGAACAAGGGTATCTATATGGTGGGAGGAGGTCGGATCAATCTGGCTGGTCTGACTACCTCCAATATAGAGTATGTCTGTGCCGCCGTCGCCGAAGCTATGAAGTCGTAAGTGATCACAGGCAGCGCATCTTCGCGCGATTATTGCTGGCCGCATAGGGAGGGCTATGGCGGCCAGCAATAATCGCGCGAACCTACGCCACCTGTGGTCACTTACTGAGATTTTATGCTTTTTCTTGTTTGATTTATTACAGCGCGTTGCGCTGTAATAAATCTGGAGGCGCTCTGCGCCACTTTTTTCAGCAATGGAAATAGCTTTTCTGGCCCATCCTTCCTTAATACAAGGTCTTCAGACGATAGAGTGGTTCTCTTTTTTTTGCTGCTGCAAGCTGGCACTCATTTTTCAATAGCGAATGCTCTGAAGAAAAAGACCGTGGGCTGGGGCTGTGGCACCCGCGGCTGAGCGATCTTTGGCGGCAAGGATTCGTTTAAAATCGGCAAGTGATGTCCTCCCTTTCCCTACATCCAGAACTGTTCCCATTATATTTCTTACCATGTGGCGTAAGAAACCATCTCCGGTAAAGGTAAATTCAAGGGCTTCCGCTCCGGTTTCGCTCACAAGTGCCTCGTGCAGGGTGCGGATGCTGCCTCGTCCAGTGGTGATACTCTTGTCCCGTGATCCGCTTGCTTCAAAGCTGGCAAAATCGTGGCTGCCGGTTAAGAGGTGAAGGCAGTTTTTCATCTTTTCCATGGAGAGCGAAGAGGGGACATGGACACTGTAGAGGCGGTGCATGGGGGACTGGATTGCTCCGGTCTCTATTTTGTAGATATAGGTTTTACAGTGCGCGGAAAAGCGGGCGTGAAAGTCTTGGGAGACCGCCTCTGCAGCAAGGATGCGGATGGTCATGGGAAGCATGGAGTTCAAGGCTCTGGATAACTGCGGCAGCGTGATACTGGAGAGGGTGTGAAAGTTTGCGACCATGGCCAGGGCGTGAACCCCGGCATCGGTCCGGCCTGCACCATGGAGGGTGACAGGGTTGGTGTTGGTGAGCACCTGTAGTCGTTTTTCTATCTCACCTTGGATGGTGGGCGCATTGTTCTGCTTCTGCCATCCGCCGAAGGAGGTTCCATCGTAAGCAATGGTCAGTTTGATGTTGCGCATGGGCTGCATTGGCGGTGGAGAATCAGCTGAAAAAGGAAGTATCTCCCATTGTCTGCTCAAAAAGTCTGTAGCGGGTCTCGGCCAGTCCCAGGGACTGGTAGGTCTTCTGTGCCGTATGATTTTCATGCTCCACGTAGAGTCTGAAACCACATACTTGCGGAGCCTTGGCTGCCAGTTCTGTTACTGCCTGGTAGAGGTCTCGAAAGACCCCCTGTCTCCGCTTTTCTTCTTTCACATACACAGATTGAATCCACCAGAAGAGACCGTTACGCCAGTCACTCCACTCTGTGGTGATCATAAGGGAGGCTATGGGCTCTCCATCTTCTTCGGCTAGAAGATAAAAACCAAGTGAAGAATCATGGAGTAGGGTTTTGACACCTTTGGCGATTCGTCCAGGTTGTAAGACAATGCCTTCGGTCTCTCTGGCCATGGCTGAGTTAAAGGCCACAATGATTTGTGCATCTTCAGGAACAGCTTTGCGAATATTTCTTTTCATGGCCAAGATCAAGGGAAAAATGGGGCTCCCCCGAGTCCTGTTTCTTCAGCAAAACCGCACATCAGATTCATGTTTTGCACGGCCTGACCTGCTGCCCCTTTGACGATATTGTCGATGGTAGAGATGGTAATGATGCGGTTACTGCGTCTGTCTATGGCGAAACCGATATCACAGAAATTTGAGCCTCTGACGTGTTGGGTTGCAGGGAAACAGTTTTCGGGAAGAACCCGGACAAAGCTTTCTTTCTGGTATGTGTCTTGATACAGTCCTCGTATCGTGTCGGCAGATATGGGATCAGTCAGCGTGGCATAACTGGTACTGAGGATTCCTCGGGAGATAGGCAGGAGGTGCGGTGTAAATGAAATGGTTACCTTGCTCCCGCTGGCGGCGCTGAGTTCCTGTTCGATCTCCGGGAGGTGGCGATGGATGCCACCCACCTTGTAGGCCTTGAATCCGTCATGTACTTCGCAGAACAGGGTCCCCACCGCCGCAGAGCGTCCGGCCCCGGTGGTACCGGATTTCGAGTCAATGATAATAGTGGTGGGGTCGATGATGCCTTTTTCCAGGAGTGGTGCCAGGGCAAGAACAATGGAGGTAGGATAACAACCTGGATTGGCGACCAGACGTGCATCTCGGATCTGGCTGCGGTAACGTTCCGGCAGACCGTAAACCGCTTCCTTGATAAACTCCGGTGAAGAGTGTTTCTGATACCACTCTTCATAGACTGTAACATCACGAAGGCGAAAATCGGCAGAGAGATCTACTACCTTTTTCCCCTTCTCCAGGAGTTGGGGGACAAGATCCATAGCCGTTTTATGGGGGACGGCGGCGAAAAAGAGGTCTGCTCGGGCACAGAGTTCAGGCACCGAGAGGTTTTCACAGATCAGATCTGTTTTCCCGCGAAGATTGGGGAATACTTCAGAAAGGGGTATTCCTGCATACTGACGGGATGTCGCTGCTGTTAAGCAGACCTGAGGGTGGTTGCAGAGAATGCGGGCAAGTTCTACTCCGGTATAGCCGGAGGCACCGATGATGGCAACGTTTAACATGGTCTATTGCTCCAAAACAGGTCCGGGAAGATGTGCCGGCAGTCAAAACAAAAAAAGAGGGAATAACAGAAAACTGTTATTCCCTCCACAAAAACATTTCATTATCCGTCTGTACCAGTTGCTGTCTTTTCCCACAATATGGCAGAAAGAGAAGGTGGTACAGGCGTTGCTGAATTATCGTTTAGAGAACTGGAACTTGGCGCGAGCACCTTTTTGACCGTATTTCTTCCGTTCTTTCATTCGTGGATCACGGGTGAGAAGACCCGATTTTTTCAGGGCACCTCTGTTTTCCAGATTGACAACGAGAAGCGCTTTGGAAATACCGTGGGTCAGAGCGTCTACCTGGGCAGATTTACCACCACCAGCCAGAGTGGCCATGACATCGTAGTTTTCAAAGGTCTCGGTGACCTTAAAGGGTTTGTCGATTTTGTGGGTCTTAAAGGTTCCGCCAAAGTAATCATCAGCAGACATTTTATTGACAACTATTTTTCCACTGCCGGGGGTAAGCCAAACTCTTGCTACAGCTGTTTTTCTTTTGCCGGTGGCATAAAAACGATCTTGGGCCATGTTTTTGTATCTCCGTTGTTATATGTCTAACTCGGCAGGCATCTGAGCTGCGTGAGGATGGTCGTTGGTAGTATAAAGCTTCAGTTTCTTCAACTGTTGGCGACCAATTTTGTTTTTAGGAAGCATCCCTTTTACTGCTTTCATAAGCAGGTCGGTGGGATGTTTTTTAATCAAATCTTTAGCGTTGATCTCTTTGATTCCGCCTATGTATCCGGTATGACTGTAGTACATCTTGTTATCCCATTTTTTGCCAGTAAGACGAATCTTGTCGGCGTTGGTGACGATAACAAAGTCTCCATTATCGATAAAGGCGGAGAAAGTAGGCTTATTCTTGCCACGCAGACGGTTGGCTATCTCTACTGCCAGACGGCCGAGAATCTTGCCTTCAGCATTGACATGGTGCCATTGTCTTTCGATCTCATTGACCGGAGTTAGATAGGTTTTCATGTTCTTCCTTTACATCAATGGTACAATTCTTAATAAAAAAAGGTTCGAACAAGTCGAACCTTTTGATCACTATGTGGAGCGGGAAACGAGATTCGAACTCGCGACTTCAACCTTGGCAAGGTTACACTCTACCACTGAGTTATTCCCGCTCATATGTTCTTGAAAACGGCGCCCAACATACCCAGACACCATGGCTCTTGTCAACAGAAAAGTTATGCAATTTTACCAGTGATTCAAAAAAGAGTCCAGTGTAAAGTGAAAAAAGTGATGGTCTTGGCAGGTGAAGGTGTGCTATAACCCTATCATAGTTCATAATTTGTATCTTTTAGTTAACGTTGAGGGAACCAATGGCGAAGGGAAAAAAAAGGCTAGGGCAGGTGAATCGCAAGACCAAAGAGACGGCTGTTGAGCTGTCGCTGGATGTGGATGGAAAGGGAGAAGTTGAAATTGATAGTGGCGTACCTTTTCTCAATCATATGCTGACCCTTTTTGCTGTCCATGGTTTTTTCGACCTTCGGCTCAAGGCCAGCGGCGATACGGATGTTGATGATCATCATACGGTGGAAGATATAGGCATCTGTCTTGGCCAGGCCTTTTCACTGGCCTTGGGGGACAAAGGCGGTATTGCCCGTTACGGACTCTCCTATCTGCCCATGGATGAGACTCTGGTGCGGGTGGTGGTGGATATTTCAAACCGTCCTTATCTTCATTATGAGGCACCAGTGCCCGATCAGAAGCTTGGAACCTTTGATACTGGCCTCGCCCTTGAATTTATGCGGGCTTTTGCCCAGCATGGAGGCATTACCCTCCATGCTGATTTGATCCATGGCAGGAACAGCCATCATATTATCGAGGCTGTTTTTAAAGGCCTTGGCCGGGCCATGCGTCAGGCTACAGAGAAAGTTGCCGGTCTTACTGGAAGTTTGTCTTCTAAAGGTGTACTGTAGGAAAATAGATTCCGAGTTGTAAATGGCCCGAAAGTGGGTTTAACAATAAAATAAAGATATGAGGTCTCCTGTGAGAAGGTTGCTTATCCTGGCATGTATTTGTCTCCTTGGTTTAACCGCTTGTTCCTCTTGGCAAGGAAGTGAAAAGATAGAAGAGGCCCAGATTTTTCCCGAGTTGAGCTGTATCGCAGTCCTCCCTGCGACAGTACCGGTGGAGAGTAGTGGGGCCACAGCTGAGGGGAAAAGTCTGGTAGACGGGGCAGCCTATCTTGATTCAGTCTTGGCGGAACTCCTGGCGGGAAAAGAACAATTCCATCTCCTTAGTGGTTACCAGATTGACGGAATTCTCAGTGACCCCTGGGGAGGGAAAAAGGAGCAGTTGCGTACCATAGGCAAGGCAACCGGATGTGAAGGAGTTTTGGAAACCAGCCTCAGTCAGTACCGCCAACGGGTGGGGACTGAGCTCTCGGCGGAAACTCCGGCCGCAGTCTCATTCTCCATGGATCTGGTTGACGTGGAAACAGGGGCGGTACTCTGGAGCGCATCATTTGATGAGGCTCAAAAGACCTTGTTTGAGAATATTCTCTCTTTTAAGAAGGCAGAGAGCCGTGGCTTTAAATGGATCACTGTTGAGGAGCTGACTCGAAAAGGGGTACAGAGCCGTTTGGCCGGGTTTCCCTACTATCAGAAATAAGGATAACGTGGCCGCTGCCAGGGAGAGATAGCGCCTGGGCTTGGGTTTTCTGTCTCCAGTTGCCTGTGTCGTCAGCCCCATCGTCTGCAAGAGTCGCAGAGGATGGGGCTTTTTGTTTCAGGTGTGATTACAAAAGGAAAAAGCTCTGTGAGGTCACTAGTCATGGAAGAGTGTTTTGTTGGTGCGGATTCCTTGCACCGGTGTATCGTCAGGAGTCTGTCCGAGAATGCCCTTTTCCCCAAACTCTCCGGTATTTAAAAAAAGATTGCAATATCAGTTGGATGACTGCTCTTATTTTTCAGAAAGGCCTCGATTCTGGATAAGATGCCTATTCTCGGACACGCTCCTAGAATGTCTCAGGAAGGGCATCTCCATTCCTTTCCCTTGCACCAGAGTCTGGTTTGCTGGTATTCAGTCAACTTTTTGTCCGTTTTGCCATTGGATGGGATCCCCCCTCTTCTGTCTGCGAAAATCTGTTGGGTAACCCGTGAAAAAGAGAACTGAAATAGTATCACCGCAGGTCAATCGGCGTATTGGTCAAGCCATGCACGACTACTCCATGCTTGCTGACAATGACCGGGTCCTGGTTGCGGTTTCAGGAGGTATAGACAGTCTGCTCCTGGCCTGGTTGCTCAAGCACTGGCAGAGGAAGGCTCCAATAGGGTATTCGCTGCACTGTGTCCATGTCGATATGGGGATCTGGAATAAAGAGATGGGGATTGCAGATCCGCTGATTCAGGTCAGAGAACAGATAGAGAAAATAGGCCTGTCTCTGGAAGTGGAAACAAGTCTGCCCCTCAGCGATGGGTCAAGAACCTGCTTTAGCTGTTCAAAATTACGCCGTAAGCAGCTTTTTGACCTTGCCAGGCGCTCTAAATGTAATAAGATTGCCTTTGGGCACCATAAAGATGACCTTCTGGAGACGCTCTTTCTCAATATGCTCTACAGTGGCAATATCTCGACAATGGTCCCCAGGCAAGAACTGTTTGCCGGAAAACTTTCCGTGATCCGGCCCCTTGCTTATGTGGAAAAAGAGGAGGTGGAGGTGATGGCCAAGGCCGTCGGTTTGCGGCCTGTGGCCAATCTTTGTCCCCTGGCAGGTGATACCAGAAGAGAAGAGGTTAAGGAGATGCTGCAGGAACTGTACAAGAAAATACCAGGTGCCAAGGCCTCCCTCTTTGCGGCCCTGGGAAACGTGCGTCAGGAGTATCTATTGTGAAAACCGCTATGGAGTGTCTACCCTGCTACCTTCGCCAGGCCCTGCAGGTGGTCCGTATCAGCACAACTGATTCGCAGTTGCAGTTGGCTGCGCTGCGTCGGGTGGCAGCGTTGACAAGTGCTATGGATATGGAACACACCCCTCCGGAAAATTCAGTTTCTGTGTACCGGGCGATCGCCGAGATTACCGGCTGCCCGGACCCGTATCTGGAGGTCAAGGAACAGTCCAATAAAAAGGCCTTGGCCCTGTTGCCCGATCTCCGTCAGGAGGTGAAACGGGCGGCAGACCCTCTGGCTCTTGCCCTGCGCCTGGCGATCGGCGGCAATATCATTGATTATGGAGCTATGCACAGCTTTGATGTTGATGCGGCAATGGAATACTGCCTCAGCGCGCCCTTTGCCATTGATGACAGCCAGCATCTTCTCCAACGACTGAGGGGCCTGGGCCCCGGAAGGCGTGTGCTCTATCTTGCCGATAATGCAGGGGAGATTGTTTATGATTCCCTGGTGATTGAGGCCCTGGTGGCTCAGGGCTGTGAGGTGACGGTGGTGGTGAAGAGCGGCCCCATCATCAACGATGCCCTGGTGGCAGACGCACATGCCTGCGGTCTGGAGAAGAGTGTGCGCATCCTCGAAAACGGAACGGCCTGTCCCGGTACTCCCTTGAATATCTGTGCCCCTGAACTGGTCCAGGCCTTTAATGAGGCAGATCTGATCCTTTCCAAGGGGCAGGGGAATTTTGAAACGCTTTCCGAGGCCGGGGCTGAAATCTACTTTTTGCTTACCGTCAAATGTTCGGTGGTGGGAGCGCATCTCGCGGCCATAGCTAAGAGGTCTGCAGCGGTTCTTCCAGGAAAGGGTGAGCTGGTCCTGTTTCATTATAGAGGCAATTCTTCACAAGACGAAGGCAACAGCTGATGCGTATACAAGAGATACTGAAGCAACAGAAAGTGGGACGGCAGATAAGGGTTCAGGGATGGATACGGACTCGCCGTGATACCGGTACCTTTTCCTTCCTGGAAGTCAATGACGGCTCTTCTTTGGCCAATCTCCAGGTTATTGCTGACCAGAAACTAGCCAATTATGATCTGGAGATCAGAAAACTGAGTGCCGGCTGCAGTGTCGAAATAGAGGGCCAGCTGCAGAAATCTCCTGCCAAGGGGCAGGAGGTCGAGCTCGCGGCAGAGGAAATCAGGGTCCTGGGGTGGTGCGACCCCGAGTCCTATCCCCTGCAGAAAAAACGACACTCGCTGGAATTTCTGCGCAGCATGAGTCATCTGCGGCCCCGGACCAATGCCCTGGGGGCCGTGACCCGGGTCCGCTCTCATCTTTCCTTTGCGGTGCACAGGTTTTTTCAGGAACGCGGCTTTGTGCAGATCCACACCCCTATTATTACCACCAGTGACTGTGAGGGCGCAGGTGAGATGTTTCAGGTCAGTGTTGCCGGTGAGAAGAGTCCTTTTTTTGGGCGACCGGCTGGGCTGACGGTGAGTGGGCAGCTCCAGGCCGAGGTCTATGCCCAGGCCCTGGGCCAGGTATATACCTTTGGTCCCACCTTCCGTGCTGAGAATTCCAATACCAGTCGTCATCTTGCCGAGTTCTGGATGATTGAGCCGGAGATGGCCTTTTGTGACCTTGCCTGTGACATGGGACTGGCAACAGCTCTCCTTAAATTTCTCCTCCATGATGTCCTCACTGCCTGTACGGATGACCTGGCCCTTTTTGACAGCTTCATTGAAAAGGGGCTGCTGAAAAAGCTGGAGGCCGTCATCGACAACGATTTTGTCCATATCCCCTATACCAGGGCAGTGGAGGAGTTGAGTGCAGTGTCCGGGAAATTCGAGTATCCTCTGAAATGGGGTGTCGATCTTCAATCCGAGCATGAACGCTATCTGACCGAGGTGATCTATAGGTGTCCGGTGATCGTCACCGATTATCCGGCCTCCATTAAGCCTTTTTATATGCGCCTGAGTGAAGATGAAAGGACCGTGGCTGCCATGGATATCCTGGTTCCGGGAATCGGGGAGATCGTGGGTGGATCCCAGCGCGAAGAGCGCTATGAGGTCCTTGGCCAGCGCATGAGTGCGGCCGGAATAGACAGGGATGAGTATGACTGGTATCTGGATCTCAGGCGTTACGGGAGTGTTCCCCATTCCGGGTTCGGCCTCGGCTTTGAACGACTGGTCCAGTTTGTCACCGGTATGGCCAATATCCGTGAGGTTATTCCCTTTCCGCGAACTCCGGGCTCTGCCCCCTGTTAATGAATAGAGAATGTCTCTCTTGTGTAGTGGAAAAAAGGTTGAGGAGAAAAAGCAGTGAGTAAAGGTCCTGGCGTACAGAAAATGTTTGATGCCATTGCCCCAAATTATGACCTGATGAATAGGGTCATGACCATGGGACAGGATCAGGGTTGGCGTCGTTTTGTGGTGGCACAGGCAGGTGATCCCGGGAATGGGTGGGCCTTAGATCTTGCTACTGGTACCGGAGATATTGCCTCGCTTATGGCCCATTCTCACCCCAGTGGCCATGTTATTGGGGCTGATTTTTCTTTGAATATGCTGCAAGAGGCCCAAAAACGGTTTCAGAAGCAATCAATAGCCTGGCAGGCCTGCGATGCCAATCATCTGCCTTACGGAGACAACAATTTTGAATCTGTGACCTTTGGCTATCTCCTGCGAAACGTCGATAACAGTCTCCAGGTCTTACGAGAGGTCTATCGTGTCCTGAAGCCTGGCGGCAGAGTGGTTTGTCTCGATACCACTCCTCCGCAAAAGAATTTTTTATACCCCTTCATTCGTTTCTATTTTCGCTTTGGTATTCCCTTTCTTGGTCGTCTTATTGCCAGTGATGAGGCAGCCTATGCCTATCTCACCGGCTCGACCATGGATTTTCACACTGCCGAGGAACTGGCGGCAATTTTTACAGAGGCTGGCTTTGTTGAGGTCGATTACAGGAAGTTTATGATGGGGACCATTGGTGTCCACTGGGGACGAAAAAGGTAAGCTGCCATTTGTAAAATCAGGTCGGGCACGGCTTGCGGGAACTGACCTGATCAGAGAAGACGTTGGGTGTCGCAAGCCTGACCCAACCTGGACAATAACTTTATTTTTATATCTAAGTATAGAAAACCATGATGATTAAACCACTTACAACTGAAAGTCCTGAGGGGGAAAAATGTCTGCACAACCTCCTTACCCGTTTTCAGCTTGCTGAAAATTCCTGTCGCGACTTGGTGACCGATATCATTGCCGAGGTCAAGAGGAGGGGAGATGAGGCCGTCCTTGAGTACAGCAGAAAATTTGATGCCCCTGGTCTTGTTCTGGAAAATCTCCAGGTCTCCACTGCTGAATTGAAAGAGGCCTATGAGCTGGTCGATGAAGCCTTTCTTGAGACACTGAGCAAGGCCATTGAGCGGATACAGAGTTTTCATGAGCGGGAGATGGAAGACTCATGGATGCAGACCCGGGAGAACGGCACCATAGTCGGGCGCCTGGTTCGGCCTGTGGACGCTGCAGGGCTCTATGTCCCTGGTGGCCAGGGCGGTTCGACGCCGCTGGTCTCCTCCGTGCTCATGAATGGTATCCCGGCAGGGATCGCCGGGGTTGGCCAGCGTGTGATGCTTACCCCGCCGAATAAAGAAGGCAAGATCAGCCCCCATCTCCTGGTGGCTGCCCAGGAAATCGGCATCAGTGATATCTTCAAGGCCGGATCGGCCTGGGGTATTGCTGCCCTTGCCCATGGTACCCAGACCATCCCGGCAGTGGATGTCATTGTCGGGCCAGGAAACCAGTTTGTCACCGAGGCCAAGGCCCAGGTTGCCGGTATGGTCCGTATCGACATGATTGCCGGTCCCTCTGAAGTCCTGATCGTGGCTGATGAGAGTGCCATAGCAGCCCATGTGGCTGCAGATATGCTGGCCCAGGCAGAACATGATCCCATGGCCCTGGCTGTGCTGGTGACCACCAGAGGAGAGCTTGCCGCAGAGGTTCTGGCCGAACTGGAGCGCCAGCTGGTAAACCTTCCACGGGCTGAAATTGCCAGGCAATCGCTGCAGGAGCGAGGGGTAATTCTCATCGCCGCAGATCTGGAGGAGGCCCTTTCCATTGCCAATGATATCGCCATAGAACATCTGGAGCTTATGCTCCAGGATCCCTGGGCATGGCTGCCGCATATCCGCCATGCAGGGGCAATTTTTATGGGGCATCATACCCCGGAGGCAGCAGGCGATTATCTCGCTGGTCCCAACCATGTCCTGCCCACCATGGGGACGGCTCGTTTTTCTTCGGCCCTGGGGGTAGAGACCTTCCTGAAAAAGAGCTCTATCATCAGTTATTCGGCCCAGGCCCTGAAGGAAGACGGGGATCATATTCGTCTCCTGGCCAATCTTGAAGGCTTGACGGCTCATGCGGCCTCAGTCACTGAGCGTCTGAAAGACAGGTGAGAGAGAAGGTGGCAGAGAGCTTTGATTTTATAGCTGGCCTGCGATCGGGCTGTGAGGCCTTGGGCCTGTCGTGTCCTGATGCTGCAGCAGAGGAACGCCTTGGTACCTACTTTCGCGAGTTGAAGCACTGGAGTAGAAAGATCAACCTCATTGCCAAGGGGGCAACGGATCAGGAAATCCTGGAAAAGCACTTCCTTGATTCTCTCACCCTCCTTCCCCTCCTTAGTGGGGAGAGACCCCACCTCCTGGATGTCGGTACCGGTGCCGGGTTTCCCGGTCTTGTCTGTAAGGCGGTTGATCCGGCTCTCCAGGTGACTCTGGTGGAGCCCCGACTCAAGCGGGTCTCCTTTCTCCGCCATGTGAGCAGGACCCTGGGGCTTTCTGATGCCTCTGTCGTGGCCTGTCGGGTAGAGGATGAGGAGATGCTGCCTGGTGATAGCGGTTTTACCCATATCACCAGCAGGGCCGTTAGCGAAATCAAGCTCTTTCTGGAGATGAGCCATCGCTTTGCAGGAACTGGTGTGCAGGTGATCTGTATGAAAGGACCAAAATGGGAAGAGGAACTGGCGGCTTGGAAGGATAGTGCCTCCTCTGCTTGCTATACCCTCCTCTCGCGAAGGGAATATGTCCTCCCTGTTTTTCAGGGAAGGCGCAATCTTCTGGTCTTTGCCCCTCGGGCCTGCAGAGGATGAGAAGAGGCGTTTTATTCAAAGTCGAGGCATTTCTGAAAAACAAGCATAGGTATCTGGTCAATATGGCCAACATTATTTTTTGAACTAACGAAGCGTTGGGGAAAAAGGGCATTCTCGGACAGGCTTCTGGGCTGTGTCTGCCGTGGGGGAACGCTGGCTGTTGAGGCGAACGCTTCCCCTTCTGCCTCTTGTTAAGGGGGAAGTCCCTGTGAAAATAAAAGGCGTTTTTTTCTCTCCAGGAGGAGAGATTGGCATCGTGTTTCAATGGAAAAAGAAAAGAGCATCACTTTGAAAAAGTATTTCCTGGTCAGTGGAGGACTCCTCTGTGTCAGCCTGGCCAGTATAGGTGTCTTTTTACCCGGTCTTCCCACCACCCCTTTTCTCCTTCTGGCAGCAGCATGTTTTACCCGCTCATCGCCGCGGCTCCATAAAAAATTGTTGGACAACAAGGTCTTTGGGGGACTTATCCGTAACTGGGAGGAAAATCGAACGGTACCCAGAAAGGCCAAGATCATCGGCCTGCTGACTCTCTTTGGCGGAGGGTGCTACTCCTTTGCTGCCATCGACCACCTTCCCCTGAAAGTAACCGTCCTCTTCCTGCTCCTGATTCCGACGATTATCCTACTCCGTCTCCCGGAGGCCAGGGGCCTGTAACCAACCGGATCCCCCTGGCCTCTTCTCTCATAAGCACCGCTTTGTGGTGCATCTTCCGGCTGCAGATCACCTGTAATAAGGTGTTCCCACAGGCAGGTAATGGGGCCAGCCAGCCTGTGCTGGTGGGTAATCGTTTCGACTCAATCTGCTCGCCTCCCTTGTCTTATTTTCTCTGAAACAGCTCTGCTGCAGGGCCTCGATATGTTCAGGTGCCTGCTTTTACTCGAGTCGCTTTCTGAAGCGGAAGGTGGCGATAATGAGGAAGAAGAGGGCAAAGAGGAGGAGAAAGGCCAGATCTTCCCAGACCACGCTCAGCGGCTGATTGCGAAGGATGATCCCGCGTATGACACGGAGGAAGTGGGTGAGGGGGAGGACCTCTGCCAGCTGCTGGGCAATTTTGGGCATGGCCACAAAGGGAAACATGAAGCCCGAGAGGAGCATGGAGGGGAGAAAGACAAAGATGAACATCTGCATGGCCGCCAGTTGATTGCGGGCCAGGGTAGAAATGATAAGGCCCAGGGTGAGGTTGGCCAGGATAAAGATGAGGCAGGCGATGAAGATCGGCACCAGTTTGCCGGCCACCGGTATCTGGAAAAGCAGGACCCCAAGAAAGAGGATGATGGAGACCTGGACCATACCGATAGCGATATAGGGGCTGATCTTGCCCACCATCAGTTCAATATTCTTGATGGGGGTGGCAATGAGGAGTTCCATGTTTCCCCGCTCCCGTTCCCGGACAATGGCAATGGAGGTGAACATGATCATGGTCATGGTCAGGATGACTCCCAGCAGTCCGGGGACGGTAAAGAGGGCTGCCCGTTTCTCCGGGTTATAGAGGAGACGCGTGGAAAGTCCCAGGCCCTGACTCTTGTTGGCAATGACGCCGCCAGGAAGAAAAGGGAAGCGGGCTAAAGAGGTTACGGCAGCCGCCAGTACCGTATCCGAGCCGTCGATGAGGATCTGGGCATAGGGGCGGTCTCCCAGGTAATAGCGGTTTTCGGCATCAGGGGGAATGTAGAGGCCAGCGGACACGGCACCACTGGCAATGAGTTGTTCCAGCTCCTGCGGTGAATGCACAATGGACCGGAAATCCAGGACCTGGCTTGCCTGCAGGTCCTGGACCAGTTGCCTTGAAAAACTGTTCTCCAGGCTGTCGGCAACGGCTGCCGGTACATCGCGGACATCGGTATTGATGGTATAGCCGAAGAGTACCAGTTGGATGAGGGGAATCATCACCACCATGCCAAAGGTGAGACGATCACGGATCAGATGGAGGATCTCTTTCTTGCAGACTGCCAGGGTGCGGGTCGCTGAGGCCTGAAGACTATTGGTTGCCATGACCTGGATTCTGGTGCATCTCTGTGGTTGCCATGACAAAGACATCTTCAATGGAAGGATTGCTCATCCGTATCTCCGTATCAACAAAAGATGCAAGTTCTCTGGACAGCCATTGCAGAGGAGATGCGAGTTTGGGATCGACCATGACCCGGAGGAGGATACCGACCTGGGTGGTGGAGATGACCGGAGTGAGGCTGTGCAAATGGGATTTTACTTGCGCTGGCCTGGGACTTTTGACCTCCAGTATTGCTGCAGCCAGAGCGGATTTGAGTGCGGCCGGACTGCCGTCTGCCACTTTTATGCCGTCATTGATGATGGCCAGATGATGACAGCGCTCTGCCTCGTCCATCAGATGGGTGGTGACCAGAATGGTGGCCCCCTGCTCGCACATGGTAAAGAGCTGATCCCAGAAGTCCCGCCTGGTGTTGGGGTCTACTTCAGAGGTCGGTTCATCAAGGAGGAGGAGCCTGGGTTTGTGGATGGTCGCTGCGGCCAGTGCCAGTCGACGTTTCTGGCCGCCGGAAAGCTCTCCGGCAAGAGAGGAGGTGAAAGGTCGGAGGTTGAACTGCTCTATGACCTCTTCTTTGCGTATTTTCAGGCGCTTGCCGGTGACTCCCATGATCTTGCCGATGAAGTCGAGGTTCTGTTTCACGGTGAGGTCGCCATACATGGAAAAACGCTGGGTCATATACCCGACCTGCTGGCGGATGGCCTCTGTCTGGGCTGGGATCTGCATACCCAGAACCTCGATTTCCCCTGCTGTCGGCTCCAGGAGTCCGCACATCATCCTGATGGCCGTAGTTTTGCCGGAACCATTGGGACCGAGAAAGCCGTAGACCATGTTCTCTGGAATACGCATGTCCACCTGGTTTACGGCCGTGAAGGTGCCGAAGGTCTTGGTAAGGCCCTTTACTTCGATGGCCATGGTCATTTTTTCTCCAGGATCAGCTGGACAGGGATGCCGGCGGTGAGTGAATCAGCCTTGTCGTCTACGAGATCAAGTTCTGCAACGAAGGAGAGGCGGGAACGATCTTTTTCGGAAAGGGCGAAGTAGGGGGTGAAGCTGGCCTCGGAGGAAATGGTACGCAGTTTCGCCGTATATGGGCTGGACTGTCCATCTATATGGAGCTGATAGTTTTGAGACGGTATCATGAGGGAGCGGTAGGGTTCAGGGACATAGACCCTGGCCCAGGGGCGTTTTCCGCAGAGCAGGGTGGCAAGCACTGCTCCTGCCTGGGGACGATCACCCAGTTTGACTGGCAGGCTATCTACCAGGCCCTCTCGGCTGGCTGTGACGCTGTAGTCGGCTAGGAGCAATGCCAGACGCTGCAAGCGGCTTTTCAGGCCCTGGATTCTGGACCTTGCCTGTTGGATTGTTTCTTCGCGGGTACCGGCCAGGAGTTGCCCCAGCGCTTCTTCTTGTTCAGTGAGACGCGATTGGGCATCGAGGGAATCTTTTTGGGCGATGTCCCGTTGTTCCTGGCTGACAAAGTTCCCTGCATAGAGTGTTTCCCGGCGCTCATAGATGATCCGGGCATTGGCAAGTACGGCCGTGGCCGCTGCCACACGGGCTCGGGCTTCGGCAATGGTTTCCGCACGTGGTCCGGTCTCCAGCTCCTTGAGGAGCCATTCTGCCTCCTCAAGTCCGGCTTTCATCTCGCTGCTCTCTGCCAGTACCTTTCGGTCGTCGAGCTGGAGGAGGAGTGTTCCTTTGGAGACAAAGTCCCCTTGGTGGACAGAGATTTGGGTGATGACTTCACTGGCCACCGCCCGGCTGTGGACTCGGTCCCATTCCAGAGTCCCCAGGGCTTGCGGTTGCTTTGGTTCGCACCCAAGGCAGCTCAGGAGCAAGACACAGATACTGATTTTGTTGATCATTCTTTTAACCTGTTCCACTGAGAGTGATGTTGAAATATCAATGCTGTTCTTGTTTACTATATACCCTCTACCCCTGAATGAACAAACTTCTTGAGGGATAAACACAGATTTTTTTAATGGAGTGGAAAAAAGAGCGGTCGGGCCGGGAGAAGAGGCAGGGCAAGGATTTTACGCTGGTCAAATGGCAATGGATTTGCTAGAAACAAGCTGTTGAGAAAACCATATACCCCCTATAAATATTACAGCTCCATGAAGCTGTATACTAACATAAGGTGATGAAAATGAAAAAAATAGCAGTACTTGCCGGAGATGGTATTGGTCCTGAGGTGATGGCCGAGGCCATAAAGGTCCTTGATGCGGCCCAGAAGAAGTTTGGTTTTTCCCTCAGCTACGAGTACGCAGATGTGGGTGGAATTGCCATAGATAATCATGGAGAGGCCCTGCCTGCATCCACCCTGTCGCTCTGTGAAGCCAGTGATGCCATCCTCTTTGGTTCTGTGGGTGGGCCCAAGTGGGAGAGCCTGCCCCCTGAGAAGCAGCCGGAGCGGGCGGCCCTGCTTCCTCTGCGCAAACACTTTGATCTTTTTTGCAACCTGCGTCCAGCCAAGGTCTTTAAATCTTTGACTGCGGCCTGTCCCCTGCGCCCGGATATTGTTGGAGACGGTTTTGATATCCTCTGTGTCCGTGAGTTGACTTCCGGTATCTACTTTGGCACACCCAAGGGTCGGGAAGGGGAAGGAGCGGATGAGCGTGCCTTTGATACCATGGCCTATAAACGGTCTGAGATCGAGCGTATTTCCCGTATGGCCTTTGATGCGGCCAGGCTGCGCAATAAAAAAGTGACCTCTGTCGACAAGGCCAATGTTCTCACCACCATGGTTCTCTGGCGCGAGGTGGTCATAGAGATAGCAAAGGAGTATCCGGATGTGGAACTGAAACACATCTATGTCGATAATGCCACCATGCAGCTGGTCCGCGATCCTCGCCAGTTTGATGTCTTGCTCTGTGGCAACATGTTTGGGGATATCATCTCTGATGAAGCCGCTATGCTGACCGGTTCCATGGGGCTTCTGGCCTCTGCCAGCCTCAACAGGGATAAGTTCGGTCTCTATGAGCCGGCAGGCGGTTCTGCCCCGGACATTGCCGGGCAAGGCATCGCTAATCCCATTGCCGAGATCCTCTCCGCTTCCATGATGCTGCGTTACAGCTTTGGCCTCGATGAGGCCGCCGATGCCATTGACCGGGCAGTTGAGTCCACCCTCGATAAAGGCGTTTATACCGCAGATATTGCGCCCGATCCTTCCAAGGCCGTGGGGACTGCAGCCATGGGTGATGCCATTGTAGCTGCCCTGTGAGTTGCTACTGAATTCCTCCATTTCTGAGTCTTGGCCAAGGACTGGCCCCCTGGGTGAACTAGTGCATGAAGGGAAGCAGAGTGAAAATACAAAAAACTTCTGAATATATGCTGGTGGCCAATCAGGCCACCAGTGATCTGGGGCGGAAAATTGCCGGAGAGTTGGGTCTGGAATTTTCCGAGATGATCCGCAAGCAATTTGCCGATGGCGAGATCTATCACGCCTTTCCGGAGGATGTGGCGGGGAAGGTGTTGATCATTGTGGCAAGTACCCACAATGACAGTGCCCATCAGGAGTTGATGGATCTGATTCAGGGGGGACGCTATTGGAATGCCGCTTCAGTGAATGTGGTTATTCCCTACCTTGGCCATTCCACCATGGAGCGGGTCAAGAGGGGGGTTGTTGAAATTCCCAAGGGAGTCACCCGGACCCGTCAGATATTTCGGGCGCAGCCTGATTTTGTCGCCTTTGTCGATCTCCATTCCGAGGCCGTGCTCCATGCCCATGGTGGGGAAATTTCCACCAAGCATATCTGGACCGGAGAGCTGGTGGTGAAACATCTGCGCCAGATGGATCTCGGAGCATTTGTTCTGGTCTCTCCTGACTACGGCTTTTCCAAAAAGGTGGCCCGGCTGGCCAGCCTCCTGAACTGTCCGCATACGGCTGCTGACAAAGATCGGTATGACATCGACAAGACCATCATCGGTCAGATATCAGGTGTGGTCAGGGGCAAGACTGCGGTAATCTGTGATGACATGATCCGTACCGGTGGTTCCATTATCCAGACAGCAGAACGCTGCCTGGAGGCTGGTGCCTCAAGAGTGGTGGTGCTTGCCACCCATCTGGTCATGGCCGGAGAGGCTCGGCAGCGATTTCTCAAGAGTCCCATTGATAAAGTGATTGGCTCCGACACCTATCCGGGACGGGCCTGTGACGACCTCCTCGAGGTGTATTCCGTGGCCTCTTTGCTGGCCGGAGAGTTGAGGGGTTATCTGAAGATGGAACAGGGAAAATGGCCCACCATGGTAACGAATGTAAGAAGGGAGTGATTGCAGAAATCACTCCCTTTTCTTGTCTTGTCCAGTGCGGCAATCTGTCGCCTGGATTTTCAGACCTGCTCTCCTGGGAAAGAGTATTATACTCTACTGTTCGGGGATTTTCCAGTCAGGTTTTAAAAAAAATCCTGAGAGCCTCATTGTGAGCTTTTGCTCGACCAAAATATGAGTTAGGATCGTGAGAGCAATTCCGGCAAATGCACTTCCACTATTCCCGTCTTGTGTGTGTTGATTTTTGTAACTTACTCTTTTTGTATCATATAAAGTAATTTGCCGGGTCAGCCGATATAATTGGGAACCACTCTTTTTATTGCAAAAAACAATTACAGTTATGGTATGCTGAAAATGCTACCCTGTTCTATTGCTATGGATTCCATTCACTCAATGCCCATGTCGCTCAGTGCTGCAATAGATGACGGGAATATACGTATCTTCTCGTCATTATCTGCTTGCCATATTGGCGCGCATTGAAAAAAAATCAGAGTCTCATTTGTGGATACACTATGAAAAGACGTCCTCTCCTTCTCGAACAGCTTGAAGAGCGAATCTTCCTTGATGCAAATCCCCTTATTCCCGGTGATCTGGGAGGAGACCCCGGGCTTGAATCCCTGGCTGTGCCACTGGAGTCTGCTGCAGAGGCTGCAGCCCCTGAAGCAGAAAACCTGGAATTGCAGCCTGATGCAACAAGCAGCGAGAGTGAACTGTCTGCCGGCGATGAAGGTGATCAGGAAGAATCAGAGGGAAGAGTCAGCGAGCAGGTTGAACCAGAGACCCCGCTGGTGCCAGACGTCTCTGGCGACGACAGCAGTGACCCTGCAGATGAAGTCGGTGAGACGAGTCTGGAGAGTCCGGTGGAGGAAGTTCCAGCTGCGGCTGGCGAAGATGAAGACGAGGCTGAAACGGACCAGCTTCCAGAGGGAAGGGACGTTTCTGAAGAGACACTGGCTGTTCCCCAGTCAGATGAAGAAGATGTTCCCCTTGGGGATGTGAGACAGGTTGTTTTTGTCGACAGTTCCGTCGCAGACCATACTACCCTGCTGGACGGTATCGTTGCTGATATCATGGCAGACAGTACTGAGACCGGTGCCACTGAGGATGAAGAAAGCAGTAACGAGCAGACCTATAATGGCGTGCGCATCGTCATCCTGGATTCGAGCCAGGATGAGTTCCAACAGGTAACCGATACCCTTGCCGGGTATACGAACCTTGAAGGCGTCCATATCCTCTCCCATGGCAGCAACAGTAGTCTCCGCCTTGGTGATACCACCCTGGATAGTGACACCCTCGATGAACATGCAGACCAGCTCAGGCAGTGGGGAGAGGCCCTCAGTGAGGACGGCGATCTCCTCCTCTATGGCTGCAATGTTGCTGAAGACGGTACAGGACTTGAGTTTATCGAATCGGTGGCAACACTGACCGGTGCTGACGTTGCCGCATCAAATGATGCCACAGGAAATGCAACTTCCGGAGGCGACTGGGATCTTGAGGTTGCCACCGGGGCTATTGAAACCGATGTGCTCCACGATGCAAGCGGTGCCTGGGATGGCCTGCTGGCGCCGCCTGACCCTCTTGCCGGCGGTAGCGCCACAGACACCCAGCCCATGCTCAATAGTCAGATAGGTTTCAGTATCACCTTCGATAATGATCTCGACAATGATGATGCTGACGAAGGATACGGCCCCTATCTGGACGTTGTTATTCCTGTTGCTGTAGATGTCCAGGGCGACCCCACGGTCTACGGGAGTCCTGTTACTTATCAGACCTTCATCTGGAACGGGACGGCCTGGGAGGGTGCGGACGGACAAGAGCTTACCGAACATCCTTTTGACAGCAATGGCGTGGTATTGACAATACCTACCGGAACCGATAACGGTGATACCTGGTATCTCATTGAAACACCTTTTGGCAGTTTTGTCCGTGATCAACCTGTCACCAGTGTCGATTTTACAGCTGATATTTCCACCGCAAGTGGGGCAGTGGCTGGCGAAGATCTTGAAATCATCTCCAGAGCCGGCTTTCGCTATGGAGACACTCCGACAAACGATAATGGTCCCCTCGAGCAGGCGGACACCCATACCATAACAATTACGCCGCGAATTATTGACATTGCCAAGAGCAATGATGCGCCGGAAGATCAGACGGTCACCGGTCCTAATTATCCGGTCGAATACACCTTGACGGTCAATATTGCCAATGGCGAGACAGTCGACGATGTGGTGGTGACGGACTATCTGCCGGAAAATGCAGTGTATCGAGGTGATGTGGCGATTACCGCTATTAATGGCGCAGCTGTGATAGCGGCTCCTGCCGTTACTGAGCCCACCGCCTTTACGGTACTTGGTTCCACTGCAACTGATCGTCTCCTGGAGATTAATCTTGGCAGCCTGACCGGTGTTGCTGATCCCGCAAGTGGGACCAGCGAGTATGAAATTACCTATACCGTCTATTTTTCCAATTTGGATTCAAATGGTCAGCCTCTCCTTGACCCGGCCACCGGTGATGACGAGAATGTGCTGAACGAGTCAAGTATTACCGGTACCTATAACGGTAATCCGGTTACTGACGGGGCGGACACCGCTCTTGATTTGCTCAATGATGATAGCAGTGACTCTATTACTCCATCTGACAGTCAAATCGAAATCGACTCCATTGTTGTCTATAAAGACGGATCAAATCTGCATGACGGCGGTACGGAGACCGTAGCCGGTGATGTCATCGAATGGCGCCTGGAGGTTGATGTCTCCGACTATTTTGGTGTGGGGAATGTGGTTTTGGATGACGTCTTTGGCGACGGACAAACCTTTATAGATGGTGTGAATGAGGTGCATGTTGACCAGCTTGTTCCCACCCTGGAAATTTATGAAAACGGGGTCCATACGGCAACCATCGCCTTTGATGCGGCAAACTATACGGTTGGCCTTGAAAGTGATTTGAATGCTGTCGGTGATACCTCCCTCCAGTTCAGGATTTCCGACCAGCTGGTGACCATGGGCCAGGACGCGTATCTGGATGGTGGCTATTTTGCCGATAGCAGCGTCGACGGTGCCGATGCCGGTAGCGATATCCTCAACGGACGTATCGGTGGCGATGGAACGCATGTGTATATCGTCTATCGGACAGTGGTTGATCAGGACTACGACAAGTTACACCTCACTGCTGATTACAGTGGTGATTCCAGTGTCGATATTGGTGACATCATCACAAACGATGTCACGGTTACGGCAGATATTGTTGAGAGTGTAATCGATCGGACTGTTATCGGCAGTGAAGCTGATCTCTCCTCGGCGTCAACCTCGGTTCCCGATGGTGATGTCTTAAAAGAGATCTATGCGGTAAACGGTGATACTACTTACGATATATCTCAGGGGGTTATGACTGGCGACCAGGTTACCTACCACCTGCAGATGACCATGCCCACAGCCGATTTTGAACAATTACACATTACGGACTTTTTTCCGCTGCCGGCCTACGATGTCCTCGAGATCTCCACCAATACAGGAAACGATTTTGACGGCATCATAAATTATAGCGGTGGTGAGATAGAGTTCGGCCCCTTGCATAACCTGAACAGTATCAGTATTCCCGGGTTAGAGCACAACGACAGTGGGGTAGAGGTGGGGGCGACACCAATTGCTCCTGACTTGACGGTGGACACGGCCAACAACTCATTATTCCTTGACTTCGGGAGTTACGACACCTCTGACCCAGCTGCCCACGGGGTACCAGTGGTCATAGATATACTGATCACCGTTACTATCCAGAACAATCCCATGGTGGATGAGCTTCTTCTCACCAACCAGGGTGCATGGACCTTGAATGATACCAACCTGAGTCCCTCCGACCAGGTGGACATCACCCCGATCAAGCTCAATGAACCTGTGGTCAATATCGTCAAAGGGGTCGTCTATACGGATAATGGCAACAGCGATCTTGGAGTGGCCCAGGGGCCGGCAGAACTCACCTTTAATGCCGACGGAACCATAATTGTTGGCGGCGATGGCTCCGTAGATGCCGCTGATCTGGTCGATAATCCCGTTGATGCTGATCTCGCCAATGCCGATGGCTCTGATCTGGTCACCTTTGCTATAACTGTTTACAATACCGGTGGCAGTGATGCCTTCGACATTCATGTCACAGATACCCTGCCCACTGGATTTCTTGCGCCCGTTGACCTGGCAGCGCTGAATCTCAATGTCTATGATGGGACGGGGACTCTGCTCACTGAAGGTGGCACCGGGGATTATAGTGTCCTTGATGGCGATTTCTTTACCAATGGGATTGATTTTCACAGCACGGCCCTTGGCGGAAACCCTGCTGACCGTGGTCATGACGGCGGTCAGGATGTCTTTATTATCACCTACCAGCTCCAGGTAGACAATGAAACCGTGATTACCCCGGCAGTTGTGGTGAACGCAGGCTCCTCGCATGTCAATGAGGCAAGAGTTGACTTCTATACCGGCCAGGACGATGGCACAACTGACTGGACCGATAAGTTGGGCGAACCAACTGATACAGCCACAGTGAATATTGCAATCCCCCAGGTTGAGAAACACCTGATTGCAACAGAAATCAGTACTGGAACCAATGCCAATAATGAGGCGGTAATAGGGGAACAGGCGACCTATCAGGTCACGATTACCCTGCCTGAAGGGTTCACCCCCGGCACCGCCCTGGTGGATACCCTTGATCCGGGTCTGACTTTTGTCAGTCTTGATACAGTCTCAGCTCTGCCTGGTTTGACCACAAGTATTGGTGATGGGAACATAAATACCACCAATGTTGTCGCTTCTGTTGCCGGTCAGGTCGTCACCTTTGACCTTGGTGATTTAAGCAACGTAAACGATGACGATTCGACCCTGGAAACCATCACCCTGACCTATACCGTCTTTGTCAATAACAGTGCGACCGCGGATAACCAGAGTGGTGATCTCCTTGACAACTCGGCAGTTGTCACCTTCACTGGTGGCCAGTCCAACATGGCCGATGGTGAAGATATTACCGTCATCGAACCAGATCTTGAGGTCCTCAAAAGCGTGGTGGTTGATGGAGGCGGAACCACTGGTGATGCCGGTGATACGGTGGAGTACACCATCACCATCCAACACACTGCCAGCAGTGAGACCGATGCC
>JAHIUA010000031.1 GCA_018817385.1 Pseudomonadota bacterium
ACCCCTGGCGTGACAGGCCAGTATTCTAACCAGCTGAACTACCGCTCCTAAGAATCAAATTGAATGGTGGGCGGTACAGGGATCGAACCTGTGACCCTCGGCTTGTAAGGCCGATGCTCTCCCAGCTGAGCTAACCGCCCCCGCAATCAATTGTGGACATCTATTTAACAGGAAGGCCCTGAGCCGTCAAGCAAAAAAGTGAGTATTGAGTATTATATAACTCATTGGGGAGTATTATGTGAAGACACTGTGAAATCCCCATAAACAGAGGCCAGCGATACATCTTTAAAGAGACTTTCGTTCTCTTTTAAAACAAGCGCTCTTTCAAGTACCTCGTCAACATTATCGACGCAATGAATGACCAGACTATTGCGGATTTTCATAGGAACATCTGAAAGATTGCGCTCGTTAGCCTTAGGGATAATAACTTCTCTGATATTGCCCCTCTTCGCTGCCAGTAATTTTTCAGTAAGGCCACCAATGGGCAGAATCCTGCCCCGTAAAGTGATCTCGCCGGTCATAGCCAACTCATGCCTCACCGGCAATTTAAGGATAGCAGAAACCAGTGTGGTAGCAATGGTGATCCCAGCCGAAGGACCATCCTTGGGGATAGCGCCTTCGGGTACATGCACATGAATATCAAGCTTCTGATAAAAATCAGTACTCAGGCCAAGACGCATGGCTCTGGAACGGACATAACTGAGCGCGGCCTGGGCAGACTCCTGCATAACCTCACCAAGCTTTCCGGTAACAATCATCTTTCCAGTACCCGGCATAAGCGTAGCCTCGATTTGCAGGATTTCCCCCCCCACAGAGGTCCAAGCCAGTCCAGTAGTCAGACCGACCTCATCACGCTCCTCGGCCAAGCCATATCGATATTTGGGTGTCCCCAGGTATTTCAATACCGATTGTGCCGTAATCTTATACTTCTTATCTGTTACCTTCTTTTTCAGTCGTTCCCGAGCTATCTTTCTACACACCGAGGCAATCGTTCGCTCAAAACTCCTTACGCCGGCTTCCCTTGTATAACGGCGAATGATCTCCATGACTCCACCCTCTGTCATGACAATGTCTTCCGGTTTAAATCCGTTAACCTTCAGCTGCTTGGGAATCAAAAATCCTTCGGCAATTTTTTGTTTCTCTTCTTCAGTATACCCATTGAGACGAATTATCTCCATCCTGTCCTGTAAGGGCAATGGTATCCCGTCTAAGTTATTGGCCGTAGTGATAAAAAAGATCTCCGAAAGATCGTACTCGAGATCCAGATAGTGATCATTAAATGCGAAATTCTGCTCCGGATCCAAGACTTCAAGAAGTGCAGAAGATGGGTCACCACGAAAATCAGTACTCATCTTATCCACCTCATCAAGACAGAAAACAGGGTTTGCAACCCCAACCCTCTGCATTGACTGAATAATCTTCCCAGGCATGGCACCCACATAGGTTCGTCGATGGCCTCTTATCTCAGCCTCATCGCGTACACCTCCCAGAGAAAGACGTACGAACTTCCTCCCCATGGCCCTGGCAATAGAACGACTGATTGAGGTTTTACCAACACCTGGCGGTCCAACAAGGCAGAGGATAGGTCCCTGCAACTTTTTGACCTGAGCCTGTACTGCAAGATATTCAAGAATCCGCTCCTTGGTTTTTTCAAGACCATAATGATCTTCATCAAGAATTATCTCAGCTTTATTGATATCCAGGTGTGCCCTGCTCTTTTTCCCCCAGGGAAGGGTGAGAATACAGTCAATATAATTACGAACAACTGTGGTCTCGGCTGACATTGGCGGCATATTGCGGAGTTTTTTTAACTCCTTCGTTGCCTGGTTGCGAACATTTACAGGTAATTTTTTCTTTTTAATGGTTGCTTCCAGTTCACTGATCTCATCCAGTCCTTCCTCATTTTGACCAATTTCAGTCTGGATTTCTTTGACCTTTTCTCCAAGAAAATAATTACGCTGGGTTCTGCCCATCCGCTTTTTCACTCTGGCATTGATATCCTTTTCCAGTTCAGCCAGCTCGACCTCCCGATTGATATACTCAAGAATTTTTTCGATCCTTTGCGAGAGAGAGTCAATCTCAAGAATGCTTTGTTTTTCTTTCGACTTCAAAGGCAAGTGGGCACTGACCACATCAATCAGCTTTCCATGATCCTCAATGGTCTCGATGGATTTAAGAACTTCACGCGGTATCTTTCTATTTAGATCTGCAAACTCGTGAAACTTTACGCGCAGCTGACGGACAAAAACAACAGTTTCCCCTTTGTCCTGATCAACATCCTCTCGGATACGAAGCTCAGCCTGCATAAACTGCTCATGAGGCAAAAACGAAACCACCTCTGCCCTTCTTTTTCCTTCAACCAAGGCCTTGATTGTTCCATCAGGAAGACGAAGAAGCTGCATAACCACAGCCAGTGTACCAACCTTATAGATCTCACTCTCTTCAGGATCATCAACCTTCGAGTCCTGCTGAGCCACAAGAAAAATCTCAGTTCGTTTTTCCATGGCATCTTCCAGGGCATGGATAGACTTACTCCTGCCCACTACCAAGGGAGCAACCATATGCGGGAATATAACAATGTCACGGAGCGACATAAGCGGGTATAGACTGGTATTCATTTTACCTCAACATTTAAAGAAAATGAGGGATGAATCCCCCTCGTGGCATTTTGCTCTCAAACAGTCCCCAGACGTTTATCTTCAGGCTTATTCTCGTACAAAATTACCGGATAATCACCATCATTAATCACCTGCTCACTAATGACACACTCCTGAACATTTTCTTGAGACGGAAGGTCATACATGACATCCAACATGGCAGCCTCTATCACCGAGCGAAGGCCACGTGCTCCAGATTTGCGACTCAATGCTTTTCTGGCGATGGCGACCAGAGCACCTTCTGTAAAACGCAGACGAATGTTATCAAATTCAAAAAGCCGCTCATACTGTTTGGTCAGAGCATTCTTGGGTTCCTTTAGAATACGCACCAGATCATCTTCCTTCAGCTCCTTCATGGTGGCAATAACAGGAAGACGCCCTACCAACTCAGGAATAAGTCCGAACTTGAGAAGATCCTCAGGCTGAACAGCTTCCAGGAGCTCTCCGATATCCAATTCCTTTTCACTGATAACTTTGGCACCGAAACCCATGGATTTAGTCCCACTACGTCTCTTGACGACCAAATCCAAACCGACAAATGCGCCTCCACAGATAAAAAGAATATTAGTGGTATCTATCTTTACTAATTCCTGCTGTGGATGCTTACGCCCTCCCTTGGGAGGAATAGAAGCCACTGTACCTTCGATGATCTTCAACAATGCCTGTTGAACACCTTCTCCGGAAACATCGCGGGTAAGCGATGGACTATCTGATTTCCGGGCAATCTTGTCGATCTCGTCTATATAGATAATACCGTGTTCAGCCCGGTCAATGTCATAATCAGCGGCCTGAAGAAGATTAACCAGGATGTTTTCCACATCATCTCCAACATATCCAGCCTCAGTCAATGTGGTCGCGTCTGCCATGCAGAAAGGAACATTAAGAACCCTGGCCAGGGTCTGGGCCACCAGTGTCTTCCCGCTTCCAGTAGGACCAATCAAGATAATATTGGCTTTCTGCAGTTCCACGTTGTCCTCAGACGTTGGTGCCTCAATTCGTTTGTAATGGTTATGGACAGCCACGGAAAGAATTTTTTTCGCATATTCCTGACCAATTACATACTCATCCAGATGGGCCTTGATTTCCATAGGTTTGAGGACACCGGCCTTTATATCCTGGCCATTGCCGACATCTGCGACCTCCTCGTCTTTGACGATCTCAATGCAAAGATCTATGCATTCGTCACAGATAAAGACCTCAGGGCCGGCTATGAGCTTAGATACCTCTTCCTGACCCTTTCCGCAAAAAGAACAATGTGAACTACTTTCTCTTTTTTCAAAATCGTCCATTTCAATCTTCCTCTACAGGATCAAGTCGTTTCACTAACACCTTATCTATTATACCATATTTTTTGGCTTCTGTCGGGCTCATAAAATTATCACGGTCCGTGTCCGACTGGATTTTTTTCTTTGTATGTCCAGTGTGAAAAGCAAGAATCGTATTTAAGTCATCACGCATACGCAGAATTTCTTTGGCGTGGATATCTATCTCAGTGGCCTGTCCCTGAAAACCACCCATAGGCTGATGAATCATGATTCTGGAATTAGGAAGAGAATAACGCTTACCGGCAGCACCTGCAGCCAGCAGCAATGCCCCCATGGAAGCAGCCTGCCCCATACACAACGTAGCAATATCACATTTTACATATTGCATGGTATCATAAATAGCAAGTCCGGAAGTGACCGAGCCACCGGGAGAATTGATATAAAAGGTGATATCCTTATCAGGATCCTCGGCCTCGAGAAAAAGGAGCTGGGCAATAATAGAACTCGCCACCTCATCTCCCACCGTTGTCCCCAGAAAAATGATCCGTTCCCGCAGCAGTCTGGAATAAATATCAAAGGCTCGTTCCCCTCGGGGACTCTGCTCTACAACCATTGGTACAAGATTCATCTTCCTTCTCCTTAAATAACACGACTGCAGAGGCCTCGTGGGCAGCTGCAGTCGTTCAATTACACTATCAGATCAGACAAGTTTCTCCTGCCCAATCAATATTTGGTTAAAATCTATTACATGCACAGACCGTCTATCAGTCAGTCAGTACTCTTTTCAGTCTTTTCTTCCTGAACAACAGGGTTCGCCTCAACAAACTTGACATTCTCTCGAAGAAAAGTGAGGATTTTCTCATTTAAGATCTCATTCATAAACGGGAGCAAATCATCACGACTTTGAAAAAACTCTTTCACTTGGGAAACAGGCATATTGTACTGATCACCAACCCGTTTAAAAGCACGATCTAGATCTTCATCATTGACCTTGATCTCTTCTACTTGGGCAATTTTCTTCAGGATAAAATCACCACGCACCCGCTTTTCCGCTGTTTCCTTATTCTTTTCTGCCAAATCATCACGATTAATCCCGGCAGCTTCCAGATTCATACCGTTCTGTTCAAGAGATTTTTCAGTGTTTTTAATCATCTCTTCAATTTCGAAACGTACCAGTCGGGAGGGAACTTCAAATTCATGCGTGTCAAGAAGCTTGAGCATTATACGATCAGTTATATCTCCGTCTGCACGAGCATCCTTTTCCTTCTGCAAACGTTCACGAATAGCATTCTGCAAGTCAGCAAGGGTCTCATATTTCTCATCAACGTCTTTGGCAAACTCGTCATTGAGTTCTGGGAGAACACGTTCTTTGATATCTTTCACTTTAACCCGAAACTCAACCTTCTTTCCGGCAAGAACAGGATTGGGATATTTGGCAGGAAACTCCACCTCATGCCTGGCCTCTTCTCCGCCATTCATTCCCACCAGTTTTTCTTCAAATTCCGGGCTAAGCCTTCCAGAACCAACATCCACAGAGTAGTTGTCGTTCTTCACTTCTTTCATGGCTTTTCCGTTGTGAAACCCTTCAAAATCAACAACTACTACATCTCCTTGTGCAATAGCCCTGTCGGTAACTGAACGGAGCGGTGCCATATCATGGCGAAGGCTTTCAATCTCTACCTCTATTGCAGCATCGCTCACTGCATTAACGACTTTCTCTACCTCGATCCCTTTGTACTCGCCAAGCTCAAACTCAGGTCGAATATCAATTTTTGCCACATAAACAAAAGTTCCGTCTTCTTTAAAAGCCGGATCAGAAATTTCAGGATGGACAACAGGATCAATATTATTCTGTTCAATGGCGTCAAAATAAGTATCCTGAACGAGTTTCTCGCCGATCTCACTCTCTACCTGATGCTTAAAATTCTTAATAATGACGGAACGAGGCACTTTTCCACGGCGAAACCCTTTCATCTTGGTCTCACGCTGCAATTTATCAAAGGCCTTCTCCAGTTTCTTCTGAACACTGTCTTTAGGTAACGTTATGGTCACCTTTTTGGTGAGTGCGCTGACATCTTCAACAACTACTTCCATCATATCCATCCTTTATTAAGATTCTTACTCAGTTACTTTGAGAACTCGTCTCTCAGACTCAGATTAGTTTAAATTGTAAGCTAATTATCGACCACTAAAAATCTTAGGGATCATTTTTGCCTGAACGATGAGCACCGTCAGGACACCTACTGGCTATATTGATACGAAACACAAAACGAAATACGAAATAAAAAGAAACAGTTGGTGCGAAAGGGGGGACTCGAACCCCCATACCGTAAGGCGCTGGTTCCTAAGACCAGTGCGTCTACCAATTCCGCCACTCTCGCAAAGCAAATACTTTCAACAGACCATCAAACAGTCCCTTGACAAAGGCTAAACAATCTCTATCAAACCATCAAAGGAAAATCAGATAACCTCTTAGTAATTAATTCACATCCAGCTTACAGTCAAGACCGATACGCTTATGGAACAAAAAAATCCTCTGCTTTTACGCAAAGATTCAGATAACGATAAGATCATTTTTCCTAATGCAGCTTGCCAAACAACCTCACAAAGACTATTATTCTGCACATATTGGAAGGATTTTCTAAGACTGCAATCCTTCTGCTTTTATTCCACTGGCTGGTCGGATATTACAATTAAACGCATCAACCTTCCGTCCCAGATCAATCATCAATTTTAGAATTGAGGAACCAATGACGTACAAACAGACCATCACAGCCTGTGCCCTACTCATGCTTTCCTTCCCGCCTTCCCTGGTTTTTGCTGCGACCGATACTCAAGGAGCGTCAAAAATTCAGTGGCAGGTGGAAAAAAGCTGGAAACTGCCGAGCACACCTTTAGATATTGTTTATTCCCTTGACGGAAAACGGGTTTTCATTCTTACCGATAAAAATGAAGTCCTGGCCTATACAGATACAGGTGAACTTCTTGGCTCCATACCTGTCGATAAAGGCGTATCTGCCATTGACATTGCCCCCCGAGGAGAAAAACTTTTCCTTATCAACCAGGCAGAAAACAGCTTCTCCGACCTCTCGGTGAGCTTTATTGTCAACATTGACACCACAGGATCGCCCTTTCTCGGAAATGAGAATGCACCGGTGACCATCGCCGTTTTCACGGACTTTGAGTGACCTCACTGCGGCAAAGCAGTGCCGCTACTCGAGCAGGTGCTCGAGCATAATCCTGAGACAGTAAAAATTGTACTCAAAAACTTACCCCTTAATTTCCATAAATTTGCTCAACCTGCGGCACTTGCAGCGCTTGCAGCTGGTAACCAAGGAAAATACTGGGAATTTCATGACGCTCTTTTCGAAGCCCCTAAACTGGATGCCACTACCATTGATACCATTGCCACCAAACTTGGACTTGACATAAAAGTATTAAAAGAAGATATGGCCTCTGCTCAAATCCAGCAGAAACTCGCCAAAGATGTCTTTGATGCCCAGGAGGCAGGGGTAAGAGGAACTCCAACCATTATTATAAATGGTAGGTTGTTAAAGGAACGAAGCCTTGCCGCCATTCAGAAGGTTATTGATGAAGAACTCGCGAAGAAATAATTCGCTACAGGACAAGAGTATCTAAAATCGCTCAACCTAAAACCTGTAAGCATTCAGGCACGAAACTCTACCGAGTCTCGTGCCTGAATGCTTCCCCCCTCATAAAAAAGGCCAACTGAAAGATGGCAGGCGAGCAACTGAGCAAAGATCTTTGTTTCCCGGATAACAATCTGGCAGGGATCCTTTATGGAGAACTGAACAAAAACCTTCACTCACTAGAACAAAATACCGGTGTTCAAATTCATGTCCGTGGTAACGGGCTCCACCTCATCGGTCTTAGCCATGAGATTGAGCTGGCAACGAATCTCCTCCAACAGTTTTATGGACTCATCAGCAAAGGATTTAAGGTCTACAGCTCAGATTTCGCCTTTGGCCTCCGTGTCCTCGAAACAAATCCGAACTGTCGTCTCGACAAGATTTTCCTGGACAAGGTCTACATCACAGCCCAAAATCGCATCATCTCTCCTAAGACCCAAAATCAGAAGACCTATATCGATTCCATCCGGAATAACGACATTGTCTTTGGAATCGGACCTGCCGGTACCGGAAAAACATACCTGGCCGTAGCGATGGCTGTTTCCGCGTTGAACAGCGGCCAGGTCCGTTCCATTATCCTTACCCGCCCTGCAGTAGAAGCCGGAGAAAAGCTCGGATTTCTACCCGGCGACCTGGCTCAGAAGGTCAATCCTTATCTAAGGCCTCTCTATGACGCCCTGAGTGACATGCTCGGAGCTGAAAAGAGTGCCAGCTTTATTGAACAGGGAATCATTGAAATCGCCCCTCTCGCCTTTATGCGGGGAAGGACATTGAGTGATGCATTCATTATCCTGGATGAAGCCCAGAACACAACCAGAGAACAGATGAAAATGTTCCTGACCCGGATCGGATTCGATTCGTTAGCAGTCATCACCGGCGATGTTACTCAGGTGGACCTGCCACGCGCGGAACAGTCCGGATTATTGCAGGCAAAAAAGTTTTTACAAGGAATCGACGGAATCTCCTTCTGCAGTTTTTCAAAACAGGATGTTGTCAGGCACCCTTTGGTCCAAAAAATCATCGCCGCCTATGAAAACAATTCAGATTCCCATAAAATACGTCCTCGTCTCTCAGAACGTTTGCACTCCCCAAACCAATAGAACCTGACATGAACCACTCCCCTGTGTCCCGACAGTAACATGCCGGCAAATATCACCATAAACTCGAACACCAGCAGATATCACCTGAACAGTAAGCTTCTGCAACGACGTGCAACATGGCTCATGCGCCAGCATCAGGTGGCAAACCATGAAATGAGTATTCTTTTTGTCGATGACCAGGAAATAAGCTGGCTCAACAACCATTATCGAGGCAAAACTGGTCCAACCAATGTCCTCTCTTTTCCCTTCGCAGATGATGCCGATCCTTGCCCAGGTATTATACCTATTCAGGAACTGGGCGATATCATTATCTCTGTGGAGACCGCTCACAAGGAAGCCATCGATCTCAAAGTTTCTCTCCATGACCGGCTGACCTGGCTCATTACCCATGGCCTGCTCCACCTTCTCGGTTATGACCATGAGCGTTCCGAAAAAGAGGCTGAGGAGATGTGGGCCCTCGAAACCAACCTGATTCATCAGTTACAATCCTCCAGGAGTTATCAAATGACACATCTAGCTATTAACGTTGATCACGTCGCCACAGTACGCCAGGCCCGTGGCATCAACGAACCAGACCCTGTTACGGCCGCTGCGATCTGTGAACTTGCAGGTGCTGCCGGCATTGTTGTCCATCTGCGCGAAGATCGACGCCATATCAATGATCGCGATGTCCGGCTGCTACGGGAAACCATCAAAACCAGAATGAATTTGGAAATGGGGGCTAACAAAGAAATCATCGAAATCGCCCTGAAACTCAAACCTGATATGATCACCCTGGTACCCGAAAAACGCCAGGAACTGACCACGGAAGGTGGTCTGGACGTGGCAGGACAAAAGAAAAAACTTGCCAAAACCATCGCCAAAATGAACAAGGCAGGGATTCCAGTCTCACTCTTTATTGACCCTGAACTCAAACAGGTCCAAGCAGCCCTGGCAATTGGGGCCACCTATGTGGAACTCCACACCGGACGCTACTGCGATGCCACAAATGAAGAGCAAAGAGAAGAAGAGTACCAACTCATTGCCTCTGCTGCTGAAGAGGCATATCAGATGGGCTTACGGGTAAATGCCGGTCATGGACTCGACTACCAGACCACTTCAAAAATAGCATCCCTGGATACCATTGAAGAACTCTCCATTGGCCATGCCATTATCAGTCGGGCGGTTTTCGTCGGTCTCGACCAGGCAGTGAGAGAAATGCTGGCCATCGTTCGCAATGCATCAATTGTTTTTTAATTGTTAATCCTGACTGACAGACCCAAAACAGTGGTCAGTCAGGCCTTTATCAAAGTACTGAAAAGAAGCGTCTCTTCAAAGAGAGCCATAATCTTCTACAGTTGCCAACTAAAACTGACACATCACTACCAATAAATTCAACAACATACCGGATTCGTTATTTTTTTACAAAAATCCAGTTAATGATTCTATAACGATAAACACCGTTTTTGGCAATTGACAAACAAAACAGCTCTATGGTACAAACAGTGCATTGCCCGGATGGCGGAACTGGTAGACGCAAGGGACTTAAAATCCCTCGGTCGTAAGGCTGTGCGAGTTCGATTCTCGCTCTGGGCACCAAATAAAACAGGCACTTAGGACTAACGTCCCTAAGTGCCTGTTGTTTTTTAGGAGTACGCGAAAAACGAAAAAGACTATTTTTTGCTATTCCTTATCGTCTGATTACAAAGCCCAAGCCCCTTCTAACAATCAGTCTCATTGCGAATCCAGTTGCGTAGTTGTCGTACACGACGAATTGATTCCAAAGACAACACACGAAATGGTAGCCCCCAAAAAGCTGACTTTCAACTGATCCCAGCTGTACAGGTCCCTTCTCATAGTGATCAGCATGGTCGCCCTCCTCCTTTCCTTTGTCTGGTGGTAATCTTCCCCTAAGGACCTGAGGATGATAAGCGGCAACATCATGACTGATCCTCTGCGGCAGGACCAGTTATAAAGAACAACACTCACTTCTGCCAAAAAAAAGAGGGCGCTCTATAAAAAAACACTATTCCTATGCACTTCAGCAGCAATATTTTCCTGACAATCGATATAAGTTCAGTGCCTTGTCGAGATTAGCGTTTCCCCCCCACTTCTTTCCGAAAATAAGAATCTATTTTTCTGCAACTGTCACATGGTCGCTGCCAGCTGTTTCGTTAACTTTGATCAAGCACACAGGATCAAGGTGCTTACTCCGACATCATAACTCAAAAAATGAACGTTATTGATTGTGACTTCCCACCAATTACGTAAATCGCCACCAGTTCAGTTAACACAGCGGAATTTGACTATGTTTCCTCGTTATCAGAGGTAATATATGAGACATAACTTCTTCAAAAAACACTTTCTATTAAATTAATTACCTGATTTTCCGTCCTTCCTCTAGCTTCAACCATTCGCTCCCACTAGGCGTAAGTACCTAGCGAAAAATTAGTATATATACCTATTCACAAACAGCATCCAACTCCTGTATAATAAATTTCCAATCAAAATTTACACAAGTTAACACGCTATAGACATTACTTCCTACTATTGCTTACCAAGAAGAGAGGAAGAGTTAATATCTGTGTTCCATTTGCTACATAAAGTTATTACTTGAGTGTCAAGCACATAATTTTATAGCACTATTCACTATCTTGCTTGCCTCTCGCATTTTCTGACATTTCTTTATTTGTTACATTTAAGACCCTACATCAGGCGCCCAGACACTCCTCACAGGGCAACGAAATCAAAGTTTTATTTTTAGATGCACAGCCAATTACTAATTGCCTGAGGATCATGTCCGTTGCAATAGGCATACTGCGCAGGACACGGACCCAGGCGAGGCAGGAAACCACTCAACATCAACTCAGCAAAAAAGGGAGGGATCATTCATTTAGATTTTTAGAAATGCATGGCCAATCGATAATTGCCTGAGGATGCATGTCGTTTACGATAAGCATACTGCGTAAGACAATGGATCCAGGCAGAGCAACAGATCAATCAAAATACACTCAGCTAAGAAGGGAGATATCATTATGGCAATTCGTGAAGAAGTATACGGATATTTCATTCCCAGTGTTACCCTGATAGGTATTGGCGCAGCAAAAGAGATTCCAGCTAAGATCAAAGATCTTGGCGGCAGCAAACCGCTGATTGTCACCGACAAAGGGATTACCGGTGTAGGAATAACTAAACAGATCACCGACTTGCTCGACGAAGCCGGTATGAGTTATGTTGTTTACGATGATACCATCCCTAACCCCACGGATACAAACGTACATGATGGTGTTGAGGTCTATAAAAAGAACTCCTGTGACAGTCTGATTACTCTTGGCGGCGGTAGCTCGCATGACTGTGGTAAAGGCGTCGGCCTGGTTATAGCGAACGGTGGTAAAATTCATGATTACGAAGGAGTAAACAAATCTAGCAATCCTATGCCTCCATATGTTGCGGTCAACACAACAGCCGGAACAGCTTCGGAAATGACCAGATTCTGTATTATCACTGATACGTCCAGAAAGGTGAAAATGGCTATTGTCGACTGGCGAGTGACTCCGGGGATTGCCCTTGATGATCCGCTTCTGATGATGGGTATGCCTCCAGGGCTGACAGCGGCTACCGGCATGGATGCTCTCACCCATGCCGTCGAAGCGTATGTTTCTACCATTGCAACCCCGATGACCGACTCTGCTGCTGAAAAAGCCATTGAACTTATTGCTGAGCATCTCCGCCCGGCAGTTGCCAACGGCAACGACATCGTGGCCCGTGAAGGCATGTGTTTTGCACAGTATCTCGCCGGGATGGCATTCAATAATGCCAGTCTGGGTCATGTGCATGCCATGGCTCACCAACTCGGTGGTTTTTATGACCTGCCGCACGGTGAATGTAATGCTATCCTACTCCCCCATGTCTGCAATTTCAACCTGATTGCCAAGCTGGATCGTTTTATCACAATTGCCCAGCTGATGGGGGAAAATGTTAATGGTCTCTCTCCACGTGATGCTGCAGCACGTGCACTGGTGGCAATTAAAACGCTCTCCACAGATATCGGCATCCCAGCAGGGTTGATCGAACTCGGTAAGCGCTACGGCAAAGACGTCAAGGCTGAAGATATCGACACCATGACCGGCAACGCCCAGAAAGATGCCTGTGGCATGACCAATCCTCGCACTCCTAGCGATAATGACGTCAAGGCTATTTACAAAGCAGCACTCTAATAACGACGCAAAACAATGGGTTCGGGGTACGAGATCATCCGTACCCCGAACCAACTGTTGTTACCAAGAAGTAAGAAACAAAGAGCAGCGAAAGGGGAAAGATGTCGATGGAACTCATTATTTCAGCAGCGGCTCTCATAGGTCTTGCTGCTATTATTCCCTGCCTGATGGTGGCGACGAGCGTCTTTGGCCCCCGGTCCAAGGGAAAAATGAAAAATGAAGCCTACGAAAGTGGTGTCGGTTCAGTAATCGGAGCGGTTGACCAGAAGTTCAGCGTCAAATTTTATCTCCTTGCCATCCTCTTCCTGATTTTCGACATTGAAGCAGTGTTCATGTACCCATGGGCTGTTTGCGTCCGTGATCTCGGCTGGTTCGGCTTTACAGAAATGGTAGTCTTCATGCTCCTCCTTCTGACTGGACTGATCTATATCTTGAAAAAAGGGGTGCTCAATTGGCGTTAGGATTAGAAGCAAGTCTCGGCGACACAGTCATCACCACGAAACTCAATAAAATAGTCAACTGGGGTCGACAGTACTCTCTCTGGCCGTTTGTCTATGGCACAGCCTGCTGTGCCATAGAGTTTATGAGTACAGCAGCGAGCCAGTACGACATCTCTCGTTGGGGTGCTGAAGTAGTCAGGTTTTCTCCACGCCAGGCCGATCTTCTGCTTGTCTGTGGAACCATAAGCTATAAACAGGCACCGGTTCTCAAGCGCATCTATGAACAAATGCCTGATCCCAAATGGGTTGTTGCCATGGGAGCCTGTGCAAGCTCCGGAGGAATATACGACAATTATTGTACAGTCCAAGGGATTGATACCATTATTCCTGTGGACATATATATCTCTGGCTGTCCTCCAAGACCGGAAGCTGTTCTGGATGCTCTCATTAAAATCCAGGAGCAGATAAAAGGCGAAAGCATATTGGAAGACCGCCATAAAGACTTTAAAGGGATTCTCGACTGATATGAATACGACGGCGCTAGAAAATCTCCAAGCCGCGTTTCCAGACGCGACCTGTAAAGTTGTTCTGAATTCAGTGGTTGTTGAAGTTCAGCCTGAAAACCTGGAGAATACCCTTGGCCGGCTTAAAAACGAGCAAGACTTTAACTGCGGTCTGCTTGTTGACATCACGGCAATAGATTACCTCGAATATCCACAACAACAGGAAAGACGATTCCATGTAGTCTATACCCTACGTAACTGGAAAACCAATCTTCTCGTCCAGGTACGAACACCGGTAACTGATGCGGAGGAAGGCATTCCTACTGCCACCCATCTATGGGAATCGGCCAACTGGGGCGAGCGAGAAGTCTACGACCAGTATGGTATCCACTTTCAGGGGCATCCCGACCTGAGGAGAATTCTCAATCACTGGCAATTCGAAGGCCACCCCCTGAGAAAAGATTACCCTATCGAAAAAGGACAGATTTGTTTCGATACCGATAGGATGGAGAATGCAATTCGCGCCAGACTGGTAAAAAATGGTGTTGATGAAACAACGATGAAGGATATCAACACCGAAGTCATGTTTCTCAACATTGGACCTTCTCACCCTGCAACACATGGTGCTATTCGACTTCTCGTGGCCCTTGACGGTGAAACTATCCTCGCCAACGTGAATGAGGTTGGCTACCTGCATAGAGGTTTCGAAAAAACTGCGGAGCAGAGGACCTACAACCAGATTGTCCCCCTCACTGACCGTCTCAACTACTGCTCCTCCATGATGAATAATATCGCCTACGTCAAGGCCGTTGAGTCGTGGTTAGGAATTGAGATAACCGAGCGGGCAAAATTTATGCGGGTTGTCCTTTCCGAATTTTACCGAGTGCTCGACCACATGGTCTGCCTTGCAGCCGCTCTGGTTGATATGGGTGGCCTGACCAACTACTGGTACCTCTATAACGAGAAAGAAGCTGCTTACGACTTTATCAGCCGGCTGACAGGTGCTCGCCTTACTAGTTCTTTCACCCGTGTCGGCGGCATGTACCGTGATTTTTACGACGGATGGCAAGATGATCTAGAAGCCCACATTCGTGGTCTGGAAAAAGGTATGGGTGATACCTTAAAGCTTGTGGACACCAATCGAATTGTCCATGAGCGCACACAAGGGGTTTGTGTGATATCTGCCGAATCAGCACTTAGCTATGGAATGACCGGCCCGACGCTGAGAGCAAGCGGGGTACCATATGATCTTCGCAAAGACGCCCCATATTATAATTACGATTCGTTTGATTTTGCGGTACCCGTCGGCAGTAATGGCGATATATATGATCGTTTCATGATCCGTTTCTATGAGATGTTTGAATCAATCAAAATTATCCGTCAGGCATTAAAAGACATACCGGAAGGTCCGATTAATGTCGTGGACAGCCAGATATCTCTGCCACCCAAAAAACAGGTCTACGGCAACATTGAGGGCCTGGCTAATCATTTCAAACTCATTTTTGAAGGAGTCAAAGTCCCCCAAGGCGAATGGTATGATTCCTTTGAAGCAGCAAATGGCGAACTCGGATTCCATTTTGTCTCAGACGGATCTGGCACACCATATAAATTGAAAGTTCGACCACCCTGCTTTTATACCATGGGAGCTTTCGCAAAGATGGTTGAGGGAAACATGATTGCCGACGCTGTCATCAACCTAAGTTGCATCAACATAATCGGTGGGGAATTGGACAGATGAGTGATCGTTCACAACTGATTTCCACAGGGAAACCATTTCAGTACGACAAGGAAAGGGATGCTGAATTTGAGAGGCTGGTGAAACGCTACCCAACACGGGAGTCGATGATCCTGCCCTCTCTCTGGCTTATACAGGAACAGGAAGGGTGGGTAAGTCAGGAAGCTATTGCCTATGCAGCCGATCGCATTGGGACCTTCGCCAGCAAGGTGTATGAAGCAGCAACCTTCTACACCATGTACCACCTGCACCCGATGGGCGAAAATCACATCTGTATTTGTCGTACCTTATCCTGCTGGTTACGAGGCAAACAAGAAATTGTCGACTACCTGGAAACCAAAATCGGAATAAAACCCGGCCAGATAAGCGAAGACGGTAAGTTTAGTCTGGAAGAGGTTGAATGCCTGGGTCACTGCGGTACCGCTCCGGTTGTTCAGGTCAATGGCGAATTCCACGAAGATATGGACGTGGACAAGCTTAAATCGCTACTGGCCACATTGCTATAAAGAGGTGGAAGGATATGGAAGTCAAAATTCTCAGTGCCAAGTTCGATATCAAGGACGCCCACAAGATTGAAGTGGCCAAAGAACACGGCGCCTATTCCACCTTGGACAAACTTTTTTCAATGACATCAGCAGAGGTCATTGAAGAAGTGAAGAGCAGTGGGCTCAGGGGCAGAGGTGGGGCCGGTTTTCCAACAGGTGTAAAATGGAGTTTTCTCCCCAAAGACACCGGTAAACCGGTATACCTCGCAGTCAATTCCGACGAATCGGAACCAGCAACCTTTAAAGATCGTTATATCCTCGTCAAAGATCCCCATATGATGATCGAAGGCATCATCATATGTAGTTATGCCATTGGCTCCCATGACACCTATATTTATATCCGCGGCGAATATACCACTCAGTTCAAGGCCCTGCAGGCGGCAATAGAGGAAGCGTATGAGGCGGGTTATCTCGGTGATACAGTAGCCGGGAACAATTTCAAACTCAACGTAACCGTTCACCGTGGAGCGGGAGCATACATTTGCGGAGAAGAAACTGCTCTTCTTGAGTCCATTGAGGGCAAGAAGGGACAACCACGAAGTAAACCACCCTTCCCTGCAGTTGCCGGTCTTTACGGCTGTCCAACAATTATAAACAATGTCCAGACCATTGCATCCCTCCCTTTTATTCTCAACAGCGGCGCGGATGCTTACAAGGCCTATGGTACAGAAAAGAGTTCTGGAACCCATCTGTTTGGTATCTCCGGCCACGTTGAAAAGCCAGGCATGTACGAGTTGCCCCTGGGCTTGCCTCTCCTTGAGGTTATCGAAAAAGTAGCTGGAGGCGTTTTGAACGGCAGAAAACTCAAAGGAATTATACCCGGCGGAAGCTCCACCCCTGTCCTGCTCCCAGATGAAGCAAAAACTGTGACCCTCGACTACGAATCTATGGCCGCACACAAGACGATGTTCGGATCTGGCGGTATTGTGGTCCTTGACGAAACAGTCGATATTGTTGAACTTGTAAAAAACCTCATCGACTTTTATCACCACGAATCCTGCGGACAGTGCACCCCTTGCCGGGAAGGCCTTGGCTGGATGTTGAAAATTGTCAAAAAGATACTCAGCGGCAAAGGAAAAATGGACGATGTCGACCTGCTGCGTGAGCTCTGCGATAATATTGAGATGAAAACAGTATGTGTCTTATCTGCCGCCTGCACCATGCCGGTTCGCAGTTACCTGGACAAATTCAGGCACGAATTCGAGGCGTATGTGACGACGGAAGATTTTTCAGCAGCAGAAGCGAAAGAGGAATAGGGCACCCCATGGCTGAAAAGATTAAACTTTTTGTAAACGGAGTCGAGGTCGAGGTTGAAGCAAAAAAAAACCTGATCGATGCAATTAGTGCCGTTGGCATCGAGATCCCTCACTTATGTTACCACCCTGCACTCGGTGCAGACGGCAATTGCCGCATGTGTCTGGTCGGGATTGAGGACGGCAGGCCGCCGCTTGTTCCGGCATGTAAGACCCCGGCAAGAGAAGGGATGAAGGTATTGCTTGATGCTGAGCATATTAAAAAAATTCAGCACGATGTCATGGAACTTGAGCTGATCAATCACCCCATTGACTGTCCGGTTTGTGACCAGGCCGGGGAATGCAAGTTGCAGGACTACTATATGTCCTATGACCAAAAGGAGAGTCGGATGACTGTTCCCCAGGTCACCAAGGGCAAGAAATTGGATTTTGGCAGTGGCGTCATCCACGATCAGGAACGGTGTGTGGTGTGCGGTCGATGTGTTCGCTTTTGCCGCCAAATCACCAAAACCGGAGAACTCGGGGCTATTAACAGATCCGATGACACCCGAATAAATATTTTCCCCGGTCGACCTCTTAACAACCGGTATGCTCTCAACGTTGTTGACCTCTGTCCGGTTGGGGCCATGACCAGTAGCGATTTTCGTTTCAAACAGCGCGTCTGGTTTCTAAAAAAGGCACCTGGTATATGTCACGGTTGTGCAAAGGGCTGCAACATAACCATTGATCATAACCGCCAGAAATATGAAGACGATATCATTTACAGGTTCCGCCCCCTCCTCAATAAGCAGGTCAATGGCTATTTCATCTGTGATGAAGGACGACTGAGCTATAAACAGGAGAACGACGGGCGCCTTATCGAAGCAAGGCTTTCCACGCAACCCCGTTCAATTGATGAGATACTGACTGCCAGTACAAAAGAAATTGACCGGGCTGAAAAGATCGTCATTTCCCTTTCCCCAAACTGTTCATTGGAACAGATGATAACGATCAAGGCTCTTTCTGAAAAACTCGGGGCAACCCTCACAGGGTATAGTGAAGGGTACATCAAGCAAGATGACGGTGACGATTTTCTCATTCAGGATGACAAATCAGCAAACCGAGCCGGTCTTCAGCTACTTGAGATCGACAATTCACGAGACACCTTTACTGGTGCCATCCGGGAAGCAGACTTGCTCATCAATTTCAACAACAACCTGCTCCTCTCCTTTGCTGAAAAAGAGATCAGCAAGCTCCTCAAAGGCACCAAAGTCATTACAGTCACCAGTCACGACACCCCATTCACTACCATGGCAGATATGGCAATACCGGTTGCATCCTTCAGTGAATACGCCGGAACTGTGGTTAATAGTGACAACATTCTCCAGAGTTTTGGCAAAGCCATAACCAAAAACATTGATTTGGATGATATCTCAGGAATTGCGGCCAGACTCGGCAGTCCTCTGCAGACTCCCGGAGAACGATTTGCAGCCCTGCAGCAAATCATTAGTGCACTCAACGGCTTTGAACCTGACAATATCCCGGCAGAGGGATTGAAACTAAAAGAGAGCGAGGCAGCCAATGTCACTGCTTGATTATTTTATGATTGCCCTCCGTGTTTCCTTCAGCGCCTTTATTCCGCTCTGTTTCGTAGCTGTTTGTGTCTGGATGGAGCGGAGAGGAGCTGGTTACTTCCAGGATCGCTCCGGACCGAACCGTGCCAACATCTGTGGTTTCAGAGCTGCCGGGCTTGTACAAAACCTCTCCGATGGCATTAAACTTGCTTTCAAAGAGGATATGATTTCGGATCATATCAAACATAAATTCTTCTTTGTGATAGCGCCAGTCATTGTCTTTTTTACCGCAGTTGTCTCTTTTGCTGTCGTTCCCTATGCTGACACTCTGATCCTGGGCGACAGCAGCTATCTCATGCAGGGAATTCCAGTTGACCTCGGCATACTCTGGTTCCTGGCTCTTGCAGGTTTCAGCGTATACGGAATCATTCTCGCCGGCTGGTCGTCATCCAATAAATACGGAATACTTGGCGGGCTGCGTTCTGCAGCCCAGGTCATCAGTTACGAAATCCCCATGGGTCTCGCTCTTGTTAGTCTGCTCGTTGTCTACGGTACGGTTAACCTCAATGAAATAGCCCAATTTCAAGGCAAACTCCTCTTCGGTTTCATCCCTATGTGGGGAGCGATTCTTCAACCTCTTAGTATGATCATTTTCATCATTGCCGCTTTTGCTGAATGTAACAGAACACCGTTTGATCTTGCTGAAGGAGAAAGTGAGATTGTAGCTGGATTCCATGTCGAATACAGCGCCATGAAGTTTGCCGTTTTCTTCCTTGGTGAATATGTTGCCATGTTTGCCTCAAGCGCAATAATAATTACCCTCTTTTTTGGAGGATATCAGGTTCCATTTCTCTCCACCGACTCTCTCATACGCTATGCGAAACCAATAGCTTTCCTGCTCATGATCACCTTGCCCCTTTTTATGTACTTTTTCGCCGGTTGGATAAGGAGAAGCAACATCAGCCATTATCCGCGGGAAAACGATCCCCGTGTGTTTGAAGCAACTATTTACATCAAGTGTTTTTGGGGACTGATCGTCCTATTGGAGCTTATCTTACTGGTCATCCTCTTTTGCGAATCAGGTGGATCGGCGGCCGCTATTTTCGTCGCCCTGCTCCAGGTGTGTACATTCCTGTTGAAAGTCACCATGATGATTTTTGTCTACATCTGGGTACGCTGGACCATACCCCGTTTTCGTTACGATCAGTTACAGAAATTAGGATGGCAGGTGCTTTTACCACTGGCACTTCTGAACATCTTCATAACAAGCGCAGTTGTCGTAGCGTTGAGCTAAGAGAGGATGATAACATGAGTGCAACCGTCAAAACAATAGAGCGGAAAGGATCAAGTCTTAGAGAAAAGCTCTACCTCATAGAGATTGCAAAGGGTATGGCCACAACTTTTGGTCATCTTTTCAGGAACCTCAAGGACAACAGAAAACTCTACGTGCGTCACTATCCGGAGGTCCAACCAGAAATTCCCGCTCGCTGGCGAGGTCGACAGAGACTGACAACCCACGAGGACGGAACCGTAAAATGTGTGGCCTGCTTTATGTGCCAGACCAACTGTCCAGCAAACTGCATCATGATTGAAGCAGGAGAGCGGCTTGACGGCAAAGCTGAAAAAATGCCAGTCAAATTTAATATCGACCTGCTTGAATGCATTTACTGCGGTTACTGCGTTGAGGCTTGTCCCTTGGACGCAATCCGTATGGATACCGGGATCTTCTCCGTTACCGACAACAACAGGGACTCCTTCGTGCTTGGCCTCAAGGAATTGTTAGCAACCCCCGGGGCCTATTCCGAAGAAGAATACAAGAAAGGGGGCGCTTGATATCATGTTTGTCGACGGGTTATTTACCGCATTTTCAGTGCTGGCCGTTTTGGGTGCATTAGGACTGATTCTCTTTCGTCATCCGATGCAGGGAGCTATGAGTCTGATTGTAACGATAATCTCTCTTGCGGGACTGTACGCGCTGCTATCCGCCGAACTGATTTTTGTCCTCCAACTCATAGTCTATGCAGGAGCAATCATGTCTCTGATCCTGTTCATCATCATGTTCCTCAATATCCAAACAAAAGATCTTCCCGAGGAACCTGCTCGTTTCTATTACTTTATTGGTGGGATTATCCTACTTGTCCCTGTCGCATCGTTTCTCCTCAAGATAGTGCAGAGTCTTCCAGATGCTGAGACGACTATCGTCGGAAACGGTTTTGGCGGGGTGAAAGAGGTTGGCATGATTCTCTTCCAGGACTGGTTACTCCCTTTTGAAATAGTTTCAATTCTCCTGCTGGTGGCTCTCGTAGGCTCGGTAGTACTTGCAGGGAGCAAGAGGAGGTTGAGCAAGTGATTCAGAATTATCTCATTCTCAGTATCATTCTTTTCTGCCTGGGAATATTAGGGGTTATTACCAGACGGAATGTATTCACTGTGTTCATGTCCATAGAACTCATGCTCAATGCAGCAAATCTGGCTTTTCTTGCTTTTTCACGACTCCATGAAAGTATGGACGGCCACGTTCTGGCCATGATGGTCATGGCTGTCGCAGCAGCCGAGGCAGCATTGGCCCTCGCCGTAGTTATTCTCCTTCACAAGCACAAAGGCAAACTGGACACTAACCTGTTCAGCCTGTTAAAGGGTTGATAATATGGAACATACTTCCACATACATTGGATTAACACCTTTGTTTCCGCTGTTAGGAGCACTCGTGCTCGGGCTCATGCATATGTTGACATGTACGAAAACCCGCTTGCCTGAAAAATTATACGGGGTTCTGGCCTGTGTTGGGCCGTTGCTGTCGTTCTTTTTGGCGCTGGTGATCTTCTATCATCTCAAGGGACTTCCCACCGAGGAACGCTTCCTCAGCCACAACGCCTTTACCTGGTTTGCAGTTGGTGACTTACACGTCAACATGGGTTTTCTCGCCGATCCGCTCAGTTCTCTCATGCTGCTCTTTGTTACCTTTATCGGCTCTCTCATTCATATCTATTCGATCGGATACATGGCCGGAGACAAGAATTTTGGAAAATTCTTCGCCTACCTGAACCTCTTTCTTGGCTCAATGTTGATACTGGTTTTAGGGAGCGGTCCAATCGTTATGTTTGTAGGATGGGAAGGGGTCGGCCTCTGTTCCTACCTGCTGATCAGTTTTTACAGTGAAGACACGGATAATGTACTTGCTGGAAACAAAGCATTCATCGTCAATCGTATTGGCGACCTTGGATTTGTCCTCGGCATGTCCTTTTTATTCTGGGCCATTGGAACCAACGGCTTTGACTATCTCTCCCTGAAAGTTAATGCCCATAATCTGACCCCGGCAATAGGAATTACTGTTTGCCTGCTTCTCTTTATCGGAGCCTGTGGTAAATCGGCCCAGATCCCCCTATACGTCTGGCTTCCTGACGCCATGGCTGGTCCAACTCCAGTCTCCGCACTCATCCATGCAGCAACCATGGTCACCGCCGGTGTATATATGGTAGCGCGCTTCAGTTTTCTCTATACTCATTTTCCATTGGCCGGTTCGGTTGTGGCTTGGATTGGCATATTAACTGCCCTGCTGGCCGCCACTTTCGGTATGTTTCAGAAGGATATCAAAAAAATACTCGCCTACTCGACGGTGAGCCAGCTCGGTTATATGTTTGCCGCGGTGGGCATTGCCGCCTATTCAGCCGGTATTTTTCACGTCTTTACCCATGCTTTTTTCAAGGCCCTGCTCTTTCTCGGCGCCGGTTCAGTCATCTATGCCCTGCACCATCAGCAGGATATATGGCAAATGGGTGGCCTGAAAGACAAGATGCCAACGACCTACAAGACCATGGTAATTGGCGCCTTAGCACTTTCCGGAGCCCCGCTCTTCTCAGGCTTCTTCAGTAAAGACGAAATCCTCTTTTCTGCCCTGGCCAGTGGCCATAGCGGAATTTGGATCATTGGCGTATTGGTTGCAGGAATGACTGCCTACTACACCTTCCGCATGATTTTCCTCGTCTTCCATGGTGAGCCCAGAGACAAGGACCTATACGAACATGCCAAAGATGCTCCTCCACTCATGACCATACCTCTCATCATTCTGGCCGTTGGAGCGGCATTTGCCGGTGTTCTGAACTTACCCGCAATATTTGGTGGTAGTCTCACAATTTCACACTGGTTGGCCCCAAGTCTGGTAGAGCATCATCCTCATGTGAGCATTTGGATTGAAATCCTGGCAATCGTCACCAGTGTTGCAGCATTTGCTATCGGTATCACCATAGCCTACAAAAAATTCGCTCATGGAGCGGAAGAGCCTGTGTACACAGGGTTAGGTAAATTCGGTTACAACAAGTTCTATGTCGATGAGATCTACAATGCAGTCTTTGTACAACCATACAAAGCTGTCGGCGCAGTCATCTCAAAATTTCTGGAACCAAATGTCACTGATATTCATGTGAAGCTTTCCTCCTGGCTCTATCAGAAGGCTGGAAAGGCATTTAAGGTTTTTCAAGTCGGTTATATTCGGGTCTATGCAATCTACATGGTTATAGGGCTGAGTCTTATGAGTCTCTTCTTATCTCATTCGATCAACTAGGTAAGGTGTAACAATGTTTGAATATGCCCTTTCAGTCATGATTTTTTTGCCAATCGTTACGGGACTGGTAATGCTTCTCTTCCCTCTCAGTAAGGAGACCGCCAGAATTACTGGCTTTATCGTTACGGTGGCCATCCTCTTCCGTGGAATAGAAATATTCCTCAGCTTTACCGGCACCGGTGGCATGGAATATGTTGAGAGTCGGTCCTGGATCCAATCCCTTGGCATAAGCTATGGCTTAGGTATTGACGGCATCAGTCTTCTGGTCCTCATGGCAGGAACCGTTCTTTTCCCCATGCTCTTTACAATTTTCAAAACCCAGCCAAAAGGGTATTACGCCAACCTACTCATCGCTCAGGGAGCCATGATCGGTGCCATTTGCGCTACTGATCTGGTGCTCTTCTATATCTTCTGGGAAGTGATGCTGTTGCCGATTTTCTTTATGATCGGTCTTTATGGCGGTTCAAAACGACTGCCCGCAACTTTAAAGATAACCATCTACACCATAGCTGGCTCCCTGCTCATGCTTGCCGCCCTCGTGTATGTTGGAGTTTCCTACCACACACAGTTTGGAAAATGGACCTTTGCTATCGTTCAATTGAGTGAGCTCGAGCTTGGCGGTGGTTTTGCAGTCCTGGCCTTTTTTATGTTCATGGTAGCTTTTGCGATTAAAATCCCTTTGTTCCCTTTCCATACATGGCTACCAGACGCATATACAGAGGCACCAACAGCTACCACTTTTGTTCTCTCTGCAATAATGGCCAAAATTGGTGTGTATGCTGTTATTCGCTTTGTCATGCCAGTATTTGAGATTGAGTTTGCCAGGTTTGCGGTACTGCTTTCTCTGGCCGGAGTGACCGGGATGATATACTGTGGACTCGCTGCTATTTCCCAAAAAGACATGAAACGAATGCTGGCATTTTCTTCCGCTTCACACATGGGGATCATTGCCCTGGGTGTTTTCTGTATGAATGTGCAGGCCCTTACCGGCACCCTGTTTCAGATTGCAGCACATGCAACCAGTACCGGCGTTCTCTTTCTCTTTGTCGGCCTTATGGAAGAAAGAATGCAGACCAGGAAAATCGAGAATCTCGGTGGAATTGCTTATCGGGCACCGATTTTTGCCACCTTTTTTGCCATAGCCATGCTGGCCTCAGTGGGTTTACCTGCCACCAGTGGTTTTATCGGGGAATTTCTCATTATCCTCGGGGCCATCAAGTTCAATGCCTTTATCGGAATCCTCGCAGGAACGACCCTTGTCATCGGAGTCTGCTATATGCTTTGGATGTTCCAAAGGGTTTTCTTTGAGAGATCCAATGAGCGTACCGAGAACTTTCAAGATCTCAATCTTTCCGAAGCACTTACTTTTCTTCCAGTCATAGTACTGATTTTTGCCATGGGTATTTTCCCCCAGGCTTTTATTAAAAAAATCGAACCAGCTGCCCAGCAACAGATAGCAAAAGCCTTTGCTATGCCCCAAGCCCAAGTTGCTGAGACAATAGTCCCGACTCCTGGACACAATAACCACAAGGAATAAGGTAGAGTAACCATTATGGATGATCTCATGTTATTATTTCCTCTTCTCATCATCGGTTCAGGGGCTCTCCTGTTGATGCTTCTCGCCGCCTTTGAAAAAATCGAGGTGGAGAGCGCATCCTATATCAGCATGGGATTCTTTGCTGCGGCTTTTTTTGTTCAACTACTCGTTGCTTCCACCCCTGAAACGGTCCTCTTTGGTAAAATTTTCAACGGGATGCTGGTCTCCAGCAATTTCACTACGATTGCCGGACTCATCATTCTCGGATGCGGCTTTTTCACCACAATGAGTTCGCATACCTATTTCAGGGTGAACCTCTTCTGTACGCTGGAATTCTATGCCATCATACTCTTTGGTACCTGCGGTATGCTCCTGCTAACCCTGTCTCAAGAGCTCATTACCGCTTTTATTTCCCTTGAAATAATGTCGCTTTCTATCTACATTCTGGTAGGTTATGACCGATCCAATATTCGCTCTACCGAAGCCATTCTTAAATATTTGATGCTCGGAGCATTTGCCGGAGCCTTTTTTATCATGGGTACCGCCTTCATTTATGGTGGAACCCAAAGCACAAAATTTGCAGAAATCGGTTCGTTTGTCGCAGGCCATTCCGCTACCAATCCACTTGTTCTGGGAGGAGTCTTTTTTATCTTTGTGGCATTCCTCTTCAAAGCTGCCGCCTTCCCCTTCCATGCCTGGGTTATTGACGTCTATGACGGCGCTGCTGCCCCTGTAACTGGCTTTATGGCTACCGCACTCAAAACCGCAGTGTTTACCATCTTTGCCAATTTTTTAGCAATCAATGGTGCGCTCCACCAAGGCTGGATCACCTTCCTGTTTTACATTGCAGTATTCACCATGTTTGGCGGCAACCTGATAGCCATAGGCCAACACAGTATTAAAAGAATGCTTGCTGCTTCGGGTATAGTCCACTCCGGCTATCTGCTGATTGCTTTAGTAGCAATCAGCACCGATCATTTTACTGGTACCGTTATCGGCTATTACCTGGCCGCCTACGCTGTTGGCACCTTAGGTATTTTTTCAGCCCTCTCCTATTTGGGCGGGGAAGGAGAAAAACGGGCCACTTTTGAAGATTTCAAAGGCCTTGCTAAAGTTCGTCCATACTCTGCTGCTGCTATTACCGTATTCCTTCTTTCCATGGCCGGAATTCCGCCAACGGCCGGTTTTATGGCCAAATTTTACGTTATAACCAGTGCTGTCACTGCTGGTCACATGACGCTTGCGCTACTCGGAATAATGAGCAGCATTCTCTCCATCCGCTATTATCTGCGACTTATAATTAATATGTATTTTCATGAGGCGGAAGAGTACTTTGAGACAGGAGGGTCACCTTGGGCTACAGCAGCAACCTTTATCCTTGTATTCTGTGTTTTCGCTATTGGTCTCTACCCAATAGTTATATAATACCTTAGAAATTCTTTTCGTGTTTTTTTGAAAAGAATTTCTAAGGTACTTTCACTCCTCAAGGGAGGTACTGCACTGAGTGCAAGCTTACTGTTCATCACCAGTGTTATAGAAATAACTGGAAAAAGAATTCAGAGCAGCAATCGTGTGTTACTGACTGACTAAAAAAGGGAATCTGCAATATGAAAGTAAAAGAAATTCTGGCGACCAAAGGAAATGAAGTTGTTACCGTCGAAGAGAATACTACTGTCATCGACGCCATGACCATCTTTTCAGCAAACCGGATCGGTTCTCTCCTGGTGGTTGACAAAGATGATACCATACAAGGAATTATCGATGCCAACGACGTATTGACAGCAGTAGTTAATCAGCTTGAAAATATCAAAATCCTTACAGTCAATAAGATCATGACCACCAACCTCATTGTTGCCACAGAAGATGATGATATCGACTATATCCTCGCCGTAATGACCGAAAACAGAGTTCGTCATATTACAATTCTTGCCAACAAAGAACTCAAAGGAATGATTTCCATTGGAGATGTGGTAAAGTCACAACTCAAGCAAATGGACGTCGAAAATAAATATTTAAAAGATTATATCGCTGGAAAATATCAGGAATGAGGATCCGAATCTTTATAAGATATCATGTAATCCCAGTATGATGCTCTTTATTCTTTGCATCAGGTGAAAAACACTCGCTTTATAGAACGGCCTGGAAAAACAATTAATTCAAACCAACAAGCTTTGATTTGTTGACTGATCAAAAAGGGGAGTCTGCCATATGAAAGTGAAAGAAATTCTGGCGACCAAAGGAAGTAGAGTTGTTACCGTCGAAAAGAGTACTACTGTCATCGACGCCATGACCATCTTTTCAGCAAACCGGATCGGTTCTCTATTAGTAGTTGACAAGGATGAGACCATACATGGAATTATCGGTGCCAAAGACGTATTGATGGCCGTAGTTAATCACCTTGAAGAGATCAAAACCCTCACAGTCGATAAAATCATGACAACCGACCTCATTGTAGCCACAGAGGATGATGATATCGACTATATCCTCGCCATAATGACCGAAAACAGAATTCGTCACATACCAATTATTACCAATAAAGAACTCAAGGGATTGGTTTCCATTGGAGATGTGGTGAAGTCACAACTCAAAGTAATGGATATCGAAAACAAGTATTTAAAAGATTATATCGCTGATAAATACCCTGGCTGAGCATCTGAATCTTTATGAAACATCAAGGAATCCTGACGGGGGCTCCTTATTGGTTGAATCACCTAGTCTGCAATTGTTTTGCAATAAAGCCTCCTCCCAGGTGAAAAGGTAACAAGGAGTCGCTTTGCGAACTGGAATCCCTATGAGTCTGGAGATAATACCCTGCGAAATCATGACAACTCTTCTGCGGCAGGACGAGTCATAAAGAACAGCACCCACTCCTGACAAAAAAAAACAGGAGTTCTGCAAAAACACCATCCCTGTCCACTCTACCGGCAAGATATTCCTGACAATCAATACAAGCTCAGGACCTTATCGAGAGTACCTTTTTCCCCCACTTCTTGTTGAAAATACCAATCTGTTTTGATGCAACCGTCAAATGATCGTCGCCAGCTGCTTGATAAACCTTGGTCAATCACATGGGGACGACTTTTTATGATTTTTGTCCTGAATCTTGCGTAATACCAGGTAACGTTAAGAGAATTTCCTAAATCTGTTTACTTCTGTTGACTCCATGGTATACTCCTCTTTTATGTTAGCGTTTGAGATTTGACACGAAGAGGAATGAGAGACGGGTCTTGTTTTTTCCAGTTCCATCACGGCTCCGTCCACTGAAACAATTGGTTGCCTGGACACCATCTCTATTGTAGACATCAGGATACTAACCCATTATGGATCCACGCTTTTCCTCCCAGATTTCCAACGGTATATTTAAAAGTCATAAGAGGTTAACACAAATAAAACAAGCCAGCGCAGCTGGTTCTACGTGGTCATTCCATTCGAAATGAATCGTAAATTGAAGAAAGGAGATTGAACCACAAAAAAAACTATGAAAAGTGTAGTTTCATGAGTTTCTCGCTCTGCCGAATAACAGCAGGAATTCAGGGAGGTTTTCTCCAACTGTCTGTTGTTGTTTGGAGACCGCCACCTTACTCCAATTGGCTCCGTGTTACCCTGTAAGGCCATTCTGTCATGATTTGTCCCCCTGAACCACAATCACCATTCAGCCAAGATGGACAAAATTTTTCACCCACTTCTTTTCAACTGATTACGACGCAATGCGTATAACCATTCGTACACGTATCCTCTTTCTTTTTATCGGGATCGTCTTGATCCAGGGACTGCTGCTGTGTGCATTTTTCCTTAACCAACACTCCAAATCCCTGCGAAATGAGGTTGATAATCGCCTGAAAACAGTAACGGCCAGGATTAATACTCAAATTATAAATTACCTGGAACGTTCTACTCATAGTCAACAACCATTGAGACAAAAGGCAAGGCGGATGCCCCTGGATTGGGAGCAGCAATACAATTTGGTCACTAGCTTCGAAAATACCAAACTCTCGTCTCCAATACACCTCTCTAACGAGGAGCGCGATACTGTCAATTACGAGCGCCTGCAGGAGATTGTTGACCAGACAATCTGCCCTTCCGGCCAAAATATTTTTATCCTCAACAGTCGGGGAAAAGTCCTCGCCAAAAAGATACAGAGCAGGTCCGAACCTCATTCATTTCCTGTTGATCGCGTCAGGAATGGAGAAGTCCTCATCGATAAAACATTCTTTATCACCGCATCTTCCTCACTCTACGTGAATGGCCAAAAATTCATTATAGTCGCAACAATGAACAAGCAAACGGCCCTCGCCCCGGCTCTTAAAATATTTCAGCTTCTCACCTTCCTGGTATTTCTCCTTTTTCTGATTTCTCTTCTTATCGGCTGGACAACCTTCAAACATATCATAACCCCCCTGCAACGGCTTGCTGGCTCTTCTGCCACCCTTCGCCAGGGAAAGGATATTGATATTTCTCTTCAAGGCGACGCAGAGTTACAGGATCTCGCCCAGGCCATGAATAGTATGAACAAGGAACTTCAAACATCAAATATGAGCCTTGAACAGGAGATACTCCTTCGCCGCCGGGAAGAAAAAAAAGCAATTCAGGCAAGAATAGATGCCGAAAAGACGAGCCAGGCCAAGTCCATCTTTCTGGCCAATATGAGCCACGAGATTCGGACTCCCCTGCACGCAATGATAGGATTGCTCAACATGCTGGACAATAGCCCCCTGAGCAATGAACAAAAAAAACTCCTGACAATGGCGTCAGTTTCAGGAAAACGACTACAAACCATAGTCAACTCTATCCTTGATCTCTCTCGAATCGAATCGGGTAAATTCCAGCTCCATCACTCAATTTTCCCCCTCTCCGCCTTGATTACCGAAGTCACAGAGCTCATGCAAATTCATGCCAATGAGAAGCATCTCGAGCTAACGGCCAGCCAGGATAGTGACATCCCTGACATCCTCCAGGGCGACAGTGGCCGCATTCGACAGATTCTTATCAATCTCCTCAACAACAGCATTAAATATACAGACCAGGGAGGAATACATCTTACAATTCATCTTCAATCAATTCCTAACGACCAGGAGGTCGAGCTCCTTTTTTGTATTAAAGACAGTGGCAGAGGAATTTCTGCTGAAAGTCGAGAGACGATATTTGACCCCTTTGACCAGGGAGAAATTAAAGCAGATAAGGTCACTGAGGGAGTTGGCTTAGGTCTTGCCATCAGTAATGAATATGTTCATCACATGCAGGGCAGAATATGGCTGGAGAAAAGCGACGAACATGGCAGTATGTTTTGCTTTACCATCCGCTGTGAAAAGGCAGAAGAGCCTATACCTGAATCCGAGGAAGAGCCCAAAAAGGCAAAGAAAAAACTTGCAACAATCCACATCCTGCTCGCCGATGATGAATTCATCAATCAACGGATTGTTTCAGCCTACCTCGAAGAACTGGGAGCCACAGTAAGTATCTGTGAAAATGGTCAGGAATTATTGGAAAAGATGGACCAGGAGAGCGCAGATATCATCCTCATGGATATCTGTATGCCTATTCTTGATGGACTGGAGGCAACAAAGATTATCAGGGAGAAGGAAGCAAATGGCAATCTTCCCCGTGTTCCCATCATTGCCCTCACCGCCCAGGCCACCACAGACCTTAAGGCAAAGTGCAAAGCGGCCGGCATGGATGACTATGTCACCAAGCCGATCCCCTTTAACGATCTGACGCGCATCATCTGTGAGCTCCATGAAAATGCCGGAACTCACAGAAGTACGCCCCTGACCTGATCAGTCCTGGGTGATTTTTGCCAGGGCCTCTTCGTAACGGTTCTTTGTTTTCTCAATGATTTCCTGAGGGATCTTGGGTGCCGGAGGATTCTTATCCCAATCAAGGCCCTCAAGATAATCTCGCAGGAACTGTTTATCAAAACTGGGTTGTCCCTTTCCTGGAGTATACTGATCCAGAGGCCAGAAACGAGAGGAGTCAGGAGTCAGGACCTCATCGATGAGAATCAGACGGTCACCAAGGATACCAAGCTCAAACTTGGTATCAGCAATAATAATCCCCTTTGCACGCGCATAGTCCGCCGCCTTACTGTATAAGGCAACACTGATCTCGGCTATCTGACGAGATTGCTCTTCACCCAGCAGCTTCTCCATGGCCTCGATGGAGATATTCTCATCGTGATCGCCAAGCTCTGCCTTGGTGGATGGGGTAAAGATGACCTCAGGTAATTTGTCAGATTCCTGCATTCCTTCCGGGAATTCAAATCCACAGACAACTCGATTTTTCTTATATGCCTTCCAGAAAGAACCGGAGATATAACCACGGACGATACATTCCACGCTTAAGGGTTTGGTTTTATGCACCAGCATGGAGCGTCCCTCAAGTTCTTGAGCATAAGGCTGGCAGGCCTCAGGGTACTCATCGACCTTCGCTGTGATCAGATGATTTTCGACTATATCGCCAAGGAGCTCAAACCAGAACAGAGAAAGCTGGGTCAACACCTTGCCCTTGCCCGGGATGGCATCAATAACCACGTCAAAGGCGGAGATACGATCAGTAGCCACCATCAGCAACTTATCATCATGACCTGGGATGGCATACATATCACGTACTTTTCCCCGGTGCACCAGATTCAGTCCTGCAAAATCCGTTTCTCTTACTGCATCAGTCATTATGTGCTCCCTAAATTTGTTGCATTTGGCCTGAATAATAGAATACCTCTAATCTTCTCTTCAAAAATCACCGTAATTCACGGCGGAGGATAATATAAACATTTTTCCTGTCAATGCCAGTTAAAAGACCAATCGAGACCGGAGATTCTCCAATATTTTGTATCAATCTCCCAGGTCAAGCGCTCTTGCATGTTGAACCGACTCCGGGAGCTTACGCTGTTGCCGACTCTGTTCTGGACAAAAAGGATTGTCATAGGAGGTCAGTTCCGCTGTCAGGGAACCAATAAGGATCTTGGAGTTAATACGGACCGGGACGCGACAGAGATCATCAGTAAACCAGATCACTGTGTCACCATTCTTATCGTACAACCCTTTGAATTTCATAACAGGGACTACCGGAATGACATTTACATCGCCAAGCAGCGTACCAGATATTCGTGTCGTCTCTCCTGTGTGGACTACTACCTCATGGCGCTTACCATCGGCAAAGGTGGGAACAATCACCGGACGCTCAGGGTCAAGATGGAGGACACGGGTTAAAAAGAAAGAGGAAAATTCGTTGTGTGTTACTCCTTCCACCTGATACTGCTGCCAGGGCTGCTCATTTTTTTGATAGCGGATTGAGCCAGTGAGTTGATGGTACTCGGTTTTTCTTGTGGCCTCATAGCTGCTGCCTTCTTTCTGATGCACATGGTACGATACGGGTAATCGCTGCTGCCCCTCAACGACGGTAATAAAGCTATCATCCACTGGATAGAAAAAATGAAAGAGGCCAGAATCCTTGACCCTGGCCCGCAATTCGTAGCGCTCTCCAGAAGCCCACGCCACCCTGTTCATTTCCAAGTGTAATTCACCAATCTTGAGGCCTCCTGTCCATGAGACATCATAATCGAGGCGTTCTCCTCCCTGATAGGCGACAGCGAGTATCTCCCCATCAATCTCAGCAAGGGCCAAGGAGGCAGCATGCGCCAAATATGGCAACAGGAGCCAGCAAAGGGTGAAAACAACAAAGCGCATCCCTTGTAGGTACAAAGTTACCCCTTCTCTGTGAGCAGAGACAGCCAGGTTGCAGCAAAAAGGGCCAGACTGATAAAACCGTTCATGGAGAAAAAAGAGACCTGGATCTTGGAAAGATCATTTGGATTAACGATCATGTGCTGATAGAAAAGAGCTCCGGCTGTGAGTACTATCCCTATATAATAAACATAATTCAGTTCTGACTGGAAACCTGCCAGGGTGAAAAGAATAAATGCCAAGACATGAAAGACTGCTGCCAGCCGAAAGGCATTACGCCTTCCCAACCGGGAAGGCAAAGAGTGGAGGCCGGCATTACGATCAAATTCAGCATCGAGACAGGCATAAACCGTATCAAATCCTGCCACCCAAAAAAGAACACCGGCTGACAGGGCCCAAGGAAAAGAGTCAAGAGTTCCCTGCACTGCCACCCAGCCGCCAAGAGGAGAAAAGGCCAGGGCAATGCCCAGGATGAGGTGACAAAACGAGGTAAAACGTTTGGTCAGAGAATAGAAAAGGGTGAGTCCAAGGGCAAAGGGGGCAAGCTTCAAGGTCAATAAATTTAAAGACCAGGCCGCAATAAAGAAAAGAAGTCCAGCCAGGATTACCATAGTCCAGGCCTCTTTCATATTCACAACCCCCGATGGAATGGCACGGTCGGCAGTGCGTGGATTTGCCTTATCAAACTTGGCATCCACAATGCGATTAAACCCCATGGCACAGGTCCTGGCCCCAACCATGGCCAACACCACCCAAAGAAAGGTCATCCCCTCCGGTATTCCTCTCGCTGCCAGAAAGGCACCCATAAAGGCAAAGGGCATGGCAAAGATGGTCAATTTGAACTTGATCATCTCCAAGAGGATAGCAATTTTCTCAAGCATTACTCATCATCTCCCCAACGTTTGCGGCCTTCCATAGTCAATCCGAGCTGATCTCCCAGACGCCAGGAAAAGGTTTCGGCAGCCTCTTTCAGGCTCTTCGGTTTGAGATAGAGACTGGGTTGCGGAGGACAGATTACAGCGCCGGCATCATGGGCGGCAAGCATGTTCTTGAGATGTGTTCTGTTCAAGGGAGTCTCGCGAACAACAAGGATCAGTTTTTTCCGCTCTTTCAGCATGACATCGGCTGCGCGATGGATAAGGTTGGAGGTCAGTCCAGAAGCAATGGTCGCCAGCGTCCCCATGGAACAGGGGATCACAACCATAGCATCATAGCCGGCAGAACCGGAGGCAGGAGGGGCAGCAAAATCTCGACAATCAAACCACTTACTGACCCCAGGGAGCTGCCGGGAAAGACAGTGGTGTTCCAATTCCAGGACCTTTTCACCCGCCTCGGAACAGATACCATGCACCAACACATCCTCTCCCGTCAGCAATTCCAGGAATGATTGAAGGTAGAGCATGGCCGAGGCACCAGTAACAGCCACAAGAATTTTTTTCTTTTTCCCACTATCCACTGTCAACGCTCCCAACTCAACCAGCAAGTTCTTCTATTTTTAAGGGTATCGAGCCTACAGAGGCCTCATTCCTGTCAATCAGGTATTGAAAAAAACGTTCCAAAGCGAGTTGTTTGCGCTCACTCAGATCATATTCAATGGCACGCAGATAGACATAGCACTCATCCGGGTGCATGGGAATACGCGGCGCTACCTTTAAACAGATGGATTCGAGCTGCTGCCGTCCTTTTCCTCGACAGAGGAGAAACTCCCGATGGATGGCAGCCACCGTTTGCGGCGCTCTCCGGCAGAATTCCTCCCGGACAGCGCAGACAGCAAAGACAAAGGGCAAATCTGTGTAGCGACACCAGACCTCTCCCAGATCGAGCTTATAGGCAAACTCACTGCCGGCTGAAAGACGCAACGCCTCATCCCCGATGGCCAGAACTCCTCCAGCCCGGTCAGCGGCCTCGCTTATCACATCTCCTACCACATACCTCGGTTTGACGTGGTAAAATTCCTCCAGAATAACCTTTACCAGACAGATGGATGTCTGGGACTGGCCACTGAGGAGTACTGTATGATCACCAAGCGTTGCCGGATCGACTCGGGAAAAAAGAAAGACTGAACCCACCGGCCCGGTGGCACTGATAGAAAGATCTCCAAGGATACGATAGTCTTGGGGCCGAACTCCATACTCATAAGCAGAGACAAAACCGAGGTCAAGTTCTCCTGCGGCAAGCATCTTGTTCAGAGTTGAGGGCGGAGCCTCCACAACCTGCCAGTCTTGAGGGTGCTTTCTTTTCTTCCATGTCTCATAAATGGGGGCTGTATTGATGAAATTGACCATCCCAATCCTGGCCCTGGTGATTTTATTGTCCATAAAAAACTCCACTCTCTTACTGCTATAACTCTGCCTTGATCCAGGAAACAGATTCGGGACGTCCACAGGACGTCAAACGTTTAAGGAGCTGCTCTGCATTCTCTACCTTTTCATATTCACGCCCTTGCACATGAAGAAAGCACCCACTCCGATTCGGGGCGAGACTGCCAAAATCAGCTTCCCGATGCAGGGCTCTTGCCCCGCCAAGGGTTGCCATGGCCAGTATGGAGGCTGAATCAACACGAGGATGCTCCTGACTCAGGAGCGACATCTCCTGCCATAAATCCAGAAGTGTATTGGAAGCGATGGAATCGGTTCCCAATGCCGGGAGCATTCCTGCTGCCAGCATCTTTTCCAAAGGAGCAGTACCAACACCTAAGAAACGGTTACTCCCAGGGCAAAGACAGATATGAGCGCCGGCTCCTGCTATGGCCAGTATGTCATCATCATTCAGATGGACACAGTGGACACAAAGTGTCTTATCATCGAAAAGATTCAGATCATCTAAGTACCCCACCACACCCCGGCTGTCAATTCCTTGAACAGGAAAGGTCTGATCCCATGCTCCACGTTGTTTGAGAAACCTGGCAAAGCAGCCCCCTCCCTCAACCAGGAGCAGGCTTTCATCCCTATTCTCAGCCAGATGAAAAGAGAACATCGTCCCCTGCCTCCTGCACCTCTTTTTGATAAAGCTGATCAGGTCAGGTCCCGTGGAATACGGAGAATGTGCGGTCACCGGCAGGTCGCTGGGAAAATCTGCAAGTGTGTTCATGACGGCCTGCTGGGCATCCTGGGAAGGACCGAGCATTTCAAGAAGAGAAATGATTTCAAGCCCTGTAGTGTCTCGGCGTTGCAGAGGAAGGTTTCCGATATCGAGCATGAGTCCCACCCCGGAAGCATATTGGTCGATAACAGTCTTTGCTGCTGCATCTTCCATCGCTTCCCCGGAAAAATGGGCCTTCTCCCGCTTTTTCAGAAGGATGCTGATCCAGTCACACATGGTAGAGGCGGGTGAATCAGGATAGACGCTCCCCATTATCGAGAGATCGAGATGAATATGCGCATTGACCAGGGCCGGCAAAAGAACTCCCTGGCAGGAAGAGAGAGGCAAATCAGGAAAACGAAGAGACAGTTCGTGATACGGACCAACAGCTACTATTTTGTTGTGAGCGACAACAACAGCTCCGTCTTGGAGGACAGGGGAACAAACAGGAATGACCCATGGGGCTCTAAAAATGCTACAGGCGGTATTGCTTTCTGCGCCCTGGCCAATCACCGGATAAGGAGACACGAGTTGCTATCAGGAAACAAGTGTGTAGTCCATCACACGCTGCTTAGGCTCAAAACCAGCATCAGTGACGAGGCGTTTGATTTCCTGTTCGGAAAGTCTAAAACTGATCCCCGCAGCTGCGACCACATTTTCCTCGATCATGGTGGAACCGAAATCATTGGCGCCAAAATAGAGTGAGAGCTGGGCTATTTTGGGCCCCTGGGTCACCCAGGAGGCCTGGACGTTGGAAAAATTATCCAGATAGATGCGTGACAAGGCCAGCATGCGCAGATAGCCAAGACCTGTGCTCTTTTCAATTGTGGCCTGCTTTGCCAAGGCACTATTGTCCGGCTGAAAAGGCCAGGGAATAAAAGCGGTAAAACCATGGGTCCGATCCTGCAGATCACGCAGGCGACGCAGATGTTCCAGGCGCTCCTCTACGGTTTCGATGTGACCGAACATCATGGTGGCTGTGGTCCGAAGCCCTTGTTTATGGGCCTCTTCCATAACCTCGAGCCATTGATCTGCACTACATTTACGCGGTGCAGTGGCTTCTCGCACCCGGTCGCAAAGAATCTCTGCCCCCCCCCCGGGAATGGAATCGAGACCGGCAGCTATCAAGCGGGTCAACACCTCGGAAACAGGCAATGCGGAGAGGGTGGCAAAGTGATACACTTCAGGAGGTGAGAAGCCGTGAACATGAATCCCGGTTTTCTTCATGAAGCGAAGCATATCTTCATAATATTCGAGAGATAGATCTGGGTGTAATCCACCCTGCAGCAAGATCTGGGTTCCACCCAGATCTTGGGTCTCACGAATTTTCAGTTCCAGCTCCTCGCGAGAAAGCAGGTAACCTGTCTTATCTTCAGGGGACTTGAAAAAGGCACAGAATTTACAGGCTGAGACACAGATATCAGTGTAATTAATATTACGGTCAATAACGTAGGTGACTACTTTCTCTGGATGCAATCGTTCGCGAATACCATTGGCCAGAAAAGCGAGTTGATAAAGATCCGCCTCTTTTTCCAAAAGGAGAAATTCCTCATCGCTGATCCTGCCACCAGCTAATGCCTTCTCTTGAATATCCTTCATTACTTGAACCTTCATGAGTGAATCTGGATTGTATTGTATAACGTATCCCGCTCAATGGCCACTCTTCCAGCCTCCTTGATCAGTTTCACTAAGGTGGTGGAGCCAATGGCCTGTTCGGTCTCTGCCCCGGCCATATGAGTAATGACCTCCTCTTTCACGGTTCCGTCCATGTCATCAGCTCCAAAGGAGAGGGCAACCTGCGCAACTTTTGGGCCAATCATAACCCAGTAGGCCTTGATATGGGGAAAATTATCAAGCATGAGTCGGGCAACGGCAATACTTTTCAGATCATCAATACCTGTTGTACTGGAAAGCGATGCCATCTCTGTATTTTTCGGATGAAAGGCCAGAGGAATAAAGGCCAGGAAGCCATTAGTCTCATCCTGAGCCAGCCGTAAGGCATCCAGATGCTCAATGCGTTCCTCCATGGTCTCGATATGCCCATACAGCATGGTGGCATTGGTATGCAGCCCATGACGATGAGCACTCTTAGCGACTTCCAGCCATTCCTTGCCAGGCAGCTTTTTCTCACAGGTAAGCTCACGAATCCGTGGGGCAAAAACCTCCGCGCCACCACCTGGGATAGAGCCAAGTCCAGCCTCTTTGAGGATTTCAAGAGTATCACCCACAGATTTCCCGGCAAGACCTGCCAGATGAGCAATCTCCACACAGGTAAATGCCTGGATATGGACCTCTGGCCGAACTTCTTTGATCCCTTTTAACAAGTCGGTATAATAGGAAAAAGGAAGATCTGGATGAAGCCCTCCCACCATATGAATCTCGGTGATGGGTTCATCTAAACGATCACGCACCTTCTGCTTTACCGTCTCAAGGTCCATCTCGTAGGCCTGATCCGAACTCTTGTCTTTGCCAAAGGCACAGAACTTACAGAGATTGGTGCAGATGTTGGAATAGTTGATATGCTGATTATAGATAAAGTAGGTATTGTCACCGTTGATCCGGTTCCGGACCAGATTGGCCATATAACCCAACGGCAGGATATCATTACTTTTAAAGAGCATGATGCCATCATTACAAGAGAGACGTTCACCAGCCTCTACTTTTTCTAGAATGTCACCGAAACCTGCTTTTTCTATAAATTTTTTCATAGTCATAAAAAAAGGCCGGGAATAGACCCGGCCTTTATCTCACTTGCTGTGATTAATTAATCTAAAAAGAATTTCAACTTGTCTCGTCTGCTGGAATGCCGCAGTCGATTCAAGGCTTTCTTTTCAATCTGTCGGATACGTTCTCGGGACACATTAAAGCGTTTTCCTATTTCTTCCAAGGTATATTCTGCTTTTTCACCAATACCAAAACGAAGACGAATAATTTTTTCCTCACGATCACTCAAGGTGGAGAGAATTTCTGTTACTCGGCCTGCCAACTCTCTGGTCTGAACCGCCTCATAGGGAGACTGGGATTCCTGATTTGGAAGAAAATCACCAAGGGTAGAATCATCATCACCGACTGGTGTTTCCAGAGAAATGGGTTCTCTGGACGCCTCCAGAATGGCAAGAATCTTGTCCATGGGGAGATCAGTGGTCTTGGAGATCTCTAATGGGGTCGGCTCACGTCCCAACTCTTTATAGAGCGCATAAAATGCCTTGAAAAACTGACTGCGCAATTCGAGAAAATGAACAGGAAGGCGAATGGTCCGAGTCTTGTCAAGGATGGCACGGGTGATGGCCTGACGAATCCACCAGGAGGCGTAGGTGGAAAACTTATTACCCTTGGTGTAATCAAAGCGGAATACTGCACGCATCAGGCCAAGATTACCTTCCTGAATAAGATCAGCAAGGGTCAACCCCTGATGCATATACCGTTTAGCAATGGAAACGACCAGACGCAGATTGGCACGAATCATACAATCTTTCGCAATCTCAATGGAGCGTGAATAAGCCTCCAATTTGGTCTGCAATTGAATCAATTCCTGCGAATCCGGGTATTTTTTGGCCGCACTACTCACACTGTAGCGCATGAAGTTGAGCTGCTGTTTTTTGGGTTTTAAGGTGGGATCCCGCTTTTCCCATAAAGCAATACGGGTTCGCAGAAGATTGAGTTCATTTACGGCCGAACTATCTAGTCTTATAGCCTCAATGATAGAATCAAATCCTTGGCGGATCGTCTTTGAATATTTTGCTTCCTCTTCGGGAGTCAGGAGATCAAAACGTCCCATCTCACGGAGATACGTGGTGGTTGTTTCTTCTCCGTCATGGGGTTCATCATCGGGAATGCCTGAAGATTTATCAGATTTACTCTCATCTTCAGGCCCTTCCGACCGTTTCCAGATTTCACCGGACAGGGTTCTTTTTTCACCTGTTTTTTCTTCCAAAGTTACAACTTCTATATTATTTGCCCCCAGAAAATTGAATACTTTTTCAATGGCAGTAGGATCTTTAATTTCATCAGGAAGCAACTTATTCAGTTCTGTAAAACTGATGCATCCTTTAGACTTTCCTGCCTTAAGCAGATTATCTTTAAGTTCAGCCAGCACCAGGAAATTGCTCCTTTACCAAAGTGAAGAAAAAAAGAGTTAACATGCAGAAAAACTTACACTTTCCCCGAACATGTATATTTTTATAGTTTGTAGAACAAAAAAAGGCCTAGTGTAGCAAAAAAAAGTAGCAAAAAAAATGGCAGCCACTACGCCGCCGCACACTCACCTTTCAGAACATCACATCATACAACGCCCACCCGCAAATTGCAATTAATTATCGATTTATCACCCACCGAAACACTCCGAATACACAGCGAACGGACAAGATTGCCAATCACTCCTTCAGATGATACAGTAGGTGATAAAACGTAACTGTTTAATTAAGAATACGTTTCTTATCCTTTTCCATTTAAAAAGAAGAATATCGACAGGAATCTCGGAGTGGCAACATACAGACAGAACCCTCTCATTCAACAGTCTACATTCTCTCTTCGCCAGTCAACTCTGCAGACATACCTGTATAAATCCTCATCTCCAGGTGCATCATGACAACATTTTTGAGTAAACGGGCCAGCGGTATCCTAGCACACATCACATCCCTTCCATCTCCCTATGGAATTGGTGACATTGGTTACTCTGCCTATTCTTTTCTTAATTTTCTTCACGATGGAGGACAGAGCATATGGCAATTTTTACCCACAGGTCCTACAAATCCTGTTTTTGACAATTCTCCCTACATGAGCACCTCCGCTTTTGCCGGCTCCCCCCTCCTTATTTCCCTGGAACTACTTGTAGAAAAAAAACTCATCGATCAGAGTGCTCTTGATCAAGCACCTCAATTTTCAGAGTACCTCACCGACTATTCCGCTGTTACTCAATTCAAGAATAGCATCCTCCAGCAGGCCTTTACAAGGTTTGATCAAAGCGCCCCGGATTTTCTTCAATTTGTGAAAAAGACATCCTGGCTTCGTGACTATTGCCTTTTCATGGTTCTCAAAGAAGAATACGCGCAAAAAGGGTGGTTTGACTGGCCCTCAGACCTGGCTGGACATCAACTGAGCGCACTAGAGGAAAAAGAAAAACTCCACGCTGCACGAATTGCCTATTATTCTTTTGAACAATTCACCTTCAACTGGCAGTGGCAAAAACTTCGACAAAAAGCAAGAGAAAAAGGAATTCGACTCATTGGTGACATCCCCATTTACATGGGCTGGGACAGTGTCGATGTCTGGGTCAACCAATCCATTTTTTTTCTTAACAGCACAACCCACCATCCGACTCAAGTGGCCGGTGTCCCTCCCGACTACTTTTCCAAGACCGGTCAACGATGGGGAAATCCACTCTATCGCTGGAACAGCGATGAGCAAACGATCCACAAACAACTGTATACCTGGTGGACAGGACGCTTTCGTGCAGTCTTTGAAGCAGTTGATATCGCTCGTGTTGATCACTTTCGCGGATTTGAGGCCTACTGGTCAATCCCTGGCACTCACAAAACAGCAATGAACGGGAAGTGGGTCAAAGGACCCGGAATCGGGTTTTTCGAAGAAATCTATCAAGCTTTAGGCCCCTTAGAGATCATTGCAGAAGACTTGGGTGACATCACTCCTGAAGTCATTGCCCTGCGTAAATCCTTGGGCTTTCCTGGAATGAAAATCCTCCAGTTTGCCTTTGACGGCAATAAGGAGAACAGCTTTCTCCCCTATAATTTCACTACACCCAACAATGTCATCTACACCGGCACCCATGACAATGATACAACAGTAGGCTGGTATCTGAGCGACAAACTCAATGACAGCCAGCGCAAGGCCATCAGACAAATTTGCAACCGTACCCTGGAAGATGATAACGAAATCTACAAGGACATAATCCACCTCGCTCTTTCTTCCATCAGTCGTTTGGCCATTTTCCCCCTTCAAGACATCCTCGGTTTTGGCAGTGACTGCAAAATGAATAGCCCAGGAAGCAAAAAAGGGAACTGGTCCTGGCGTTGCGCACCTCGCTTCCTCAACACCGAAATCAGCAACTGGCTCCATGAACTCTGTGATCAATTCGGACGCATCCCAGAAAAAATGAGCGTAACAACAGAAAAACAAGGAGAAACGAAAAATGCATAATCTGTTTATCCTAGGCAGTCCGCGCAAAAACGGAAATTCTGAGACCATGGCCCAGGCTGTTGCTGCCGGTCTCTTACAAAGTGGAGGCAATAGTGTGGAATATGTGCGCTTGAACAAACTCCATATCACTCCCTGCCAGGCCTGCGGTGGATGCAATACCAGCGGCAATTGCATTATAAAGGATGACATGAGCGAACTTTACGACAAGACCGACCAGGCAGATCGTCTCTTTCTTGTCAGCCCTATTTACTTTTACGCCCTCACAGCCCAGATCAAAGCCTACATGGATCGATGCCAGGCAAGATGGTCACGAAAATATCTCCTTGGCCAGGAATTTCGTAAAGATGACCAACGGACAGGATATCTTCTTTCCTGTGCAGCAACGGCCGGCGACAAGCTTTTTGACGGGCCCATTCTTTCCGTCCAATGTTTGTTTGACACCCTGGAACTCCAATACGGTGAGCCACTTCTGATCAAATCATTGGAACCACGAAATGCCATCCAGCAGCTCCCCGATAAACTTTCTGACTGCGAACGATATGGTAGACGAATAGCTACTCAGTAACTCCCCTGTCAAGAACCACAGTTAGCATAATAGAGACAAAATCATTTTCTGAAAAGCTCGAACAAATCCTTGACAAGCTTTTCCAGTTCAAGTAAATAGACACCCAATTCATGGCCCCATCGTCTAGCGGTTAGGACGGCGGCCTCTCACGCCGTTAACAGGGGTTCGATTCCCCTTGGGGTCACCATGGAAATTCAAGGAGTTAGCTGGAAACAGCTAACTCCTTTTTTTATTTCCCGCCTCACTTGCTAGTTTTTGTAACAGCGGCCAAGTGTTTCAGACCAAGTTCAACAACCGGGTCCAAGCGTTTGCTTAAACCCGTTTTTTATTGAGAGGGGGGTGGGTTACTCAGATGCGTTTGGAGTTTGTACTGTAGCCGCGCGTTTGGTTTAAAACCGATTTGCGCGAGATTTAAAACCAAAAATGCAATTTAAAAACCTGGTTTGAACGTTGATTCAAGCCAGGTTTTTTTTGTGCTTTATTCAGGTTGTTTTGTAGTTGGAAATAAGGAGTTCGGAGCGGGTCTTGTTTCGGGCTTTTTTTGTTGTGGCTATGGAGTATTTGAGGGTGGTGGTTTCGATGTTGAATGGGGCGAAGATTTCTCTTGTTTCTGGGGTGTCGTTTAGGGTCATGAGGAACTTGCCTTTTATGGTGGCGAGGATCTGGGCGAGGTCGAGGAAGTCTTGTTCTTCGAAGTCGTGTTTGTAGCCGGGGATTTTCCAGTATGGTGGGTCCAGGAAGAAGAGGGTGTGGGGTCTGTCGTATCTGGGGATGAGTTCTCGGAAGTCTTTGCTTTCGATCTGGACGTGGGCGAGGCGTTGCCAGGCGAGTTCCAGGGTAGTTTGGAGGGTGAGGAGGTTGAGGCGGGGTTTGCCGGTGGTGCTGATGCCGTAGGTCTGTTTGGTACAGAAGCCGCCGAAGGCTGTTCTTTGTAGGTAGAGATAGTGAGCTGCTCTCTGGATATCGGTGAGGGTTTCTGGATCTATTTTTTGTTTGCGGTCGAATTCTGATCTTGCCACCAGGCTGAATTTGAACTGGCGGTGCAGTTCTTCCGGGTGGTGTTTGATAACTCGATATAATGTAACCAGGTCTTTGTCCAGGTCGTTTAATATCTCTGTTTTGGATGGATCTTTGCTGAAAAATACGCTGGCCCCACCTGCGAATACCTCCACATAGCAATCATGGTCAGGAAATTTGCTGATGATGGTTTTTGCCAGTCTTGATTTGCCGCCGAAATATGGAATGATGCTCCCCATGTTTATCCTTTAATTTTTACAGGCAGTCTGCTACAACGTACCGCGTACACCACGTACCGGGACTGAAGCAGGTTTACCTGTGGGCCTCCTTCCGGGTTGCTGCCCGGTTGAAAGGTTCGGGGATGTTTGTGCATCCCCAGTCCCGTCCTCTTAGCTTACTGCGTCTTTGCCTTCATCTTCTTCTATTGATTTCCGACAGTGATTTCTGTCAAATTTATGGAGGATGAGGCAGAGGAGTTTCCAGCATCCACCCTTGCCCGCCCGGACTTCCTTCCCGGCCCGTGATGATATTGTTTCGTCCGGGTCTCCACCGATCGTGGCATTGACCAGTTGATCAAGTCCGATTAACAGGTTTTTTAAATAGCGTTTAATCATTCTTACGATTCCCAGGTGATGGACAGGATCTCAGCCGCTGAGGTGGCTGCATCGATTGCCGTTTCTTTGGCCCATTTATGCTGATAGAGACCAAGGCCAAATTCCTGGATCTCATTGATGATGATCTGCAAGTCAGCAATTGAGACATCGGTAAAAGAATTATCGTAAAGCCTGATAGTGACACTGGATACGTCCATTCTGGTGCAGTAATCAAGTAGCTCCTGCATATTGTCTTTATCTAGTCTATCGGAATTGACTTTGAGGCCGATGGAGATATTCAGGCCTAGTGTCGGTACCATCAGGAACCTCTGCTTGATCATTTCTTTTTGTCGCGTTTTTAGCTCTTCCAAACTGTATTGTGGATTTTCAATGGAGTTTTTTGTCGTGTTAAACCTGTTGATAACTTCCTGAAACGGAGCGATGTCATTGATGATTTCATTCGGACCATCTGTCAGCTCCAATTCACCAACATCCCCATTCCATTGAAGTGCATGGATGTTTAAAGGAATACCGGTCATGTCAATACCTGCCAATCTATAGCCGTTAACTTGTACGAATCCGTCTACTGGTATAATAGTTACTTGCATGATATCACCTCATTGTTACCGGTTGCCCTGCTTCTGAGCGCATCTTTTGGAGTATGGCGCTTTGTCGTTCAGGGGAAAAGCGGACCTCTGCATTTACCGGGAAATAGATTGTGGTGCCGCAGGCCAGCACAAAATAGCGCACCTGCTGACCATCAATAAATCCGTCGCCAACCACATGCCTAAATCTGTGCCATCGGCTGAATAGTCCACCAATCCTATATTGTGCTTTAAAATGAATATCTGCCATTATCTCACTCTCATAATATAGAAACAGCTCAGAAACTTCGGCCTGTTATCCATTGTGGATGCATCCCCGGATGTCCCTGTCCATGTACCTGACGTTCCTGACCATGCTTCTGTGTTTCCATGGTTATGTGACGCACCACCGCCCGTTGTTCCCGAGTTGACTGTATACTCTCCAGAATTGGGTACTTCTGGTCTGGAAGTCCAGCCTCCTGAACCAGTCGCGTACCACTTTATGCTAAAATCACCGATATGATTATGCGCAGGCATCTCCGATAACGTTAGGGTATGAGCGGCAGTGGCATGAGCATGACTTGGAACGCTGTGAGAATGGCTTGGCACACTATGGGTGTGGGCCATGGCATTATCACCACCAGTTGCTCCGGCAGCAGTGTCGCCCATGATAAAACGATCATCGGTCAAGTCTGGGAGAAAACGGCCTGCGGCACCAAAAATAGAGCTGAAAGAATCATTGAGTTCGGTGCCATCGCAGACGTGCCAGCCAGTGGGGTTCAGATGGGTATTGGCAGCGGCGATGGTATTTCCAAGCACCGAAGTGAATCCACTATTCCCTGCACCAGCGAAGTAGCCACCGATCCAAGGGACAATGGTCCCCACCGGAGGCCCCTGGTCAGGCGCGGCAACCGGACGTAGATCCGCCACTCTGATCACTGCCGTTTCGCTGGTATCTACCAGGGCCAGAGGAATATAGTCCCCCGTTGGGGGGAGAATGGAGGCTGTCACAGTACCTATGTTGTTGATGTGAATCCAGTTGACCTGCTCCAGACCTGGCTGGGCTGCAGTGAGGGTTATGCTGCCAGCGGTAATGGCGTAGGTGGTTCCTGCCACTCTGACAATGGCATCTGCATAGTCTGCGTTCAGACCGAACCCGGCACTTACCGCTCCGCCGCTGATTACCCGGTTGTCGGTGAGGAGTGCGCCCATGACCACATCGTCGATCTGATCGTCGGTGTCCCTTTCGTCTTTCCAGTTTTCCTGCCCCTCATAGGGCATGCGTTTTTTAAGTCGATCGGTATAGGTGGTTACTTCCATGACTCCCCCTTATGCTGATATGGTGAGAATCCAGGTCATGACCATGGATTCACCGGCTTCTTTATTTTTCACCGGGAAGACCGAACGGCAGAGCATCTGGCCTGCAGAGGCAGAGTTAAATATCCCGGATTCGGTGATGGCTCCGGTGCCGTCTCCTGCTGCCCAGGTGCAGGTGTAGGTCACCTTGTTGGCATCGGCACCCGTGCCCTGGGTTCTGGAATCCAGGGCATTCCTATCCAGCTCTGTTTGCAGGGCCGTATTGGCATCCAAGGGTGTTGTCGTCCCGGTGCCGATTGCCATATGAGACATCTGGGCCTCTTGTCTGCCGGAGAGCTGATCGGCAATGTGATTCTTGCCGCTGGCTACCACCAGGTTCGGGTGCCAGGCATCGCAGGTGATCTGTCCGGTTCTTATGTTCCTGATTAGAAAATGGACCCGGCCAAAGGGATTGATCCCGTCGCGAAGGCTGAAGGCCACGTGTTTCATATTGGCAAGCGAGGCAAAGGTCAGGCGCAGGGCGCTGAGCCAGTAAAGGCCTTTGGTGAACAATTCTGTTATTCCCATGTGAAATATCCCCTATCTGTTTTTAATGTTGTTGCCGGGCTATAGGCCCTGACGTCTTTCTGACACAATGGACAATCAAAATCGGTTGGCTGCGTATTGTCTGCAAGGGGCGCCAAGTTGGTCAAGGCCACTCCTCCTGTCTTGCTTTTCAGGTAAAAAACGTGCTCCTTACAGTGAATACAAAAGACCCGGATAGCCTGTTGTTTTTTGATGATGAGCTTGTCGGAAGGAGCAATGTTGTCCTTGCGACACAAAAGCCTATTCAGCAGTGATAGTATTTTTCCCGGTTCCATTTCGCTTTCCCGCTAAATCCCATAGGGCGACAACCCATAGCCTGAACTCAGTTTCCCGCCATATCCGGATGAGATAAGCAGGTTGTCTATCACCTGAGCTTCGTCGGTACGCAGTGCAGTAAGGAGCCGTTAATCAATAAACGTAACTAATTTAGCCAGGATTCGGATCAATCCTGTAGTTCCATTCGCCATGAAACTCATTCCGTGTGATCCGGATTTTTTCAAACTCTATATTACTGACTTTGATGCCTGGCGGGTAT
>JAHIUA010000032.1 GCA_018817385.1 Pseudomonadota bacterium
ATACCCGCCAGGCATCAAAGTCAGTAATATAGAGTTTGAAAAAATCCGGATCACACGGAATGAGTTTCATGGCGAATGGAACTACAGGATTGATCCGAATCCTGGCTAAATTAGTTACGTTTATTGATTAACGGCTCCTAACAGACGCCCAGGTTAAGTCTCAGTTACTTTCAACCACGTTGCCTAACCCCTTCTGCCGAAGTAACCAGCAAATACTTTCTGGAAACATCAATAATTTCAACTGCTCCATTTGCTGTCGGATTGCTGCAAAGAAATTTGAATATTAAAGAGCCAGAATGCTCCTTTTTGAGCAATTTTTTTGAGCAGGATCAAATTAAAACTGCTCAGGAAGAATATTAAGTCGCTAAATTGCTCAAAGATTAAGCACAGGTCGTCCTTCTGGTCCTTTACGATCACTCCAACTGATCCAGCCCCCGGTTTGTTCCACTCTCCACAACTTAGGGAGGCTTTTCTGAGAGAACGATGATCGTCCGTTACCAAGCCACAAAGCGCATAAAGTTTCAATTTTTGCACGCTTTCGCGGCAAAGAGGGATTGGAGCGAGAAGGTTACTCTCCAATGACGATGGGCGTCTCGCCAGCTTGGTCATTGCTGAAGTGCAGAGCCTGAACGAGAGCGTCGAGCCCGCTTTCAAGTTCGGTAAGTTGAGTGGGTGATAGCTGCGCCAAAGCGTTACTCAGCTTACCCTGGGTTGGTTTGGGTGCATTGTTGACAAGGAATTGGCGTCCCTCTTCGGTAACATAAAGATGAACGCTCCGTTGATCTGTTTTGCTGCGGTCACGGGAGACAAGCTGATTTTTTTCGAGTTTGTCCAACATATTACTACAGGTTGAAGGATGGATGGAAAGAGCTGCAGCCAGCTTTGACACTTTAATTCCCGGAGTACCATCGACTTCACGGAGCATCCAGAGCTTGGCACTGCTTAATCCACATGTTTTTTCAACATTTTTCGAGTGCGCCTGCACCCCTTTTAAAATAATCCGTAATTTTTTAGCGATAACGGGTATATGCTCGTTTCTTTCATCCATTATTCTCTCCTGAAGGGGCTACATAACTCCCAGCTTTGTACTCTTTCTTTTATAAGCTGTACCATACGTTTTTGCTAAACCCCGATGTTATTGTGAAAGAAACAACAACCCTGGACATACGCAGGAAGTCTCCGGGTTGTAAATAAGCTATTGCAGGCTGATACTATTTAACAGCGCTACGTGCTTCAGTAAGCCAGCCGTTCCATTTATCCTGGTTTTTGGCAATCCACTTATCTACGTGGCCTTGAATATCCTTTTCACTCTTCTCGCCTTCGTTCATCCAAGTATTCTGTTCGTTGATATCTCCAAGTGGTAGAGTGAATACCTCAAAAAATTTCTTTGCTGCGGGATTCTTCTTAAGAAAATTTTTATTTGCAACTATCCGTATATCTGCGACAATAAAACCAAGCTTTATAGGATCTGAAACAGCACCTTCAATCCCACTTACTGTCATCCGATCCAAAGCTTTACTTTGCGCCTTTGTCGGCATGATTTTAGGAACGTTGATCCATACAACATCCTTGCCCGGCTTCAATTTAAAGATGGTCCAGTTTGGCGACCAGGTATAGAAGAATATTGGCTCACCATTTTTATAACCAGCTAATGCCGAGGCCATTCCAGCTTCATATGAGGCTGTTATCGGATTGATATCGTCTTTTAAGTTATACACATCCATATGATGGGAAATAACCTTTTCACAGGCCCAGCCTGGAGGGCAGGCTGTTAGATCAGCTTTGCCATCACCATTGGTATCAAATGCTTTCTTCACCTCATCACGTTTAAAATCATCGAGGGAATTGATGTGATACTTATCTGCATCTTTTTTAGACACCAGATAACCCTGCAAACCACCTGCCTTGACTACGTAACCAATCTTTTCAGCTTTTTCATCGAAATTTTTCGGCATTTGATCATTATGCATTGGGAACCAACCATTGGTCCAGTAATCAACATCACCGAGAGTAAGTGTTTTGTAAAAGATCGGATTCGTCAGAGTTTTGGGTTTTTCCCATTTATACCCAAGTGTCTCAAGACCTCGTCGCACAAGTGCTTCCTGAAAAAATCCAGTGTTCCACGTTGCCCGTGCAGGTTTGACTGTTATTCCTTTCCCAGGCAAACTATTATCAGCAAAAGTAGTTACTGCTCCGGTAAAGGTCATTGCAGCTAAAGCTGCACCAATTATCACTTTCTTAATCATGAATTTTCTTCCTTAGTTTTTTTTCTTTGTTCCCATTGATTGGGTAATTCTATCTAAAATGATTGCCAATAAAACAATCGCCAGGCCGCCAACGGTGGCCAGACCAATATCAAGTGTATTCAAGCCGAGAACAACAGGAGCCCCGAGGCCACCTGCACCAATGAGTGCGGCGATCACAACCATCGAAAGTGCCATCATGATGGTCTGATTCAGGCCCGCCATGATGGTCGGCAGAGCAAGAGGTATCTGAACCTTAAGCAGGACCTGCCAGTTTGTGGCCCCAAAGGCCAGGGCTGCCTCGACCAACTCAGGATGCACCTGCCTGATACCGAGACTCGTCAATCTGACGATTGGTGGCAAAGCAAAGACGATGGTAGCCAGAACGCCGGCTGTATTGCCAATGGAAAAAAGCATGACAATTGGAACCAGATAGACAAAGGCAGGAGTTGTCTGCATCGCGTCCAAAACCGGCCGTAGAAGGTCATTGAAACGATCACTGCGACCGGCCCATATGCCAAATGGCACCCCAACAACTGTGCAGAACACAACTGATGAAAATACCATGGCGAGGGTTATCATCGTTTCCGGCCAAAATCCAAGCAGACCTATGAAAAGCAAAGAACCGACCGTAAAACCGGCAAGCTTAAATCCTGAAACCCGCCAGGCAATGATGCCAAACACCAGAATAACAAGGAGGGGAGGGACTGCCTGGAGACCGTCTGACACTCCGGACAGGGTGAAATCTACCGGCCACTTGATTATCTGGAAAAACCATCGATATCCTTCAACCAACCAGTCAACGAAACTGGTGATCCAAACATCCAAGGGAATAACTCTTTCATCAAAACTGAACATTATACAAAACTCCTGAAGATAGTATTCTAGGCTGCTGGCTGCTCGAAATGTGACCCATTCTCTGCACGGTGCAAGGTGCGAAGGAAGCGGTTTTTAGAAACAACTCCGCGATATATACTTTCTGAATTTACTACCGGGATAGGCCAGGCGTGTGATGCTACCAACGGCAGGATATCCTGGAGACTCTCAGTATCCCAAACTGATTTCACTTCCCCCAGAAAAGCATGTTCAAGTTTGCTTTTACCATTGCCCTTGTCGATAGCATCACGTAGTGAATCTGAGGAAACTATGCCCAAGAAACGGCGTTCTGAATCAAGAACATAGGCAAAATCCCGATCTCTATTACTCAACATTTCCAGGGTGGCACGGGGGCCGCCTTCTTTAGTATGCCATATCACAGTTGGCTGGGTATCGCGGACAATATCCCCAGCGGAGATAACACCGGTTGGATCCACACCCCGGAAAAAAGCCCGGACATAATCGTCAGCAGGGTTCTGTAGAATCTCTTCCGGAGTGCCTACCTGAACAACTCGGCCACCTTCCATAATTGCAATTCGATCTCCGATCCGTAATGCTTCGTCTAGATCATGGGAGATAAAAATGATAGTGCGCTCATGCCGGTCTTGGAGTTTCAGCAGTTCATCCTGCATCTCTGTCCTGATAAGAGGATCAAGCGCCGAAAATGCCTCATCCATCAGGAGGATATCAGGATCAACAGCGAGGCCACGCGCCAAACCGACCCGCTGTTGCATGCCGCCACTTAATTCATTTGGATATGCCTTCTCCCAGCCTTCAAGTCCGACCTGTTTCAAGGCATCCGTTGCTCGTTCCTCACGATCTTTCTTATCCACACCATCGAGTTCGAGACCAAATGCTGCATTCTCCAGTACGGTCTGGTGAGGCATAAGAGCAAAGGACTGAAAAACCATGCCGGTTTTACTTCTGCGGAACTTTACCAACTCAGCCTTGCTCATCTTGAGGACATCTTCACCATCCACCAGTACCTCTCCAGATGTAGGCTCAATAAGCCTGTTCAGCATTCGTACGAGAGTTGATTTTCCTGAGCCGGACAGACCCATTACGACGAAAATCTCACCTTTGTTCACTGAAAAACTGGCTCCCTGGACACCAACAGTAAGGCCTGTCTGTTCGTAAATTTCATCTTTGCTTTTGCCTTGCTCCAGTAAGGACAACCCCTTTTTAGGATCAGAACCGAAGACTTTATACAGGTTTTTTATAACTATTTTTTCCATATTATTTTCCATGGCGCACTTTTGCGCTGTTCTGCTTTCTTGCACTAAATCTATAACAAGCGCATGCATCCCGCTTGTTTTTCAAAATGTTTAGACAAAATACGTTTAAGCTAAATATTTTTACACAATACTATATTTGACAAACCTAATAGTCAAGGTATACTTTGACTGATAGACTCTAAACTTTGGGTATAAGGTTAGTAACTAGCTGATTTAACGTTATTTAAATGCAAGTCAGTTTGGTTAAAGAAAAGATGTTGGAGGTTAGACGGAGGAATGAAAAACTGAGGAAGAAGGCAAAGAGATGGTGTACTGACACAAACTTGACTCGGCTAATGGTTACCTGCAATGTAAAACTCATCGAGAGGATGGAACATTGCTTCACTTTAACCCCGAGGCTGAAGCTTGATCCATCAGTTTAAGCTGACGGTTTGGAGCAAATTTGGGTTTATTTTTCCATGATACCTCTGACAATATCAGATTGTCTGGAAAAACTGAAAGAGACAGGTAATAACTGGACATGAATTTCCGTCTTGGAGTGTTTAATATGATGGACTTTTTCCATGTATCCCACTGTTAGCCGTAAAGGAACAAACACATGCCCCCAGATATCCCAGTGCTTGAACCGTACCAAGTTCCCTTTCGTTCATTCACCCCGTTTTTGCTGATCTCGTTTGGATTGGCTTGGGGTATCCTTGGGCTGTACATCCTTCTTCCAGAACGAATGGGTGCGGTGTTCGGACAACTCAGCGGCAATCACCCGCTTTTCTTCCTGGCCGTATACGCGCCTGCTATCGCATCCTTCACTCTAGTTCTCCGCTACGGCGGGTTTACAGGCCTGCGGCGCTTCTTCGCGCGTGTGTTGCTCTGGCGCTGCAGTGCTGCCTGGTATACCTTTCTGATCATTGGCATACCGTTGATCTTTATCGGCGGCTCCTGGCTCAGGGGAAACCTTTTCACTGAACCCTTTCCGTTTCTGTCCTCTCAGTCTTTGGTCGCGGCGTTGGTCCTTGCCGCCATCAAAGGCCCGATGGAAGAGTTTGGCTGGAGGGGGCTCGCGCTTCCTCTTCTGCAAAGAAAGTTCGCTCCGCTTTGGGCCGGTCTGATTCTTGGAGCCATCTGGGGACTTTGGCATATGCCAGCCTTCCTGTTGAGCGGAACACAGCAGAGTGAGTGGTCATTCACAGCGTTCTTTGCTGGATGCCTGGCGATAAGCGTCATCGTAACGGCACTGTTCAATGAATCGAAAGGCAGCATTTTGCTGTCAGCGTTCTTCCACTTCTCGCTCATGAACCCGATCTTTCCTGACGCCCAGCCTTATGACACATACCTATTGATCGTTGTTGCAGTCCTGATCGTCTGGCGGAAACGTAATAATATGTTGAAAAGACAAGGTGCTGTAGTGGAAGTGATTCCGCATTGTAAGCCAGCCGATGGCTAAATTGCCGTTAGCTATATATTCAAACGAAAACTAATATGAATGGCTTGGTTGCAAAAGCTATAGCAATTTGGGTACTAATTGCAGCAGGAGAAATATTGAATGGAAATGTCCGTGTCATATTCCTGCAAAGCAGATATTGAAAAAAGCGTGCTAAGCAAATCAGTTTCTTCACAGCGATCATAATAATCTATATGATATGCTGGTTTTCTCTATCCTGGATCAATCTATCCCTCCAATTTACAAGACTGTTTCTTAATTGGCCTCATTTGGATGCTCTTAATGTTGTGTGTGGATATTTATTTTGGGAGATACGTATTCCGTTTCAAATGGATTAAGATCTTAGAGGACTTCGATATAAGAAAGAGTAACCTACTTGGTGTAGGCATGGGATTGCTATTTCTCTGTCCGACTATCATATATCTACTGACTTGAAGCAATACCGGTTTCTAATAAGTGAGACCCAAAAGGCTAAAGGTGTGCGGTTTGCGGTATGCGGTTTGAGGTATGCGGTATGCGGTATGCGGTTTTAGGTGTGCGGTAAAAGGATAAAAATCAGGTTGTTGGCCCGAATTTCTAACACTACAAGCTTAGGGTGACAACGTTCATCTCTGCCCTGAGGAGAGAGAAAACCCCAGACGACGCAAAAAGCCCCCGCCAGGAAAATCCTGCCGGGGGCTTTTTGTATGGAAAATCCAGATCGGAAATCGAGAGCGAAATGGGGAAGGGAAGGGGGAAGGAGCAAAATCCAACTCCTTCATCCTTAACTCCCTGATCTTTTCCCGCACACCGCACACCGCACACCGCAAACCTCAAACCGCAAACCTCAAACCGCAAACCGCAAACCGCAAACCGTTACGACGCAAAAAAGCCCCATACAGTAAAAACTGTATGGGGCTTTTTATATAAAGAAATCGGCGGCGTCCTACTCTCCCACATAGTCACCCATGCAGTAC
>JAHIUA010000033.1 GCA_018817385.1 Pseudomonadota bacterium
CTTTTTGCGTCGTCTGAGGGGGGATCCTCTCCTCAGGGCAGAGATGACCTTGTCACCCTAAGGTCGCAGTGTTAAAGATGCGGGCCAACAACCTGATCGTTATTCTTGTATGCTTTTACTCTTTACCGCAAACCGCATACCTAAAACCGCACACCTTTTTACCGCATACCGCATACCGCACACCGCACACCTTTTTACCGTATATCGCGTCCCTATTCTTTCACTTCAAAAGCTGCTTAAGAATCTTACAGGAACGACAGATAACCATTTTTTCCCTGACATCGATATCTTTGGTGCAATCGCATTTCGTTCCACAGACAAACCAGCACATATCGCCACACTTAAATTCCCATGCCGGGCACTCATCTTTCATCTCACACGATTTTCTTTCCCAGCATGGATTCGGATTTTGACCATTTTTCTTCTTCTGATAGATAAGAAACCATAGCTGACGTTCTATGTGCAGAGGAATTTTCCGCCACCCTTGCTCATAGCTATGAATTGCTTTTAAAGACACCCCCAACAACTCTGCCAGTTGTTTTTGAGTTCTACTCATTTTCTTTCTTATCAGTACAAAAGCTTCTTTTTCCAAAACAATACCTGTTACGTTCTTTTTTATTCACCTCTTTCGGTAAGAGCTGTAGAATACAATTATTTTACGGAGCTCACCGACCAGTGACACGCTTATCTGTTTATTGAGAAATACTAAGATACCAGATTAAACTCAGATTTACAGCAATATTTGTTCAACCTTTCATTGAGTTTCAGAACATTTTTTTGTATGTAACAATAGAAATTATTTTTAAACGACGATGTAACCTCATTAAAAGGAGAAACCATGACAGTCCATGTTGTTAGCCATCCACTTATTCGCCATAAAGTTGGGCTGTTACGTGAAAAAAACATTTCCACTAAAGATTTCCGGGCCCTTGCCAATGAAATTGCCAGGCTTCTCACTTATGAAGCAACCAAAAACCTGCCTATGGAACAGAAAACCATAGAGGCCTGGTCCGGTCCAGTCCAGGTTGATACCATCAGGGGTAAAAAGATTACCTTTGTGCCGATCCTGCGTGCCGGTCTAGGGATGATGGATGGAGTTTTTGACCTTATCCCTTCGGCTAAAGTATCCATCGTCGGTTTTTACCGAGATGAGAAGACCATGATGCCAGTCCAGTACTATGTCAAACTCGCAAAACATATTGAAAAGAGAACGGCCTTGATCCTCGATCCTATGCTGGCCACCGGTGGCACCTTAAACGCCACCATCGACCTCCTCAAAGAAGCCGGCTGTAAAACCATCAAAGGTCTTTTTCTGGTTTCTGCCCCAGAAGGTATCGAAAAAGTAAGCAAACGCCATCCGGATGTGGACATCTATACTGCTGCCCTTGATGAACGACTCAATGAGAACGGCTATATCCTGCCTGGCCTAGGCGATGCAGGTGACAAGCTCTTCGGAACCAAATAACCTGGAAATGAGACCAAAAATGGAGACACCGCAATACGAAACCAACTACCAACTGAATGCCAAGGATATTATTCTTGGAGTACAGATGCTCTTTGTGGCCTTGGGAGCCCTGGTCCTTGTCCCTCTGCTCACCGGACTTAACCCCAACGTTGCCTTATTCACTGCTGGTGCCGGTACCCTCCTCTTCCAAATTGTCACCAGGGGTAAGGTTCCCATTTTTCTCGCTTCCTCTTTTGCCTTTATCGCCCCTATTATCTATGGCGTTCAGACCTGGGGGATTGCCGGCACCATGTGCGGCCTGATGGCAGCCGGCTTTTTTTATGTACTTCTCAGTATTTTTATCTATTATCAAGGGAGTGGCATCCTTCATACCCTTCTCCCTCCCATAGTCACCGGACCGGTTATCATGGTTATTGGTCTTATCCTGGCCCCAGTTGCGGTATTCATGGCCACAGGTATGGCCGGTGACGGATCTGCCGAACTGGTTCCCAGGTCCACGGCACTTATTATTTCACTTACCGCCCTTGGTGTAACCCTTTGCGTTTCTCTCCTGGGCCGAGGAATGTTTAAACTCATTCCCATTCTCTGTGGTATTAGCGCTGGCTACCTGGTATCCATTCCCTTTGGCCTCATCAATATGCAAGCGGTCACCGATGCTGCCTGGTTTGCAATTCCTTCCTTTACCTATCCCCAATGGAACATGGCGGCTATTCTCTATATTGTTCCTATTGCCATTGCCCCCGCCATTGAACACTTTGGAGATATCCTGGCCATTGGCTCAGTAGCCAATAAAGACTATGTAAAGGATCCGGGTATCCATCGTACCATGCTTGGTGATGGCCTGGCCACCAGCCTGGCGGCCTTTTTCGGCGGTCCTCCCAATACAACCTATTCCGAAGTTACCGGTGCAGTAACCCTTACCAAGGTCTTTAATCCAGCTATTATGACCTGGGCAGCCCTGAGTGCAATCGCTTTAGCCTTCATAGGCAAAGTAGGCGCTCTGCTCCAGACCATTCCGTCACCGGTTATGGGTGGGATCATGCTGCTTCTCTTTGGAGCCATTACCGTAATCGGTCTCAACACCCTGGTACGCGCCAAAGAGGATCTCACCGAGCCTAGAAACCTGGCTATCATCTCCCTTATTCTGATCATGGGTGTCGGCGGCATGAGCTTTTCCGCGGGTGCCTTTACCATAAAAGGGATCGGTCTGGCAGGCATCCTTGGCGTTCTTCTCAACCTTATCCTGCCCGGCAGAAAGATAAAAGCAAAAAAACTGCTATGACTCTAGACGTGTGGCTTACCTACCTTCTTTCTGTTATTGTGCTTTCCGTCTCACCCGGGGCAGGAGCTATCAATACCATGAGCTGCGGTCTTCGCTATGGAATGCGTCGCACCCTGCCCGCTATTCTGGGACTGCAGGTGGGTCTTGCACTCTGTATTCTTCTCGTCGGCTTTGGTCTGGGCGCGATTATTGCCACCTCATCATTGGCTTTTTCCCTTCTCAAATGGTTTGGAGCCCTCTATTTGATCTGGCTCGGCTATAAAAAATGGGACGATTCCACCGAAGTTATCCTGGAAAACAACTCCGCAGAGCAACAGAGCGTCACTGCCGCCACCCTGTTTGTCCGTGCCGTTTTCATCAACCTCACCAATCCCAAGGCCATCGTCTTCCTGGTTGCCCTTTTTCCGATTTTTCTCAATCCGAATACCCCTAAAAGCAACCAGTTCCTGATCCTTGGTGCCACCTCGATAGGCGTCGACTCCCTGGTCATGATAGGCTATGCCCACCTTTCCTCGCGACTACGGCCCCTTTTAAAGAATAAAAAGGCCATGCGTCTGCAAAACAGGATCTTCGGTTCACTCTTTGTAGGCGCCGGTACCCTGCTCGCCTCTTTTAAATCCTGAGACAATCTATGTTACCAAGTGAACAGTCCCTCCCCGGCACTCTTTATGTTGCTGCAACTCCAATCGGCAACCTGGAAGATATCACCCTGCGCTGTCTCCGAATTCTTGGAGAAGTAGACCTGATTGCGGCTGAAGATACACGCCATACGCGAAAACTTCTCACTCATTTCAAGATCCAGACACCTCTGATCAGCTACTACCGGGAAAAGGAGGCCCAACGCTCGCAACAGCTGGTGCAAAGACTCCTTGACGGGGAATCCATCGCCCTGGTCAGCGATGCCGGGACCCCGGGAATATCCGATCCAGGAGCCGTTCTGGTGTCAGAAGCACGAAAGGCTGGTATAGTCGTTGTTCCACTGCCAGGAGCATCAGCCCTCACCACTGCCCTCTCGGCTGCCGGTCTTTCGAATCCCTCTTTTCTTTTCTTAGGTTTTCCTCCTTCAAAAAAGGCAAAACGGCGGACCTTGCTCACCTCTCTCTGCGATACGGCATGGCCCATTATCTTCTACGAATCTCCCCGCCGCATTCAATCATTGCTCACCGATATCCTTCAGATCATGGGAGACCGTCAGGCATTCTGGGGCAGAGAGTTGACCAAGGCCTATGAAGATCTGCAGGCAGAGAAGGTCAGCACCCTTCTGGAACTCGCCTCCGGCGATAAAAACCGGGGGGAATTTGTCCTTATCATCGAACCGGGTGCAATCAAGGAAGTCGAAGGAGACAACCTCTTAGAACTCCTCGCCTGGTATCGCGACAATACCTCTATGTCATTAAAGGATGTCTCTCGTAAGCTTGCCAGTGACCTCGGCCTTCCCCGTTCTCAGATCTATCAGGAGGCCCTGGGAGTCTATCAAGAAAAAAAAGACTGACATGAATCCTGCCACAATTCGTTTCTCCATCGACCGAGGCGGAACCTTTACCGATGTCTACGCAGAGATCGCGGCATGGGGAAAGGTATACACCGAAAAACTTCTTTCCGAAGATCCGGCTCACTACAGTGATGCCCCCCGTGAAGGGATCAGGCGTATCCTGGAAGAGGTCTACAGAATCACTCTCCCACCCGCTCTCCCTCTTGCTAGCGAAGGAATAGAATGGATTCGCATGGGAACCACTGTGGCCACCAATGCCCTGCTCGAAAGAACTGGTGCAGATACGGCCCTGATTATCAGCAAAGGCTTCGGCGACCTGCTGGCCATTGGTGACCAAACACGGCCGGATCTCTTTGACCTGCGGATAATCAAACCCGACCTCCTCTACAAGGCGGTACTGGAAGTCGATGGTCGGGTTCGCCCCCTGCAAGCCGGTGAAGAAAATGATGGACCTGATACAATTATCGGTACAAGTGGAGAGGCCTTTCGGCTGCTAAAAAGACCCGATCCAGAGCTCATCAGAGATGAACTGGAGAAAATATATGCTACCGGTATCCGCAGTGTGGCCATTGTCTGTATGCATGCCTACTCGGTGTACCAGCACGAGCTCTTCTTAGCTGATATTGCTGAGAAAATTGGATTCAGTCAAATTTCTCTCTCCCACCAGGTCATGCCTCAGGTCAAGATTGTTGCCCGGGGTGATACCTGCCTGGTCGATGCCTACCTCACCCCCCATATTCGCCGCTATCTCGATTCCTTCCAAACCGGTTTTGTCGACAACCTGAACAACTGCCCTCTCCTCTTCATGCAATCCGACGGCGGCCTCACTGCTGCCCATGGTTTCAAAGGCTCTAATGCTATCCTTTCCGGGCCAGCCGGAGGGGTAGTGGGTTGTGCCCTTACGACCTACCCTGAAACTGAACAGAGGCCGGTGATCGGCTTTGATATGGGAGGAACCTCCACGGACATCTCCCGTTACAACGGCAGCTATGAACTGGTGCAGGAGACAAAAACTGCAGGGGTCAGAATCCAGGCACCGCAAATGCATATCAAGACAGTGGCTGCCGGAGGAGGCTCCCGCCTCCTTTATAGAAATGGAATGCTGCAGGTGGGACCCGAATCAGCAGGAGCACATCCTGGTCCACTCTGTTATCGCAAACAGGGATACCTGGCAGTTACCGATGCCAATCTCTTTCTTGGACGAATCCAGGCCGATTTTTTTCCTCATATTTTTGGCCCCGATGAAAATCAAGCCCTGGATAGAGAGCGTGTCAGGCAGGCCTTTTACAACCTGACAGCACAGGTCAACGAAGATGCACTCAAACTGGGGATAGCAGCCAAAACCCCTGAAGAAGTCGCCTTGGGCTTTCTCGAAGTTGCCAATGAAACCATGATCCGTCCCATCCGCGAGATTTCGGTGATGCGGGGATATGACATCAAAGAACATGTCCTTTCCTGTTTCGGTGGGGCAGGCGGCCAGCATGCCTGCGCGGTGGCTACAGCACTGGGGATTAATACGGTTTTTATCCATCACCATGCCGGTATTCTCTCAGCCTTGGGCCTGTCCCTGGCCGAAACGGTGGTGGACAGCCAGGAAGCAGCTGCTGAGATCCTGAACAAGACCTCCCTGCCTCGTCTCCTGACACGACTGGATGGCCTGGAAAAAAGGGCCCTCAAGAAATTTCACCAGCAGTGTTCACACGCCCCTGCTCCCCACACCATCCGCTACTTGAACCTTCGCTTTCAGGGGACAGATACGGCCATGATGGTCGCAGTGGAAGACGAACAAGACCCTGCCACCATCTTTTGCCAGCAATACCTGCAGGAATACGGATTCCTCCTCTCCGATCGGGACATCCTGGTAGACAATATCCGAGTCCGGCTGACAGGACAGGAATCATCCCTGGCCCGCCCCCTTGTCACCTGTAACAGCGACACTGCAATTCCCTTGCGGAACGTAGTCTGTTACTTTCACGAGGGTCTGCTTTCCACGCCCCTCTATCTCCTGGAGGACATTCCTCCGGGAAAAACACTCACAGGCCCCGCCATCATCATCCAGGAAGGTTCCACCATTCTGCTGGAACCGAAAAGCCTGGCCCGGCGTACCCGCTACGGCGACATCATTATCGAATTCAGCACAGAAAAATTTAAACAGATCTCGAAAACCGTGGATCCGGTACAACTCTCCATCTTCAGTAATCTGTTCATGTCCATTGGTGAACAGATGGGGAGGACGCTGCAAAAGAGTGCCATTTCCACAAACATCAAGGAGCGACTGGATTTTTCCTGCGCTGTTTTTGATGGCAAGGGTGATCTGGTCGCCAATGCCCCCCATATTCCGGTTCATCTTGGGGCCATGGGAGAGGCTGTCAAGTCACAGATTGCTCTCCACCAGGGAACCCTGCGCCAAGGCGAGGTCCTGACCTCTAATCATCCGGCTGCAGGCGGCTCCCACCTCCCTGACATCACGGTTATTACCCCAGTATGGAATAATAAGAAAATTGTTTTCTTCGTCGCCAGCAGAGGCCATCATGCCGATATCGGCGGCATCAGTCCAGGATCCATGCCCCCCTTTTCCACCTCGCTGGTTGAGGAAGGAGCTGCCATCAGGACGCTGAAGATCGTCAAAGATGGCCTGTTTCAGGAAGACGCTGTATTGAAGTTCCTTACAGCATTCGCCGATGCAGGACATACTCCCCCCATTGCTCCGGCCTGTCATCCAGCAGACAACCTCTCCGATCTCAAGGCCCAGATTGCTGCCAATCAGAATGGCGTTCGCCTTTTGGAAGAGATGATGGAAAAATACGGCCTGGAAGTGGTTCAGGCCTACATGGGCCATATTCAGGATAACGCCGAACGAGCAGTGCGCCGGATGCTTAAAGAACTCTGCCGCAAAACTGGCAGGAATGACACCCTTGAGTTGCTGGGAGAAGACTTTCTCGATGACGGGACGCCCATCCGCCTCCGCATAACCATTGTTCCTGAGAACGGCAGCGCAACTTTCGATTTTAGCGGATCTGGCAAACAGCTGGCCGGGAATCTCAACTGCCCGCCCGCCGTCGTCCATTCTGCTATTCTCTACTCTCTGCGCTGCCTCATTGGAGAAGAGATCCCTCTCAACCAGGGCTGTCTCAATCCGATCTCCGTCCTCGTGGAAAAGGGCTCTCTCCTCAATCCTGCCGAAGATGCCGCTGTGGTGGGAGGAAATGTGCTCACCTCACAACGAATCACCGATGTCATCTTCAAGGCCTTTGCTGCAGCTGCCGACTCCCAGGGCTGCACCAACAACCTGACTTTTGGTAACGAACATTTCGGCTACTATGAGACCATCGGCGGAGGTGCAGGCGCAGGTCCGGGCTGGGACGGACAGTCCGGAGTTCACACGCATATGACCAATACCCGTATTACCGATCCCGAAATCCTGGAGAGACGCTACCCGGTATTGCTCAGGGAATTCTCTTTGCGGAAAGGATCGGGAGGAAATGGGCAATACCGGGGCGGTGACGGCCTGGTCAGAGATATCGAAGCCCTGGCTCCGCTGCAGGTCTCCATCCTCTCCGAACGACGGGTCTTGTCCCCCAATGGTCTTGCCGGTGGGGAAAACGGCAAACGGGGAAAAAACAGTATCGTCCGAGACGGAAAGACAATCGATATTGGCGGAAAAAACAGTGTATTCCTCAATAAGGGGGATAGCATCCGTATCGAAACCCCTGGCGGCGGCGGATATGGTAAGGTGATAAATGAAGAGTGAGGTCTGGGACAGCTGAAATCCGTCCTTTTTCTCGACTGTTACAGTGAGGACAAGACTGGGGAATGCTCCCCTTCATACCCCGGTTCATCTATTTCAGGTGGTTCCGGAATGGCAGTGAGCCGGAGAGCCCCCCGACCTCAATTCGGTCTTGCTTATTTTTTTCCTCTACACCTTTTAACGGATACCTGGTGAACATTATTTTTTAGACGCTGACAAGAGAATCGTCGCCCCCGAATGTATTACCAATATAGCTATCGGCCTCATATTCGTTGACCCAGGTATGGCCATCCAATACATAACGAAAACGATAGCTCTGCCCTACAGTAAGGGGGACGGTTACCGAAAAACTGCCCTCCTTGAGACGCTTCATGGGACAGGCCTCCATGTTCCAGTCATTGAAATCGCCTACCAGTACAGCAGTCTTAGCATTTTCTTCGTTGCCATATTTGAAAGTAACTCGACAGGTTTGGCCCTTTTTGAGGTAGTTTTTCTTCAACATAAGCGTTCTCCTTGTATTATGGTGCTCGTTTAGTAATCCGAAGGTACCGGAACGGTGGTACTCCCATTCTTTTTTACTGGATATGGTGGTTGAAATCAGAGCAAGTGCTTTCTAAAAACACATCCGCCTCCGAAACGAAGTCGAGAGACACCAAGCCCCTTAAGAGGACCACTTTTCTTCAGAATAACCCGGATGAGCGTCGGCAGTAATCTGCTCGGAGCATTACTCCAGCGCCTGAAAACATAGCTGTTTGGGACATACTCTGCGTCGTTCTAAATGATCTCGGTACCGGCAAAGGCCTGTGTTACACCAACCGGAGCCAGGTTAAGAAGGGAACGACCCTTCTCCTCTCCTTGCAAACACATTTCCCGGCCATTCCATTCAGGATCCTCCATCACCATCAGCACTGGTCCCCCTCATTTGGCTGCCTGTTGCGATTGAGCTGCTTGCATCCCCTTCCTGTTTGTCTATGAAAAACGATACAATTGATACTTGCAGGAGCCATCCAAAAACAAAGGATTCCGGCTTTCCCAGAAATAAGCAGATAAGGTATTTGTCCTTGAGTGGTTACGATTCCAGCCAAATCATAGCACCCATATATTTTCCATTCTCTAATCATTGAATGGTGTTGTCAAGCCATTCGACTGATACTTCGGCGAAAACGGCTCAGGGAGACAACGAAAAACAGCAAACCAATGCCTGTGAGGAAGAGGAATTGCGACCAGACCACAACAAAACCTGCCCCCCGGTAAAGAATCGCCTGGGCGAGTGAAACAAAGTGAGTGGTCGGCGCCACCTGCATGACAACCTGGATACAATCGGGCATTACGCTGAACCACCACCGCATGTGCCGCAGCCAGGTCACTTTCTCGTACCGCCACCTGGGCCTCAGCGCTGGCGACCGTGTTAATCGCCTGCTGTTGCTGGGCACGTGCCTCATCACGCTGGGCATTGAGAACATCACTCTGCATCTGCGCCAGCAGCTGACCAGACTGGACAAAATCCCCTTTATTGACAAAGAGATCGACCACCCGTCCACCCAGTTTGGTGGAAACGTCTATTTCAGTGGCTCAATGCGGCCATTGCCGCTGACAAAACCCTCTCCCGGGCCGATGGGTCTTATGAATGTCCAGGTCAGAAAGCCAACGGCAACGAAGCCTGCCGGGACAATGACCGAGATGAGTATTTTCTTGAGTGAAGCCTTCATGTTCTTTCCCATATTTTTAGCTGTCAGGTCTAGCCCTTTGCCCTTACCTTTACATACAATCAATCCGATTTTTTATTCTCGTGAGCTTCGTTCACTGCGGCGGATGGCGATGAGCAGCCAGATACCGGCTATTGCCGCTCCTAAAAATCCCAACAACCCGAATATGGGTAACCCCCAAAGCTCTGGCCCACGATCTAAGGTCATAACGATGGATGAACCGATGATCAGAGCGGCGATAACCACACCCATGGTCATGCGACTGGCAGCACGATCCAGTTGATTGCCAAAATGCTGAAGGCGAGTCACATCAACATGCATCTGCAGTCTGCCGCTGCGAGCAGAGCGCAGGAGATGACGCAGATCCTGGGGTAAACCGGTGAAAATATCGAGAGTACCGGCAAGCGTTTTCCAGCCCCGTTTAACAATGGCGTCAGGGGCATAACGGGCCACCAGGGCCCGACTCAGAAAAGGAGAAAACTCGGCCACCAGATCAAAATCAGGATCAAGCTGACGCCCCATCCCTTCCAGAGTTATCAGAGACTTAGTCAGCAGCGTCAAGTCAGGCGGCAATGCGAGGTGATACTCTCGAAGCAAGGTGGTCAAATCGGTCAGTATGGTACTGATATTGAGTTGCTTCAGCGGCACCCCATGGTACTGATCGACGAGGCTATCAATCTCCAATGCCAGACTGTCCTGATCGATATCGATAGCCCCAGCCCCAGCCCAGTCAAGCAGTACATCAACCACCTGATCGGCCTCTCTCTCCACCAGGCCGTGGAGCAGATCCACAACTTGATGCCGGCGCTCAGCGGACAGACGACCGACCATACCGAAATCAATGAGGGCGATGCGGTTTTCCGGCAGGTAGAAAATATTGCCCTGATGGGGGTCGGCGTGAAAAAAACCATCCTCCAGGATCATCTTCAACAGGACCCTGACACCGTTTCGGGCAAGGATCTTCCGATCCAGCCCGGCCTGCTCCGTGGCTTCCAGATCACGACCGGGGATGCCATTAATCGCTTCCTGGACATTCATCCGTTCGCCGGTCCATTTCCAATACACCCTGGGAATAACAATTTCAGGATGAGAGGTAAAATTATGACTGATCCGTTCGGCGTTGCGGCATTCCGCTGCCAGATCCAGTTCACGGCGCAGAGACAGGGTGAATTGACGTACCACCTCTCGCGGCCTGAACCTTGACATCTCCGGGGACTCCGCCTCAACGATCTTGGCCAGGTGCTGCAGGAGCCGCAGATCCGCTTCGATAATCGGTCGGATACCGGGACGTCGCACCTTGACCACTACTTCCTCCCCTTCCAACAGCCGGGCGCGGTGGACTTGGGCAATGGACCCCGCAGCCAAGGGCTCGGCAACCAACTCAGCGAAGACCTCTTCCAGATCCCCACCCAGATCTTCCTCCAGCTGTTGTCTAATCTGGGCAAACGGCACAGATGGGGCCCGATCCTGCAGTTTCTCAAACTCCACGATCCATTTGGGAGAAAAGAGATCCATGCGGGTAGCAAGGATCTGCCCCAGCTTGACAAAGGTCGGCCCCATTTCTTCCAAGGCACGCCGGACTTTCGTAGGCGGATCCAATCGTGCCAGTTCAGCGCCCTCTTTCCAATGCAGCACCTTGCCGGTACGCTCCAAGGCACTGGCCATTCCCAAACGGCGAACCATATCGCTGAAACCGTAGCGAATCAAGACAGAGGCGATATCGTGGAGCCGCCCCATATCACGGGCAGCGGTCAGGGTTTCCCAGAGAACGGAAGACATTATTGTTCCTTCCTTTTGCTGCCTGTTTTATTGAGTGCTTCAACTGTACCCTCGAAAAAACCAGCGGTGGCCTGTGACAGTTGTTCTCCCACCTTCAAAGCCGTGTCGGCACCACTAGTTACACCTCTTCTGACATCTTGTTCCAATTGTCGGGTCAGCGTCTCAAACACCTTTTGGGCCGCTTTACCGGCCGCGGTACCCCTGGTACGGCCATGTCGTGCCAGATCGCCAAGCACATCCCTTGCCGCCCCATCCGAGGTCTTGGCCAATCCTGTTACAACATCCAGAACCATATCTTCCAAGACAAGCAGCTCATCGAGCGCCCGCTTGCAATCATGGCTGCCAAACTCCTTTATACGACCTGCAGCTTCTTCGATTGACAACTTGGAAGCCTCTGCTGTTTTCGCCAGTGCCTCATCCACACCAGCCATTGCCTCCCGCAGGGAGTATTTGACCTTACCATCCTTTTCTTTTGCAGCAACACTTGCACCCTGCACTACCGCCTGAACGACTTCCCGCATCTTTTTCCCATCCAGCTGCCCAGCGCTCAGCGCCATCAAGGTGATGTTCCGCACATTTTCATGGACGTTCTCCCCGTCTGTTAGGGCAATACGTATCTCATTTTCTGTTTTTCGATTCTGATTCCCCTGAGTTGTCTGTTCACTCATTTCCCTCTCCTCTGCAGATTTACTGGCCAGCGCCCTATATAGAGAACTAAAAAGACCTGACGATACTGTCCAGGTACTCTTCCAGGGTTGATCTTTCAGACTGGGGGGGCCCAAAAAAAGTCTTTTTTTCCATTGAGTCAAATACAACTCCAGCTTGCTGTATCAGGCACGACCCAGAGAAGACAAAGAACAATTCCTTGCATTTTCAAATGGTTAAGAAAAAATTACAGCTCAAGCAGTCCCTTAAAGAGAATATCCAAAATCACATCAGGATTCTCAGGATAGGGATGCCTCTCTGGGGCGTCCAACCAGAGAAGGAGAAAAGTAGTAGTGAGACTGCTCAGGGAAACGGCAAGGTAGTATGGTTCTACAATTTCCCGAAATCGGTGTTTTTCTATTCCTAACTCAAAAATCAGGGCAAGTTTTTGCAGAACCAGTTCATATTGTTCTCGGATCTCCCTATCCAGACCCGCATTGATATTGAAGCTTACCCCTCGCGTTTCAGCAAAATAGAGGCGAACAATGGAGGCCCGGTCCATAACAACTGCCGCCTTGGTCCGTATGTAATTTCGCAGTTTTTCAATTTCATCATCTCCCTCTTCCATGGCTTTGACCAGGGCCTCATGAAACCTTTCTGATTCTTCCATGATAAGGGTTTTATAGAGGGCCTCTTTGTTTTTAAAAAGCTTGTAGAACGTCCCTATGGCAAACTCAGCTCGCTCCGCTATCTCCTGTATGGAAACGTTGTGATAGCCTTTCTCCGAAAAAAGCTGCAAAGAGGCAGCAAGTATCTCTTGCCGCTGCCTGAGTTTCTCCCTTTGTCGACGCGAGAGTTTTTTCTCCAATATTTCCAAGTCTCCGTTTGAGTGAATGGCCTAACTGACCCACAAGAAGTCGAATACCAGATTCACAATGTGACGAACTATTCACATAATACAATGCAACTATTTGGCGGTCAAGGCAAGTTTTCTAAAAACATTTGATACAACTTCTCAATATAGTAACAGATAAAAGACAAGAGGCTTATCCAGCAGCAGGTTGTTCCTGCCCAGACATGCTTGCCAGCCAACCCTCTCCAAGCATGCGATATTGCATTGTCCTCTTGTTTATGATATTTTCCCGAAAGGACTCATTGCTTCCCCCTGGAACATCACCATGGTGACAATCCGTCTCCAGTTGCAGCACCAAGCTATGTTTATACGAAAACGCCTGTGAACTCTGACCTAGGCCAAGGTCCAAAGGTTTCTATGTCGGACTCAATTAAGGTAATATCAAGTGGCAAAGAAAATGAGAACAGCAGTACACCCAAGCCATTCCTTTCTTTACGGGATTCACAAGCCTGCCTATAACGTCGCCAACCAGAGAGGGCAGAAAAAGATCGAGGAACTGGGGAGGACTGTCTCCGGCACTCCCCTTACGAACCAAGGCAATTTCCCGGACGGCCCGCTCCATGTCTCAGGGGCGGACTGGATTTTCGAAATCCCCAACCCCCTGCCCTTTCGCGGCACCACCTTTATCGACAAGGAGTGGGCCGATGCCAGTGCGGACCATCCCCAGCGTATACACCTGGTGGAGCAAGAGCCACTTTCTCTGAGCACAGTCCTCAGTAAAGAACAAATCCCGCTCACCCTCTTGGACAAACTGCCTCGTCCCCTGCTGCTGGCCCTGGCCACCGGCTCAACGGATCCGAACGATCTGATCCGACTCGCCGAGCTTGCCTGTTGCCTGCAAAAAGACGAACGCGGCGTCCCCATTGGACTCATCTATAACGACGATGACCGGGGACGCAATCGGGCCCGCATCAGTGACCATGAGCTGTTTGAGGCAGTAGCCAACAACCCCGCCCTTCCCGACACCTACAAGGAGATAATGGTCCTGCGCCCAGGCGCTCAGGGCGGTAGTGAAATCGTCGGGGAGTATGCGGTGGAAGATGAGACCCATGTCTTTGAATACCTCAGACGCAACTCCTATATTGCCGGAGGCCATTATGCAGCCAACATGGCCGATGATGCCATCCGTTATTCCATTGGCAGCTTATCAAAAAACGATATGGAAGGATTACGTCACCTCTACTACCAGCGCACCTTTATTCGCCTGGCCGACCATCTGGGGCTTGCATATGGTACAGAACAGAGAACGCTCTCTGTTGATGAAATGGAAGGATTACGAAAGAAAATCATAGAGAGAATCAGCAAGGACAGCTCACTGGATTACACAGCAACGCTCTGGGGCTGGAATTTCGGCTTTGACTATGCTCCCACCGGATACCGCCTCCATGCCTCACATCAACAGATTCATCAGCAATACGCCATGCTGCCGGAGGAGGTTGATACCTATTGCGGTGATCCGCTCAAGGCCTGTGGAACTATGGCCGCATTTGGCTGCGGCGATATGGTTGCTGAGGTAATACAGGACTATGGAGAGGAGACGGGTAAGGATTTCTTTACTGATTATCTGGCCTGTATCCGCAACAATGTACGAATGGATGGTCGCAGCGACCTGGAGTCAAACCTGATCATCTGGGAAGATGAACATGCCATGCTCTTTGTTCCCAAGGCCCAGACCTCACAATGGGAGCTGCAACTCATGGCTCTTCAGGACCAAAATGGTGCAGCGGTGGGTAATATCCTCGAGGCGGATACAGCAACCAGGGCAGCACTTAATTATGGCATATTCCTGGCTCAGAAATCCCTCGCCGCCTTAGGTGCACGAATGGTCACCTCCATCGAATATCCCAAGCGGCTGGGCAACAAAGGAGAAAAAGGACAGCACCTGCTCTATGCCTTTCTCCCCCGACTGCCGCAATCACCAGGGGCATTCAGCGAAGCACAACTTCGTTTTATAAACGGCCACTATCCGGAAGACTTTGCAGCTGTATGCCGGCAACAGCTCAGGCAGTTATCGCATATCGAATAAGAAATGGTGAATGACAAAGATAAGAAGATATCCCCTCTTCACCATTCGGCGTCTAAAGAGTACTTGAATCAAGCGCTGTTCTTGAGACCCTAACGGCCTAGTTATCCTGGTTGCTGACTTCTGCAATCCGTCTCTTATTAACCTTCTGCAGCCCCAGCTGTTCCAGAACATTAATCACCAGTGGGCCACCGACATTGGCACTGATTCCCTCTGAGGAACCTGCGAGCTTCTCTTTTTTGAGCATAAGAAATACCCCGATATCAAACGGATTATCTGCCTTGATAATCTCCTGCTCACTGTCATCAAGATAGATATCATAATTCAAATCAAAGGCAGTGGGATCCACCAGAGTGAAAGTGATGGTGGGTGTCTGACAGGACTCCAGCCAATATGCTGAAATTTTTCCATCATCCTTGTGAAAAATCCTGAAAGTAGTGTATTCTTCAAAGCCGGGTATTCCCTTAGGGAATGTAAAGATCTTTTCAGACTGAATCGCCGGTTGCTGTGTCACTCTGCTTTCCATACTCATGTGAGCTCCCTGGTAGTAGAAATTAAAATATTGATTTGAGCGAAACGTATGTAGTCTTGCGTACTCTCTCTATCGACACCAAAAACAGTATGCTTTAGTACCTGTACGATTATTTTTTGAGGCTTTTTTAGAGTAATAATCATCCAGATACGTTCCCTCTCAGAAAGAGAGTACGGCAAAGAGTCCAGGTTCAACTCCCCTGGATTAAGTAAAAAATCACCTGCACTCATCTTCGCACAAGTATCTCAGCAAAGAGTACTTATACAGGGATGCAGCAGTTATTTTCACTGGAGCCACAAATGGACAAAAAAGGATTTTTTGGAAACTGGGGCGGGGCCTATATCCCCGAAGTACTTTATCAGACCTTTCAGGAACTGCAGAAAGAATATGATCGCTGCAGACAGGATCCAGCGTTCTGGGAAGAATACCTGACCCTGATGTCCACCTACTCCTGCCGCCCCACCCCGCTCACTCATGCCGAAAACCTGAGTAACTACTTCGGTGGGGCCCAGATCTATATCAAACGGGAAGACCTTAACCATACCGGAGCCCATAAGGCCAACAACGTTATGGGCCAGGGCCTGCTGGTAAAGCGGATGGGTAAAAAACGGGTCATTGCCGAAACCGGAGCAGGCCAGCATGGTATGGCCACGGCCACCATGGCTGCCAAGTTTGGCCTGGAATGCACCATCTATATGGGTGAAGAGGACGTCCTGCGCCAGCGCCCCAATGTCTTCTGGATGGAAAAAATGGGGGCCACCGTGATTCCGGTCAAGGACGGATCCCGCACCCTCAAAGATGCCATTAACGAGGCCTTTCGCGACTGGGTTACCAATGTGGACGACACCCATTATGTCTTTGGCACCGCCTGTGGACCGGCACCTTTCCCCGAAATGGTTTCCTGGTTCCAATCCATCATCGGCATTGAGGCAGCGGAGCAGATCATGAAATATCATGGCAAAATGCCGGCTAAGGTCTACGCTTGTGTGGGAGGCGGATCCAACGCCATGGGAATTTTCAAACGCTTCCTTGAGGAAAAAGATGTGGAACTGGTAGGTGTTGAGGCAGGCGGACACGGAGCCGACAGCGGCGCCCATGCCATTCGTCTCAACGGAGGCGATGCCTCTCCCGGAGTGGCTCAGGGGTACAAGACCATGTTCCTCCAGGATGAGGATGGGCAGATGAAACACACCCATTCGGTGGCAGCCGGTCTGGACTATGTCGGGGTCTCTCCCATTCTCTCTGACCTGTGGGAGAAAAAACAAGTCCGCTTTGAATCCGCCACAGACGACGAGGTGATGAAGGCCCTGGATCTGACCATGAAAAAAGAAGGGATCATTCCAGCCCTGGAATCTTCCCATGCCTTTGCCGGAGCCTTCAGAGAAGTGGCTAACCTCTCAGCTGACGATGCCATTATCATCAACCAGTCAGGACGCGGCGATAAGGACATCTTCACCATTGCCCATGCCTTTGCAGACCCTTCCTGGAAGAAATTCATCATCGATCGTGGCAAAGAATACAGCGCCCAATAACCCCCAAAAGGACCATAGCATGCAGTTAGAACAGCAATTACGCAACAAAAGAAAAGGAAAAGATATTCTCCTCATGACTCACATCGTTCTTGGCTATCCGTCCTTTGATGCCAACCGGGAAGTCATCAGGCAGATGGTGGACAACGGAGTGGACTGCATCGAGATGCAGATCCCCTTTTCCGAACCCATGGCTGACGGACCGGTCATCCTGAAGGCGAACCAGGATTCCCTTGCTGCCGGGACCAAGGTAGAGGACTGCCTGGCCTTCGGAGCTGAAATGGCTGAGACATACGACATCCCCTTCCTCTATATGACCTATTACAATATCATCTTCAAATACGGGGAAGAGCCTTTTTTCCAAAGAGCGGCTGAGAGTGGAATACAGGGTTTCATCATCCCTGACCTGCCGCCGGAGATGGGGGAATCCTTCCTCGCTCTGGCAGATAGATACCAGGTGGCTCCCATTTTGATCTTTGCACCCACCTCCACAAATGAACGCATGCGCGAACTGGCAGGCTACGGTCGTGGTTTTATCTACTGTGCAGCCAGGAGGGGTGTGACGGGGAAAAAATCGGAATTTGGTCAGGATTTCAATGACTATCTCAATCGTTGTCGTGAAGCAACCACTCTACCGCTGGCAGTGGGATTCGGTATTCAAAGCCGGGAAGACATCGAGGTACTGAAGGGCAAGGCAGACATGGCAGTCATCGGCTCCCGTACTATCCGCTTGGTAGACAGCGAAGGTCCGGAGGCCGTCGGTCCCTTTATTGCCGGACTGCGATAACTGACACTTGCATGTCTGGATGGTTGGCCCTGCAGGAAAAAGGTGCTCCCACTCTCAACAGTTCTTTCGTAGGAAAGAACGGAAAAAAGACGAGGAGAGATCGAATTAGATAATGGCTCAGCAAAACAGTTCATCCGCTTCGTTGTGACGAAGCGGATGAACTGTTTCGAAATCAAGACTTCTCTCCATCTCTTATCGGTGTTTGCGCCAGTGAGGGTGGCTAATTCCGAATTTTTTCACCTTGTAGTTCAAAGATCTTGGACTGATACCAAGCTTTTCAGCAGCATTTTTCTGCACCCAAAGGCACTCCTCCAGGGCCTTGAGGATCAAATCCTTCTCCTGGTCGACCAGTGACCCTCTTACCTCATCCTTACTAGTTCCAGAGACGCTGCCTCTCCTTCTCTCCAACGGCAGAGAAAGATTGTGGATATCGACCAACTCGTCATCTTCAAGAATAACGGCGCGTTCTATGGTATTTGCAAGTTGCCTGATATTTCCTGGCCAGCTGTACTCCCGAATCTGTTCCAGGGCCCGAGGAGTAAAGCCCCGCACATCACTGCCCAACGATTTTGCATATTTTTTCAAAAAATATTGGGCAAGCGGCAGGAGACACTGGCGCCGTTCCCGCAGGTCCGGTAAGCGAATGGGGAGAACATTGATTCGATAATAGAGATCTTCGCGAAATTTTCCCTGATTAATCTGCTCCAACAGATCTTTATTGGTAGCAGCTATCACCCGGACATCGGCATAAATGGTCTTATTTCCACCCACTCGCTCGAATGATTTCTCTTCCAGTACCCGAAGCAGCTTGGTCTGCAATCCAAGGCTGATCTCACCAATCTCATCAAGAAAGAGTGTTCCACCGCTAGCTTGTTCAAAACGACCGATACGCAGCTTCTCGGCTCCCGTAAAGGCTCCTTTTTCATGGCCAAACAGTTCTGATTCAAGAAGATTTTCCGGAATATTTGCACAGTTAATCTTGATAAAAGGTTTCTGTTTTCGTGGGCTATTATAATGAACCGTTCCCGAAAGAAAACTTTTCCCGCTTCCGGTTGCTCCAGTAATAAGAATGGTTGAATCAGTTTTGGCAAATTTTTCCAGGCTTTTCAAAACCTGTTTCATGTTAGAACTAAAGGCAATAACATCATCAAAATGATAGACAATATCCTGTTTATGGCGCAGATAGGCAATTTCATTGCGCAGCGACTTATTTTCCATGGCTCGTCGCGTCGCCACATCAAAGCGGGCTGCGGAAACCGGATGAACAAGATAATCACTGGCCCCGTTTTTCAAGGCCTCAACAACCAGTTCTGTCTTCTCCTCCTGACTGACAATAATAATCGGGGTATGAGAGGCGCGCTGGTAGGTCTTTTCCAGCAGTTCCATATCTGAATTGACACCAGCCATAAAGAGAAAGAGAGTATCATATTCACGTCGCTTCAATTCTCCAAAAAAACCATCTTGATCAAAACAGAATTCTATACTGGCCTTTTCATCAAGGGCAGCCTGCATGACATGGCGACTTTCTTCTGGAATTGCATACGCTAAGATAGTATACATAGGGCTCCTTTACTAATCTGAGGTCTCATAGACTTAGAATAAGTCAGACCTCAGGATTTCATATTTGTAATTCGTATTCAACCATACGTAACAATTTTCCTTTTTGCAAACAAAATTCACTCCATCCATTATTTAGCACTATCGACCTATCATCCGCCACAGGTCACTGTTTCCCAAGAAGGCAATCACACCAGCAATCATTTTTTTTATGGATCAGGATTCAAACGATACTACATTTATGAAACTGGCTCTCTCGCTGGCACATTCAGCAGCGGAACAGGGAGAGGTACCGGTAGGAGCAATCGTTACCATCGGAAAGGTAATCATTGCTGAGGGAATGAACAACCCCATCGGGTGTCATGACCCCACTGCCCATGCAGAAATCATTGCCCTGCGCAAGGCTGCCAGAAAAATAGGCAATTACAGGCTGCCGGGCACCACCCTGTATGTCACTTTGGAGCCCTGTATCATGTGCATGGGGGCCATCATCCACTCTCGCCTGGATAGAGTGGTTTTTGGTGCCTTTGACCCTAAAACAGGGGCAGCCGGGTCCCGTTACTCCATCGGTAGAGATGGTCTTCTCAATCATCATCTGGAAATCACCGGTGGAGTCTGTGAAACAGAGTGCTCAGCTCTGCTTAAAGCTTTTTTTCAGGCACGACGTAAAAATCTCTGATCTCTTTATCAGTACCTTTTTTCCACCTCTACTGAATTTTTGATTGCGAAATTTCCCTTCACAGTTTAGAAAGGCACTCAATCACTTAGTACTGAGCTGATTTTACGGAGAGGTGACCGAGCGGCTTAAGGTGCACGCCTGGAACGCGTGTGTACGCAAGTACCGTGAGTTCGAATCTCACCCTCTCCGCCATACGTAAAAAAAGGCCACATAATCAATAGGTTATGTGGCCTTTTTTTGCGTCTAGGCACGCATACCCACGGTTTGTGCACACCGAAACATTCCGACTTCACTCTTGTTTTTTTTCCTACTCTTTTTCATCTCTTGCATCTCGCCCAACAGGTCGTGCGAATATGATAGTCGCAGCAGATTTTATTCAAGTTATAACTCGCCCCAAAAAGAACTTGTGACAGCCAGGATTGCAGAATAAGGGCTATAAAAACTATCAACTCCATCCAGCCTGGTGAAATACTTCTTTTATTCTGCCATAGTTATGGTTAGGAAACCAGAAATGTCTTCCACCCAGCGCATAATTTCCCTCTGCTGCAGATGGAAGAGGTGATTTGTGGTTCTGAAGTCCTTCCCCCCTTTAATAAAGTTGTTTGTTTGCCAACACTATTTCCCCTCCAAGCTTCAAATAGCCCCCCCCTCCGTATCTCGAATAACCCTCCGATTCCTAACGTCACTGTTTCTCCTCTCCGCCATGAAAATCATTGCCACCTGCAATGGTTAGGCGAAGCCCCTTGTTTCTGCTTACCTACCATTGGATGATCTTGCCATGCATTTCCTTGCAATTCTTTTCGAACTTGCTGGAAAATTGGGTAACTATGCCTATAGGAACATCCCGTCATCCTTGGTCAAATGGACAGGGATTTATTTCCTTTTCAATGCGTGCAAAGGTATCCCTGAATTTTCATTTTTAAAATGCAGCATTCTTTTGACAGGAGGGAGTCTTGAAGCAAAAATGATCCTTTTTGCTCAAGATGGTGGTGCGGTCGTGACCATGTCGGCACTGGTGTAGCCATTCCCCTGACTGACCTTTCTGCCAGCTATAACTAGACCAAAACAGAAGATTGAATGTGCTGGAGTTGGCAGGTGGACCAGATACTCTGACAGGTGTTGCGCTGGTAATGCCGAATCTGTTGTGGATCAGATTAAAGATGATCATACCTGGATCGCCAGTAATGGGACATATGGCACCTGGTCCTTAATAGGAACCGAGTTTCAAAAGCTTTTTCCTGACCTCTTCAAATTCTTCCACCTTGTTTTAGACACCTACAAATTTATTCATATGATAAAGATTGACTGCTTCGGCAACTTTTCGATGCACCGCCTCATGGTTACCACCTGTTTTCCAGAGTATGGTGGCCATGGGTGCCAAATCACTGCGGCCAGCAATTTTGGAGAGGAACACAGAAAAAAACAATTATTCCCTCCATGACAAGCCACCTGGTGGCTTTCCTGTTCAGCAAAAAAAATGAAGCGGTATATCATAACAAAACGCGTGTCGTAGTTTCCACGCCCACGGGTTGGGCGTGGGCATGAATGAGATCCACATCTGCGGGGGACCTTTCCCCAGGTAAATTATCTTGACGCCTCTTTACAGACTGTGTATAAGAATTCTCTCAAAGAGAGTCGTGAAATCAATCATCACCCTTTTCAACCCTTCAACACACACTCTTTTTTTGCCATCAATGAATTTCATTTTGATAGCCGGGTCCTGTGCAATTGAGGATCATGAACTCCGCCAGGTCCGGAAGGAAGCAACGGTAATGACCCCCTCGATGTGCAACAGGGGTGCCCGGCTATCATCTTTTTATACACCTAGAACAGATTCCCTTTTTCTGATCCCGTCTCGTCATTTCTCATGTCCTATTTGGTCTTAGCCAGAAAATCACGCCCCCAGGATTTTGACCAGGTCGTCGGTCAGATCCCGGTGGTAAAAACTCTGCAAAACAGCCTGATCCGAGAAAGGGTTGCCCATGCCATCTTATTTTCGGGAGTGCGGGGAGTAGGGAAAACGACACTGGCTCGCATCATGGCCAAGGCCATCAACTGTGAAAAAGGGCCTGCCAAGAATCCCTGTAATAGTTGTCCTTCCTGCCTAGAGATTACAGCTGGATCCGCCCTCGATCTCTACGAAATCGATGGCGCTTCCAACAGGGGAATCCAGGAAATCCGTGAACTGAAGGAAAAAATTCGTTTCCTTCCCACTTCCCTGAAATATAAAATCATCATCATTGATGAAGTCCACATGCTCACCACAGAGGCATTCAATGCTCTGCTCAAAACCCTTGAAGAACCGCCAAAGCATGTCTTTTTCATGTTTGCGACCACGGAACTGCATAAGATCCCTATCACCATCCTCTCCCGCTGCCAACGCTATGAACTCAAACGAGTCTCAGCTCCGGAACTCAGTACCCATTTTCAGAGACTGGCCCAGGAAGAAGGGGTTGCTATTGACCCGGCGGCACTGGATCTTATTGTCAGGGAATCTGAGGGTTCCGTCCGCGATGGACTCAGTCTCCTTGACCAGGTCTTTTCCTATGGGGAGGCGACAATCAGTATCGACGATGTGATCCAGGTCCTGGGACTCGTCTCCCGTGACATCATCCTCAAACTGACCAGAGCCCTTCTTGAAAAGGATTCCGCTTCTGCCTTCCAGGCCCTGAATGAGACCTTCAGCTTTGGCGTCGACCTCAAGCGTTTTACCAATGATCTCCTCGCCGCCTTTCGCACGCTTATCCTCTGCCGCATAGAGGGCTGTCAGGAACTCATCGATATACCGCCCCAGGAACTTGCACTCTTCCACGAACTGGCCAAGAACCACTCTCCGCAGACCATCCATATGAAGTTAAATCTGCTCATGCAAGGCGTGGAAGAGATGCGTTATTCTTCTCAGCCCCGGCTTGTTCTGGAAAGCAGTTTCCTCAAAATCATCCAGGCCGATGAGGTCGTTGCGGTTTCGAGCCTTCTCGGTAAAATCGATACCCTCCTTCAGGGAAAGACCCTCCCGAAGTCCACGCCGTCAGCGCCCCCTGTCGAGGTAAAAAAAAAACAGCAGTCCCCTGACCCCACTCCTCAGCCCCACCCTGAAACAAAACCCACGCCCACTCCCGTAACCAGTCTGAGCAAAGAACAGATGCCTCCTCCTTTAATCGAGGAACAGCCCCCTCTCCCTGAAGAAGAATCACTTCCGAAGCAAGAGGAAAACAAAAGTATCCCTCGCCCGCATCAACGGGATGTACGCCGTGACTGGCCGGGTTTTATCGAACATGTCAAAGACAGAAAACTGTGGATGGCGCAGGACCTGCAACGCGCCGACAGCACCCGGGAGGTAGATGGAGAGCTCCAACTCCGTTTCAGCGACCCGGCAAACTGTACCCTGCTCCGCCAAAAAGAAAATGTCAAACTCCTCACCGAATTCGTTCTTGATTTTTTTCAAAAAGACCTCAGACTCCACTTCATCACTCCCGACCAAAGAGAAGATGAAGGTACTCAGAATAATGACAGCCCGCACAAACTGCGACAAAGGCTTGCCAATGACCCGCTGGTACTCATGGCAACCGAAATCTTTAATGGCCAGATCGGCGACATCCGCGTTGGGCCAAGGAGCCGCTGAAAGGGCCCGCTAAACAATCTTTCTCGGCAACAGTTGCCAAGCTCCCCGCAAGGCCTTACATTTAAATATCGAAAGCGAAAGACAGTCAGCAGGCACCATCCCCGCAAACACCACAACAGTATTAATTACCTCAAGGATTTCCCCATGGACATGAATTCCCTCATGCAGCATGCGCAGCAGATGCAGCAGAAAATGGCAACACTACAGGAAGAACTAGGACAGAAAACGGAAAGTGGCAGTGCTGGAGGCGGTATGGTCACAGTAACCGCCAATGGACGCAGTGAGATTCTCTCCATTGAGATCGAAGAAAATATCCTCTCCACCTATGATAAAGAAATGATTCAAGACCTTATCGTGGCAGCCACCAATGATGCCTTGCGCAAGGTCAAAAAAATGGGCAAGGCTGAAATGGCAAAGCTCACTGGCGGTCTCAACATGCCCGGTCTCTCTAACATTTTTTCATAACGTCATGTCAGCACAGATGGTTCCACATGCCCTGGAACGTTTGATTCAGGACCTGAGCAGACTCCCCGGGATTGGAAACAAAACCGCTTCTCGCTTGGCCATGAACATCCTCAGACGCCCAGTGGCAGAGGCCCGGGAACTGGCATCAGCTCTGATGGAGCTCCACAGCACAATTCAGCTCTGCTCCTGCTGTTTTTCCTTTTCCGAGAACGACCCCTGTGCCATTTGCAGGGATCCCAAACGAGACCCCACACTGGTCTGCGTGGTTGAACAGGCCGGCGACCTCCTCGCCATCGAGAAAACAGGAATTTTCCAGGGCCATTACCATATTCTCCATGGAGTTCTTTCTCCAATTGACGGGATAGGTCCAAGGGAAATCAAGGTAACCGAACTGGAAGCCCGGGTTGCAAGCGGTGCGATCAAGGAAATCCTCATAGCCACCAGTTCCACAGTTCCCGGAGAGGCCACGGCCCACTATCTCATCGACAGGCTGCAAGACAAGCCTGTCCTTGTCACCCGTCTGGCCTGTGGCATTCCAATGGGCATGGATATCAAATATGCCGACAAACACACCCTGGCCAAAGCCATTGAAAGCAGATCAAAAACAGGATGAAACGTGGCCAATATTCCCCTCCCTCCTGGTATATTTTTTCTTGACAGAATTTACAGATATTGGTATTTGAGACTGTTTATGCTTATCTTTTCTTTGGACTGGCGAAAAGTGAGTTTAAAAAAATAACTCCCTGCTTATTTATCCTGACTCTTTTCAAGCAGGGAAAAAGAACACAGGCGCGTAGCTCAGTGGGAGAGCGCTACCTTGACATGGTAGAAGTCGGCGGTTCGAAACCGCCCGCGCCTACCAGTAGTAACAGGCTAAAGTTCATACGGAGAGCTCTGCCCCTCGTATTTTCTTTAGCCTTTGCTTTTCTAGTACCCATCCAGAAATAGTGTTTTTGTTCGATCACTGGTTATGGAAATAAACTTACCTGCGGAATATTCCTTTAAGACCGACGGTAAATTTCTCTCCCCCATAACTCGATCACTGATAGAGACCCGCATTGCTGGAAACACACTATACTATAGACTTTGCAGATGACCGATATTCAGATCACATTAGATGACGGCAAAATCGCTTCCATGCCGGTAGCAGCAACCATTAAAGAAGCCCTCTCCGAACTGTTATCAAATAAACAGCGGAAAAAGACGGTTGGAGCACGACTAGACGGCAAGGCAGTGGATCTCTCCACTCCACTGACCCATGATGCGACTCTGAGCCCCATCCAGATCGACACTCCGGAAGGTTTGGAAATCCTCCGCCATTCCACTGCCCATGTCATGGCCGAGGCAGTGCGCGAACTCTTTGGTTCAGATGTCAAAGTAGCAATCGGTCCTTCCATTGAAGATGGTTTTTACTATGACTTCGACCGAAGTGAACCCTTCACACCTGATGATTTTGAGGCAATCGAGGCCAAGATGGCAGAAATCATCGCCAAGGCCGAACCCTTTACCCGTAGCGAGATTAAGAGCAGTGAGGCTATCAAACGCTACCAGGAAGAAGGGGAAAAATACAAGGTCGAATTGATCCAAGATCTGGGAGTGGATACAGTATCCATCTACCAGCAGGGTGAATTCACCGATCTCTGCCGCGGCCCCCATCTTCCCGATACCTCCTGGATCACCGCCTTCAAACTCCTGCGAGTTGCTGGTGCCTACTGGAGGGGAGACGAAAAAAACGATATGCTTCAGCGTATCTACGGCACAGCTTTCTTTGATAAAAAAACGTTAAAAAAATATCTCGCCGCCCTGGAAGAAGCCAAGAAACGTGATCATCGAAAACTTGGGAAAGAGCTGGAACTCTTCACCATCCAAGATGAGATTGGCCCCGGCCTGATCCTTTGGCAGCCGAAGGGAGCCCTGCTCCGCAAGCTCATCGAAGATTACTGGAAAGAAGAACACTATAATCACGATTACGAACTGCTCTATACTCCACACATTGCCCGCCAGGATCTGTGGAAAACTTCCGGACATCTCGATTTCTATTCCGAGAACATGTATGCAGCAATGGATATCGACGATGTCCAGTATCAGCTCAAACCGATGAACTGTCCTTTCCATATCGGTATCTATAATAGTCGCAAAAGAAGTTACCGCGAGTTTCCCATTCGCTGGTGTGAACTGGGTACGGTCTACCGTTATGAACGGGCAGGTGCCCTGCACGGACTCCTGCGTGTTCGGGGATTCACCCAGGACGATGCCCACATATTCTGCATGGCCGAACAACTCGAAGATGAGATCTTCAATATTCTGGATCTCAACCTTCACATCCTCAAGACCTTTGGCTTTGAGGAGTATGAAATTTATCTCTCTACCAGACCAGACAAATATGTTGGCACTGATGAAAATTGGCAGCAATCCACCGAGGCCCTGAAAACCGCTTTGGAGAAAAAAGGGCTGAACTACTCCCTTGATCCCGGTGAAGGCGTCTTCTACGGGCCAAAAATCGACATCAAGATCAAGGATCTCCTTGGTCGCTCCTGGCAATGTTCCACCATTCAGGTCGACTTCAATCTGCCTGAACGGTTCAAGGTCACCTATACCGGTAAAGACAACCAGGAACACCAGCCCATCATGATTCATCGGGCACTCATGGGATCCCTCGAGCGTTTTATTGGTATCTTAATCGAACAGTACGGGGGCGTTTTTCCGCTCTGGTTTGCTCCGGTTCAGGCCAGAATTCTCAACATTACTGATGCCCAGGCGGACTATGGTGAAGAGGTCTATACCCGTCTTCGCAAAGCAGGTATTCGGGTCGAAAAAGATTTGCGCAACGAGAAATTGAATTATAAGATCCGAGAAGCGCAGATGGCCAAGATCCCTTACATGCTCATTATTGGTGACAAAGAGAAGGAAGAGCAAACAGTGACCCTGCGACTGCGTGACGGGAAGAACATTGCAGATATGACCATTGACACATTTGCTACAAAGGTTTTAGAAGAATGCCTAGAGGGACGCGGTATATGACAGCCACCGCCACATCCTACAACAGATTCCTAGTTTCAGGGAGGTAGAGACATTAAACGTCGAGGAAAAAGAGCCCCGGTTCAGCGTGAGGTTAAAGTTAAGACCAATGACTTGATTCGTCATGCGCAAATTCGACTCATTGGAAGTGACGGCAGTCAGCTCGGAGTAGTCAGCTCAGTAGAGGGTCAGGAACTTGCCGATAATGAGGGACTGGATCTCGTAGAGATTTCACCAAATGCCGAGCCACCTGTTTGTAAGATCATGAACTATGACCGGTTCAGATACGAACAATCTAAAAAACAACAGGACGCTAAAAAGAAACAAACTATAGTTGAGACCAAGGAAATAAAATTCCGTCCCAAGACAGATTCCCATGATCTCGACTTTAAGATAAAGAACATTAAAAAATTCCTTGGCCAAAACCACAAGGTAAAGCTCACCATGCGCTTCCGTGGACGTGAGATAGTCTACAGCCAGACAGTGGGCATGGAAGCTATGAATAAAATCAGCGCCCTCCTGGAGGATGATGCCGTTATCCTCAATCCACCAAAGATGGAAGGACGTCAGCTGGTTATGTTTGTCGGTCCAAAAGGTTGACAAGAACTGAAAACCAATAGAAATCATTACCAAAGCAACAATGTGGAATTGTCCAAACTATTCCCCTGCAAAGTATAGGTAGTTAAAGGAGTATAAACCATGCCCAAGATGAAGACAAAAAGAGGCGCTGCAAAGCGTTTCACAAAGACCGGATCAGGAAAAATAAAACGTTCCAAGGCCTTTACCAGTCATATTCTGACCAAGAAATCAACAAAAAGAAAACGTAATCTGCGTAAGTCTGCACTGGTAGATGGAACCAACACTAAATCAATCCGGAAGATTCTTCCCTACCTGTAAGCCGCAAAGAACGTCCGGGGTTCACCCCCACTATCATGAGTCTACTGAGGACATGGGTCCTCTTGAATTGAAAGGAGCAGCAAATGCCACGCGTGACAAGGGGCTTTAAAGCCCGCAGAAGAAGAAATAAAGTACTGAAACTGGCCAAGGGTTACTGGGGAGGCAAATCACGCCTCTACCGTTCAGCCACTGAGGCTGTTGACAAAGCTCTGGCCTACGCCTATCGTGACCGTCGCACCAAAAAGCGCGATTTTCGCCGTCTGTGGATCGCCCGTATCAATGCTGGTGCCAAGATGAACGATATCAACTATTCCAAACTGATGGGTGGACTGAAAAAAGCCAGCATCGACCTGGATCGGAAAGTTCTGTCTAACATGGCTATCCTTGATGCTCCGGCTTTCTCCGCAGTTGTCAAACTAGCCAAAGAGGCAACTGCCTGAAGACAGCATGTTCTGATAAAGAGTTACTCGAATTGCGGACAAGATAGAAAAGAAAGAGGATGGCGGGAATGTTCTCTGAAAAACAATTTTTCTCTACCTGCAAACACTCCTTGCTCAGCTTTTTTTATGCCGATTCCATCCTCAATGGAACCGGCATATTCTTTTGATGAGAACCCCATCTGAGAGCAAGGGATTCTTTGCCGCAACCATTCTCTGAAGGGATGTAACTGCAGTGTCAACATGCTGTAACCATTAGAATTGTTTTGTTTTTTTGCCACAAAAAGCGAAAGCTTAGCTGAAAGCCACAACGCTGGAAGACGTTTTCTTGTCTCCCTTGGCAGTGAAAGGTTCTTGGCAGGTGATAAAAAAGCATACAATTTCAATCTATTATTAGTCTAAGGGTCAAATCCTTAGCATATCCGAGTAAGAATTTAAAAAGCCATGGAGCAAGAGATACTCAGTCTACAGGGCCTGGCCAAGGAGCAGTTGGCCGCCATAGAAAATGGAGAACAACTGGAGGAATTCCGCATCCGTTTTCTTGGCAGAAAAGGACAATTCGGCTCCCTCATGAAAGCGCTGGGAAACGTTTCAGCAGAGGACAAGCCTCGACTCGGTCAGATGGCCAATACGGCCAAAAAAACAATAGAAGCCCTCTATACTGAAAAACAACAGACCCTCGGGACTGGCAGCCAGAGAGCCAGTGAAAAAAGCGGCTCAATAGATCTGACCCTTCCCGGTCGCAGACCGCAAAACGGAAAACTGCATCCGGTAACCCAGATCATGAATGAGGTCTGTTCCATCTTTGAAAGCCTCGGATTTTCTGTTGCTGAAGGGCCTGATGTAGAGCACGATCACTACAACTTTGAAGCCCTCAATATTCCAGCCCATCACCCGGCCAGGGATATGCACGATACCTTTTATATCAGTGACTCTATTCTCCTGCGAACGCATACCTCTCCCATGCAAGCAAGAATTATGGAAAACCAGCAGCCGCCACTGAGAGTCATTGCTCCCGGCAAGGTTTATCGCTGTGATTCCGACATTACCCATACCCCCATGTTTCATCAGGTAGAGGGATTTCTTGTGGATCGTCACGTCTCTTTTGCCGATCTCAAGGGTGTGCTCACCACCTTTACCCAAAAGATGTTTGCAAAGGATCTTGCTCTGCGCTTTCGTCCCAGTTTCTTCCCCTTTACCGAACCCAGTGCAGAAGTGGATATCGCCTGTGTTATCTGCGGCGGTTCCGGTTGCCGGGTGTGTAAGCGTACAGGATGGCTTGAAATCCTCGGTGCCGGAATGATAGATCCGGAAGTATTCAAAATGGTGGGTTATGATCCAGAGATCTACAGTGGCTTTGCCTTCGGGCTTGGTATTGAGCGTATTGCCATGCTCAAATATGGTATAGACGACATCCGTCTTTACTACGAAAACGATCTCCGTTTTCTCTCTCAATTTTAGATCAACCCAGGTCCCCTGTTCCTCAAGAGATAGAGATTAAAGCATGAAGTTTACCCTAAACTGGTTAAAAGAATATGTCGACACCGGAGATCTCAGCCCGGAGGCCCTGGCCGAACACCTGACCATGCTTGGTCTTGAGGTAGACGGTGTCACCGAAATTTTTCCGCAACTCAAGCCCCTGAAGACGGCAAAAGTCCTTTCAGTGGAGTCACACCCAAACGCTGACAGCCTCCACCTCTGCGAGGTCGCAGTCGGAGAAGAGACATACTCCATAGTCTGCGGAGCCCCAAACGTCCGTAACGGTCTGGTCACCGCCATTGCCCTGCCGGGAACCATTATGCCCGATGGCACGAAGATCAAACCATCGAAGGTCAGGGGTATAAAATCAAACGGTATGCTCTGTTCAGAACGAGAGTTGGGACTGAGTGATTCGCAATCCGGCATCATGGAACTCCCTGATGATCTGGAGCATGGGCTGCCGCTCCTCCAAGCCTTGGGCCTTGACGATCTCCTGATCGAGGTCGACCTGACCCCCAATCGACCCGACTGCGCCTCTGTTATTGGAATAGCCAGAGAAATTGCCGGAATCACCAGGACGCCACTCACTCTTCCGGTGAACAACGCATCCCTGGAAGGCGCTCCATGTGAATTCAAAGTCGACGTAGAAGATTTCGAGCAGTGTCCCCGGTATACCGCCCGCCTCATCAAAGGAGTAGTCATTGCCCCCTCCCCTTGGTGGATCCGCAGTCGCTTACTCGCCATTGGCCTGCGTCCCATCAATAATGTGGTGGATATCACCAACCTGGTGATGATGGAATATGGTCAGCCGCTGCACGCCTTTGACTATGATACCCTGGCCGGAAAACAGATTTTCGTCCGTTGCCCCAAACCAAATGAAAAGACATTCACCACCCTGGACGGAGTAGAACGTACCCTTGAACCAGACATGCTGCTCATTTGCGATGCGGTTCAACCCGTGGCCGTAGGCGGTGTTATGGGTGGGCTCAATTCAGAAGTCACGGCGAAAACCACCAACATCCTTCTCGAAAGTGCCTGTTTCAATCCTATCTCCATACGTCGTACAGCCCGCAGACTCAATCTTCCCTCCGAAGCCTCTTACCGCTTTGAACGAGGTGTTGATCCTGACGGCTGCCTCACAGCCATGGAACGAGCAGTATCCCTCTTCTCAGAAATCGCCGGAGGGAATGTTGTCCCAGGCGGCGTTGACCTCTATGGTGGCAAACAGCCCCTTAACTCGCAGACCCTTCGCATTTCTCGAACTTCAGCTCTCCTCGGTATCGAACTCGATTACCATAAGATAGCTGATGTCCTCCAGTCCATTGGTATCCGCTGCAAAGAAAAAGATAAGGATACCCTGTGGGTGAATCCTCCGTCCTTCCGTATCGATATCGAACGTGAAGTGGACCTGGTTGAAGAAGTGGCCCGGCTGATTGGCTACAATAATATTCCCACCAGCCTGCCTGTGGTCAGCCTCAGTTACCCTGAACAAGATCCACAGAGAGGACTGCGCTCGCAAACCGCTACTCTTCTCACGGGCATGGGCTTCTCGGAGGCCATTAATTACAGCTTTGTCACAGACAAACATCTCTCACTTCTAAAGCTCGCAGAAGATGACCCGCGACGACAGCAGGTAACCCTTCTCAACCCTCTCAGCGAGGAGCAGTCTGTTATGCGGACCATGCTGCTGCCCGCCCTTCTGGAAAATTTAAAACGCAATATCAACTTCCAGAAGAACAATGTGAAGCTTTTTGAAATGGGTAAGGTCTTTACACCGCAAGGGGCAAACGAACAACCCATAGAACGTGAACGATTAGCCGGTATTCTCAGCGGAAGAAGAGGCGGTGAAAGCTCTTCCTTTCATTTCAACGACGAGAATGTAGATTTCCTTGATGGCAAAGGGGTAATGGAACAGATTCTTGAAAATCTGCGTCTCCAAGGCTGCGGCGCCATGGATGTCGTTCAATTCCGTTTGCCAGTGCCGGCAGAAGTAGATCCCTACTGTGACCCGTTACAGTGCCTCGTCCTTGATACAGAGAAGGGTGTTCTGGGCCATCTGGCCAGACTGCAACCAGAAGTGGCAAGAAGCTTTGGTATCAAACAGGAAGTCTTCTTTTTTGATCTGGATTTTGTACTCCTCTGCTCCCTGCAGGCAGTTCCAAAGAGCTTTAGCTCACTGCCGGTTTTTCCTGCAGTGAAGCGAGATATCGCTCTCCTGGTCCCTGAAGATGTCAAGGCTGGGGATCTCCTGGAAAGTGTTCGCACAAGCCCAGAAAAATTCATTGAATGTTGTGAGATATTCGATGTATACCAGGGGAAACCTCTCGAAAAAGGTTTCAAGAGTGTTGCTATTTCCGTGACCTATCGTTCTCCGACAAATACCCTCACGGAAAAGAATGTCAGCAAGTCCCATACAAAAATTATTCAGAGACTGATTTCTCAGTTCAACGGAAGTCTGAGAGAAGGATAACTCCCCCATCAGCTATCCAATATCCGGGTACCTTGAAAAATTTGAATTTGTATTCAAGAGCAAGGAGCATACGAAAAAATAACGCAACATCAGTTTGATCTGTGAGCATTATCTTTTTTCGACTGCGACGAAGAACTTGGCCCAAAAAGCAATTTTTCGAGGTGACCATTATTAAAAGCTACTTCGGTATGCACATAGAACGTTATAAAGAAGGTAACTAAATGAACAAAGGAAATCTTACCCGTAAGGAACTGGCCGAGGCGCTTACCTTACAACTTGGTTATTCACAAAGTAGCTGCTCCGAGCTTGTTGATACCTTTTTGGACAGGATGAAAGACAAACTGCTCAATGGCGAATCCATTAAATTTGTCCACTTCGGCACCTTTAATGTCCGGGATAAACAACCTCGTCGTGGTCGCAATCCACGTACTGGGGAAAGTATAACGATTAAATCCCGGCAGATGATAAGCTTTCGCCCAAGCAAAAAAATGCGAGATCAAATCAACGATTAACCTGGAACAGCACAAGGGGAACGACCACCGAAATGAGAGCAGAAATACCAGATAAGCTCTATTTTAAAATCGGTGAGGTCAGTAAACTGGCCGAGGTGGCCCCTCATGTCCTCAGGTACTGGGAGAGTGAATTCAAAGAAATACGCCCTAAAAGGGCTAATTCTAAACAACGACTCTACCGACGGCAAGATGTTGAAACAGTCCTGTTGATAAAAGAACTGCTGCACGAAAAAGGATATACCATTTCTGGAGCCAGAAAATTTCTGGAAAAGAGCAAACGAGTGGTACCGACAGCAAACGGCACAACCGTCCCCAGCTGTCTCGATACAATCAAGAAGGAACTCCTGCAAATGAAACGCCTCCTTGAAAAAAAGGACCGATAAAGTTCATTTTCTTATCGACCATTTGTTGACACTCTTGCATCCCCATGGTAAGAGACAAACACATTTCGGAACGTAGCGCAGCCTGGTAGCGCACTTGACTGGGGGTCAAGTGGTCGGAGGTTCGAATCCTCTCGTTCCGACCAGTAAACGACAAAGGGCGTTAACAGTAAATACAAACTGTTAACGCCCTTTTTTCATTGGACTTGGCTGTGGGATATTCTTTTTACTCGAATCAGTTCAGGTCACTTCATGACAGGAGTACAACACGGCAAACATCACATCACCAGCAAGGTGATGTCTCCCTAACCTTACAAGATCCCCCAGCAAGAACTGTTTCCAGAAGGATACTCGCTGAAATAAAGATTACTCTTGTTTCGCCCATTACACTCGCCTACCTTCCTGTCACATATGGAATGCACCATGGTCCCCATCCAGCAGTCAGGCATTCCGGCATCTATCCCTTTGGCATGTGCCGTCTCTCGAAGGTAATCCCATGAGCCGAGGGTAAACGTTTTTCCGTTATCTTTAGACCAGACGGCAGCAACCATTCCGGCCATGCCATTGGAAAACACAGGATAGGGAAGTTTATAGGGAAGAGTTTCCCACGACATATAGCTCGTCGTAAAATAAACATTATTCAGATAAACCTCCTGATTTTCCGGGATCAGGAGATCATCGGGATCATTAGGCAGATCTCCTTCCCACTGGGTAATGTCAACACTGTTGAAAACAAACTCCGTCACATGGACAACTGTTAACGATGTGGATGCGGTGAGAGCTGTAGCCATTGCCCCCTCTGCCCAAACAGACGTTATCAGTAATGCTGCACAAGCTATTGAAAAATATTTTTTCACTCTACTCATATCACTCAAAAAAAGACTCCTTTTAACTGCCCGTTAGAAAAAACAGTTGCATATTCTTTCCCTTTTGCCTCCTTCCATCCTGCTGCTGACCGCCACCAAGGAAAAAGGGAAATATTTCACAATAACATTAGGAAGTAACCCTACTGCCGCTTAACCGGGTAAGGCGAGATAAACGAACACTATTCAGCAATACAGGATCTTTCAGGATAAACAACAATGGAATATTTTTCAACCAATAATTAATGAGTTAAGAGCGACCTTCCGTGCAGACAAAAGAAGAGTTACAGATTGCCTTAAAAGGAATCAAAACAGCTTCACCTGAAAGACAAAGACCTCATAGCGAAGGATCACTCCAGCACGGGTAATCTGCTGCAGAGAAAGACTCTTACTCACCTGGTCACCTTCACGAAGAATTCGGTTATTGATCATGATTAAGCGTTTTCCCGGGTCATCGGCATAGACATGGCCGGCAAAGGAGAGTTCAGGAATTTTTTCCCTGAGCTCAGTTGGCATCTCTTCGAGAAGAGGCAAGACGTTCTCTGGATTGTCCTCCACCACTGGCTGCGGTTCAGAAATCTCCAGATCTATCTTTTGAGGGCTTTCAGGTTCGACATCAGGAAGAACTGCTGAAGAAGGCGGCTGGTTCTGGCCCCTGACCTCTGCCATGGCCTGACGCACCTCCTGAGAAATTTGTACCAGAATTTCCTGCGACAGATCGCCTGAATCCGAAGCAGGAGTCAATGGGACTACGGCCTGAGATGTTCCAGGAGAAAGAGGAGGGGGAGAAGGTGAAAAAACCTCCAGCTCCTGGGCAAGCTGAGGCAGGTCCTTTTCCTCTCCCGTCCACCAAAACCACACGCCTCCGCCGAGCAAGAGGAAAGCCACAGCGCCTGCCAGCCATTTGGCCACCAACGATACACGCTCTGGTCTATGGGCGGGAGGCAAAGAATGGTCGGCCTGAAGATCAGGCACTCCCTCCTTTTTCCGTTCCTTCTCCGACTTTTTCAGTGCTTCCAGAATATAGGACATACCGTTTTTTTCCCTGAGTCTTTTTTCCTTTATAACTCGTTTATCTCTTGCAACACTCTCTGGTACGTTGCAAAGAGTTGTCCCTCCATCTCAGGATGTACTTACCCTGGTCACGCTTTTCTGCCCTGTCGAATCCTCTCCCCACTCTCTGCTGCTTTTCTTGTTTCTCCAAGGTCAAGACAAGGAGAAGCAGCTAGAAAGGAAAAGGCGGCAAGAGCGGGCGTTCGATTCGATTTCTCTTTCATTTTTTCCACCTGCCCTCCCTTGGACGGCAGCACTGATTCCAGAGAAATATTTTTGGAAAAATAAAACGTGGCTGCGCCAACACCAAGAATAAAAAGAAGCAAGGCCAGCAAAACAGTGAGCAACAGACGCCTTTTGTTTCTTCTTCCCGCTCGCCTTCCTCCAGTCCCCAACACCTCCTCAGCCGCCTGTTCAACGATGCTGGCATTGACCTGATATCTGCCTTCCACATAGGCACCAAGCAGGGCGCGATCACAGACAACATTGGTCAAACGAGGAATCCCTTGAGTCAATTGGTAAATTCTGGTTAGCGCTGCTTCAGAAAAAAGTTTTTCCCTCACCCCAGCCACGACCAGACGATGACGAATATAAGCAAAGACATCGGCTCGCCCAAGAGGCAACAGATGGTAGCGGGAGGTGATGCGCTGACTGATCTGATCGGCCCCTGAATTTTCCAGTATCTGCCTCAATTCACTCTGGCCCAGAAGGACGATCTTCAAAAGTTTTTTCTTGTGCGTCTCGAGATTAGTCAGAAGACGAAGGAGTTCCAGGAGATCAAGACTCAGGTTCTGGGCCTCATCAATGAGGAGTGCGGTATTTCTTCCTCTGGCATGGGCATCGAGGAGATAACGATTGAGGTTATCAATATAAAACTTTGCACTTCTCTCACCCTCATCCAGGGGGATCTCCAATTCATCACAAATGGTTTCCAGAAGTTCGAGGTCTGTTAGGCGAGGATTAACGATCAGGGCAACATCGGTGTTATCCGGCAGCTGTTCCAGAAGGCAGCGACACACCGTGGTCTTGCCGGTGCCGACATCTCCGGTCAACAGAATGAAACAGCCGTCACTGCTGATTCCATACAGGAGATGGGCCAATGCCTCGCGGTGCAACTCGCTCATGTACAGATAACGAGGATCCGGGGCAATGGAAAAAGGTTTTTCTTTGAAACCAAAGTAGTTTGTATACATCGCTATCAAGGTAAAAAAATCAACAGGGGAGGCAGATAACCTTGCAGTGAGGGCTTAAAGGATTGCTGGGAATGGCATCGGTACTCACAATGAATTTGCTCCGTCTGCCTCTTTTTTCCTATTTCATGTTGATATTATTTACAGTATTACTACCATAGAAAAGAAATGGACAAGGTTTTTTCAATTTTTTGCCAAAAAGCAGCAGAATATGCCTGTATACGAATACAACGCGCTGGACCAGAAAGGGAAGTCATGCAAAGGACTCATTGATGCGGACAGCGAAAGCAGTGCCCGCAGCAAACTGAGAGCTGCAGGCAAATACCCGGTCAGTCTGCGGGTAAGCCTGAACACAGGAGAAAAAGACAGAAGACAAAGTTTTTCCAACGGATTCCTGTTTGATCGAATCAAATCAGAAGAGACCTACCTTTTCACCAGACAACTTGCCACCCTCCTGGGTGCAGGCATCCCCCTCATCAATGCCCTGGCCTCTATTATTGAACAGAGCAGCAACCCTGCTCTGAAAAGAGTCCTGGCCCAGATCAGAGATTCGGTAAATGAGGGCTCCACCCTGACCAAGGCCCTGGCCAGACACCCCAAACTTTTCTCAAATATTTACATCAATATGGTTCGTTCCGGTGAAGCCTCGGGCTCCCTGGACATTGTTCTGGAACGACTGGCCGACTTCGGAGAAAAACAGAAGGCCTTACAGGGCCGGCTGAAAGCTGCGCTGATCTATCCGATCTTCATGGCCGTTATCGGAAGCGGCATCCTCATCTTCCTGATGAGTTATATCGTTCCCAACATTACCCGGGTGTTCACCGATATGGAACGGGCCCTGCCTCTACCCACCCGGATGCTCATTTTTGCCAGTGATGCCCTGCGTAATTACTGGTGGCTTGGAGTATTGGTTCTCTTTGCCATCTTTTTTGCTGTACGCCTTTTCCTGGCCCGGGAGAAAGGACGCAGGATCTGGGATAGAATCAAGCTCTCGCTCCCCATTACCGGAGCAGTGACCCGCAAGATCATCCTGGCCCGCTTTGCCTCTACCCTGGGAAGTCTCTTGAACAGCGGCGTTCCCCTCATTGTTTCACTGCAGATCGTCAACAGCATTGTCAACAATCGACCGGTCTGCGAGGTCATTGAGGTGGCCATGGAGCAGATCCAGAAGGGAAAGAGCATGAGCAGCGCCTTTGAGTCCTCTGTCTGGTTTCCTCCAATCTTTATCCAGATGATCGGAGTGGGTGAACAGAGCGGCCAACTCGAATCAATGCTTGAAAAGGTTGCCCGGACCTATGAACGTGAGGTGGAAACTGCTATTCTGGGAATGACCTCTCTCATTGAACCAATCATGATTACTGCCATGGGCGCGGCCGTCGGGTTTGTCGTCCTCTCTATCCTCCTCCCTATCTTTGAAATGAACCAGATGATATAAACAATCAACAAGATATCTATATGTTACAAGACAAGACAGTCTCTTCCACACCCTAACCTAAATACTTGATGATCCACCTTTAATTTGCTATAGTTGAAAATGATATTAATAACCTTCAATCCTTTGCCCAGGCTGCCAGCTATGAAATTATTCTTACGAACTTTTTCTCTGCTTCTTCTCACCATGATTCTCCCTGCTCTTTCACCGGCCCAGGAAAGTCTCGATCCAGATTTTGGCCACAATGGACAGCTGACAACAGACTTCTCCATCTATAACGATGAGGCCTACGCCATTGCTGTGCAGGCTGACGGCAAGATCCTGGTGGCGGGACAGAGTGAAAACGGTGCAGATACAGACATCGCCCTGGCCCGGTACCTGGCCGATGGCAGCCTGGATACTGACTTTAGCTCAGACGGTCAAGTAACCGTGGCAGTGGGATCCGGAAATGACAGGGGGCTGGCCCTGACCATCCAGGAAGACGGTAAGATCCTGGTGGGTGGCACAACAGCCAACGAGAATGACATGGACATTACCGTTGTCCGTCTGACTGCAGATGGCCTCCCCGATATGGACTTTGACCAGGATGGACAGATGAGCATCCCCCTGCCTGACACCAATGACAGCACCCAGACCGTGCTGGTGCAGACAGATGGCAAGATTATCCTGGCCGGCAGCAGTGAAGGGAGCAGCACAACACACCTCTTTATTGCCCGCCTCAACGGTGACGGCTCCCTGGACACTACTTTCAATGGCAATGGTATCGTTACGGACACAGGCAGCAACGACTGCGCCGCCTACAGTGGTGCCTTAGTCGATGACGGCCGCATTCTTCTTGGCGGCTTCAGGGACACTGATGGTCAAAAGCGGGCAACACTCTTTTCTTTTCTCAGTAATGGACAAGTTGACCAGAGCTTTGGCGATCAGGGCAGTAGCCTCCTGGATGCAAATTATGTAAATTCAGTTTTTTACGACCTCGCCCTCCTTGAAGATGGAAATATTGTAGCAACTGGCGCAATCCAGGAAGAGTCCTATCGCTCAATCCTCCTCGCCCGATTCCTCTCCAGCGGGAAAATAGACCAAGACTTCAATGAACAGGGGACCGTAACAGCTGACCTGGGTACAGACAGTGTTGCCTACGGCCTTGCCATTGCCGCAGATGGCAGCATCTATCTTTCCGGATCCAGCAGCAGCGATCAGGATATGGATTTTATCCTCCTCCACTATACTGCCTCGGGCACACCGGTAATTGAGACCACAGAAGCACTGATGCAGGCAACAGCAACAAAATCAGTCAGCAGTGATTCCGTTGCCATCTCCTCGCTGCTCGTCGTTGACAGCGATTTCAGCAAAGAAGTTGTTTCAACAGTTAAGCCAACCTTTATCCTCACCGACTTTGAGCAGTACAACGATATTGCCCGGGCCATTTCCATCCAGAAAAGCGGTAACATCCTCCTGGCCGGATCGGTAGAAAACGGCAAAGATACAGATTTCGGACTGATCAGTTTCAGCACCGCAGACCTTTCCCAGCAGCGCATCATAAATGGCATTGACACTACCGAAGGCTACTACATTGCTACCACACCGCCGACCCGTGTGACCCGTAACAGCGCTGCCAGCGGTGGTTTCCTTGAAAGTATAAGCACAGATCCCCAGGACATCAGTCAGCGAGGAGTCTGCTACGGCATAACCCCTGCCCCCGGCCTCAAGGATGTGAGTGTCACTGATGAAACAACAACCGCAGTCGCCGACACCACAACAACGACGACAACTGTTGGAACTACTCTCCCTGTCCTGGCCACAACCGTTTACGAAGGCTGCACCACAGACGGGTCCGGAGTGGGAACCTTTCGTAGTGACATTTTAGACATTACCCCAGACACCCTCTACTATGTAAGGGCCTATGCGGAACTCTCCGATGGTACTGTTATCTACGGCAATGAGCTCCAGTTCACGACCAAGGATGCCTGTTTCATCGCCACAGCAGCCTATGGCAGCCTCGATGACAGCCATGTCCTTGTTCTCCGTCAATTCCGCGACACCTATCTCAAATCATCGGCACTGGGCAGAAAACTGATCAATCGCTACTATTTGCTTTCTCCCCCACTTGCCCAACTGATTTCTGAGCACCCAGCTGCGCAAGGCGCTGTTCGCCTGGCCATGGCCCCGGTGGCAACAATCAGCTATCTGAGCCTGCACCCTGTTTTGGCGGCACAACTTGTGGGTCTGTCCTTCCTCCTTCTTGGACTGCTTCAGTTTGTTTGCAGCACCCTGAAACAGGCGCCTGTAAAGGAATAAAACTGACTCCTGTGTATGGTAGTGCTATCCCCAAATCTTACAGTCTATCCCGACTCCAACTTTGGATAGCGTTGCCATTTTTTTACAAAAAATTAATGAGTTATAAAAGGTCGAATTTCATCATGCAACAACGAAGTATTTTTCTAAGAAAAAGGTCATCAAGCACAGAAGAGGGCTTCACCCTTATCGAACTGCTGGTCGTGCTTGTCATTATAGGTATCCTGGCCGGGTACGTAGGCCCCCGCATCATGGGTCATCCGGAGGAGGCCAAACGGACCATGACTGCAGCTCAGATCAGTGGCCTGGAAACGGCCCTGGAGACGTACAGACTTGATAATGGGAGCTACCCCAGTACGGAACAAGGCCTTCAAGCCCTGATCGAGCCACCAACTGCAGGGAAACTCCCCTCGAAATGGCGTGAGGGCGGATATATGGCAAAGGGGAAAGTCCCCAAAGATCCCTGGGGAAATGAGTATGTCTATCTCAGCCCAGGCAGTCACACTGATTTTGACATTATCTCCTACGGTGCAGACGGAGAATCCGGTGGTGAAGGAACCGATGCTGATATCAATAACTGGGAGTTAGAATAGTCCTTGCAGGACAGACTGTCACATAGTCCCTTTAGACGACAGGGTTTTACCCTCCTGGAACTCCTGATGGTCTGCTTCCTGATCTCCATCAGTCTTGCCCTGGCCCTTCCCACCGTGCGCAACAGCCTGATGACGGATCAGCTGGCATCAGGATCACGAAAGATCATTTCACTGATTAAAAGCGCTCGCAGCAAGGCAGTGATGACCCGGCAGCCCTATCTGATTTTTCTTGATCCTGCGGAACAGAGACTCTGGTACCAGGAAGCAGGCGGAGACCGGGAAGAACCGTCTGCTGCTGTCCATCCCTCTATCACCCTCCCCGCCGGGGTTCATATTCTGGATATCAAACAGGCAAACAGCGGCAACGATCAGAATGCTCTCAGCAATGGGCTATGGATCAGCAAACAAGGATATATGGATAAGACAGCCATCCACCTCGGCGATGGGAGCGATAAGAGTATCAGCCTCCTCATATCTCCTTTTCTCCATACCATTCAGGTCCTTGACGGACCCGTGCATTTTGAATGAGGGTTCTTCCTTGTCCATGAATAATTTGACAAGGCCTTGCTGCAGCCGTACGACAGGTTTCACCCTGCTCGAGGTCATGATTGCCGTGGCCATTCTAGCCATAGCCCTGACCAGTCTCTTTGGTTCCCAATCCAAGAGTGTAGCCCTGGCCACTGAGACCCGTTTCAATACACAGGCCCCTCTCCTGGCCCAGATGCAGCTGACAACCATCCTGGCCAGCGAAGAGATCATTGCCGGAGAAGGCGATTTCGGCGATGAATTCCCTGGATTCAAGTGGATGTTGAGTGTTGAAGATGCCACCTTCGGAGAATCCGAGATCCTGCAAGAACTGGATAGTGAACTGCAGTACCTCAGCTTGGTAGTCACCTGGGGAGACAGTGTCTACAGCTATCTACTTGACAGTTACCAAGTGAGTAACCCATGAATCTGAGGGACAGCATTCATTTGACAAAACAGGGGTTCACCCTTCTCGAAGTCCTGATGGCCATCGCCATTTTTGCCCTCGTCATGGGTCTGGCCTACGGCTCCTACAATGCCACTTTCCGCATCATCAATGGAGCCGGCGCCCAGGCAGAAGTTTACTCCAAAGCCAGGACAACCATGGAAAGGATCCAAGAAGACCTGGAATCATTTTTCCCTGGTGAAGATATGATATTTACCGGGACAAGCGAATCAACAGGGGAATACCGAGCCGACACCCTGCGCTTCACCTCCACCAGCCAAGTGATTCTGCATCCCGATCAAACTCCCATAGGCCACACCATCATTCACTATCAGGTGCAAACAGACCCTGAGACCAATACGCTCAGTCTCTACCGTTCCGAACTGCTGGCCCTGCCAGGGGCAACTGATGGAGAGGAAGACGACGAGGACCTGGGACTCCTGCTCTGTGACCAGTTACTGGAAGTAGCCTTTGACTATCGCAATCGGGATGGTGATGATGTAGAGGAATGGGAAAATGGGGATGAAGATACGGCTCTCACCTCCCTGCCTGAACAGATCACCATCAGCCTCCGCTTTGCAGATGGACAAGAAGAGACGACAGGGACCCTGTTCAAAACCGCTCTGACCCTTCCCGGAGTCAAAAAGAGACCATGAGACAGATCCTTGGCAACCACAGAGGCATGGCCCTGCTCCTGGTTATCAGCCTGGTGAGTGTGCTGGCCATCGTCACCCTGCAGTTTAACAGAGAGATGCGCCAGGAATATGTTGCCTCTGCCAGCCTCCGCAACAGTATCAGGTTGGGAGTAATGATCAGGTCTGGCATCACCTTGGCAGAACAAATCCTTCTCAAAGATCAAGAGGAGAACACTTTTGATTCCCTCCACGACTCCTGGGCCCTTCTCAGTGGAGAAGACCTTTCTTTGCTCTTCGACCAGCAGTCTCTGGAGCTGGCAGTTATCGACGAGGGGGGAAAATTCCAGATAAATGCCATGGTTACTCGTAAGAAGAAAGGGCAGGTTGTCAGCAACGGCAATGATGAGGAACAGGTACAGCATGAGATCGATGTCCGCAACATCCTCTGGCGATTATTACGGGCAGAGCCCTATCTTGTCGAAGATGGAGATGCCAGAGAGATCATCGACGCTCTGATAGACTGGATGGACAGTGGAGACGGAGATGGAGAAGAAGAATATGGTGCCGAGGATAGCTATTACCAGTCTCTGGAGCCCCCTTATTCCTGCAAAAACGGACCGGTTGAATCCATTGCAGAACTGCTCCTGGTCAAGGGCATCACTCCTGAGCTCCTCTATGGCACAGACGAACGGCCCCCCTTGGCACCACTTCTCACGGCCTCGGCAAGTGATGGTAAAATCAATATCAATACCGCAGACGCTCTCCTTCTCCAGGCCCTGAACCAAGGCATGGACAAAGAAACGGCAGAGGCCATGCTCGCCTACCGCGAAGATGAAAATAACAGAGAACTGCTCGCTGACACAGGATGGTATCAAAATGTTCCTTCTTTTCCAGGTGATATTGAGTTACAAAAGGATCTGATTAAAACAGTAAGCAATTTTTTTAGAATCGAGGCCTCGGCTGGCTCCGATACAGAGAAAAAAACGGTTGCCGCAATAGTTGAGCGCCAAAACAAGGCAATTTCACTCCTGCGATGGGACACTCTTTAACGTAATGGCACATCAAATCCTTTCCATAGACCTGCAGCAGGATCTGTTGACAGCAGCCATCCTCGATGATGAAAAAACCCAGGAACTCCTTGCCTCCACTGTGGTGGTCACCGGAAGCAGACCCCCCGAGGAGGTAATCGCTGAACTGGCAGCAAAACTGGCCTGTGCTGATTGCCGCTGTTTTCTCTCCCTGGGAGCCTCATTCTTCTCTTTCCGGAACCTCGTCCTGCCCTTTTCCGACCGTAAGTCCATCAACAAGATACTGCCCTTTGAACTTGAAGAAAGCACGGCAAACTCCATCGACACCATGCTCATTGATTTCATGCTCAACAGCAGGGAAGGAGAAGAAACAGAAGTCATTGCCGCCATGATCGAACGAAAACTCCTCTCCGAATGGTATACTGCACTCCGGCAGGCAGGAATTTCCCCCGAGTTCATAACCCTATCCGGTCTTGCTACTCTTTCCAGCATTCGAGAAAATGGCAAGCCTCCGGAGGAATTCATCTTCCTTGACTTGAGAATGGAAAATGCTGCTCTTTTCCTGGTCTCCTCGGACAGGCTGCAACTGATCAGACCTCTGGTCTTTGATGCAGGAAGAAAAGCGGGCTTCACCTTTGATGAAGAGAGCGGAGAAATACATATCCAAAGGCCTGAACATGGAGCCGAGGCCTTCCGTGAACTTTCCCTGGCCATCAAACAGACCCTGACCCCTCTTTCTCTTGCTACGCCGATGGCGACACTTCCCATTTATATTGATGGAGGTGCAGGATTAAGCCAATCGGCCACCACATGGCTGGATGCAGCCTTTAACAGGCCCTGTCTGGTCTGTGGCCGGGCCGGATTGCTTCCTCTCCCTTCCTCACTACCTGCTGAGACCGATCAGCATGCCCGTCTCCTCACCTCCTGCCTCAGTTTGGCTATCCAGGGAGGAAAAGCAAAAAACAGCTTCAATTTCAGCAAAGAGGAATTTGCTCCCCACCGAGGGCTGAGCAGCTACCGGGTCCAGCAACGACTGATCGCCTACCCTCTCATCGCCCTCCTCCTCCTTTCCCTGGGGTATCTCTGGTACAATACCAATGTCCTGAACAAACAACAGGCGGCCCTGGTTGCCGAGATCCGGGCCGTCTTCACAGAGACCCTCCCAGAAGTAAGCCGGGTGGTAGACCCCCTGCAACAGCTGCAGGTGGCCATCAACAAGAGCAGACTTTCTTCCACAGAAGGTGAGGGAACCACTCTCCCCTATACAGTTCTCCATGTCCTGCGCGAGATTTCCACACGAATCCCCCCATCCTTGGACGTCCGCCTTACCCGCCTGGTCTACGAAAGCAAAGGGCTGCGTCTCATGGGCATCACTGACACCTTCAATACCGTGGATAGCCTGAAAAAGAATCTGGAACAATCACCAGACTTTATCAGCGTGACCATCAGTTCCGCCAACCTGAACGCCAAAGACAGCAAAATTCGTTTTGAACTGAAGGTCGAATGTGGAGGTACCGCACCATGACCCTTTCTTCTCTGCCCACTCTCCTGCAGCCCCTGATCGAAAAAATAGGCTGGGAGCGCATGGTCAAACGTGAAAAAATCATGCTTGCTGGCCTGGTTCTCTTTGCCGGGAGTGTACTCCTCTTTCATTTCCTTTTTTCGCCCCTCCTGGATTCCAGGCAACGACTGAAAAACTCCATAAGCGTCAAAGAAACGGAGCTCCAGCAGATCCGCGACTTGCAGAAAGAATATCAGGCCCTTCAGCACCAGACAGGGGATATCCAAGAACGAATAAGCAATAGGCCCAAGGCCTTCACCCTTTTTTCCTTTATCGAACTGCAGGCTGCCGAAGCCAAAATAAAAGAACAGATCAGCTATCTCAAGCCCAGTGAGATAGAAGGAGAGAGTGCCCTGAAAGAATCACGGGTGGATATGAAACTGCAGAGGATCAATCTTGATGATCTTGTCAATTTCCTCAAAGGCCTCGAATCACCAAAGGATGTGGTTTTCATCAACCGGATCTCTATCCAGGAACATGGCAAGGATGAGGGCTACGTAAATGCCGTAATTCAGATTATCACCTTCAGGGAAGCATGATGAATTTCCTCAGAAACAGACTTGTTCTCTCTTGCAGCCTGATCCTCTACACCCTGCTCCTGACTGCGGCCCTGCTCTACTTCCGTTTTCCTGCTGAAAAACTCAAACTCTCCTGTCAATTGAGACTGGAACAGCTTTTGTCTGTGAACCATTGCACCATTGGTCAGCTCAGTTATCATTTCCCTTTCAGCATGGTAGCCAATGAGATACAATTCAGCAGCAGAACAGGAGAAGGAGGCCAGCTGGTCACCGTTGATCAGGCCATCCTTACCCCAGCCCTGACAAGCCCGAAATCACGTTTTCTGGTCACCCTGAACGCCTGCGGCGGCAAGCATGATTTCGCCCTGATCCTGAATCGTACTGAAAATGAATTCACTCTCAAGGATATTCGCCTCAGGGATCTCGACCTGGCCCAACTCCCTTTTCTCCGGCAGGCCACAGCAAGGGAAATCACTGGCAGTCTTGAAGGAAGCGGAACCTATCATGGCATCCGGAAAAATGGAAAATACGAAACCGACGGCCAAGGGACAATAACCTTGAGCAAGGGAAGCTTCGGCCTCCTCTATCCCATTCTCTCTCTCAAGAACATCGATCTCCAAAGCTTTCAAGCAGATATCTCTCTTCAAGGAGACGACCTGAAATTCAGCAACGGGACCTTCAGTGGGCAGGAACTCAAAGGAGATTTTTCCGGCATTCTGGGCCTGAAGACGGGATTGGCCACTTCCTCCCTCGCCTTTCAAGGAAAACTGGACCCTCTGCCACCCCTCTTAAAAAAGAGCAAACATGCCAAAAACATGGTAAATCAACTGAAGAAACAACGTAATCAAACTGGCCTTCCCTTTCGTCTGAATGGGGTAGTACAAAAACCGAGCTTCCGTTTTTCCCCCTGATCCATTTAATGCCCATGACTACCCGTCTCTCCATCATAGGTTCCTTTGTCCTGGCAACCCTCCTGGCCGCAGCGAGCGTCGAGCTATTCTGCCGGTCCCTGGAGCACGCCTTGGTCGTGGAAGAACAGTCGTCAACAGCCGAGGCCTCAGGACCTGCCAGAATGGAGTCCGCTGCTCCAGCTCCCGGTAACGCAGTAAATCCAAGAGAAAACAGTATAGATTACACGATTATCAGCAAACGCAGCCTGTTCGGGAAGGTTCAGCAAGAGACGGTCGAGGCCCCTCCCACAGCAGCCCCTGTCCTGGAGGCTACCTCTCTGGATCTGACCCTGCTCGGAACCATCAGCGGTGGCGTCAACGAGCAGAGAGCCATCATTCAGGACAAAAGGAAAAAAACTCAGGACATCTATTACCAAGGCGATTCCGTCGGACCGGCCCTGATTAAAGAAATTCTCCGCGGCAAGATTATTCTCACGGTGAGAGGCAAGGACGAAGTCCTTCTTATGAAAGAGCCGAAGAGTTCTGGCGCAAGAGGAAACACAACTCTTTCATCTCCTCTGATCAATCAGTATGAAATAGAACAGCCAGAACCAATCATTGAAGAAGAGCCGGAACCCATAACTGAAGAAGAGCCGGAAGGAATTACTGATGAAGTCATTGAGCCCGAGGAGCAGGCAGAAGAGTTAGATCCAGACCTGTCCCCTCCCGTTGCCGAAGATGAAGTGAAAGGCGGGCCAGGTGGACAAAGTCAACGCCCCGGTTCCATGACTCCCCCACGAAGGGTCTCTTTTAAAAAGAATAACACTCAGGTAGCTGAACCATGATCTGTATGCCCACCCAAACTCTTTCCGAAAGAATCAGGCCCCTGTCCCTGGTCCTTCTCTATTTCACTCTGATTCTTCTTCCCGGTATGGCAAGAAGTGCAGAACAGGACCTTTCCCAGCCCCGTCCTCAGACTGGATCCCAGCGTTTTATCACCATTGATTTCGACAATGTGGACATCCTCCTCTTTATCAAATATATCAGTGAACTTACCGGGAAAAACTTCATCATCGACAAAACGGTAAAAGGAACCGTCTCCATCATTTCCCCCACCAAGATTTCCGAGGAAGAGGCCTACCGGGTCTTTGAATCGGTGCTCGATGTCAACGGCTTTACCACGATTGAGTCCGGCTCAATGATCAAGATCATGCCTTCGGTCAGGGCCCGTACCGAAAATATCGATACCCTGAGCCATGGGAGAACTTCGAATCCGGAAGACAGGATCGTGACGCAGCTCATCCCCCTTACCCACTCTACTCCAGACGAGATGAAAAAGGTACTGGCCCCCCTGGTTTCCAAGACCTCGGTGGTCATCGCCCACACCCAGTCCGGAATGCTGATCGTCACTGACACTCTCTCCAATATCCAGAAGCTGCTGTCCATCATTAAGACCATTGACGTCGATTACAGCAGCGATGAGCTGGAAGTTGTATCCCTGGAAAATGCCACTGCCAGCACCTTGGCCACTACCATCAGTTCCATCTTTCAAAGCTCGAATATTCAAAAAGGATCAAGGGCGACCAGCGGCATCAAAATAGTTTCTTATGATCGTATCAATGCCCTGATCATTCTGGCAGGCCCAGGAGACATCCTCCGGGTCAAACGACTGGTTGCCATGCTCGACTCCCAACCGGAACAGAATGAAGGAAATATCCAGGTGGTCTATCTCCAGCACGCCACAGCTAAGGATCTGGCTGCAGTTCTTACCAACCTTCCGGGCCAACAGACCGGCACCGACGGTCCAAACAAATTACCGGCCATCTCTAAAGATGTCAAAATCATGGCGGACGAGCAGACAAACTCCCTCATCATCACCGCCTCCCGTTCCGAATTCAAGGTCCTGGAAAACGTGATCAAGAAGCTCGATATTGCACGCCGCATGGTCTACATTGAGGCCCTCATCATGGAGGTCAACACGGATACCACCTTTGAGGTAGGAGTCAATTGGCTCGGAGCAGGGGCCTTTTCTGATAACACCGGTGCCCTGGTCAGTGGTTGGGGAGGAAGTGACGGATTTGCCATGGACGGAGCCATCAGCACCAATGATGACGGGGCCGTCTCCGTAGGTACCGGCTTTAGCCTGGGCGTCCTGAAACAGGGAATAGAAATCGGAGGAATCACCTTCCCCAATATTGCCGCAATCCTGAAGGCCTATAAGAGTAATTCCAATTTTAACATCATCTCCACCCCGCAACTTCTGACAACGGATAACCAAAAAGCCGAGATCAGTGTCGGTGAAAACCGTCCCTACCTCACCAGAACTTCTGAGGCAGACAGCGGTACCGGATATCAAAATTATGAATATAAGGACATTGCCACCAAGCTGATCATCACTCCTCAGATCAATCAGGCCGACACCCTGCGCCTGGAAATCTCTACCGAGGTCAGCAAACTCAACACCAGTGCCTCCGAGGTTGACCGTCCTGTAACCTTTAAACGAACTGCCGAAACCACTGTCTTGGTTCAGGATAACGACACCATTGTCATTGGTGGCATTATCGGTCATGATGCCACGGAAGCAGAGTGGAAGATTCCCCTGCTCGGCGATATTCCCATCCTCGGTTGGCTGTTCAAGACCCATAACACCTCTCATTTAAAGACCAACATGTTCATCTTTATCACCCCCCATATCATCAAAAACCCCGCAGATATCGCCCGGGTAACTCTGACCAAAGAAGAACAGCTCGACAAGGTCATGCCCGAAGTTAAGGAGCAGCTGCATCAACAGACCAACCTCGACCATGCCCTGAGCCTCTCTGATATCGGTTTTCAGAGAATGCAGGCACAGCGCTATGATGAGGCGGAAAACTTTTTCAAAGAGGCTCTCGACATCAATCCAAACTCCCCCTATGCCTTGATGAACCTGGGAGTCATTTGCGAGCAGAAGGGCAGAACGATAGATGCCATCAAATATTACCAGCAGGTCATTGATAACAGAGAAGCCATTGGAAACGGCGGAACAGAGGATCCAGGCTCCAACACTTCAAATTTAAAGGAAATATGTAGAGAACACATTGAGCGCCTCAAAAAACAGGCTGATGACTGGCCCTATCCTGAAAACAATGTCCAATAACTGTTGTAACGAACGACAAATCCGACCATGCAACACGCCGCAAGCTTCTTCATAGACAGGCTGGGTATCCCCGGCGAATCGATCCACCAGGCCCTGGACCTCCAAAAGGAAAAGGGAGGGACACTGGTGCGGATACTGGTACGGCAAAACATGGTAGACGAGATTGAACTGCTCAAGAAACTGGGTCGGGAAATGGGAATGGATCATACCATCTCCCTCCCCCCCGAAATCCAGACCGAATTTACTGCCTCCATCCCCATCGCCTTTTTAAAGAAACATATCATGGTCCCGGTGGCCGTTGGTGATGACGCCTTTATCGCCATCAATGATCCCTTCAACTTCCAGGCCCTGGATGACCTCCGGCGTCTCTTGGGCTGGGTAGGGGTGCGTCCGGTGCTCTGCCCCCAGGCTGCCATTGTCTCAGCCATCAACTTTGCCTATGACATGACCCAGAACACGGCAGAGGAGGTAATGCAGGATATCGACGAAGAAGACCCAGAGGCCTTGTTCTCCGAGATCCAAGAAACCGGAGACCTGCTTGATGACACCAGTGACTCACCGGTGATTCGCCTGGTCAATCTCATGTTTTCCCAGGCCGTACGTGATAATGCCTCTGATATCCATATCGAACCGTACCAGAACTCGTTAAAAATCCGCCAACGCCTGGACGGCATCCTCTACGGCATGTTCAACCCGCCGAAACATGTGCAGTCAGCCCTGATCTCCCGCATTAAGATTATGGCCAATCTCAACATTGCCGAGAAACGTCTCCCCCAGGACGGCCGAATAGAACTCAAGGTGGCCAACAAGGATGTGGACATCCGTGTCTCCACTCTCCCCACTGCCTTTGGCGAACGGGTGGTGCTCCGCCTCCTCGACAAGTCTTCGGTCCTTATCTCCCTTACCGACCTGGGTATGCCAGAGGACCGCTTCATTCCCTTCTCAGAGCAGATCAGGGCAGCCAACGGAATTGTCCTGGTCACCGGCCCCACAGGAAGCGGAAAAACCACCACCCTCTATGCGGCTCTCACCTCCATCAACAACACTGATATCAACATCATCACCGTGGAAGACCCCATCGAATACCGAATCAGCGGTATTGGCCAGGTCCAGATAAATCCTAAAATCAACCTCACTTTTGCCTCTGGCCTTCGCTCCATTGTTCGCCAGGACCCGGATGTCATCCTGGTGGGAGAGATCCGCGATACCGAGACCGCCAAGATTGCCATCCAGTCGGCCCTTACCGGTCATCTGGTCTTTTCCACCCTCCATACCAACGATGCGGCCAGCGCCATCACCCGCCTCATTGACATGGGTATAGAGCCTTTCCTCCTTTCCTCCTCCATCAATGCCATCCTGGCTCAGCGTTTGGTGCGTATTATCTGTCCCCACTGCAAGGAAGGTTATATCCCGGATCCGATTGCCATCAGAAAACTCGGCCTCACGCCAGAGGAAATGGAAGGTAAACTGGTGTACCGTGGCCAGGGCTGTTCTAAATGTCACCACACCGGATTCAAGGGACGCTGCGGTATTTTTGAACTTCTACTCATGAATCAGTCCATGAAACATCTGGTTCTTAATACGGCCAACGCCAACGACATCAAAGATCATGCCGTCAAAAATGGGATGATCACCCTGCGCCGCGACGGCGCCGACAAGGTACTCAAAGGGATCACGACCATCGAGGAAGTGTACCGAGTGTCTCAAGAATAAAAGCCGGGTGAAACCAGGGTGCTCTCGATACACTGTTGCGTTCCAATCTTTCTCCCCCCCTGACAGTAAACGCATAACAGCCATCCACCCGTACCGGCAACACAGCTTTCTTGACATTGAAACACACATCGATGTCATAAGCTTAGTCATATCCTCCTAGCCCCCTTTCTCCTCCTTCCCCACAGGAACCGATCAGTGGAAGCAGACAACACTTCATCTCTGGCCTGGAATATTTCTTCGGCAACAGAAGAAATGTCGACAAAGATGAACTCGGTGGCGGCGGCTAGCGAGCAGGCCTCCAACAACATCGCCATGGCTGTAGCCGCTACAAAAGAGATGAACAACACGGTACATGAAATCGCCCGGAATTCTGCCAAAGCACGCGTAATCACCGGAAAAGCAGTAGAACATTCCAATCAGGCCTCGGTCCGTGTCGATGAACTGGGCGTAGCAGCCAGTGAAATCAGCAAGGTCACCGAAGTAATCACCGATATTTCCGAACAGACCAACCTCCTTGCTCTCAATGCCACCATAGAAGCAGCCAGGGCCGGTGAGGCAGGAAAGGGTTTTGCCATTGTCGCCAACGAAATCAAGGAATTTGCCAAACAGACGGCCAAAGCCACGAAAGAGATCAAAGGCAAGATCGAACTGATCCAGGCATCGACTCAGAAAACCGTGGGCGATATCAAGGAACTCACTGAAGTTATTGATGACGTCAACGAAATCGTCACCTCCATTGCCACGGCCATAGAAGAACAGTCTGCCACGACCAGAAAGATTGCCGCAAACATCACCCATGCCGCCCAGGGGATAACCGATGTCAATGAAAACATGACCCAGAGTTCAACCGTATCAGATCTGATTGCCCGCGACGTCGGAGCCGTCAGCCACTCTACCACCTGTGTCAAAAATGAAGGCAACAAACTCGGTTTAGATGCCGCACAACTCAATGAACTGGCAGCCGCACTGCATGGCATGGTTAATCGTTTCAAACTAAGCTGACAGGTAACTCTTCAGCAGCGTACCATCTTTGTCCACTGCGGTTTTCTCGAATAGCACAAGTACGCTTCGTGTTGCACAGTTTCAGAGAATAATCTACCATAGGTGATGGGAAAAAAAGTGGTTCGACTCTTTACCGCCATAGACCTGCCAGAGGAACAAGGCAGATTCCTCCATCGCCTGGCCAGGGAACTCTCTGGGGTACGCGTTACCCCTCAGGCGCAGCTGCATCTGACCCTGAACTTTATTGGTGAAGTAGATATGCTGCTCTTCCATAAACTGCGGCAAGGATACCTAACCGTCACAGCAGCTCCCTTTTCTTTGTCCCTCCAGGATGTAGGGACCTTCCCAGCCAAGGGGACAGCGAATATTCTCTGGGCCGGGGTGGCTCCCTGTCAACCATTGTTGCAACTCCAGCAACTTCTCAAAGAAAGGATCTTAGATACAGAAATTGCTCAGGAGGCGAGAGTTTTCCACCCCCATATTACCCTGGCCAGAATCAAAAACAGTTCTCGAGAGCAGCTCTCTTCCTTCTGCAAGGCCCATGCATCGTTGGCCTTGCCCCCTTTTGAAGTCACTGCATTCAATCTCTATTCCAGCAGCCTTTTCGCAACAGGTGTAACGCATACTCTGGAACAACGGTTTAGATTAGAGAAGAATGGAGCAGCCTCCCTGCCCACCGACTCGAAGTAGATGGTTCTGCAAGGGGCCGATGAAGAAATCTCCGATACCGGCGCAAGCCGATTCCAGGGATATGGAAGACCACGATAGTGACAACGACTGAACAACGAGGAGTTCATGCCAGTCCTCGATTGGTACCTTCGGAACAGACCCTGGCCCCAGGAGTCTGACGGACTAAGATATAAATCCGACAGGCTTCCAGAGGATAAACATACTTTCTTTGACTCTCTTTATACCTTGTTCTTCTTTTCCCGTTTCGCCTGATACATTCTCCCATCTGCCCGGTTCATCAACTGCTCCAGACTTTCTTTCTCCTCATACCTGGCAATTCCAAAACTGATGGACATTGTAAAAGACAATTCACCCTTTGCGTTTACCTCCTCAACAGCCTCAATCATTCGCCTGGAAATCGCCTCGTTGCTGCTCGTTCCAGAGCGACAACTGGTAAATACAGCAAACTCATCTCCACCCAAACGAGCTACAATGTCAGGCTGGCGAAACATTTTCTTCAACAATAAGGCGGTGGATCGTATGGCCAGATCACCCGCTTTATGCCCCTGCAAATCATTGATCGTTTTGAGATTATCAAGATCAATATAGGTAATAAAGGCATCTTGATCACTACGCCGGACAGCGGACAGCTGTTTTTTGGCAAAGAGCAGAAATCCACGACGATTATAAATTCCTGTCAACTTATCGGTAATGGCCATATCTCTAAGCTTCTGCTCCATCTTTCTGAAGAGGGTGATATCCTGAAAATCCTCCACAAAGCCGGTGAAATTACCATTCCTGTCCCGGAGAGAAGCGGCAGTGACAATACATTCAATGTCTCTGTCCGCGGCCATTTTTTTCTGCATTTCCGTTTTAAAACGCTCTGCACCTGAAGCGAGACGATCCAAGGGACAACTTATGGTCCCACAGTTGGGACCTGGGAAAACTTCATAGCACTTTTTGCCGACAATCTCTGCAGAAGTTCTGGACACCATGTCGCAAAAGGCGGTGTTAACCCGCTGGACTACATGATTGGCATCAATAATACGCATTCCGTTGGCTGCCGTATTAAAAATTTGATCCAACTCCAGATGTGATTCAAGCAATAAGTCTTCTGCTTCTTTCCTCTCTGAGATATCAAAAGCCGATCCGACCAGAAAAAGCACTTTGCCGTCGCTACCAATCAGGGGAGCCTTGTGAACTATCAGGGTATGCCGACTCCCATCTGCAAAACAATACTCAATCTGCTTTTTCACTACCTGTTTGCTTGCCAAGACCTCTTCGTCCATATGCTGCTCTATGACAGACTGTTCCTTCCAGATGTCACTTGATTGTTGCTGCTCTCTCGTGTCTCGGGCCGGAGCAATCGTCTCACTGAAAGCAGTGTTACAGCCAGAAAGGTTCCCTTCCGGGGTTTTAAACCAGACGGGTGTAGGGATTGCCTCGATCAGCTGTTGTTGAAAACGAATCCGCTCTGCTTTTCGTTTATTGGCCATGAAATGAAGATAAAAGGACACGCAAAGGAGAGTCCCAAGAACGATATGGATCACATTTACTTTTTGGCGAATAGCCTGGAGAACGGTGTCGCGACCATAACTGATAAAATACCCGACCTCTTGGCCACTGATATCATTGAGCAACTGGAAGGTGACGAGATAATCTTTGCCGGACCAATGAACCGGTATGGCGAATTTTTCCTGCGTGCCAACCTGCTTCTCGATACGCCCCTTGAGCAGTTCATTAATGCTTGTCATCTCAGAAAAATCCAAATGCCCTTCATGATCACTCTTATGGAAGGCCAGATCATCCTTTTCATGAAAATAGTCTGGCAGAAGGAGACTGCTCAGGTAATCTTCGGAAGATTCAATTTTATTCTTTTTAGCCAGGGCATCTTTTCGTAAGAGAAGATAGTATTCGATGTTAAAAACGTTCTGGAGGACATTTTCTACTGAATAAAAAGGGACGCCTGTCTCCACTGTGCCAAGGTGGACACCCCCTTTACTAATGGGAAAGACATAGCGAAAGGCATAATCGTTTTGTCCAATTTCAAAGCCCTCTACATATCGCTGTTCTGTATTCGCCAGACGAAGCGATTCACGGAAAGGAAAAAGCTGGTCGCCAAACTTTTCCGGTATATGAAGACGTAAGAAACTGGTTCCATCCGAGAAGTGGAATTGGACCTGCTTAAAGCCCAGCAAAAACAACCGTTGATAGGAAGGTAACAGGCACCGATACAGGCGATTCCTGAGTTCATCCCGGCGCTCAGGATTATTCCTGGCCTCTGAATAAAGGCTCACGATCTCCTCTGCACCAAATACTTCATTGACAACAATTTCAGCCTGTCGAGCAAAGGAGTTGAGAACAAACTTGAACTCCTTTTCCTGACTAATGAGATGCTGCTGGATATAAAAGTCGACATCATACTTTTCCCCTCTGTCAACCATGGCAAAGATAATGCCTTGAAAGAGGATAAAGACTCCGATATAAATGAGACCTGATCGCAACGTTCCCATAAAACTTCTACATCCTGTAATAATCGAGCGCTTACCCCTGTAGGGCGTGCCAACATCACTATCTCGATGTAGTGTAGCATCAAACTATTTGAATCAGAAAGGAAAAATTCAGAGAAACCTCTCTCTTGTACCTTTTCAAAAAAAAGAGGCCTCAAGCAGGTCTGCAGTCATCCCCCCGCAGACGAAAGAAGAGATTGATTTTGCAGAGACTTGAAAAACGAAAATACTTAGGAGTCTGTCGGATTTAGAGAATCGTAGGGAAAATTAGAGAAATCGAGACCAGATTTTCATGGATTTGAGGCGAATAGCAGGTCTATTTAACGAAAAGCCATGGAAATATGGGCCGATTTGTCAAATTTGCAGCAGATTTATGTCTAAGTCCGACAGGCTCCTGGCTGCTTCCATAAAAAACTTATTGCTCTGCCGCAAATCCTTTTCACTTTTTTCATCTCAAAGACGTTCGTTGCTTGACAGAATATTTTATTTTAAGTATTTTTAGTGATTTTTCGATCATATTTTATCTCCTTGGCCGCAAGTGATTCACAATTCACCTGTCATGCACAAGAAAATATTATCTTTATCAACCATAATTCAACCAGTTACCCGAAAAAGGGTCACAATGGCGACTACCTGATATGTTTGACAATCTGACAGACCGGCTGGAAGGAGTATTCAAGAAACTTCGTGGCACCGGAATATTAACCGAAGAGAATATTCAGGAATCCATGCGCGAAGTGCGTATGGCCCTGCTCGAGGCAGATGTCAACTTCCAGGTCGTTAAAGAGTTCATCGCCAATATAACTGAAAAGTCTGTAGGCTTAGAGGTAACCAAGACCCTGTCACCAGGACAGCAGATCATCAAGATAGTTCACGATGAGCTCATTGAACTCCTCGGCGGCAATACTGAACAGATCCGTCTTGATGGCCGACAGCCTGTGACAATCATGATGGCAGGCCTTCAGGGCTCAGGTAAAACAACCACCTCCGGCAAGCTTGCAAAGATGCTCAAGGAAAAAGGGCGGCGACCCTACCTGGTCCCGGCAGATATCTATCGCCCTGCAGCCATTGAACAGCTGCAGGTACTTGGAGAAAAACTGGACATTCCGGTTCATCCCTCTACCACTGACAGCAAACCAGTCGAAATCTGTCGTCAGGCCATGGAAGCAGCCGCCAAAAAAGGCTATGACACCCTGATCTTCGATACAGCCGGTCGTCTCCATGTCGACGAAGAGCTCATGAACGAGCTCAAAGATATCCAGAGTTCTATCAAACTCTCCGAGATCCTCTTTGTTGCCGACTCCATGACCGGACAGGATGCGGTAACAGTTGCTGACAAGTTTAATCAGGCCCTTGAAATAACTGGTGTGATCCTGACCAAGATGGAAGGTGATGCCAGGGGCGGTGCTGCACTCTCCATCAAGAATATAACCGGCAAGCCCATCAAATTTGTCGGTATCGGTGAAGGCCTTGACGCCCTGGAAGTGTTCCACCCGGATCGTATGGCCTCCAGAATTCTGGGAATGGGTGATGTCCTTACCCTGATCGAAAAAGCAGAAGCGGTCGTTGACAAACAAGAGGCCAACAAACTCGCAAAAAAACTGCGCCAGTCCACATTCACTCTGGAAGATTTTCTGGGTCAGATCCAGCAGATCAAAAAGATGGGCTCTCTTGACCAGATTCTCGGGATGATTCCTGGAATCAACAAACTCAAACAGCTTAAAGACGCTCCTAAACCTGACGAAAAGGAATTGGCCAAGACCGAGGCCATCATCCGCTCTATGACCAGGAAGGAACGGCAGAACCACAAGATCATCAACGGAAGCCGCAGACAACGTATCGCGAACGGTTCCGGAACCTCGGTCTCGGATGTGAACCGTGTTATCAAAAGTTACGCGGCCATGCTCAAGATGATGAAAAACATGCGAGGAAAACCCGGGCTCGTCACCGGTAAAAAACGACGGAAAATGCCTAAGGGCATGCGTAAATAAAAATATTTTTTCAGCCTTAATGGCAGAGAAATATGGCATAAAGCCTGATTCATAGGAACCCTGATGAGGTTTCACATAACCGGAGGAATTATCTGGAATGGCAGTTCGAATTCGTTTAACCAGACTTGGCAGGAAGAAGAAACCTTTTTATCGTATCGTTGTTGCTGACAGTGAATGCAAACGTGATGGAAAATTTCTTGATGTGGTAGGCACTTATGATCCTCTTCAGGATCCAGTCGTTATTGTTGTTAATGACGCAAAGCTTCAGGATTGGCTGGGAAGAGGCGCTTTACCCACCACAACTGTGAAGAGTCTTCTCAAAAAAGCTCCGGCAACCGAGTAGCGGACCATGCAGGAACTGATCACTTTTATTGCCAGATCACTGGTAGACAATCCCGAAGGTGTGCAGGTGACTGTCACCGAAGAAGATGATACTGTAGTTATTGATTTGGCTGTTGATAAGGATGACCTGGGAAAAGTGATCGGCAAACAGGGGAGAACAGCAAGGGCCATGCGCTCTCTTCTCGCTGCCACTGCCGGAAAGGATGATAAAAAATCTCGTCTCAATATCCTGGAATAGCCTCCGATAAAAATGACAGATAGTTTCTCCTTTCCGACAGACGACTATGTGCTGATCGGAAAAATCACCAAAGCCCATGGATTAAAGGGTGAGGTGAAGATCATGAGCTTTTCTGGTCGGCCCCAAAATATCAGCCAGTATCGGCATGTTGTTTTGGTTTCAGAACAGGGACGACTGACGCCTCCTTTTACTGTTGTCAGATCACGGCCTAGCAACAAGGAGGCCATCGTCGTTATTGAAGGCATTAACGATCGAAGCCATGCAGAGGGCCTCAGCGGATACGGAGTCCTTGTCCGCAAAGACGAGCTGCCGCAGCTCAAGGGAGATGAGTTCTATCTCCATGAATTGCAAGGACTTCATGTTACCACTGATGAAGGGGTACGTCTGGGCACAGTGCAAGCTTTTCTCGACAATGGAGCGCAGGACATTCTTGTTATCAGAAAAGGAAATGACGAGTTTTTAATTCCTCTCATCCCCGGTATGATTGTTGAACGCAACAAGGAAGCGATGATAATTGCACCACCGCCGGGACTGATTGACATCAACTGCGATGAGAAGAACTAGGGACAGACGACCCTGTGATTTTTGATATCCTAACCATCTTCCCAGATCTGTTGGAGTCGCCTTTGAATGAGTCCATCATTCGCCGGGCGAGAGAGGCTGATCAGGTTCAGATAGAAATCACCAATATTCGTGATTTTGCTGAAGATAAACACTCCATGACTGATGACAGGCCTTTTGGAGGTGGTGAGGGAATGGTCATGAAGCCGGAACCACTGACGGCAGCGTTACAATCGGTCAGAGCAAAAAAAGGACCTGGTCGTGTCATCCTGCTTAGTCCCCAGGGGCGGCAGTACAGTCAAAAAATCGCAGGAGAGCTGAGCCGAGAGCAACATATCATTTTTGTCTGTGGCCGCTATGAGGGTGTGGACGAGAGGTTCATATCTGCCGCGGTAGAAGACGAGATATCCATTGGTGACTATATCCTCACCGGTGGAGAACTGGCAGCGATGGTCATCATTGACTCAATAACCAGGCTATTGCCAGGAGTTCTTGGCTGCGCTGACTCTGCTGAAAAGGATACTTTCAGTAGACAGTTACTTAAACACGCGCAGTACACCAGACCGAGAGATTTTGCAGGCCAAGAGGTACCGGAGATACTGCTTTCCGGGGACCACGAACGGATTGAACAATATCGTTTTCTTGAGTCTGTGCGCAGAACCATGGACCGTCGTCCAGACCTTCTGCAAAAAGAGGTATTCAGCAAGGCTGAGATCAAATTGCTCAAGAAAAATCAGCTCTACGACAAGGTGAAAGCGTTGCAGAAGGAACAATGAGCTTGAGCAAGACTGGGGTAGACATTGTTCTTGTTCATTATCCGGTGATCAATAAGATTGGAGAGACTATCGGTTCAGCTGTAACGAATCTTGATCTTCATGATATTGCCCGAGCGGCAAAGACCTTTGGTGTTGACAACTACTATATAGTCACACCATATACAGACCAGCAGGGACTGGTCGCTGAGATACTTGAGCATTGGAATAGCGGTCATGGGTCGGTCTACAACCCGGCCCGGAAAGAGGCGTTGGAACTGGTGAAGGTGGCAGATAGCCTGGAAACGGTGATCACCAGAATCACGGACAGGCAGGGGAAAAAACCCCTCCTTTTGACCACCAGCGCCCAGAGACAAAATAAAAGTTTGAGTTATCAAGAAGTGCGCGGCAGAATCAAAGAAGGAGAAGCAATGCTTCTTCTCTTTGGTACAGCACACGGTATGGCCCCGCAGGTCATGGACATGGCAGATTACACCCTGCCACCTGTGGGAGGCAACACTGGATATAATCATCTTTCCGTACGCTCAGCCGTATCGATCATCCTTGATCGACTGCTAGGCAACCGGGAAGAAAATTAAGTTGAGCAATAAAAAAAACAACCAAGTTACAAAAACGAAGAATATCAGACAGCTAAGTAGATAGGTAAACGCAGAATCAGAGCGTAGACCTCGAAAAGCTTCATAACCGACAAACAACGGAAAATATTATGAGCACTATTATCGAAAGAATTGAAATGGAACAGATGCGCCAGGATCACCCGGATTTTCGCCCAGGTGACACCATAAAGGTTTTCATACGCATCATTGAGGGAAACAAAGAGCGTGTCCAGATCTTCCAGGGTGTGGTCATCAAACGCAAAAAAGGAATGATGGATGCTTCCTACAGCGTTCGTAAAATTTCCCATGGGGTTGGCGTTGAAAAGACGTTCGCCCTCCACAATCCGCGTATTGAGAAAATCGAAGTTGTCAGCCGTGGCCGAGTTCGACGTTCACGCCTCTTCTACCTGCGTGACAGACGTGGTAAAGCCGCACGTATCCGCGAGCGCGGTCTTGTCCGCTGATCAGCAGCGCCCAGCTCCATCGCAGGTAAGGATAGATGAAATTCTATCCTTACCTGCTTCTTTGCAGAAGCACAACTTCCAACTCGAACGCAGCCTGCGACACGAGGGTTTCTCCGTTGTGGCTGGTCTTGATGAAGTTGGCAGAGGCCCCTTAGCGGGACCGGTGATTGCTGCAGCCGTCATTCTTCCCGAAGAATGTGAACACGCCCTTTTTCTCGACTCGAAAAAGCTCTCCGCCCGAAAACGGCAACTCCTTTTCAGCCACCTCCAGGAAATACCTGCCCGTATCGGTATCGGCACAGTCTCCCAGCAGACCATAGACAGGATCAATATCCTCCAGGCTTCACTACTGGCCATGCAACGTGCTGTTGAGGATCTGAGACGGCAAAATTATTCTCCGGATTTCCTTCTGGTGGACGGGAAATTTCCGGTTCCACTTACTATGCCGCAATACCCCTTGATAAAAGGAGAAAACCGTTCCGCCTCCATTGCCGCTGCCTCCATCGTGGCCAAGGTAACCCGTGATCAACTGATGGAAACACTTCATCACCAGTTTCCCTGTTATAATTTCCAGAGCAACAAGGGATACCCGACCAAGGAACATCGTCAGGCAATCAAAGAATATGGGATTTCTTCCCATCATCGTCTGAGCTTTAAGGGGGTCAAAGAGTTTGTCTGAGGCACGAATCACTCTCGGGAAACAGGGGGAAGATCTTGCAGCCCACCACCTCATAAAACTGGGTTTTTCCATCCTGGCACGAAATTATAGGCAAAAAATTGGAGAAATTGATATCATAGCTCGTGATGGGAATTGTCTGGTCTTTGTCGAGGTTAAGACCAGAAAAACCCTCCGTTTTGGCCAACCTTTCGAGGCAGTGACCACAAAGAAACAGGCCCAGCTGACAAGAGTTGCCCTCGACTACCTGAATCGTAACAAACTCCTGGACCAGCCGGCCCGTTTTGATGTTATTTCCATACTGCTTCCAGACAAGGGCAAAGTTGCCATTGAACATATCCCCAACTGTTTTGAATCAGTCTCGGGCTGGTAACGCCTTACTCACTCGCAAATTTTGACGTACACACTCTTAAACAAGCAACCAACGTAAGCCAAGAAAATAATTGTTCATGTCAGCTGTATGCACGCATGCTTCATTCCTGCATGGGAGTTGAGCCTTGGGATCATCACCTCCAGTACCGTTCAACATTCTATGTTTATCTTTCAAAAACAGTGTCTTCCATGCTTCCTCTTGCCATAACCATGGGCTGCCCTGCCGGCATTGGCCCAGAGATCATTCTCAAATATTTCAGTCTCCCCGAGGACCATGAGCGACCAGCCGCTGTCGTCATTGGGGATTTCTCGGCACTGAGCTATTACGCCGACAGATTCAAATATGATGTCTCCATCATCCCCTGGACCCCGGGTGAGCCGATTCAAATAGAACGTGGAGTTATTCCGCTCTTTGAGACTTCCCACCTGGCAGCAGAGGATATCCATCCCGGTCATCCCTCCAAAAAGACCGCAGTAGCCATGGCCGATGCCATTATTGCTGCGGTCAGAGGAATCCAGGGATCGATTTTTTCTGCCCTTTGTACCTGTCCGATCTCAAAAATAGCTCTTCAGGAAAGCGGCCATTACTATCCCGGCCATACAGAGATGCTGGCGGCCCTCACTGCTTCTCCGACTCAGGTTATGATGATGGCAGGCAGGAGCCTGCGTATTACCCTGGCAACCATACACTGCGCCCTGGCCCAGGTCCCCGAACTCCTTCAGGAAGAATCACTGTGCGCTCTCTTCAGCACCACCCATCAAAGTCTGAAGATTGACTTTGACATTGCGGCACCCAGGATTGCCGTGGCCGCCCTTAATCCCCATGCCGGGGAAGGGGGTATGTTTGGTAGAGAAGAAGAACAGATCATTATTCCAGCTATGAAAAAGGCAAAAAACAAAGGAATAAACTTGCATGGCCCCTTTCCTCCTGATACCATTTTTTTTAAAGCTGCACAGGGTCACTATGATGCCGTCGTCTGCATGTACCATGATCAGGGACTGATTCCTTTCAAACTCCTCCACTTTTCGGACGGAGTAAATGTTACCCTCGGTCTCCCCATTGTCCGTACATCCGTTGACCACGGTACGGCCTATGACATCGCCGGCAAGTCCATTGCTGACCCGGCAAGTCTCGTTGCCGCAGTGGAGTTGGCAACCACAATTGCAGGCAACAGGGCTCGACACAAGAGTGCACCTGCAGTCAATTAAGGATTCCACATGGCAGTAAACAGAACCGGCTTACTCATCGTCTTTGAAGGAACTGACGGAACTGGTAAATCCACCCAACTCCAGCTTCTCGCCGATACCCTGCAAGAACAAGGATTTCCTGTGTTGAGTACCCGGGAGCCCACCGAAGGGGTCTACGGCAGAAAGATTCGCGAACTCTATACGCATCGTCACACCATCAGCCAGGAAGAGGAACTTGACCTCTTTCTGGCCGACCGAAAAGAACATGTCGAGGAAATCCTCTCTCCGGCCCTGGAGGCGGGAAAGATCATCCTCTGTGACCGTTATTATCTTTCCACCATCGCCTACCAGGGGGCTGCCGGCCTTGATCCAGAGTATATACTGGCCCGCAATGACTTTGCCCCGGCTCCTGATCTTGTACTCCTCTTCCAGGCCCCCATCCAGACCGGAATCAAGCGCATTACCCAGGGACGGGGAGAAAGACTGAATGACTTTGAAAAAGAAGACTATCTCCGCCAGGTGGCCATAATGTTTTCCCAAATTGAGCTTCCCTTCATCCGTAGGATTGATGCCGCCCGCAGTATCGAGGCCATTCACTGCGATGTCCTCAACCTTGTTCAACCTCTTCTTGAGAAACTGCAATGACCTCAGTCCCTCGCCCCCTCAGCTGCCTTTTGATCCTGACTTTCGCCCTGCTCTTCCTTCTTGGAGGATGCAGCACTCCTCCTCTGCTCGATGAATCACTGCAGCCACATCCTTTTCTGGATGAAGAAGAAACAGGGAAAGGGGAAGAACGGGTTGACATCTCCTGCTCCTATTTTTATTTCCTCTGGGGCTGCCATGCGGAAAATAACAAACAGTACAACGAGGCCCAGGAGGCCTATGAAAAGGCATTAATCTGTGACCCTGATTCCCATTATGTCCTGCGTAAACTCCCTCTTCTCCTCATCAAGATGGGAAAATACAAGGCGGCGGCCCAGTGGCTGCGGCAGATTATTGCTGACAATCCTGAAAACATCACCGACAGACTGCTTCTCGCCCGTCTTGATGTACGCAACGGTGAAATCGAAGAGGCTATCCAGCTGTACACGGATATTCTGCTGCTGAATCCTGAAGATGAAACCATCCTCCTCCGTCTGGGATTCCTTTATTCCCAGGAAAATCGCACCACTGATGCGGAGAAGGCCTTCAAAAAAGCCCTGGCTCTGAACCCGGACTCCCTCTTTGCTCACCTTTACCTGGCACGTCTGGCCAGCCAGATAGGAGATTTTGTCGAGGCGGCAAAGTGGTATGAAAAAGGCCTGGAACTCAACTGGTCTGCCAACCTTGCTCTCGAACTCGCAGATTTCTATAGCGTTCTTGAAAAGTACGATCGGGTAGAGGCCCTGTATCGATCAGTTCTCAACCTGGTCCCTAATGACGAACAGGCCAGCCTTGGTCTGGTCCACATCCTGCTCCTCCAGGATCGTGAAGAAGACGCCCTTGAGGAATTGCGACGACTGCGGGAACTGAGTGAAGAGACAGAACAGATAGATATGATCACCAGTCGTCTCTACCTCCGTTCCGGAAAGCTTGACGAGGCAGCCAAAATCCTGGGACCCATTGTCGCCAATGACAAATCATCTGAAGCGGCCTACATGCTTGGGGTTATTCGCTATGAAGAAAAGAACTTTGCAGAAGCCATGGAGATTCTGGGCAAGATTTTACCTGATTCCAGTCCCTATCAGGATAGTATTTCTCTCCAGGTACGAATTCTCATGGAGAATAAACAGGAGCAACAGGCTATTGTATTGCTCAAACATGTCTTGAAGGATGAGATTGGCAACACCCCCGCCCTCTATGCCCTCCTGGCCTCTCTCTACATGGAACAAAATATGATGGCTGAAGGCTACCAGGTCCTTGAAGATGCACTGGAAAGATATCCGGATAACGAACAACTCTACTTTGAATACGGTCTTCTCCTCGAACAGGATGGCAAACAGCAACAGGCCATAGTCAGCATGGAAAAGGTTCTGGAGTTGGAGCCCGATCATGCAGAGGCCCTGAATTATATCGGCTATACCTGGGCAGACAATAACATCAATCTGGAAAAGGCGTTGGAATATATTCAACAATCCATGACCTTGAAACCAGACAATGGATATATACGAGACAGCCTGGGCTGGGTCTATTTCCGTCTAGGAAAGCTGGACAGGGCCATTGAAGAAATTCTTGGAGCCCTGAAACTGGAACCGAATGATCCGCATATTTATGAGCACCTTGGTGACATCTATCGACAACAGGGGAAAAACGACGAGGCCAGGAAGGCTTACCAAAAAGCCGGAGAACTCTTTGGGGAAGAAAACAAAAAACTCCGCGTCCAGGAAAAAATCGATGGCCTGCAGGGAAAATAAAAAAGGATGGAATGGGATAGCTCTTCTTTTAGCCGCCGTTTTTCTTGACCTTTTTCTCGGGGGATGCGCCAGACAACGTTGGAGCGAAAAACTTAACGAGGAAGAGGTGGCAGGGGTGGCAGAGACCATCCAGCGCATGCAGGAAGAGAGCAAGTCCTGCCCCAACAGCTTTGACGCCACGGCCTTGATCTTCTGGAAGCATCCAATGGAAGAGAGCGCTATTGAAGGGTATCTGCAGTTGCTTGCCCCCTCTTTTTTCAAATTCGTAATCAATAATCCGCTGGGCCAACCCCTTTACGCCATTTCCAGTAATGGAAGGACATTCCAATCGCTGCACATAGCTCAACAGAAACATATTCGCGGCAATATCCGTTCCCTGGCCCTGCGCAATGAAATACTGCCCATTCTGGTCAGCGACAACTGGTTTGCCTACCTCAGCGGACGCCTTCCTGATCGAGCTGTGGAGATAGAGGAAATAAACCGGGATCCAGCCAGTCAAACCCTATGGCTGCATCTTGCCAATCCTGGACCCGAAAGGACAACAGAGAAGGTCTATGTCCATCTTGCCCCGGCAAAGAGAGAGGTTCTTGGCTATCTGATACTTGATTCAAAAGGCGCGACCCTTGCTGAAATTTCCTACAAGGAGGAGGAAGGCAAAGGCGATCGCTGTCTGCCTCGAAAGAATATAGCAGTCACCAACCTCTCCTGGGGAGCTGAGTTCAGGATTGAACTCAAGGAGATCAGGACCGACATCCAGTTACAGGAGGATGATTTTGGGTTACCGGTTCCTCCCGGATACGCGACTCAGTTCCAACCCTGATCAGTACCTTCACAAAATTCTCTTCGTGTTTTTTTGAAAAGCATTTCTAAGGTACTTCCCCCCCCTCAAGGGGGGACGACTGTACTGAGGGCCAGCTTACCGTTCATCACCGGTGTGAGTTCTTAGGCTTAGGCGCTTGTTTTTTGTCAAGGGCATCGTAGGAGTTAACGATTATGACAAAGAGGTTGTTTTCTTTGAAAAAGACCTGCTGCAGATCATAATTATTATTGGGAAAAAGCTCCAGGACCACCTGTACCCGGTCAGGCTCGTGAAACGGCTCCACCCGGATGCGATCCACGTATTTCCCATGGCTGGCCAGCTCTCTCACCACCGCCTCACCCAGTCTTGTACCGGGAAAATCACAGATGACCCGAGGGATTCCATCCTCTTTTCCGCTCACCGTGGGAGGATAAAACCCATTGAGTTTAAAGAGGACCATTTCTCCATTATTGGATGTGTTCTCAAAGGAGACCTCACTCAGCAATGGGTCTGGGACAGGTTCACCCTCTTCTTCCACCTCTGTATTCTCTTCCGTGCCCGGCACCTTAGGCAGTGGAGGAGCAGAAGCCGACACCTCTGATTCAGTCGCCTTGTTTTCAGTCTGAGCACCAGCCTTCACTGATTCCTCGACAACGGATTGGGGAGCAAGCGACTCTTGCGCAGCAACCACCTGAGAGGGCCCCCCTTTTTCTGGAGTCGCAGAGACAACGGGTTCTACTGGCTTAGGAGGAAGATCTGCCGCGACAAGGAGAATGGTCAGGATATTTTCATCTCTATCAAACTGCTGATCAAAATGATACTCTCCTGGAGAAACAAGATCGATCACCACTCTGGTCTTATCCGGGTGAATCCCCATGCGTATTTTTCGCACCATGCTGCCTTCTGCAACAATGGTCGCGGGAACGCTGCGGTGCGGGCGTGTTTGCATAAAGTCAAAGACCACACGCGGATTGTCTCCTTTCATGGCAAAGGCCTTGGGGAGATGCGGACCATTGAGATGAAAAATCACTGCCGCATTGTGTCCATCCTTTTCCTGGTAAATCACTTTCTCGATCATGGCATCGGCAGCTTTTGCCGCTCCAGGAACAAAAGCAAACAGCAAACAGCCAAGCAGAAAACAAACACTATTCCGACTCTTCATAAAAGATAGACTCGATAAAAAGTTAATAATCATCATGAGCAACGCCAGACTTCGAAAAGAATCGGCTACGGGGGTTACGAATGTAAAAAATAGTACTCACAGGCAGCATACAGTAGTGACTGAAAAGTTGTCACAACAAAGCAGATAAAGATTTTTTATGAAGCTATCATAAAAAGAAGACCTTCGTAATACAGTGACTCTTCAGGTTATTATCAAGAATAGGCAACCAACCCTTTTGTAACTGGTTCGTAGTGCTTTATATTCGTTCAGTGACGACTTCGAAGCAGACTCATGCTATTCGAGAAGACCTCAACGGACAAAGATGGAGTGCTGCTGAAGAGTTACATGAAACATAACATGCTCTTTTTCCAAGAACAAATAAGATACTTTTTTGAATACATCATCCTGTCTTGAAAAGTCAACTTATTTTAAGTAAATGAGGATGGCTACACGCTCAACAAAACCGGGCAATTCCCACTGCAGGAAATTCTTTTTCAGTGATACCGCCCATACCAAAACCATGAGATCAACTCATATGACACATACTTCCGACCAAAGAAGGACCTTACCTTTTGTCAACAAACCAGGCCGTTACCTAGGGCTTGAATACAACTCTGCAAACAAGGCGTGGGAAAAAGGTTCCCTCTCCTGCGCCCTCGTCTTTCCCGATCTTTATGAAATAGGCATGTCCCACCAGGGATTACAGATCCTCTACCATCTTCTCAACAGGGAAGAGCACATCCTGGCCGATCGCTGCTACTGCCCTGATAAAGATATGGAAGCACTGCTGCGCGAAAAAGGCCTCCCTCTCTGCGCCCTGGAAAGCGGCCGTTCCCTCCTTGAATTTGACCTCGTGGGCATCACCCTGCCGTATGAGCTCTGTTATAGCAACATCCTTACCATCCTTGACCTGGCCCACATCCCTCTCCGGGCCCAACAGCGAAGCGAAGGAATGCCGATTATTCTGGGAGGTGGTTCCTGTGGCCTCAACCCGGAACCGATAGCCGACTTTTTTGACGCCGTCCTCCTCGGTGATGGGGAAGAGGCCATTGTCGAGATTGGAGAGTGTATCCGCCTGGCCAAAAAAGAACAATTGCCCCGAGCACAGATCCTGGAACGGCTGGCAGCAATCCCGGGAGTCTACATCCCCTCTTTCTACCGCCCCGCCTATAATGAGGATGGGACAATCGCTGCAATCACCCCCCTGAACCCTGAATTTCCAACGGTGCGAAGAAGAGTTCTGGCAGATCTCTCTCAAGTTGATCATCTCCTCTACCCCCTCGTTCCCAACGGCAAAATCGTCCATGACCGTCTGGGTGTAGAAATCGCCAGGGGCTGTACCCGAGGCTGTCGCTTCTGTCAGGCAGGGATCATCTACCGTCCGGTACGTGAACGCAGTCCGGAACAGATCTTTGCTATCGCCAAACAGGGGATAGAGAACTCTGGTTTCGATGAGCTTGCCCTTCTCTCCCTCTCCACCGGAGATTACTCCTGTCTGTCAACACTCCTCCCCCAACTCATGGATCGTTTTTCCTCACGGCTTGTCTCCGTCTCCATGCCCTCCATGCGGGTGGGTACCCTGACCCAGGAGGTGATGGATCAGATCAAACGGGTGCGAAAAACCGGTTTCACCCTCGCTCCAGAGGCAGGCAGTGAACGGCTGCGCAGAGTCATCAATAAAGGAATCACCGAAGAAGACCTGCTCACCACCAGCCGTGATGCCTTTGGTCTGGGCTGGAAGGTGATGAAACTCTACTTCATGATTGGATTACCCACAGAAACAGCCGAAGATGTAGATGCCATTGTAGAACTGGCCAAGATGACCAAGCAGGTCGGAGCCCAAAGTGGAAGAGGCCGTATCCAGATCAACGTCAGCGTGGGAACTTTTGTCCCAAAACCTCATACCTCATTCCAATGGGAGAAACAGATCAGTATGGCAGAGAGCCGGGAAAAAATATCCCGCTTAAAGGCCATCATGCCCGGGAAGGGGATGAAACTGAAATGGCACGATCCGGAGCAGAGTTTCCTCGAAGGCGTGTTTTCCCGCGGCGACAGAAGGTTGGCAAATCTCCTGGAAACCGTGTGGAACAAAGGAGCTCGGCTGGACGCCTGGTCCGATCACTTTACTCTCGGCCTCTGGGAAGAGGCGGCCCGGGAATGTGAACTGTCTCTGGATTCTTTTCTGCGTCCCAGAGGCCACGATGAGATCCTGCCCTGGCAGCACCTGGACAGCGGTGTCGACACCAGTTTCCTCCTGGAAGAGCTTGAAAAGGCCCATACCGAAACCTACACTCCCGACTGCCGTTACCATGGCTGTCAACAGTGTGGGCTCTGTGATTTTAAAGAGATCAAACCCATCGTTCAGCGTCCGAAAACAGATGAACAAGGACCCGAAGTCCGAGAGAAAAGCGGCAATTGCCCCTCTCCTGCAGCCAACGGCCAGCCTGAAGACGAAAAGCATTTTCGCTACACTGTCACCTACTCACGGATAGGAAATATCTGTTACCTCGGTCACTTGGAGATTCTCCAGCTCATCTTTCGGGCCCTGCGCCGGGCAAAAATCCGTACTAATTTTTCCAAAGGATTTAACCCCTCCCCCAAGGTCTCTTTTGGGCCTGCCCTGCCGGTGGGCACCCAGAGTCTTGCTGAATTTTTCATCATGGACCTGCCAGAACCCCTGACCGACCTGCCAGCGACTCAGGCACGTTTGAACGAGCAGCTGGTCGGTGGTCTGCATGTGGAGAAGATCATCCTCAGTGACGGTTCTGTTCCCCAGATGTTTATCAGCAGCTACCGTATCCGCCTGGAAGAACCCCTCACTGCTGAGGAGGAAAATCGGCTGCAGCAGTTTTTAGACACAGACACCTTTTCCATTGAACGCAGCCGTAAGGGAAAAACCAAAGCGATCGACCTTCGGCCTCTGGTTGTCAAGCTGGAGGTTGAAAACCAAGACATCTTGTATCTGGAGATGATCAGCAAGGCCACCGAGGCAGGAGTCAAACCTCTGGAAGCCCTGGCAGCAATCCTGGCAAAAGAGCATAAAGAACTGCTCAGCGCAGATCTTATCAAGACGGGATGGAATGAACCGAAAAAAGATACCCAGAAATGATACGGTCCAGCTTTCCTCGCTTCAGGCCGGAAATCCTGTTGCCTCGACCTCTCTCTCTATGGTAGAAATATGTTCATAACCTTGAACCTGTATCTGTCCACCTTCTGGGTGATGATAGGTATGTATATCTTAGATTTTAAAAGGAGCCCCCATGACGACAAAGAAAATCGTCCTTCGCGATGACGAGATGCCAACCCAATGGTATAATGTAGGGCCGGACATCCCAAATGGACTGCTGCCTCCCCTGGATCCGGAAACCAAAGAACCCATGGGACCTGAAAAACTAGGTGCCATCTTTCCCATGTCACTTCTTGAACAGGAAATGTCCGGTGAACGGTTTATTGATATCCCGGAAGAAGTCCTGGATGTATTGAAAATATGGCGTCCCTCCCCTTTGGTTCGCGCCAGAGCTCTGGAGCAGGCCCTGGGCACCAAGGCCAAGATCTACTTCAAAAACGAGGGGGTCTCTCCGGTTGGATCGCATAAACCGAACTCTGCCGTTCCCCAGGCCTACTACAATGCCAAAGAAGGCATCAAACGTCTCGCCACTGAAACAGGTGCCGGTCAGTGGGGCTGCGCCCTTTCCTTTGCCACCCAGAAGTTCGGGCTTGAGTGTAAGGTATACATGGTCCGCGTCTCCTTTGACCAGAAACCCTACCGAAAATCGATGATGCAGACCTTTGGTGCTGATATCGTATCTAGCCCCAGCGACAGCACCAATATCGGCCGCAAGATCCGAGCAGAGTACCCTGATACTGCCGGTTCACTGGGCATTGCCATCTCCGAGGCCATCGAGGATGCGGCCAGCCGGGAAGACACCAACTATGCCCTGGGCTCTGTTCTCAACCATGTTATTCTCCACCAGTCCATCATCGGTCTTGAGGCCAAGAAACAGATGGAAATCGCCGGCGACTACCCCGATGTCATCATCGGCTGCTGCGGTGGTGGTTCAAACTTTGCCGGCCTGGCCTCCCCTTACGTCCCCGATTATCTGGAGGGGAAGAAAATCCGCTTTGTCGGAGTGGAGCCCGCCTCCTGCCCCTCGCTCACCATGGGCAGACTGGCCTACGACTTCGGTGACGTGGCCCAGACCACTCCGCTGCTCAATATGTACACCCTGGGACATGATTTCATTCCTCCGGGAATTCATGCTGGTGGCCTCCGGTATCACGGTATGGCTCCCATTGTCTCGGCACTGGTCCGAGAAAAGATCATTGACCCAATCAAGGTTCATCAACTGGAATGTTTCGAGGCTGGTGTCCTCTTCGCCAGGACAGAGGGGATCATCCCGGCACCCGAGACCTGCCATGCCATCCGCGGTGCCATTATTGAGGCCACTCGCGACAAGAATGACCCCAAGACCATCCTCTTCAACTTTTCCGGTCACGGTCTCATTGACATGGCCTCCTATGACAAATACTTTTCCGGGGATCTCCAGAACTATGATTACCCGAAAGAGGCCATCGAAGCATCCATGGCCAAGCTTCCGAAGATCTGATTTCTTCTCTTCTCTATTCCTCCCATTGGTTTCTTCCCTGAAACGGAAGAGACCAATGGGACCGAATCGAATGCCCCGGCTGAAGGTTTCCACACTACAAGCCGTGGTTTTCTTTCTTCTCCTTGTCTTGTTTTGTCCCCTCAGTCAGGCCCAGGAACACCCAGGCCTGCAACAGCATGTCATCCACGGCGGCTATGCCCTGAGCAAAAACGGAAAAATTGTCGTGGCAAGGAATATGGAGAAGACCTTTATCCCGGCCTCCACCATTAAACTCATCACCAGCCTGGCCGCCCTGGAAATTCTCGGTCCAAATTATCACTTTACCACCCGCCTCTTTTTCGACAGAGAGCAGAATCTCTATATCCTCGGTTCAGGAGATCCCTTCCTGGTCTCTGAAAAAGTCACCTCCATTGCCAAATCAGTAGCGGGCCTGGGAATCATGGCAATACGAGACATTATACTCGATGACTCGGCATTTGCCCTGGAAGGGGATGCCGATGGTTCCGAAAATTCCCAGAACCCCTATGACGCCGACTGCTCCGCCCTGGCAGTCAACTTTAACGCCCTGCCCCTGGATGTTCTCCGCAATTCAAAAGTCCGCTCCTCCGAGCCACAGACCCCCTACCTGCCACTGATGGGAAGAATCGGCCAGGCCCTCAACGATGGTCGGCAGCGGGTAAATGTCAATGCCTTCCCTGACCAGGGAGGCCTCTCTAACACCCTTCGTTATTGCGGTGAACTCTTTCAAACGATACTTCGGCAACAAGGTGTCGAGATGACAGGTGCAATCAAACAGGGAAAGATTCCCCCCGGGACAACAGCTCTCTTAGACTATGTGGCCCCGGAAACAGTGAGCGACCTGGTACGCTCCTGCCTGCTCGCTTCCAATAACTTCATGGCCAACCAGCTTTACCTGGCTCTTGGCAGGGCAAGATATGGTCCTCCAGCAACCTGGGAAAAAAGTCAGCTGACGGTCAATGCGTTTATTCGCGACCAGCTCCACCTGCAGCCCACCCAGGTCACCATGGTCGAAGGATCAGGATTATCGAGAAAAAACCGCATCAGTCCAGAGGCTATGATCCAGGTATTGGAAACCTTTAAACCCTATGCCTCACTGCTCCCGCAAAAATACGGGGTCCCCATGAAATCAGGAACCCTGACGGATGTATACTGTTATGCCGGCTATTTTAAAAGGGATCAAGCGCTGAACCCCTTTGTCATCTTGCTTAACCAGAAAACAAACCACAGGGATCAGATCTTCAAGACCCTTTACCGCCTGTAAGCGCCATCTCTGCGCCGAGAAAACAGGGGCAAATTTAATTGACAGGCAACAAATTTCCTTTCACCCTTCGAGGATAATTCTCTTTCTCACTTTCTGGCCATGGGATACCTGTTCCCGTCCCCTGCCACTGTAAAGACATGTCACTGGAATAAATGACAATAATTGATCAGCCTCTATGCGTTCTCTTAATTTTTCCGCTTTCACATTTTCTTTTCCGAGGAAAGATATACTATAGTTTTTTTGCACCACATAAAAAAAGACCTCTTTATAAATTGCCATAGCAATTCAGACAGCTACACAAACCAATTCAACCTGGCACATATTGTGCATAAGGAATTGCAAGATGCTCTATTGGCCTGCAAAAATACTCCCGGACAACCTTGTCCTAACCCAATTATTTCGATCTAGAGGAGAGTACGTATGAAGAAAACCATGACCCGATTCATTCCTTTTTTCATCATGGCATCATTTTTGGTGACAGGATGTAATCAGAATGTCAAATCGACCGCCACTGCTGCCAAACCTGCAGTCAGCACTGAGGCCAAGAAAGATCAAGGCCCCGTCTATAAAGGCAAGGTAGTAGGGAAATCAAACAAGGCCAAGCAAATTTCCATTGCTGTCGGCCAAGGCAAAGATGCAAAAACCGTCATGGTCAGTTTCGACGACAAGACCAAGGGGCTCGAACATGCATCTGAAGGGGAAGGAGCCGTCATCGCTTATGAAATGCGCGCTGGTATTCCTTTTGCTACCGTTATTAAACCCAAACTTGCCACACTGGCTCCCGGTGTTACCGCTATCACCCCGACCGAGGTAAAAGCCCTGCTTGACGGCAACAAAGATTTTCTCCTGGTTGATTCACGCCCCGGTGCCCGATACTCCGCATCACATCTTCCCGGCGCTATTTCAATCCCTGTCTGTGAGATGCAGGAACTCCTGCAGAACCTCCCCAAAGACAAAGAGAAGCTACTCATCTTTTACTGTGGAGGGCCCACATGAGGCATGAGTACAAAGTCCGCCGGTCAGGCGGTCCAAGCTGGTTATAAAAATATTCGTGTTATGCTTGCCGGTGAGCCGGCCTGGGTCAAGGCAGGGTATCCGACCTATGCCAACTATGGCTGGGTCTGTCGCGGAAATATTGTTCTTATCGATCTGCGCTCCCCTGAAAAAGATAGCGCAGAGCGTATCCCACGCTCAGTAAACATACCTTTTGCCCAATTTTCCGACAATTACGACGAGATTCCCCTCAAGGCCCCTGTGGTCCTCTACTCGGACAATGAGGAAGAAACCACTGCCGCCATGAGGATGCTCTTAGAAAATGGTTATAAAAATGTTTCCATGGTAGAGGGTGGTATCCTCGGTTGGAAACAGCTTGGTGGCAACTTGGAAAAAGGACCGGTAGTCACCGATATCAACTGGAAAAGAATCCTCGCCGAGGGTGAGGTCTCGGTGGCAGAGTTTAAAAAGGCCCTGGCTGACCCAAAGGAAGCGACAATTCTCGACGTCAGGACCAGAGAGGAGGTTGCCGCCGGAAAATTTCCCAATTCTCAGCACATTCCTCTGGACGAACTCTGTAAAGACATGGACCAGTTCGTCTGTAAAATAAAAGACCTGCAGAAAAACGAGAAGATTTACATCCACTGCACCACTGGCGCCAGAGCAGAAATGGCCTACAACGAGCTGAAAAAACGTGATTTCAACGCCTTTTATCTGATAGCAGAAGTTGATTGCAGCGGAGATGATTGTAGTATAGAAGAGTAATTTCATCCTTCCTCCTCCAATTTTTCGGGGGAGCAGAAATTTTTTCCAGGGAAGAGGTGTGTCATGCACACCTCTTCCCTTTTTTTTTTCACAGTATTGTCTCCCGGCAGATCGCCCCTGAACCTCCTTCTCCAGGGTCCAACACCTGTATTCTTCTTTACTTGGTATTTCATAAGCCCCCGCGCCCGCAAAAGGTTCGGCCGGTCTCAAAAAACATACTCAGAATGTGTCCGCCCGTAACGTACCAGCCTTCCACTCAGTGCTTTTCTCGAAAACACTTTTCCCGTGCGAACAGGTAGCCGACATGGTAGTATTTTTCCTCATTTTCTGAATAGACTCCCATGAAGATCCTTCACACCTCAGACTGGCACCTCGGCCATAAACTCTACGGCAAGCACCGTTACCAGGAGTTTTCCCTTTTCCTTGACTGGCTGCTGACTGTTCTTGACGAACAGGGGATTGAGACCCTGCTCATAGCCGGTGATGTCTTTGATGGCCAGACTCCTTCCAACCAGATTCTGGAGCTCTATTACCGCTTTCTCTCCCGAATTTCCCACTCCCCCTGCCGCCATGTGATCATTATCGGAGGTAACCATGACTCCCCTACCCTGCTCAATGCTCCCCGGGAACTCCTCCGTTTTCTCGACATTCATGTCATTGGCAGAGCCCCTGAAGAGATGGACGATGAGATCATCCTCCTACGCGACGAAAACAACAGGCCCGAGCTTATGGTCCTTGCCGTGCCCTATCTTCGGGACAGGGACCTCCGATCAACTGATGCCGGAGAAAGCCTGTATGACAAGGAGAAGAAGCTCCTGGCAGGAATAGAGGACCATTATTCGAGACTGTATGAACGGGCCGAGAAGATCCAGGAAGGCCTGGAGAAGCCTCTCCCCATTGTGGCCATGGGCCATCTCTTCTGTCAAGGCGGCAGTACCAGTCAGGGAGACGGGATTCGCGAACTGTATGTGGGCTCTCTCGTCCGTGTGGGCCTTGATACCTTTCCCGCCCAGATCGATTATCTCGCCTTGGGTCACCTCCATCTTGCCCAAAAAGTCAGAAGGCAGGAGAACAGACGATATTCCGGGGCACCTCTCACCATGGGTTTTAATGAGGCTGACAAACAGAAATACGTCCTTGCGGTAACCCTCACGCCCAGCCTCACGGTGACTGAAATTCCAGTCCCCTGCTTTCAAGCACTGCACAGTATCACTGGAGACCTCGTCCACATCCTTACGACCATTAATCACCTGCGAGAGAGGCAACAATCCATTCTCCTTGAAATCAACTACTCCGGCCAGGCCCTCCTGGACGACCTACAGGAGCAGATTGATAGAGCTGTTGCCGACAGCCCCCTTGAGGTCCTGCGCATCAGCAACAAACGGATCTATGACCATGTGCTGCAGCACACTTCTGAGATCAAGACCCTGGAAGATCTCTCTCCATTCCAGGTATTCCAGCAATGCCTCCATCTCCATGAAGTTGATCAGGATCAGCAACAGGAAATGGAGCAGACCTTCAGCACAGCGCTTGCTGCCCTGGAAAATGAAGACAGCTCTCGGGAGTAGGCGGTCATGAAGATCCTCCAAATTCGTTTTCAGAATCTCAACTCCCTGGCCGGGACCTGGCATATCGACTTCACAGACTCAGCCTATGGCGAAAACAGCCTCTTTGCAATCACCGGTCCCACAGGGGCCGGCAAATCCACTCTTCTTGATGCCATCTGCCTGGCCCTGTATGGCCGCACCCCCCGCCTTTCCCGAATAACCAAGACATCCAACGAGATCATGAGCAGACACACCGGCATCTGTTTTGCCGAAGTGGAATTTAAGACCGTCAAAGGACACTTCCGCTGCCACTGGTCCCAACACCGTTCACGCCAGCAGCCTGGTGGGGAACTGCAGCAGCCCAGACATGAGATAGCCGATGCCGCAAGCAGTACCATTCTTGAAAGCCAGCTACGCAATGTGGCCAGCAGGGTGGAAGAGGTTACAGGGATGGATTTTGATCGTTTCACCCGCTCCACCCTCCTTGCCCAAGGTGGATTTGCCGCCTTTCTTCAGGCCTCGCCAGACAATCGAGCACCTATCCTCGAACAGATTACAGGGACTGAAATCTACTCCCGTCTTTCCATCAAGGTCCACGAACTTCGTAACGAGGAACAGGCCAGGCTGCAAGAACTGAAACAGACACTTACCCACATCAACCTCCTGAGCCCGGAAGAAGAAGTGGACTTTCAAAAAGTCATTCGGGAAAGAGAGCAGCAGAGCGAATTAGACAAAAAAGAGATTACAGAGACACGACAAAAACTCGACTGGCTCAATACCCTTAGCGGACTTAACAAGGAGATCGAAGAATACAACCGGCAGCTCCAGGCCATAGCGGCTGAAGAAAAGGATTGTGCGCCCCAACTAAAGCGACTGCCACTCGCCCTGGCAGCCCGGGAGATCGAACCGGTATTCCTGGAATACAAAGCCCTTATCACCAGCCAGGACAAAGACCTGGCTGAAATCAAGCGTCTTCAATCCACTCTCGAGACTCTTCTTCGCCTGCAGAAAAACAGCGAAACGGCCTGTCGGGCAAGTGAACAAAAACTGGAAGAGTGTGAACGAGAAGAGAAAAACGGTCAGAAACTGATCAAAGAGGTGCGGGAGGTAGACCTGCATCTGCAGGCAGCAGAAAAACAACTCCAGGAACGCACTCACATTGGGGAAGACATCTCTCGTCAACAACAGGGAGTAAGGACTTCTCTTAAGGATCTTGAGCAAAAACTTGCCCTGGTGGAAAACAGGAAAAAGAAACTGCTCAACTTTTTCAGACAACAGGTCGGGGATGAAAAACTTGGGGAAGAATTTTCCGCCCTGGAGATGGAAATCAATTCTATTCTTCACCTTCAGGAACGAAGTATTGCCGCTTCTCGGGCCCAGAAAAAGGCGCACCAGGAGATGGTGCAAAAAATGGAGGCCGTAAGCCTGCTGGTGAAGGAAGAAACGGCCCTGCAAAAAAAAGTTGCAGATCTGGAGCACGCTCTCAGGATACTGAAGGAGAAAATCTGTCAGCTCCTTCAGGGAAGACGCCCAGAAACTCTGCAGGAAGAGCTTTTTTTGCTCCTCAACCGAGAAAAGACGATACAGGATCTCCTCCTCCTCATTGAGGATCAGACTGTGCAAACAGAGGAGAGAGCCACTCTCCACAGACAGATTCTCCAGGATACAAAGAAAGAAAAGGAACTCAACACCACACTGGATCTTGTGCGCAAGGAGATCACTTCCCTCCTGCTGGACATTGAACTTCTGGAAAAAAACCTGCTCCTCCTCGCACGCATTCAGAGCCTGGAGGCAGAACGCAATCATCTGCAAGACGGCACGCCCTGCCCGCTTTGCGGCGCAACCAGCCACCCCTACAGCCAGGGAAATATCCCTCGGCTCTCCAAGGAAGAGGCCAGACTAGAGGAGACAAAGACCAAACTGAGCCACCTTGAAAAAAAGAGCACTGATCTGACCCGCCGGGTCATAATCTGCCGCGAGCAACAGAACAGCTGCAGTCGCCGCCTCAAGACGTGTGACGAGGAGCTGGCCAAAAAAGAAAAAACAGGAGAAGGGCTGCTCTTGCAGCTGAAACTGCCAGCCCTTAAACAAATTGATCTGCAACTGATCAAGGCAAGCGAACAGGACCTGATCCGTCAGAAAGTAAGCCTACAGCAGAGCTATGAGCGCTTACAGGAACTCAACAAGAAACGTGCTCCTGCTGAAGAAGAAGAAAAAGCACTGCTTCAGACCCGGCAAAATCTCGAAAAAAACCTCCTTAATGCCAAGCACCAGTTCTCCTCTGCTGAAACGGAGGAGCAAAGGCTCATCCAGGAAGAGCGACTCCTGGCCAGAGAACAAGAAGAGAGAACGAAGACACTCTTGGCTAAACTTGCCGCTTATCATATCAATTCACCATCTGCGGAGAAACTCCCTGATATCCTCAAGGAGCTGGCGGGAAGAAGCCAAGAGTGGAAGAAGAAAAAAGAAGAAGAGGCCCAGGTTGCCGGCAAGATCCTGACTCTTCGCTCCGGAATCAGCCACCACCAAGACCTTCTGGCGAAACTGACAATACAGGCCGGAGAAAAAGAGCAGCAACGGAGAAATAGTCAGGAGGCCCTCACCACATTAGGACAAAAGAGGCAGGAACTCTTTGGCAGCAAAAACACAGACGATGAGGCCAACCGTCTGGAATCGCTAGTCAAAGAATCACGCAAGAAACTGGAAGAGAACAAGAGGGAATACGCTGCCAGCACCAACCAGATCACCGCTGCCAGCACGCTGGAGAAGAATTTGCAATCTGGGAGCCATAAACGGAGAAAGGAGATAGAGGAGCAGCAAAAGGGGCTGGATCAGCTTCTGAATTCTTCCCCCTTTGCGGACCTGGATCAATTTCTCAGGGCAAGACTCCAGTCTCAGGAACTGGAGCAACTTCTGGAACTGCAAAAGCACCTGCAGACAAAAAAGACAAAATCGCAAACCCTGTTGGAAGACAAAAAAAACACTCTCCAGAAAGAAGAGGCAAGGCAACTTTGCCAGGAGAATGGCCAGGAACTGAAGGAGAAACTTGTTGAGCAGGAAAAACAGCTGGAACACCTTCTTGAACAAGCCGGTGCTGCCCGGGAAAGACTCAAAAAAAATGAGGCAGACAAGATAAATGTCGCAGAAAAACTGGCAATTATCGACAAGCAAAAGCAAATACTCGGGCGCTGGAACAGACTCCACATGCTCATCGGTTCGGCTGACGGCAAAAAATTCCGCAACTTTGCCCAGGGACTGACCTTTGAAATGATGATCAGCCATGCAAATGCTGCCCTGGCCTGCATGAATAACCGTTATATCCTGATCCGAGACCGCAACGTACCTCTGGACCTCAACGTCATCGACACCTATCAGGCAGGCGAGGTGCGATCCACCAGGAATCTCTCCGGCGGAGAATCCTTTCTTGTCAGCCTCTCCCTGGCTCTGGGGCTCTCCCGCATGACCAGTAATAATGTTCGAGTGGATTCCCTTTTCCTGGACGAAGGATTTGGCACCCTGGACGAAGAAACTCTGGAAGCGGCCCTCGATGCGCTCTCCCAACTTCGTGACGACAATAAACTCATCGGCATTATCTCCCATGTTGGTGCCCTCAAGGAACGAATTCCCCTGCAGATTGAAATCACCCCCGGTAACGGCGGCAGAAGCACAGCCAAAGGCCCTGGAGTAACGAGGGATAGCCGATGAACTGCTGTCAGAAGTTCTTCCACCGCTGTTCCTCCCGCAATCGGGCCGTCATCTGCCTGCAATGGATTGCCCCCCTGCGTATCCTGGTGATAGCCAGCCTCCTCTGTCACCTGCTCTATAAAATCCTCTATCCCCCGCCACCATTTGCAGGCATCATAACCCTTATTCACATCTTTCTCGCCCTCCTCCTCCTGGCCGAGTGCCGGCGAAGCGTCCGTTACCATAATACGGTCAAAGAATGGGAGGCCTTGGAGGCGCGAAAAAAAACACTTCTCTGAACCATCATTTTCCAGCCCCTACGGCAACTCTCTCAATAATAGTCTGAAGATGGCCATATCACAGGAATTGACCCAAAAAAGTCAGAATATCTCCCCGTTAAGTTAATTTTTATTTTACTTATCCCCCTAATTATGTTTCATGATTATTGTTTCAATGTGCTACAATGGGGTAGTCTGACGGTCAGGCATCGCTTTAAATAATCCTTTAATTCAATCCTGAGGCGGTATCCACGTACTATGAATATGAAAACAACTGAAAACAGATGCTGTTCTGCAACAAAAGCAATTGGCCGCGACTGCTGTAATCCCCATAAAAGATGTCACACCGGTACCTGGGAACAGCTCTTTAACGCCATACAGGATCCCGTTCTCGTGGTACGGCCGGATGGGATAATTATTGAGGCCAATGATGCCACCCTGCAGGCCGCCCAAAAAAGCAGGGATGAAGTTATTGGTCAGGGGATCTGTAAAATTGTACATGGTGGCAAGTGGCCACATATCAAATGTCCTTTAGAGGAATTTCTCAAGACCTGTAAACCAAAAGTCGAAGAGACACGACTCCCCGGTCTCTTTGGTGAATATTCCTTTACCATCCTCCCAGTCAAAGAGATGGATGGCAGAATAGACAAAATCATGCTCCTCGCCAGAGAACTGACCAGGGATGAGATCCAGAAAGTAGATTCCATTCGCACTGCCAAACTTGCCGCCATCGGAGAGCTTGCTGCAGGCGTGGCCCATGAAGTCAACAATCCTATTACCGGGATTATCAACTTTGCTCAAATTCTTCTGGATAATTACCAGCTCGACCCTGTAGGCATTAATATTGTCCAGAAGATTATAGACGAAGGAGATCGAATAGCCTCTATTACCCACAATCTGCTCGCTTTCGCACGGGCAGACAACTGTGAGCGGGAACCCATCAATCCTGTGGAAGTAGTCAAGGAATGTCTTTCACTGGTTCAGCACCAGTTGAAGATGGACGGAATCATGGTACTAACTGAGTATCCGAAAAATGACGCCTTCATTGTTGCTAATTTCAATCAGTTGCAGCAAGTCCTGCTAAATCTGATCAGCAATAGCCGCTATGCCTTAAACGCAAGATACCCTCGTTCTGATCCCCACAAAATAATTGAAATTTCCTGTCTCAAAAAGCGAGATGAAGACCGCCCTGTTTACCGAATAACGATAAAGGATTACGGAACCGGCCTGCCCCAGTCAATCCTGGAGCGTATTTTCGAACCTTTTTTTACCACGAAACCCTCTGGTGAAGGGACAGGACTCGGGCTCAGTATCAGTTATGGAATTATAAAAGATCATGGTGGCGACCTCCACGTCAACTCAATCCTGGATAAATATACTGAAATGATCATCGAAATTCCAACAACGAACTAATATTATGGAAGAAAACTTATATTCTGCAAATATTCTCATTGTCGATGACGAGGACTCTATCAGACAAACCTTTGAAATATTTCTGACCTCCGCAGGATATAAATTTGTGAAGACCGTCGCAACCTTTGATGAGGCCATGGAGGCAATGGCCCAGACAGAATATGATCTCATTATCAGCGATATCGTCCTCATAGGACCTTGCGGAACCGATCTTCTCCGAAAAACCAGAGAAACCGGGGTCAAGTGCCCGGTTGTGATGATCACAGGATTTCCCAATCTTGAATCTGCTGCCGAATCTGTCAGGCATGGCGCTTTTGATTATATCTCAAAGCCCGTAAACAAGGAGACCCTTCTCCGTTTTACCAGACAAGCCCTGCAACACTGGAATCTGGAAAACAAAGCCAGACATCTGCAGCGGGAAAACGAAAAGTACAGACGCTACCTGGAAACAATTTTTCGTTCAGTCAGTGATGCGATTATTACTGTTGATGCCAACATGCAGATTATTGAACTCAATGAGACCGCAGAACAATGGCTGAAGCAGAAAGGGATACAAGATGTTTCTGCTCTTGACCATCTGCCTCTAGAGGTAAGTTTTGCCTGTCTCGACGATGTACGCCAGGTTTTGCAGCATGGAAAAGAGGTAAGAAAGCATCTCATAGAATGTCATACTCCTGACAACAAAACAAAGATGTTCAGCGTTAACGCCTCTCCTTTACGGGGATATAATGAGGAATTTCAAGGCGTTGTCATTGTAGCCAGAGACCTGACCATTGATGAACCTCAGGAAATAAATGAAACCCGTAACCGTTTCCATGGGTACGTGGGCCCTAGTCCTGTCATGCAGGAGGTGTATAAGCTGATCGAAAATATTGGCAAGGTCGATACCGCCGTTCTCATCACAGGCGAGTCTGGGACTGGCAAAGAACTGGCCGCAGAGGCACTCCACGCCGAGAGTTCACGGCGTGACAAACCGCTGATTAAGGTGGATTGCGTCTCTGTTAGTGAGAATTTACTGGAAAGTGAGCTCTTTGGACATCGCAAAGGGGCCTTTACCGGTGCAGACAGAGACCGACCCGGCAGGTTGCTGCAAGCCAACGGCGGCACACTGTTTCTCGATGAAATTGGAGATATCTCGCCTCGCACCCAACTGCTTCTCTTGCGTTTTTTACAGGAAAAAACCTTTACCCCGGTGGGCCAGGATGAACCGATACAGGTCGACGTCCGTGTCATAGCGGCCACCAACGCCAACTTCCAGGAAATGGTAAGACAGGGGAAATTCAGGGAAGATCTCTATTATCGTCTTAAAGTCATTGAAGTGAAACTTCCTCCCCTGCGGGAGAGAACCATGGGCATACCACTGCTTGCCAACCACTTCCTGGAACTTTTCCGTAAGCGACTTGGTAAGAAAATTGCCACTATCTCTGATCAAGCCCTGGAATGCATGTCCCGCTACTCATGGCCAGGCAATGTCCGAGAATTGAGACACGTCATGGAAAGGGCCTGTGTGCTCTGTAATGGTCCAGTACTGCTTTTAAAACACCTGCCTGACGAATTACAAAAACCAGGCATCGTGGAAGTCCAGGCCACATCCAAGTCTCCTCCTCCTATTCCGCATCCGACTCCTGCTCCTCCACCTAAGAATATTGTTGCAGCGCCCCTTTCAACAAATACCCCATATCTCACAGAAGATGAAAAGATTCTTGATGCTCTCCGTCAAGTACACGGGAACAAGGCAAAGGCTGCCAAACTTCTGGGCGTGGCTCGCTCCACACTCTATAGACAGATGCACCGTTACAATATAGAAGAATAGGTTTTTCTCGACTGCTTTCCTCCTGCCCCTCCTGGCATGAACAAATACCGACAATGCCACCAGGTAAAAAATCTCCAATCAAGGCACTTCCATCCCCCATCCACCTCACATAGAAAAGTGGACCGCAACACACCCTGTTCGCGACAGCGATCAACTCCTCCAGAAGAGTTTCCAAACTTCTCCCCCCTTCCCTGGAATTAAATGGCCTCTTCTTGCAAAACCGGCAAAAATAGAATGAATCTCCAACAAATTCCTGACTCAAATCAAGACTCAATGTAGAACCCTTTACGGCCAGTATTGACAGTGTAGCTTTGGGACACTTTTGGGACACTTTTGGGACATCAAGGGAACAGCTTGGGACACTATCGGGACAGTTGTCCCCCCAACAGGACACCCGTGCCGATAGGGTCCAGGCGACGACAGATATATCGCTTTATCGTTTAATATCGTACTGTTAAACAAACACACATTCCCCCTCCAACAAAATGTCAGGCTTGGCACACATAATGCTATTGTTTTATCATGAAGCAAACAGAAACAGAAGCTCTTCAACCAAAAAAGGAGATGCCATGAGTGAAACACTATCTACTAAAGAGCAGACTCAATCCGGAATACAAGAAAACACCAAAACCACCGTTGCCACAGAGATTGACAAGGTGATAATCGGAAGCATTGCTGCCTTTGCCGGAGTTGTTGGACTGTGGAGTATTGCCTGTCTCACAAGTGCTATGTTTCAGGCCGGTGGCCCTCTGCAACTGTCTGCCGGATATTTCAAGGCACTTGCCGGCATGTAGACCGGGATACACCCTCAGAAGCAACTCAGATGGAGAGGAAACGCTGGTTGTACAGACCAATTCAAAAAGAGGTAAGGAAAATGCAGGATACAGTACTGAGCAAACAGAAAGACAAAACAATAGTCCAGGAAAATACCAAGACAACGGTTTCGGCTGAGGTGGATAAGGTGATCATAGGAAGTATCGCAGCCTTTGCCGGTATTGTCGGGCTTTGGAGTCTGGCCTGTATTGCCAGTGCCATGTTTCAGGCTGGCGGCCCTCTCCAACTTGTCGGTGGCTGGTTTAAAGCTGTAAGTGGGATGTGACATCTTCAGGATCAGTATGGAAACAAACAGGGTACAATAAAGAGTCAGGCTATACATAAAAGAAGTCGGCAGGATTTGCATCCTTCCGGCTTCTTTTATATACTCTCCACAGGGAGATTTATTGAAACTTAAATTCTGTAATCAACTAATCAGTATCTATCCGGAAATGCGATTTTTCGGAGCCTCTGGCCTCGTCCACCTCTTCTGAATCGACACATCACCACAAGTTGCCCACAGACAGAGGGTGCTTCTTGTGAGGAGTAACTCCTGTCGGCTACGAAGAGTTAGGGAAAGAGAACATGTTATGGACAGGTACTGATTAACGAATAGTTGGTTGATTGCAAAGAGGTTCCATTATTCTCCCAGCCTATCACTGTCACGACGATACTGTCAGTGACGCTCTTTTTGACAACCCCTTTTGATTTCCGGAGACGTAACACTAATGGCCATACTTGCCCGTAACCTTCTTGTCTGTTTTCTATTTTCTGTCTTGGCCATGTTCATGGCTCTACTCTGGTTTATGGAACATCGCCATCCAACCCAGGACTATAGCGAAGTTGTTGAACGCCTGAACAACAATCAGATCATCAGGCTTGAATTTACCGGTAACCGGGTTGCCTTTACAGACCGGGACAATCATACTTTTGTGACAACAGTTCCCGATGTCACTAAATTTCTTGAAAGAGTTCAAGGAAAAAACATTCGGGTCACTGTCAAGGAAGACAGATTCAACCTGATTTACATGACCATTATTTCAGGATTTGTGGTCGCCCTGATCATGGTGGCCTGGTGGTCCTTACAGCGCAACAGAAAAGAGGACAGCAAATTCGCCAGTGAGAAACTGGTCCGCCTGAGTGGAAAACAACTTGGTATCACCTTCAAAGATATTGCAGGAATCTCTGAAGCCAAAGAGGAATTAGAAGAGGTTGTCTCCTTTCTTAAGTATCCTGAAAATTTTAAAAAAGTTGGCGCTACCATCCCCAAGGGCATCCTGCTTCAGGGTCCGCCGGGGACCGGTAAAACGATGTTGTCAAAGGCCGTGGCCGGAGAAGCGGGCGTACCTTTTTACAGTTTCAGCGGTTCCGATTTTGTGGAAATGTTTGTAGGAGTCGGAGCCTCAAGGGTCAGGGATCTTTTCAAAGAGGCAAAAGCAAACACGCCCTGCATTGTCTTCATTGATGAAATAGACGCCGTGGGTGCCAGCAGGGCAAGTGGCTCCTCGGCCGGAGGCCAGGAAGAAAGAGGCCAGACACTGAATGCCCTGTTGGTTGAAATGGATGGTTTTGGTACGGAAGACGCCATTGTTGTCCTGGCAGCCACCAACAGACCGGATATCCTTGATTCGGCCCTGAAACGGCCAGGTCGCTTTGACCGACAGATCAACATACTGCCCCCTGATGTGAAAGGCAGAAAACAAATTCTGGAAGTACATGGCCGAAAAGTCTCCCTCCATCCTGAAGTCGAATTTGATGACTTGGCAAGGGCAACTCCTGGTTTTACCGGTGCAGAGCTTGCCAACCTCGTCAATGAGGCAGCTCTGATGGCAGCCAGAAAAGGAAGAGATCAGATCGTCAATGCGGATTTTGAAAAGGCCCGTGATCGTATCCTCATGGGCGTCGAACGGAAAGGAATGGTGATGAGCGAAAGAGATCGAAAGATCCTTGCCTATCATGAAGCTGGCCATGGGATACTTGCGAAAAAACTTCCTCATTCTGATCCATTGCACAAAATCACCATTGTCCCCCGGGGCATGGCCCTTGGCCAGACCCAGCAATTGCCGATCAGTGACCACCCCGCGTATTCAAAAGAATATTTACGCAGCAAAATCATTGTCCTCATGGGAGGGCGCGCTGCTGAAGAGTTGATATTCAAACAGCAAACAACAGGGGCACAGGGAGATCTGCGCACTGCCACCCAGATTGCCACTGACATGATCTGCAAATGGGGAATGAGTAAAACCCTTGGCCCTCAGGCCTTCTTCATAGACAGCGGAGGCTTTATTGAAGGAGTGGGAGGACGTTTGCCCATGGGCCATGATACGGCCAGGCTCATTGACAAGGAAGTCAATGAACTCCTCTGCAGCTGCTATGATGAGGCCGTTCGTATCTTAAAAGAGGAGCAGTGTCTGCTCAAAAATATTGCCGAGATCCTCTTGCAGGTGGAGACACTGGATGGGGAAGAGTTTGATATCATAGTTGAATGCAGCATTAAAAAAGAGGCGGCGGCCAAGGAGGATCCAGAACAGAGCTGCAGCACATGCACAGTAAAGGAAAATTGCAGCGTTGCTCAGTCCATAGGAGAAGCAAATGCGATCACTTCGTAGGTTAAGTGCAATAAGCTTTCTCGGCACAGCCCTCTTATTAGCAGCACTTGTCCTTACAGGTTTCCGTCAGAATATCCTGATGAGTGATTACAGCATCATTGTTAAAGAGAGTGAAAGCACCATTTTTCTCTACGCCACTATACGGGAACAAGCCACAGAAGGACTTTTATCCCGAGATTCAACGAAACTCCTGGGCGCAGCAAAGGAGTTTGAGCACCTTCATGGCCGGTATACATCCATGCTCGATAACCATCTTATCCCCAGTCAATACAAGCTCTCCTTTCTCCAGGAACTTGATCTGGAACAGGTAGTCATCAACCTGAGGAATCTGGCCGAGAATACAGGCAGTGAGGAGTTAATCCTGAAAACCATCAGCCAGCTGCGCCAGATCAACAAGCAATTCCTCCAATTTGACAGAATCGTAGTCAATGAAATGCGAAACAGGGTCATGCAATATCAGAAGAGGGGGCTCGTCTTAATGGGGCTGATTATCCTTCTCACCTGTTCAACCCTGATCATACTCTACCGCAAGTCTGTCAAACCCCTGATTGACCTGGCCGCACAGACAGAAATGGCCCGAAAAGATGGCAAACCTCTCCAGCTGAAAGAAGAAAAGAAATGGAGTGTTGAAGTCAGAGCCCTGATCACTTCATTTAATGAATTACTGCAAAAACCCAAGGAGATAAACTCCGATAGCCTGACACACAACAGGAGAGAGGCAGAGTTTTCTGCAATAGTCAATGACGTCACAAACAGGCTTAACGGTATCATCAACTATTCCCAACTGCTGGTTGATTACTGTGAGGTCGAAGAAGTCGCTGATGAACAAAGGCAGATACTCCACAAGATAATTGAAAACGGAGAAAAGAGTGCTCTCATTCTCCAAAAAGGTCTACATGGAGGAGATGTATGACGGATTCAGAACATAAAGAAGGTGAGGTGACGGAACCTGAAATTCAAAAGGCAGAAGATATTCAAGAAAGCATGGAGACGGGGGCCTGGGAAAGATTGCTGGGATGCACCTGGAAGACACCTCTTGGTTTTTTTGGAGTGGGGCTCACCACTATCTCCATCACCCTGATCGTACTTGGCCTCATTGGTCATCTCTCAGGCTTAATAGCCAATCATTATTTTGCCATTTTCACCTTTCTTTTTCTGCCGGCAATCATGATGTTCGGCCTCTGTCTTATCCCGATCTCCTGTTATTTCCGGCGCAAGAAGTGGTTTAAGGACAGCCTGATCAATTCGGAACATTTGAAGATTGACCTGGCCGACAAACATCATAGAAAAGGGATCGTATTATTTATAGTCCTCTCAGTAATCAATATCACTGTTCTTATCCTTGTGGCCTATGAAGGCTACCATTTTACTGATTCTTCCTATTTTTGCGGTGTGGTCTGCCATCAGGTTATGGATCCTGAATATACGGCTTACCAGAGATCACCCCATGCCAAGGTTTCCTGTGTGGCCTGTCATATAGGTCCCGGTGCCAACTGGTATGTCCAGGCAAAGCTCTCGGGTCTACGCCAGGTCAAGGCTGTAATAGACGGCAATTTCAGTCGCCCCATCCCTGCACCAGTGGAACACCTGAGACCAGCAAGGGATACCTGTGAGTCCTGCCATTGGCCTGAAAAATTTCATGGAAAAAAAGTGAAGGAATTTATCAGCTTCAACAATGGCAATCAGTCAGATGCTGAAGTTCAGGAGATCGCCTTGCGTATTGGCGGCCGCAATCCTGTGACCGACGCATTTGAAGGAATTCACTGGCATGTCAGTCGTGACATAAAGGTTGAGTATCAGGCCCTTGATGAAACGCGAACAAAAATAGGTAACGTCAAGGTTACCAAGCCTGAAGGTGTTACAGAGGAATATGCACTCAGCAACAACATCCCTGACGAAGGAGTCACGCTGAAGTGGCGGACCATGGACTGTATCGATTGCCACAATCGACCTACCCATATCTATGATGAACTCGAACAGATTATCGACTTTGGTCTCTATTCCAAAAAACTTACTCCGGAAATCGACGGCATACGGGAAGACAGTATCACCGTTTTACAAATGGAGTACAGTTGCAGAGATGAGGCCACAGAAAAAATCGTCGAAGACCTGCTTGAACTGATGGCTAAACGGCACGGCAATGATTTCGTGGCCGAACACGAAAAAGAGCTGATTAGATCAGGAACATTTCTTCTGGAGGCATATCTGAACAATGTCTGGCCGAAAATGAAGGTGACCTGGGGAACCTATCGCCAGCATCTTGGCCATCAGAAGGCAGATGAGGGGTATGGATGTTTCCGTTGTCATGATGACGAACACGAAACAAAATTCGGCAAAGTTATCAGACAAGACTGTGATATGTGCCACGACGAACCGGAATAGCCACATCTTGGTGTGCCGGCCATGCTGAAAAGAAGCTGACAACTCGAACGACACGTTTTTTTTTAGGAGAACGGAATGAAGATTAAGGACCTGGAAAAACTAGACAATGAGGGCGTGGAGAACCTTTCCTCAAAAGAGCGCCGTCGCTTTTTACAATTCGGCCTTTCTATAACAGGTGTATTTTTGGGTGGATCAATTCTTTCACTAAGCTCTGCCCGAAAGGTACAGGCTGCCTTGAGCGGCGGCAATGTCCCAATGACTGAGTTCCCTTATAGCCCGCACTATACAATGGTAATCCGTGAAAACCATTGTATCGGTTGTGAACTTTGTCTGGAGGCATGCCGAAGCACCAATAAGGTCCCTGCCCATGGCTATCGAACAACCATACTGGAGCGCAGCATCCCGGTTACCGAGGAGCAGAGAAGACGGGTTTTCATGCCTATCCTTTGCAATCACTGTAATCATCCGCCCTGCGTACGTGTCTGTCCAACCCGGGCTACCTATAAGGACGAAACAAATGGGATCGTGCGCATGAATCCTGACAAGTGCATTGGCTGCAAGACCTGTATGGCCGCCTGTCCATACAATGCCAGATATTTCAATGAAGCGATCAGGGCCATAGATAAGTGCAACTTCTGTTACGACACAAAACTGAAAGAGAGCGGCGGCAAGATTACGGCCTGCGCTGCTGCCTGTCCCGCCAATGTCCGTATTTTTGGAGACCTTAGCGATCCTGAGAGTGAAGCCTACAAACTGATCCATGCTCCTGAAAAGGTGATCTGGGTCCTTCGTCCGGAAACAGACACCTTGCCGAATGTCTTTTATATGAATGCCTGAAATGAATCAGTTGTAGGAGGGTCCAGCAACGCTGGGTTACTGAATCTGAAAAGACAAAGGATAAAACATGACCATTTATGATAAAACAAATACATTCCCTTTAGTTTCCATGAACCGGGTGCTGCTCTTTGTGGGGCTGGCGCTTATCAGTGGCATTGGCCTCTCCTTCGGGATTCACTCCCTGCTGGTGGGCCATGATCACACCTTTGGCACCAGCAGGGAGGTACCATGGGGTATTCTTGTCAGTCCCTACGTGTTTTTTGCCTGCCTTTCCACCGGACTCTGTATCGTTTCTTCCCTGGGCCAGGTCTTTGCTATAGAAACATTTCAACCCATCGTCCCGCGCACCGTCTTTCTTGCCCTTATCACCATGGCCACTGGCCTGATGTGCATTACCTTAGAGCTTGAGAGTCCCTGGCGGGTTGGTTCTTACGCCCTCCTCTCTCCACATCAATCATCAAATATCTGGTGGAAGACCACCATTTACAGCCTCTACCTGATATTTATGGTGTTTAACTTCATGTCCCTGGCCTTACAAAAGAAAAAGAGGGCAAAGGTCTTTGCAATTATCGCCCTTGTAACGGTGACCATGGGAAATTTGAACATGAACTCAGACATGGAGCTCCTTGGTGCCAGGGGATTCTGGAGTGAAAATTATATGCCGCTCTACTTCCTCTCCCTCTCCACTCTGACTGGTTGCGGTGCGGTTCTCCTGTTTAGCTGGCTGGGAAAGGCAGTCAGCAATCAGACACCAAGTATTAAAGACAACGAGGCACTGAAGGCCACAGGAAAATTATTTATGGTGCTTCTTCTGGGCATCCTTTATTTTACAGGCGTCAAGGTAATGGGTGGTTTCTTCCCCCAATTCACCAAAAATCCGGAGGCCATGGCTCTTTTGGTCCAGGGAAGCTTTGCTCCCAACTTCTGGATAGGAGAGGTTGGCCTGGCGGTCCTGCTCCCTCTGGCTCTCATCCTTATCACACGAGGGAACAATTCAACTGTTCTGGCCCTCGCCGGCATTTCCTGCCTGACCGGCGTCTTTGTCCTGTTCTACGATCTAGTCATTGTCGGCCAGCTCATTCCCCACTATTTTCAATACCATGTTGTTGATCTCCCCCAATATTACTCATACAGTCCCAGCCTACACGAAATCATGATTACCACTGGAGCCATATTCTTCTTTCTGGCAGCATTTGTATTAGGTGAAATATTGTTCAAGAAGGTTTATCTCTCTTAAAGAAAGAGCGATATTGGCCACCGACTTGAAGTCGGTGGCCAATATCGCACGGACAAAAAGTTCAACACCACCAAACCAGGAACGCACTCGCTTCAGGTGGATACACCAAGAGGATTCAGCGGCGAAGAGCACGCCCACAAAACTGAGAGTGAAACGCTTCCTCCGACCCAACTCCATTCGCGGCTGAAGCCGCTCCAACAAAACCGGGGGATGCCAGCAAAAATCTATTCGCCCCCCATACCACTCTCTCCAAAAGCACCCCCAAACCAGAAACTCACTCAGCCTGTGTTGGAGCGGCTTCAGCCGCGAATAGCCCCCGATCCAATTCTAACAGCTAAGGGGCCCGCATCACATCCATTCGCGGCTGAAGCCGGTCCAACAAAACCGGGGGACGCCAGCAAAAATCTATTCGCCCCCCATACCACTCTCTCCAAAAGCACCCCCAAACCAGGAACGCACTCACTCTGTGTTGGAGCGGCTTCAGCCGCGAATATCCCCCGATGCAATTCTAACAGCCAAGGGGCCCGCATCACATCCATTCGCGGCTAACGCCCCCTCCCAGACAACAAAAACACTCCTTCTCTCCCTCCTCTTCCCATTACCGCCATCAAACATGTCCTTCCTGAAGAGTTTCTGCCAGATCATTAAAGACCTTTTCAAAACCCAGCCTGTTTTTATTGGCACTGCCGGTCAAAAGGATTGCTGTCCCGACGCCTTCCTCTTGGAGAAGGAGCCAGATGCGTTTATGGGATAGAAAAAAGGCAATCATCAGGCCAAGAAGCATCAGAGCACACCCAAGGTAAACAACCCACACCCCGGGATCTTTACAGACCTGCAGACCAGTGGCATACATCTGTTTGGCAGTGAGGAGGTACTCCCCCCCTTCTCTTTCAAGGGTTAGCGCTTCACCATCTTGCAACCAGACCTGAGAAGGCACGCCCTTGCCGTCGGAAAACCAGATTTTCAGACGAGAAACAGATTGCCCTGCAAGCTCAGCATTGATAACGCCAAAGGTGAGACCTTCCTGCGGCCATTTCCCTTGTTCTTGAAAGGGAAGAATAAAACTCTTCCTGTTGCCGCTGGCCGTATTGGTCACCTTGACAATAAAATCATTATAGCCCTCATAACTTGATTGATAGAAAGTGATTCCCCTATAAGTCATTGGCGAATTCACCTCTATGGGCGTCCGGAAAAGCTCTTCACCATTTTCCAGAACAGTTAATTCAGATCTATAGTCCTTGGGCATCCCGGTAGGATACAATTCAATATTGAAAGCGTCACAGCGTACCGTAAAACCAAGATCAATGGCCCCGCCGGTATTGAATGGGTAGATTTTATCGGTCTGCTGTGTCTCCGGAATCATGACGCTCCCCTTAAATCCATAGAGTTCACCAATGATTGCGCCAACACATATCACCAAAATGGAGGCATGGACCACATAAACACCAATTCGACTATAGGCCCCTTTCTGCGCAAAGAGGAGAATCTCTCCCTCACCATTGCGTCTACGGCTCTGCCAACCACTGTTCTTCAGTTTGGCACTCAACTCCGAAGCTGATGCCTCCAGTGAAGACTGGGCCTGCCATTCTTTTTTTCTCCCCATTTTTTCAAGGCGTGCCAGCGAGGTATCCAGGCCGTCAGTGGTAATCTGTTTCCACACACCTGGAAAACGTTCAAAGCTGCAGATAATAAGATTGGTACAGAGAAGCCCCAGCAGGCCAAGAAACCACCAGGCGTTATACATATCAGGGATATCGAGCACAGCAAAAACCTGAGCCAGGTGCTCGCCATATTCCTCCAGGTACCACTGCGGAGATTGATTTTGAGGGATAACTGTGCCAATTATTGAGGTAAAGGCAAGCAGACAAAGGAGACAAAGGGCAAGTTGGACAGAGGCGAAAAAGTCCCAAACTGCATTTTCTTTTTTCATACCAGGTGATTACCCACAAAGTTGATCAATAAGAGATCAAGTGTCTGATGAAAGAGAGGAGAGTGCTTCGCGACTACCTGCACCAGCTGTTTTCTGCAACGAAGCGACATGCGCATAGTTCCCAGAGGCCATTCCAGCACAGAGAAACGTGGCCCATGGTCACTTTTTCACAGGCCTTCAAAACAGTTTTTTGCCACATTTTTACGACTTGTTCGTGGATCAAAGACCTGGCCGTTCATCACTACATAGACCCCTGGTGACAGGAGCTGGGCAGCGGCCACAGCATATCCGACGTTAAAAAAGGCGTCGCTCACCCGCAAACGGGCAGGCTGCATGGAACCGGTGAGGACAATGGTCTTATCAGGGATAGTCAAGAGACCTTTTGCGGTCTCAAGCATGGTGTCGGTTCCGTGGGTAATGAGGATGCGGGCACAGGGTTCAGCGGCCACCGCATCATGGACCAGTTTTCGATCAGCCTCGGTCATGTCCAGGCTGTCCTTTTGCATAAGCGACTCGACGCTGTAGGCAAAGGTCACATTTGCCTCAAAAAGGAGTGCCCCTATCTCTGGCTCTCCAACCTGGTAGTCATTTTTGGCATCAAAGTATATTTTATCAATGGTGCCCCCGGTGGTAAAAATCTTCAGTTTCATCTCTATGGTTACTCAGCAGCAATTATAACTATTCAGGTAATGCTCAATAATTGGCATACAACCGCTCTGTAACTGTTTAGCAGTGCTTTATATTCGTTCATTGAGGACTTCGAAGCATACTCGTGCTATTCGAAAAGACCGCAATGGACGAAGATGAAGTGTTGCTGGAGAGTTACCACCATTTTATTCTGCAGTCCCCTGACCATTGGCCGCCTGTGCCTCTTTCTCGTCCAGCTCTTTACCAATTCGCCAGGCATCCACCACCGCAAACAGCCAACAGCAGAAAAAGACAAGAAAGGAAGCTTTGAGAAAGAGGGTGGAGCCAGTGGTTGAGGCTTCGGCCGCCGTACTCATAATTTTTGGCAGGGTCACGGCCTCTCCCTGAGCGGCGAACTGTTGCAGAATAACCACCGCCTTACGAACAATGGCCATGACACAAAGCAGTCCGCTGATAAATGCAGCACCGAAAAAGAGGGCACCACGCCCATATCGTGCCAAAATAATCTGCCCGGCACCGGGAAAAATCAGTGCCGACAACAAAAGTCCCTTTAGCGCATTACTCATTTCTATCTCCTTTTATAGCCCCAGGGCTCATTGAAAACTCACTCATCACATACTCTCCATGGCAACGAATAGCAACAGCCTGGAGTTCGTCGGCAAGACAAAACGTCTCCCCTGCCCCAGAAAGGCTCCATTTGCAGTGCTAAACTGCACCTCTGAGAAGGCCAGCTTATTTATGGACAGGTCGACATTTCTGCTCCTTGCAGGCATCCTGTACATAGTGAATCCATTGATTGATGTCAACAGGAGGATTCTCCTTGCACAGGCAAAAAAAGTGATGCTCTAATGAAGAAGGATATACTTTTCCACTACAACTTTCATCCTTCTTGTCCAACACGTATAGGGAGTCCAAATGAAACGAAAATCATTCAAGCCTCCCTGTGCGTATCGCACCCGTCACCAGACTCCTGCCAAGGAACGCCTCATGAACAAAGTCCTCTGCGTCTGCCTGCTCCTCCTCTTCACTGCTGTGCCATGCAGAAGCACAGTTCTGGTTAGCTCTGTCTCGGCCCTGATTTCTGCTGTCAATGCAGCCAATGGAGGAGGAGACAAAACAATCCTTATCGCCGACGGGTATTATCCCCTGCACGGGAGCTATCTGCGAATCACTGCCGACGGAATCTCTGTCGCCTCGGCCAGTGGTAAAAGGGAGCTGGTAATCCTGGACGGCAACTACCAAACCACAGAAATTTTCCAGATCGTGGCCTCAAACGTCACCCTATCCGATTTAACCCTGCAAGAGGCCTCCTATCACCCCATTCACGTCATGGCCGCCGATGACCACGACGTGATCAACACCGTGATCAGAAATGTTCACATCATCAACCCCGGCCAACAGGCGATCAAGATCAACCAAGACGGGGCCAAGAACTATTCAGCCAACAATGGCCTGATCGCTGGATGTCTGATTGAATTGACAGAGACCGGACGACAACAGGTCTGGGAGATAAACGGTTCCTGTTATACGGGTGGTATCGATGCCCATCATGCCGCCAACTGGACCATCCGCGACAATGAGATTCGCGGCTTCTGGTGTGCCGACGGGCTCTCCGAACATGGGATCCACCTCTGGTCCTTTTCCTCAGACACCCTGGTGGAGCGAAACCGGATTATCGACTGCGACCGGGGGATCGGATTCGGCCTGGGAGATTCGGGCCATACTGGCGGGATCATCCGCAACAACATGCTCTACCACGGCCCAGACCACGGACAGAGCGATGTCGGCATCGGTCTGGAATCGGCATCAGGAGCCCAGGTATACAACAACACGCTCTATCACGAGCACAGCTATGCCAATGCCATCGAGTACCGTTTAGCAGCAACAACAGATGTGACGATCAGCAACAACCTGTCAAACCGAGCCATCAGCTCCCGCGATGAGGGAAGCGCCACCTTGGCGGCCAATATCACTACGGCCCTTCCCACCTGGTTCAAGAACCCCGCCGGGGGAGACCTCCATCTCAGCGCCCCCATCATCGAAATCATAGACAAAGGGATATTTATCAACGGACTAACAGATGACCTGGACAAAGAACGCAGACCCCAAGGCGCGAGAATTGATATCGGAGCAGACGAATATCTCATACCCAGCAAAACCATCACTCTCCTCTCCTGGATCGGACTCCTTCTTTAAAGGAGAAACAGGAGCAACACCTTTCTTCAAACTTCCCCCCATCTGCCAAACAAATTTCATTTTCCAAATCCCCCAACCGAAATGCACCCTAACTGCCATAACTAAAGCAACAAACGCTATGCTTTTATGTTGGAGCGGCTTCAGCCACGAATGGTGGTGGTGCGGGCCCCTTATCTCATCAAACTCCATCGGCGATCATTCGCGGCTGAAGCCGACTCCTACTTTGAACGAGTGCGTTCCGAGTCTGGAGCTCTTGGCAATTGTTTGGGTTTTGAAGGGTTCCAGGTGAACTGCATTTCCCGAACATCCTGATTGGAATGTGTCGGAGTTATGGGAAGGAGAATAACTAAAGATGTCTTGTGTTGGAGCGGCTTCAGCCGCGAATGGAGGTGGTGCGAGCCCCTTATCTCATCAAACTCCATCGGCGGTCATTCGCGGCTGAAGCCGGCTCCTACTTTGATCCAGTGCGTTCCGGGTTATGGAGCTGTTGGCAATTGTCTGGGTTTTGAAGGGATTTAAAAGTGAACTGCATTTCGCAAATATCCTGATTGGGATGTGTCGGGGGTATGGGAAAGCGAGGAACTCAAGGTGTCTTATGTTGGAGCGGCTTCA